>METE01000001.1:0-27123 GCA_001771275.1 candidate division Kazan bacterium RIFCSPLOWO2_01_FULL_48_13
ACTCGAAGAATAATTTTACATCATCGGAATGGGTAGATAATCCTCCCGAAACAATCTGAGTACTGGTATCTCGAAAGCCAACTAACACCATATCGAACGGTGCGAGTACGGGCGAACCGCCTTTATAAGCTTCAAAGCTCATACCAGGCTTATGCTCGTAAGGTTCCCAGCCTGGATGGCCGCCAACCTTTGGGCCCAGTGTAATTATGCCAGGGTCAGCGCCTGTGCCGTATAGCTCCGTATGAGTATTGATACCTACCATACTGGGTGGCAGTGAAGTAATTGCGGATGCGCTCGTAGCGGGCACGCCCTGAGTGGGTGCGGAAATTGGTGTTTGAGAATTTTTATATTGCCTTACACCGATATAACTAATACAACCGAGAACAAAAATCCCTACAACAATTACGATGGATATTGGGCTTTGGAAGAGGCCCTTGTTTGATTTATTAACCATATTAAAAATACACCAACAACACTTCTTTAAGCGTACTCCCGCTGGCGTAAAACCACCAATGGACACTTCTGAGATGAATTACTTCGAGCGACTGACTATTTTGCTGGCGGGACAGCTGAATTCCGGTTATTCCTAAGGAGTAAAAATGGAGGGTTTTGGGGCCAATGCTGCCTCTACGATTCATTATAGATTGTAGGGAGAAAATGCGACAAATGATACGCAGTAGCCATGATTAACCTTGAGTCAGTTTCTTACAGCTATTGAGCCCTATAACAAATATCCCTTTGGGATAGCGAGGCAGATTTCTTGCCTGACGCTGCCAGATAATTTTTAACGACTCCGGCAAAGCCGATCCGGAAATGCGTATTACAGCTCCATTAAGTTTGACAATTTGTCCAACAAGATCTGATCTTCTATGAGAAAAGTCTGCATCAGTGGCTATTAGAATTCGTTTTTCCTTTACAGCGTAGCCTACTACCCTACTGTCGTCCTTACCCATCAGATGTTGAGCATCTATCTTGATGTGTTCAACATTGTGACGAGCATTTTTTAGATATTTACCAAAGCTAACCGGCACTCCTTCGTCAAGAAGCACCCGATATCTATGTCTATCTTTAGACATGAGCCAAGAAATTAACTAGTGGCTCGCTGGATCATGAACTTACGCACATCGCCAACCTGAGCCCTGGTGATGCCAGGAAACTCTTTATAAATTTCGCTGGTTTTTTTGTGCAAGATAAAACTGGCTATCGTATCAACAGGAACACGAGTCCCTCTAATAGTCGGTACTCCTCCCAGAATCTTCTTGCTTACAGTGATATGAGAAAGCTTGTTCATAACACCGACAATATACCCCGAGATTATGTCTGTGTCAATTGGGTATACAACCACCCTATCACGAGTTGGCATGGCAGCTAGGCTACTTTTTCTTTCCACCACCCTTGTCACTCGATGTCAGAGTCAGGGTGTGCCCACTAATCGGCACTGTTTGAAATTCAACCTTGGCATTAGGGCCCAGCTGATCCAGGGTTAAAGTAAGGGTGTCGCCACTGTGGACTCCTTCCAATAAGGTACGAATACTTACTACCTTCGACGTCCCTGAGCTGACAGTCCCCAAGCTAGTGTTAACATAAGCTACCAAGTCGCTACCCTGCGGCTCCCACGCGCTGATCCCAATCAAATTAGAACCAACATACACGTAGGCGTACTGCATCTTGTACCTACCCTTGGGCTGCAAGATCGACGCTACCACGGATCCGCTCATTCTTAATGAGAACATGTTTACGTCTCCAATGGCTGACGACGGAGCATACAAAATGAACCTAGCCACCTCGGCTGAATACTGAACTGGCAACGCTCCGATCGGCGATTCGGGGTGGAGAGAAACCTCAAGCACTGGTTTGGTGATCGTCACCCAGTGTGATGGGTTAGGTGTGTTTAAGCTGTCCCCCACTACCCCGTAACTATCAAGGGAGACATATGGGATGGAGATACCATTCTCTCCCGTCATCCCTGCGAATAGGCCTCTCAGAGTGCTGCCACTGGCCACATCTGTGGCATCAACATAGATATCCACCCTGGCGCCATAAGTGGTTTGATCGTATGTGGGAAAAAATCCTTCTGGGAATGTCATGGTAGCAGAACCCTGAGAAACCGTACTAGTAAGGGTATGGAACACATTCTTGAGGGGGACACTAACCTCAGCTGTGAGCATACGACCATTAATATTAGTGACGGCCGTTCCCTCTAAGTCCAACTTAAAAGATTTCAATGGCCCTGGGCTGTTCCACCCGATGCATGTTGGAGTGTCGGAGGTATAGAAGTATTCTAGACAGTGCTTATCCGGATTAATACTATAGTAAGCAATATGGGTTTTGGGGCCAGCCTCTACCGGACCGGACGGAGAGGCCACGGATATAAACTGGGACCTCCAATCAAAATATAAACTGGGAAATAGTGTTGTGTTATCGGTATTACTCAACGCGGCTGTATTAAATACGGTCATACCAGTCATGATAAGCGCAATACTAACAACACCGACAGCTATCCAACTGTCGAAATGCTTAAGACCTTTTTTCTTGGGCATAATGCCTCCTCCCAGCTAAGCCAATAATTACATGAACATTGTCTGATATCTACCTGAAAATTTCCAGTAGAAAAACACCGAACAGGAAGTTCGGTATTTTCTTATGGCAGACCGTGGTGGAGGAAGTTAGGACTATTTTCAAACAATTAGATGGACGTGCTTACGTGCTCGACTTGCTTTAACTTACTTAATTAGCACGACATTACCCTCTCTATTGTAAACCTCCGAAGCTTCCCTCTCTATAAGTTGGTTAAGGTAGGATATATTCTTAAACAGGCTTTTTTCGTCCAAGGCCACTTCTCCTTTTCTCAACTTGTTGGCTATAACTGGCAGATCCGAATACGTTCCTAACCCCAAACTCTCTGCCTCGGCCGCAATGTCATCATAAGCAACGGAGTATTTTTGTTTTTTGAACATGGCATAATCTCTGGTTCCAAACAAACAAGATTTGATGAAGTGTAGAGTTGCTGTGGTGTTGTCGCCATTTCTAAACGAATGTGTAGCAGCCAAAGCATAACCCAGATTAAATCCGACATCCTGAATAACGTCCAATAGGGTAATTTGGAGCAAGGGCAGATTTTTAATTACATCTTCGCCAGCCAAAGTTTTACCAGAAGAAATAACATCCATGAGATAAATTGATTTGACAAAGGGGGTATCTGGATTACCAGCAATAAAATCTTCGTAGCAAAAAGGAAATATGCTTACTCCTTTAATGCCAAACTTCTCTTTGATCTCGCTTCTCCCAATGTACTTATCTTTTTCTATTAAAACTCCAATTTCATAGTCGCTATCTTCCAGATAATCGCCTCTTGCTCTGGATCCGTAAAGAAAAACGCTTTTAGCCTTGGTAAAGTTTAATATTTCGTTAGCTAATTTTTGAACATCTATTTCCATAGCCTTATCTTATCAGGTTCTAACCTCACGATGGGTACATAAAATTGTCTGCCCCCACAGCAGAGAATAATTTGGCAGGGGCGGAAGGAATCCGTCCGTCAGCTGACGGACTAGAACCCGTCGGGGTTCGGGCTGCCTCACCCCTCTTCGGACCCTTGCGGTTCCGACACCTGCTAATACTATATTAGCAGGTTGCCTCCACTACGGGGAAACTCCCGTTTCCCCGACCCCTTTCCCATGGTTCGATTCTTCCGGCTACAATAAATTCGCCGACCTCGGATGAGATCGGCCAATTCATGGCAGGGGCGGAAGGAATCGAACCCTCGTTTGTCCTTTTGGAGAGGACTGTCCTACCACTGAACGACACCCCTATGTATCAACAGATGTATTTTACCATAAACCCCGTTTTGGGAGCGGGGTTTATTAGATCCTGAATAAGTTATTTATGATAGGCCTACGGCAGTTAAGTGTTTTCAGGATGACAGGAGGAGGGAGTGGGGTTTTACCGTAGTTTTATCGCCATCGGAGGAGGAACATCCTCAATTGAGCTAAATCCGGGTTGGGCGGAGCTGTTGTCTGAGGAGTCCGTCAGCTGACGGACGACGAGTTCAGCGAGAGCGCCCAGGGATTTAGCCAATTGATAGTTCCGACGACTGGCCGTCCTTTCGGTGCTACCACGCAAGGACCACGCAAAGTGGTAGCGAAAGAGTATTGTAAAGATTCTGGACCCCAGTAGTAGAGCAGAGCTCACTACGGGGCGCGGCAAGCCAGAATGACGAAAACGGCCCTGAAGGCCTAGATGCTTCGATCCGTCAGCTGACAGACTCGCAATGACAATCTATTTGGTTTCTTTGTGGGGGGTGCGTTTGCGGCAGATCTTGCAGAACTTAAGGTGATTGATCCGATCTGGGGTATTAGTCGGGTTCTTGCGCGTATGATAATACCTCTGCTTACATTCGGTGCAGATTAGCTTGATTAACGGACGCTTAACCTTTTTCTGGATTTTACCTTTTTGGGCCATAGTTAGTGATTTAGCGGGTTAGTATATTAGCGGGTTAGCGGGACAGCGGGTTAGCAGATTAGCGGGACAGTTAGTATATTAGCGGGTTAGCGGGACAGCGGGTTAGCAGATTAGCGGGACAGTTAGTATATTAGCGGGTTACGGTATTGGCAAATTGGGATAAACGAATTTTTTTAGTAAACACCGACATCATTTTAGACAACTCAATTAGTTTATCCTGAATATTCTTGTGTTCAATATCTGTGATGTAGCAACGGGAAGCAGCTATGTCCATTAGATACTCGGCTTCCTTGAGTGAGCCAATGGCAATAATCAGAAATCTCACAAACTCTTTTCTCCCCCTATAAAATCCCTCAACGATATTAGTAGGAATTGATAGGGATGCTCTTTGCAGTTGCGAGGTTAAGTTAAACGATTCACTTTTCGGGAAGGACTTAGTTAATAAATATATGTCCTTCGCCAGTTGGTCAGCTTTTTGCCAGATCTGCAGATTTTTATAATCCCTATCCCCCATTTTCTATTTTACTTACCTGCTAACCTGCTGACCCGCTATTAGACTTTTTTGACTTGGAGGAAATCTAATTCGACGGGAGTTTCGCGGCCAAAGATGGAAACTAACACTTTAATCTTGCCGCGAGATTCATCAATTTCGCTAACTGCTCCGTCGTAATCTTTAAACGGACCATCGTTGATATGAACCAAATCCCCCATCCGCAAATCTATCTTATGTTTAGGTTCTTCTACTCGCATCCGCTTTTTGATGGTGTCCATCTCGGAATCGGCGATGGGAACCGGCACAGTACCAGAACCAATGAAACCGGTAACATTGGGGGTGTTGCGAACAACATACCAAGAGGCTTCGGTAACAATCATTTTAACTAAAACATAACCGGGGAAGATTTTTTTCTCGACCGTCTTGCGTTTACCATTCTTAATCTCAATCTGTTTTTCTTTCGGGACTAATACTTTAAAAATCTTATCGCCCATATCGAGTGATTCGATACGCTGGCGCAGGCTGTCGGCTACCGCATCTTCATAACCAGAATAGGTATGTAACACATACCAACTACCCGGACCGGCATCGTTTAAAGCATCCAAAGTGATTTTATCGCCATTGGGCGTCTCTTCGATAACCTCTTCTGCTTGTGGGTTAGTTTCTTCTGTCATTTTACTTCGCTGGAGTAGTTTCTACTTGAACATCGCCGGGATTAACTTGGATCGGTGAATTCTGTCCGGTAGCGGCCGGCTGAGATCCTTTTAGGATCAGCATCTCTCTTAAGGCAGTAGTAATGCCTAAATCAGCCAACCCGGCAAACAGGCCAAACAGCGCCGAGACGATGACCACACCGATGGTCATGCGAATAACGGTTATCCGGCTTGGCCAAGTTACCCGGCCTAACTCACGGAGCGCTTCTTGGATAAATTGTTTGATGGTTTTGAACATGTTAGCGGGTTAGTGTATTAGCGGAACAGCGAGTTAGTAAATGAGTGAGGTAGCCCCAAATGACTCGGGGCAAAAAGATAGCGTTGCTATCTTTTTGCAAACTGAGGGGCGCGGCGAGCTCGCTTCAATCCGGGCTTCTTGCGTTCTTTGGCCCTGGGGTCTCTGGTTAACAGCCCAGCGCTCTTTAAGGTTTTGCGCATAGTCACATCCACATCCAATAACGCCCGGGCGATGCCGTGACGAATAGCATCCGCCTGGCCGCGAGGTCCGCCACCACTAACGATTATCGAAATATCAAAACGATCCTTCATTCCCACGGCCACCAATGGCTGCAACACCACATCCAACAGGCTGGCGGGAGAGAGGTAGGTCTTGGCTGGTTTATTATTAACCACCACCTGGCCGCTACCCTCATATAACCTAACCCGCGCGGTCGCAGTCTTACGGCGACCAGTGCCATAGCTGTATTTTCCGGTAAATTTGGGATCGGTGGGTGTCATATTACAGTTCTAATTTAATGGGGTTCTGCGCTTGATGGGGATGATCTCCCCCGGCATATATCTTTAGATTATCCATCCGCCCTTTTCGTAGCCGGTTTTTAGGCAGCATGCCGTACACGGCGTGGCGGAGCGCTTCCGGTGATTTTTCTGCCATCACCCGAGCGAGGGGCTTCCGCCTTATCCCACCCGGATATCCAGTGTAGCGAATGTATTCTTTCTGCTCTAATTTCCTACCAGTTACTTTTATATCGTTAGCATTGATCACCACCACTTTGGTCTTGGGGGTGATGGCCGGGTCAAAGCTGGGAACCGTCTTGCCCATCAGGATGCTTGCCACCCGGGTGGCTAATCTACCCAACACTAATCCCTGGGCATCGATGAGGTGCCAGATCTCTTTTATTTCCGCAGGGAGTGGTCTCCGGGTAGTCTTTTTCATTCCGTTAGAAATCCTCGGCGAAAAAATACGGAGTATTTTTGCGCGCTCTAATTAATATATTGTGATGTAACATAGTTGGAATCCTTAGGTAATGGTTGAGTGGGAGTAACGACAGATTTCTAACGGGATTCATATTAAAATATTAAACAAACTCAATCCGCGCCATCTTGGCCCGATCGCCCGGCCGGGACGACAGCTTAATTATCCGCAAGTATCCACCGGTTTTTTTGGCGTACCGGGGAGCGATCTCTTTGGTTAATTTCTTAACCAATAGCTGATTACTAAATAGACGCTTCATTAAATACTGCTTGGTGACCAGCGAGGGGGTCTTGGCTCGATGAGTTAATCTTTCTACGATCGGCAGCACTAATTTGGCCTTGGCCAAAGTGGTAGTAGCTTTTTCGTACAGGATCAGAGACGACGCCAAGTTAGTCAGCAGGCTCTCCCGCTTCTTTTTTACTCGGCCGATTTTTCCTCCAGTAACCTGTTTCATACTGCTATCAAATTGATTTAGTTAAACTCCAAACCTAATTCATCCATCTTATCCGCAATTTCGGTAACCGCTCGCTCGCCCACTCCCTTCATCTCCAACAAGCCCTTGCGGGAAGCCCCCAGGATATCTTTTACCTTCTTTACTCCGTTCTGAACCAAGGCGTTGGTGGTACGGATAGAGAGATTGATCTCTTCTACCGAAAAGTTCTTTGGGTCGTTGCCTTTGGCGGCAGAAGTCTCTTCTTCACCAGCGGGTTCTTCGGCCGGAGCCTCGCTTACCTCTTCCGGCTTATTAACCGGGATCGGAGTTTCGGTTAAAGTGCCAAACTGGGCCAGCAGGATGTCAGCCGATTGCTTAATGGCTTCTCTCGGAGTGATAGTGTCATCGGTCTCCACTTCGATAGTCAGCTTGTCGTAATCGACCCGCTCGCCTACCCGGGTGCTTTCCACCTGGATGCTGCACCGCCGCACTGGCGAGAACACCGCGTCGATCGCGATAGTACCAATAGCAAATTCTTTGTCGTCAATCTCTTCACTTAATAGGTAGCCGCGGCCGCGTTCGATCCTCACCTCGCCCTCGAATGGACGATTGGCGGTCAAGGTAGCAATCAGTTGATCGGGATTAACCAATTCCACTGAACTCGGCAGCTTAAGATCATGCCCGGTCACCGCGCCAGCTTTGCTTACTTTAAAGCTGGCAGTAACCGATCCTTCTTCATACATGGTGAAGCAGAGATTTTTAATATTCAGCATAATTTCTACCACATCTTCTTTAACCCCATCGATAGTGGTAAACTCGTGATCCACTCCACTAATCCGAAAAGCAGTAGCAGCGGCACCCGGCAGAGAGGTTAATAGCACCCGACGCAGCGCGTTGCCGACGGTAGTGCCATATCCGGGATAGAACGGTTCGATCACAAACACCGCGGAGTTGCCTTCGTCTTTGACTATCTTGATGGCTGGGATATTAATTGCTTCCACTTTCGCCCTCCAATCCTTAAAATTATCGTGAATAAAACTCAATGATTAATGATTCATCGACCGGCAGATCGATCTCGGCCCGTGCCGGCAGATCCTTAACTTCGATCACCAATTTGGTGTGATCGACTTTTAGCCAACTGACCGGTTTATTGGCGACGGCATAAGCCCCAATGATTTCTTTAAGTTTGCCACTCTTGCTGATCAGTTCGATCCGATCTCCCGCCTTAACCAAGATGGATGGAATAGTAACTTTGCGGCCGTTAAACGCCAGTTGGCCGTGAGTTAACCACTGGCGCGCCTGGGGGTGTGAATTGGCCCAACCGGCCCGATAGATCACATTATCCAGCCGTGACTCTAAGATCTGCATAAAGTTATCGCTAGCCGAACCCGATCGATGAGAGGCCATCCCGTAATAACGGCGCATTTGGCTCTCGCTGATGTGATAAAAGATCCGAGCCTTCTGTTTTTCACGCAGTTGCAAACCGTAGCCAGTGTATTTGCGGAAGGACTGAGTGCCCCCGTGAGCACCCGGCGGCTGCTTGCGCTGAGATTTAACAAACTTAGCGGCGGTACTCCGATCGGAGAATAGAGCGAAATCTTCGCCAAACCGTCTGATCTTCCTTAATTTTGGTCCAGTATATCTACCCATTATACTCTCCTGGCTTTACGCGGACGCGGACCGTTATGGGGCAGTGGAGTAACATCTTTGATCCCGACTACGGTTAACCCAGCGGCGTCCAATGATCTAATGGCAGCGTCCCGACCACTCCCGACCCCTTTAACAAATACATCCACTTTGATCATTCCCAATTCAACGGCTTTAGTGGCAGCGTTCTTCGCCGCCATCGACGAGGCATACGGAGTCGATTTGCGTGAACCTTTGAATCCGGCGCTGCCAGCGCTGCTCCACGAGATCACCTCGCCTTTTAGATCAGTAATAGTAATGAAAGTGTTATTAAATGAGGACTGAATATAGACCTTGCCTTCGGGAACTACCCGCTTGGTTTTTTTCTTAGTGCGGGCCTTGGCTGCGATTTTGGTTTGATAAGCCTGCCGCTTAGCTTCGGCTTTCCGGCCTTTCTCTGCCTTTTTTTGAAGTCGTTTCTTTCGAGACATATGTTAATTGGTTAGGAACTTAGCGGGCCAGCTAGTCAGTAACCTAACCCGCCAACCTGCTATCTGGCTATTAAGTCTTCTCGGCCGATTTCTTGCGGCCGCTGCCCACCGTTACCCGTTTGCCCCGCTTGGTGCGGGCATTGGTCTTGGTGGTCTGGCCTCTGGCCGGCAGGTTTTTCTTGTGGCGGTCGCCGCGATAGGCGCCAATGTCTTTTAATCTTTTAATATTCATAGAGGTTTCGCGCCGCAGATCGCCTTCCACCCGATAGGTTTTTTCAATGGTCTCCTTGATGCGATTGGCCTCCTCTTCGGTTAACACATCACTGCGTTTATTAATATCAATTTTTGCCTCGGCTAATATCTCTCTGGCTCTAGCCGGACCGATACCATAAATATAAGTCAGGGCGAATTCCATTCGCTTTCCCTGGGGCAACTGAATACCTAATATTCTAACCATTAGCCTTGCACTTGCTTATGTTTCGGGTTGGTGCAGATAATCCGCACTCGGCGCTTCCGCCGAATGACCCGGCAGTTTTTGCACATCTTTTTGACAGAAGTCCGAACTTTCATCCCGTTAGAAATCCTCGGCGCAAAATACTAAAGTATTTTTGCGCGCTCTAATTAATATATCGTGATGCAATATAGCTGAAATCTTTAGATGACGGTTGGGCAGGGTGACGGCAGATTTCTAACGGGATTCATCCCTCTCCTAACTTGAATTTTAGTTACTGACTAACCAACCGGCGACTTATTTGTGCCGATAAACGATCCGACCTTTTTCGATGTCGTAAGGGCTCATCTCGACCGTGACGGTATCGCCCGGCAGGATCTTGATGTAGTGCATCCGCATCTTGCCAGAAATATGACAGAGGATGACATGCCCGCCCTCAATCTCCACCCGGAAGTGGGCGTTGGGGAGAGCTTCGATGACCCGACCCTTAACTTCAATAACCTGTTTGTCGGACATAATCTGTTACTTGACTATTATAATGATTCTTAAGATTTAATCAAGGCCTGAACTGGATAATTGAGTCGAGGGGGGTTAGAACCTCTCCACCCACCTCAGTTACCAATACCGTGTGTTCGAAATGGGCTACGGGGGCGCCGTCCAGGGTGCGGGCGCACCAGCCGTCGGGATCGGTGCCGTGGGCCTCTCCCCCAGTACCTGCGATCGGCTCGATGGCAACGACGCTGCCCGAGGGGAGCCAGACATCCTTGTCGTGGCCAACGACATTGGGAATGATGGGAGCCTCATGCAACTTTTCCCCCACCCCGTGACCGACGAATTGCCGCATAATAGTGAGATTTCCCAGAGAGAGCGACTCCTCAATGGCTCTGGATATCCGACCGACCGTGACCCCAGCCGCTACCTCGGCGGTCCCCGCCAACAAGGCCCGGTAGACCGCAGTGAGTAGGGGCTGATAACCGTGGATGTCCCGGCCCACAATGACGCTGACCGCCGAATCGGTATGCATCCCCTTCCAGATCAACCCGCAATCAATACTTAAAAGATCACCCTCCTGCAGCTGGTAGCTGTTAGGAATACAGTGGACTATCCCATTGTTAACCGAAGTACAAAGGGTGGCCGGATAGTCCTGATAGCCCAAAAATGATGGCTGGGCTCCCAGCTCCTTGATGCGGCTGAAAGCCAACTGATCCAATTCTGTTAAAGATACCCCTACCCGAACCAGCTCTACTACCGACTTAAGGACCTCCACCAGCTTGGCGCCCCCTTCGCGCATCGCCGTAATCTGGGCGGCCGATTTTGTAGGTACCTTAGTCATTATTTAATGGCTCGGGCGATATCGCGCTGAATAGCTACGATGGTCTGATCACCATTAATAGTGATTAAGCGCCCCGATGAACGATAGAATTTAAGGATAGGCTGGGAATTTTTTCGAAAAATATTGATGCGCTCATTGATCACCGTCGCCTTGGCATCGTCCGGGCGTTTTTGGGTTCGCGCCCGTTTAACAATTCTCGCTTTGGCTACTTTGGCAGGCAGATCAATAAAAACAAATAAGGTGTGGCGATGGGCTTTAGTAATCGCTGGTTCGATTATTCGAACTTGCAGCATTCGACGAGGATAGCCGTCAAAGACGATGCGCCGGCGGCTGGGAATTTTTTTAATAAACAATTTGACCAGGGTCGAGGTAATCCGTTCGGGCACCAATTTGCCAGCCGCCATATACTTGTTAATATCAGCTGCGACTTTGCCGCCGCGCTTTAGTTCGTCGCGCAGCAACCCGCCCATATTCATATGAGCAGCCTTGAGAGTTTTGGCCAGCAACTCCGCCTGGGTACTTTTACCCGAAGCCGGACCGCCGTACAAAATAATATCCGCTAAGCGATTAGAGGTCTTCATATTTTTTCATTACCAGCTGGGCCCGAATCTGCCGCATCGTTTCCAGGGCTACGCTGACCACGATCAGGACGCTGGTGCCGCCCAAGGTCAGGCTGGGCATCTTAATAAAAGCTTGGATTAAAATGGGCAGCAACGCCACTAACGCCAAGAACAGCGAACCCGCCAAGGTAATGCGATTGCTGACAAATGACAGAAACTCCACTGTCTGGCGACCAGGCCGGATTCCGGGGATAAAAGCACCGGACTTCTGCAGGTTCTCCGCTACATTAGCGGGCTTGAACACAACCCAGGTATAGAAATAGGTGAAGAAGATAACCAGCAAGAAGTAGAGAACGCCGTAGAAGACTTGATTCTCAAATAAATTCTTAACCCAGACCGCGCTCTGCGCCAGCCAGGGGCTGCGGGCCCCCGCGAACAATGCCGCAATCATGCTGGGGAAAACTAATAATGATAGGGCAAAGATGATCGGAATCACCCCGGCCTGATTGACCTTTAAAGGCAGGTTGCTGGTAGAGCTGCCCCATAACCGGTTGGCTCGCCCCCTTCCCGCATAGGAGATGGGAATGTTTCGCTGCCCTTCCATGACATAGACAATAAAGTAGATGGTGAGGGCGGCAATAATAACAAAGGCCAAAATCCGAGATAGCTTGCCCATATCAAATGAGGCAGCTGTCTCGGTGAATAAACTAGGGAAGCGCGAAACGATTCCCAAAAAGATGATCAACGAGATGCCGTTGCCAACCCCGTATTCGCTGATCAGCTCACCAATCCACATTACTAAAATGGTTCCGGCTGTGACGATCAGCAGCAGCGCCAGTAGACGATATAGGCCCATATTCTCCAGGATCTTGAACTCGGACCGCTGCAGCAATAGGATCATGCCATAGGCCTGCATAATTGAAAGCGGCACGGTCAGGTAGCGGGTATACTGGTTGATCTTGCGCCGGCCATAGTCTCCCTCTTTTTGCAGCGCTTCAACGGAGGGAACCGCCATCGTCATCAACTGCATAATAATAGAAGCATTGATGTAAGGGGCAACACCCATTAACGCAATCGAGAAGTTGCTTAAGGAACCGCCAGAGAAGATATCGATTAAACCTAAGAATTGATTCTGACTAAATAACTGATCAAGTTGGGCAGCATCAACACCCGGGATGGGAATCAGAGAAACAATCCGAAAGAGGACTAATAAACTTAGCGTCCAGAGAATGCGCACCCGTAAATCCTTATGCCGCCAGATTTGAATAACTTGCTGCCACATAGTTAAATAATTGTTACCGTGCCGCCGGCCGCTTCGATCTTGCTTTTAGCGCTGTGAGAAATGGCGTTGGCCTCTACCCTAACGGCTGTGGTAATCTCCCCGCTGCCCAAGATCTTCACCCGCTCGCCCGAGTTCAAATATCCGCGATCGGTAAGACTTTTAAGGGTTAGCAGACCATTATCGGCGAACTGGGCCAGATGAGTTAGGTTGATGACAAAAGTAACGGGCCGATGAGGGCGCCGAAAACCTTTATGTTTGGGCAGGCGCCGAATAATTGGCGTCTGGCCGCCTTCAAAATGCGCCGGGACTCCACCCCCCGTTCTGGACTTCTGTCCCTTAGTCCCCCGCCCCGAAGTTTTACCCATACCCGAACCGATCCCTCGGCCAACTCGGCGACGGTCTTTGCTGGTTTTCTCAGAAGTAATTTCGTGCAGTTGCATAACTATTTAATTATTCGGCTGATTTAGTAGGTTTTTTAGCGGTCGCCAACTCGCCCGGTGGCAAGAACTGGCGTCGATCACGCAAGGTAGCCAGCGCCTTGATGGTAGCTAACGCGTTACTGGTTTTGTTCTGTGAGCCGAGCGCTTTACCGACCACATCTTTGACTCCGGCTAATTGTAGCACTACCCGCATCGCCCCGCCGGCAATAATACCGGTTCCCGCCGGCGCCGGTTTAAGCAGCACCCGAGCACTTTTATATTGGCTCTCTACCGGGTATGGAATGCTGGAGCTTTTACGATAGATAGTGATTAACCGTTTGCGGGCGCTGGCCACCGCTTTTCCAACCGCGGTACTAACATCGCCAGCTTTGCCTAATCCGCAGCTAATCCGACCTTTTTGGTCGCCGATTACGACGAGGGCACGAAATCGCATCCGTTTGCCGCCTTTAACTACGCGGGTTACTCGATTAATCTCTAACACCCGCTCCATAAATTCGGATTTCTCGCGCTCCCCCCGTTGATGTCTGGGCTCTCTATTCATAGTTATAGCTTTAATCCACCGCTTCTGGCGCCTTCGGCAATGGCTTTAACCTGGCCGTGATATTTATATCCCCCGCGATCAAATACTACCTCAGTAATTTTTAGGTCTTTGGCTAACTTGGCGATCTCCTCACCCACTTTGGTAGCATTCCCCACCGTTCCAGTTAGTTTTAACTTAGCTGTGGATGAACTGGTCAGGGTCCGTTGAACTGAATCGTCTATCAGCTGGGCATAAATGTGTTTAAGACTGCGGTAAATCGCCAACCGCGGCCGTTGAGCAGTTCCTTGAATTTTCGTCCTAACATGACGATGACGCTTAACCCTGGATTGTTGTTTGGTTAGTTTACCCATCCCGTTAGAGATCCTCGGCGAAAAAATACGGAGTATTTTTACGCGCTCTGATTAGTATATGGTGTTGTAACATAGTGGGAGGCTTTAGGTAATAGTTTGGGAGGAGTAGCGACAGATTTCTAACGGGACCCATTAGGCGGCGGTCTTAGCAGCTTTCCCCGCCTTCCGGCGGATTACTTCGCCTTGATATTTAATTCCCTTGCCTTTATATGGTTCGGGTTTTTTTAAGCTTCTGATCCGGGCGGCCATTTCTCCCACCGCTTCTTTATCGATCCCGGATACAGTAATCTCATTTTTAACTACCGTCACGGCCGTACCCGGAATTACCGGCAGATTAACTGGGTGAGACAAGCCAATATTAAGCACCACGGTATCACCCTTGGACTCCACTCGGTAACCCACTCCAAAGATCTCCATCACTTTGGTATAGCCCACCGTTACCCCCTGGACCATATTAAATAATTTGCTCCGAACCAGTCCGTGGAGCGATTTGGCTGGCTTGCTGTCGTTTTCTCGGGTGACCAGGAGTTGACCGCCCTCCTCTTTAACTTGGATTAGTTGGGGCAGCTTCCATTTTAGCTCGCCCTTTGGCCCGGTTACGGTAGCCAAACCACCCTCCAGTTTAACTGTGGTGCCAGCGGGAATAGTAATAGGTAGTTTACCAATCTTAGACATTAGCTTAAGCAATATCAAATAAAAAATAGAAAATGGAAAATGGAAAATGGCTGAGTCCCGACTTCATCGGAAATTCCTGAATTTGATATTTGATATTTGATATTTCTCATTGCGATTAGCTTTACCAGATTCTAAACAGGACCTCTCCCCCCAGACCAGCTTTGATCGCCTGTTTTCCGGTCATCAGCCCATTAGTGGTCGAAACGACAGTATCGCCGGTATGGATAATCATTAATTTATTCAGTTTGTTTGAACCCTCATAGATGCGCTGACCCGGCTTGCTCATTCGCTGAATACCCTCGATCGCGGGAGCAATTCCGTCATAACGCAGAGACAGCTGGATAATCTTTCGGCCAGCATCATTGGTAGATACTTCGCATTTATTAATGTATCCCCGGTTAACCAATAGCTTTCCAATCTCGGCTTTCAGCCGGGAGTGTGGCAAGACTACCTCCTTCATCTGGCGACGGACAGCGTTGCGAATGCGCGTTAACATATCAGCAATAGGATCAGTATTCATACTTAGGTGTCTTACCCCGTTAGAAGTCCTCGGCGAAAAATAATTCGGGGGAATTATTTTTGCGCGCTCTGATTAGTATATCGTGATGTAACATAGTTGGAATCTTTAGGTAGTGGTTGGTATGGGTAACGACAGACTTCTAATGGGGCTTACCAAGAAGCCTTCTTAATGCCGGGGAGCATACCCTGGCTGGCGAGCTCTCTAAAACAGATACGGCAGATCTGAAATTCACGGGAATAGCCGTGACCCCGACCACAGATCTTGCACCGATTAATCTTCCGGGTGGAAAACTTCGGTTTGCTATTAGCTTTTTTGATTAATGCTTTGCGGGCCATAGTTTACTGTTGTTTAAATGGAAAACGAAGTTTAGCGAGCAAGGCGCGGGCCAGGTCGTCCTGGCCGGCGTTGGTAGCAATGGTAATTGATAGACCAAAGGTCTTTTCTACATTCTCTAATGAAATCTCGGGAAATACTACATGCTCTTTAATTCCCAAGGTGTAGTTGCCGTGACCGTCAAATCCAGTTGGCGGAATACCTTGAAAATCGCGCACCCGCGGCAGAGCCACATTTACCAAGCGGCTGAGAAAATCAAACATGCGATTCCCCCGCAAAGTTACCGCCACCCCAATCGGCGCGCCCTCTCTCAACTTGAATCCAGCGATGGATTGCTTAGCCTTAGTAATAATTGGCTGCTGACCAGCGATCTGCCGGAGATCAGTAATGATTTTCTCGATGTAGTTGCCATCATTGAGAGCCGCGCCGGCGCCAACATTTAGATTAACCTTAATGATGCGGGGCGCCGCCTCGACTGACTTTAACCCCAGCTCTTCTTTGAGCTCCCGCCTGACGGCCTGATATTGGTCTTTGAATGTTGCCATGATTATATTGTGCTCTTACATATCTTGCAGATCCGCTCTTTAGTGTTAGCCGCGCTTATCTTATAGCCGATCCGCACCGGCTGATTGCCACAATGAGTACAAAGGTACATCACTTTTGATGACGGCAGAGGTGAGATGATCTCAGTGATGCCGCCCGGCTGATTGCGCCGCGCTTTGAGATGCCGCTTCATTATATTGACGCCGGCGATCTTAAGAGTGCGCTTAACCGAGTCCACCGAAACAACCTTCCCGGTCTTGCCGCGATTTTTTCCTCCGATAACTAATACGGTGTCGCCTTTTTTGATCTTCATTGCCTATCTGATGAACTTTATAGAACCTCGGGGGCTAAAGAAATAATCTTCATAAATCCTCGATCACGGAGCTCCCGCGCCACCGGCCCAAAGATGCGCGTGCCGCGAGGAGTATTGTCTTTATTGACTATCACGCCGGCATTCTCATCAAATCGGATATAAGAACCGTCCTTCCGCCGCAGGTTGTGGCGTTGGCGAACAATCACTGCCCGCACCACTTCTTTTTTCTTAACTAAACCATTGGGGGAAGCTTCTTTAACAGCGGCAACTACTACATCGCCTACCCAGGCGTACCGGCGGCGAGAGCCACCCAAGACCTTAAAGCAACCGACGATCTTGGCGCCCGAATTATCCGCTACTTTTAGTCTGGTACCTTCTTGGATCATGATTTTAACTTAAAGCTTCCTCGACCGCTGCCACATCGGTTAATTTTTCTTCTTTCTTTACCTCAACTACCAGCCACCGCTTAAGTTTGCTGATTGGCCGCGTCTCCTCGATAATAACGGTGTCGCCCAAACTGGCCTCTCCTTTTGGATCGTGGGCCAGGAACCGCTTAGTTTTTCTAATCTTTTTGCGGTATAAGGGATGGCTCATCAGCGTATCGACCGATACCACGATGGTCGATTGCATCTGAGTGCTAACTACCCGGCCGGTTTTGCGTTGCTTGTGTTTATTCATGATTAACTTCTCTAATAATCGCTTGTTCATTTTGAATGGTCAGCAATCTAGCTAAATCGTGGCGGGCCAACCTTAAAGCTCGAAAATTTTTGGCCTGATGCATAGCGACTTCGGCTTGCAGCCGAACTAACTTTTCGCGCAACTTGACGATCTCTTTCGCTATATCTTTTTCGGTTAGTTTGCGCAGTTTATCTAACTCCATAATTATTCCTTTATCACAAATTTAGTGTGTACCGGCAGCTTGTGCGAGGCGAGACTCATCGCTTTCCGAGCCGCTGCCTCGGTGATGCCAGACATCTCAAACATAATAGTGCCCGGCTTAACTGTAGCCACATAGTGGCTAACAGAACCTTTGCCCCCGCCCATCCGGGTCTCGTTGGGGGTGGCGGTGACGGCCTGATGCGGAAATATTCTGATCCAGACTTTGCCTTCGCGCTTGATAAATCTTACCATCGCGCGGCGGGCGGCTTCGATCTGGCGCGCGGTCACCCAGTGCAGATCCAACGATTTAAGCCCGTAGTCGCCAAAGACTACTTCTTTTCCGCGGGTAGCTTTGCCTTTCATGCTCCCGCGCTGCTGTTTTCTATATTTTACTTTCTTAGGAATAAACATAGTTATTTTTTATTAGGGGGCGTCTCACCGCCACCATCTTGGATTCCCTTCCGAAACACCCACACCTTGACTCCGATGGTGCCGTAGGTAGTAAAGGCAGTCTGCTTGGAAAAATCAATAAAGTGGCGAAGAGTATGCAACGGCACCGAACCTTTGATAAACATCTCGCGCCGCGCGATCTCTGCGCCATTCAAGCGCCCGGCGATCTCCACCTTGATCCCGTCAACTCGCGAGCGGCTGGCCGACTCCATCACGCCCCTAATCGCCCGCCGAAACGGCATTCGGCGCTCAATCTGTTCAACGATCTGATGGGCTAGCACAGTAGCCGATCCTTCTGGATTTCTAACTTCGAGAATATCGAGCTTTATGTCGCGACCGATAGCTTTTTTAATCTTTTGGCGCAACGCCTCCACGCCGGCTCCGCCGCGACCGATAATAACACCAGGCCGTGCGGTATGAATCGCTACCACCACACTGTTAAGCAGCCGTTCGATTTCAATCCGTTCCACCGCTGCTTTTCTTAACTCGGCTTCCAACAGCTTGCGGATCTTATAGTCCTCCAGTAGATTTGGACCGTAGTTTTTAGCGTCGAACCAACGCGACTTCCACTGCGAAGTGTAGCCGAGCCGAGCGCTGATTGGATTAACTTTGTGTCCCATAGCGATTACCCCGTTAGAAATCCTGGGCGAAAAAATACGGAGTATTTTTGCGCGCCCTAATTGATATATCGTGATGTAGCATAGTTGAAATCTTTAGGTAATGGTTGGAAAGAGATAATGACAGATTTCTAACGGGGTTACTTATGAGTAGTGCGAGTAAATATCTGCTTGATTCCGCCCTTATGCCGCGGCTTTTTAACCTCGGGAGCAGCTGATTGAATGGAGGTGGACTTTTCCGGGGTGGACGGCAGAGCCGCTCCCGGAGCTGACTTTACCACGCTGCCGGCTTTTGGCTTAACGGTGGTCGGTTTAAGTGTAGGGGTGATCTCTTCCAATATTACATTTAAATGCGAAGTGCGCTTCATCTGAAGATCGGCAGAACCATGCGACCGATACCAGTAGCGCCGGAATCGCGGCCCTTCGTCAACCTTGAGAATTTTAATCTTGAGATTGTCTGGTTTAAGGTTGTAGTTATTGGCAGCGTTAGCCGAAGCTGAATGAATCAATTTGTAAAGCAACTGGCCCGATTTAGTATTAGCAAACTTAAGCGCGGCCAGCACTGGGACAACTTTTTTCCCACGCAAATCCTTAAGGTGAGGACGCACCTTCTTGGGACTTATCCGGACAAATTTAGTGCTCGCAGCAACTTGCATGATTATTTTTTAGAATCAGCGGCGGCTTTAGCTTGGTCTTTAGCCATCTTACCGCCGTGGCCTTTAAACTTGCGGGTAAAAGAGAATTCGCCCAACCGATGGCCGACCATATTGTCAGTAACAAATACGGGAATATGAGTTTTTCCGTTATGAACCTCAAAGGTCAACCCCACCATATCCGGGGTAATAGTCGATGCCCGCGCCCAAGTCTTGATCGGACGCTTAGCTCCTCCCGCAATCATCTTATCCACTTTCTTTTGGAGCTTGGCATCAATAAACCATCCTTTTTTCAGTGATCTCGACATTTACTTTCTCCGCTTCTTAGTTCGAGGCTTGATAATATACCAGTTGGGTTTATTCTTTTTACGAGTCTTGTAGCCTTTAGTCGGTTTGCCGGTTGGGGTCTTGGGATGCTTGAGACCGATCGGGCTGCCGCCCTCGCCGCCACCATGAGGGTGATCGACCGGGTTCTTCGCCTTGCCGCGCACGATCGGCCGCCGGCCCATCCAGCGCTTGCGGCCCGCTTTGCCGATCTTGATGTTGCTATGGTCGGGATTGGATAGTGCCCCAATACTGGCAAAACAGATTTCAGGAATCATCCGAACTTCGCCAGACGGGACACGCACTTGAGCATAGCCCTTGTCAAAACCGATTACCGAAGCACTGCCCCCCGCCGAACGCACCATCTGACCGCCCCGGCCAGGCTGCAGCTCGATGTTGTGGATCACCGTGCCGGTCGGAATATTCTTGAGCATCAATCGGTTGCCGGTCTTGATCTTGGTATTAACATTGTAAACCACTCGATCATTAACCTTGATATCAACCGGCGCCAAGATATAAGTTTTCTCGCCGTCTAAAAAGTTGACCAGGGCAATATAGGCCGAGCGACCAGGATCGTATTCGATCGATTTAATCGTTCCCGGAATCCCCAATTTAGTCTGCTTCAAATCAACATAGCGCATCCGGCGCTTGGCGCCGCCGCCGCGGTGCTGGACAGTAATCACCCCCCGCGAATTGCGACCGCTCCGTCGTTTCATCCCCCAAGTCAGGCTTTTTAGCGGCTTGGTTTCGGTTAACACGCCAGTTCTAACTACCTGGCTCATATTCCGCCGACCAGCTGTAATAGGTTTAAGCTTTTTGACTGTCATCTTTAGCAGTTTCCTCAAATAGTTTGATCGATTGACCAAAGGCCAGGGTAACGATCGCTTTTCGCCAGTTGGCCCGGGTGACCCGCCGTCTGCCCATGCGTTTAGGCTTGCCAGCTACATTGATCATATTAACCTTGGTTACTTTTACTTTAAAAAATTGCTCTACCGCTGCTTTTACCTGAGTAGCGGTGGCGCGCTGATCGACCACAAAAGCATACTTGCTAACACTCCCCTGCTGGATGCTTTTTTCGGAGATAACTGGATGTTTAATGATTAACGACATATTAAGCTCTCTCCTGTAATACGGTTAAAGCGCCGGGTAGAAAGATAATGCGTCGAGCGGCAGCGGCCGACAGGGCGCTTAATTGCTTAGCCGATACCACTTGAACATAACTTAAATTTTTTACCGCCAGTCTAACCGCCGGCTGATGGTTAGCCGCTACTAATAGATTGCTGTGAGAATCCAGTACGCCGGAAAGCAGCGCCAACCAGGCTTTAGTTTTATTCATACCATCCCGGGGAAGCGTAGCTACTTCGAACAACTCGCCGCGCTTGGCTTTACTGGACAATACGGCCACTAAAGCGGGTAGCAATAGTTCTCGATTGATCTTTTTGCTAAAGTTGCGCTGATTAGTTGGGCCAAACACCGCTCCGCCGCCGCGCCAGACTGGATTTCGCCGAGTACCTACGCGCGCCCGGCCAGTTCCTTTCTGCCGCCAGGGCTTTTTGGTAGTACCAGCGACTTCGCCCCGATGCTTGATATGGGCAGTCGCCCGCCGTTGATTGCTCTGTTGGCCGATCAACACCTGAGATAGAGTCCGCAGACTCATCTCAGAATTAGTAAAGCTGTGTTCTGAAATTGGCTTAATCGAATGCTCTGCCGAAATGACAGTAGTTTTTTTAGCCGAAGTTTTAGGAGTAGTTTTGACCATATGCTTACTTGCGGATCAATAACCAACTGTGCCGAGCGCCCGGCACCGAACCTTTAATGGCAATCGTATTAGTTTTAAGATCAATCGCCATAACTTTCAAACCCCGAGTGGTAACCTGCTCCGCTCCCTGATGCCCCGACATTCTTTTGCCAGGCAGCACTCGAGCGATCCCCATGGGGCCGATGCTCCCAGGCGCTCGATGATGATCATGACCGTGGCCCATCGGACCGCGGCTGAATCCGTGGCGTTTCACCGTACCCGAGAAGCCCTTACCCTTGGAGATGCCGGTAACCGAAACAATGTCTCCTACTTCAAATATTGATAGATCGATCTTATCACCCCGTTTAAGCTCGGTTTCCCCCTTAAGTTCTTGCAGCTTGCGCACATCAAGTTCTTTGAGATGGCCTTGGGCGGCGCGATTAAGTTTTTTGGCTCTCCCCGCTCCGATCTGAACAGCAGCATAGCCATCGACGGCCGCGGTTTTAACCTGGGTTACCACATTAGGAAGAGCGGTAAGCCAAGTAACCGGCGCTACGGCGCCATCTGGCAAGATTAACTGGGACATATCTATTTTTCGGGCGAGTAGACCTTTCATCTTATTAGCAGGTTAGGAACTTAGCGGGAAAGTTGGTTAGTATAATAACCAGTTCTCCTGATACCATTAGCATCGGTACGCAGAAGTGGTGAATGCAGGTTCTATCTATTTAAGGATTTATACTGACCAGCTAACCTGCTAACCAGCCGACCAGCTAATTACATCTTAACTTCGATGCTGACACCCGCCGGCAGATTGAGGTTGGTGAGGGCGTCGATGGTTTTTGGCCGGGGATCGGTAATCTCGATGAGGCGCTTATGCACCCGCATCTCAAACTGCTCCCTCGAATCTTTATGAACGAAAGTGGATCGCAGGACAGTATAAACCTTCTTTTCGGTGGGCAACGGAATGGGTCCGACTACATTGGCGCCAGTGCGCTCCGCGGTTTCAACAATCAATTTAGCTGATTGATCGATGATCCGATGGTCATAAGCTTTTAACTTAATCCGGATCCGCTGCTTATTGGTGGCAGTTTTACTGTCTTCCGTCTTTTTAGGAGCAATTTTAGGCATCGAGATTTCAATTTAACGGGAAGGTACAAGCTGTCCCATCCCGATAACTGTTGGGACGGGACAGCTTAAATTTAAAACTTATTTGATGATCTTAGTTACCGCACCGGCTCCGACGGTCTTGCCGCCTTCACGAATGGCAAACCGCAAACCTTCATCCATCGCTACCGGCACAATTAATTTAACTACCAGCTTAACCGTGTCGCCGGGCATTACCATCTCCCGATCGGCCGGCAGTTCGACATCGCCGGTTACATCCGTGGTCCGGATATAGAACTGTGGCTTGTAACCTTTGGTAAACGGAGTGTGGCGGCCGCCTTCTTCTTTACCTAAGACATACACCTCTGCTTCAAAATCGGTATGCGGAGTAATGGAACCGGGCTTAGCCAATACCTGGCCGCGCTCGATCTCATTCCGCTCGATCCCTCGAAGCAGCGCGCCGATGTTATCACCGGCTTGGCCCTGGTCTAGCAGCTTTCTAAACATTTCAACGCCGGTTACTACCACCTTGCGGGTTGGCTTGATCCCGACGATCTCTACCTCTTCGTTGATTTTAACGATACCCTGCTCTACTCGACCGGTCGCCACTGTACCGCGACCCTTGATCGAGAAGACATCTTCGATCGGCATCAGGAACGGCTTATCCAACGCCCGAACCGGATCTGGGATATAGGTGTCCATCGCATTCAACAGATCCAAAATTGGCTGAATCGCGGCCGGATCGGTAGGGTTCTCCAACGCCTTCAGCGCTGATCCCCTAATGACCGGGGTCTCTTTGCCGGGGAATTCGTACTTGGTCAGCAGATCGCGGACCTCTTCCTCAACCAGATCGACCAACTCGGGGTCATCGACCATATCTACCTTGTTAATAAAGACAATCATCTGAGGTACGCCCACCTGATGGGCCAACAGGATATGCTCTCTGGTCTGAGGCATCGGACCATCAGTGGCGGCTACCACCAGAATAGCGGCATCCATCTGGGCCGCGCCGGTAATCATATTCTTGATGTAATCAGCGTGACCGGGACAGTCAACATGGGCATAGTGCCGTTTCTCAGTGTTGTACTCCTGATGACTCGTCGCAATAGTAATACCCCGCTCCCGCTCTTCGGGGGCGTTATCAATATCTTCAAACTTTCGGGCCTCAGCCAGTCCCTTAGCAGCCAAAACCTGAGTAATTGCAGCTGTCAAGGTTGTTTTACCGTGGTCGACATGACCAATAGTCCCAACATTGACATGAACCTTATCCCTCTTAAAAGCTTCTGCCATAACTTTCTCCTTTATCGTTTATATTCGATACTTTTAGAAAATACACTTGTTTAAGGTAGAGCGCAAGGGTTTTTCAGGGGCTAATGGGCAAAAAATCGCCCACCCCCGGTCTCCCCCCAATCTACCAGGGGTAAATTTAGCCTTTGCGCTTGGTAACTATCTCCTCTTGGATGTTGTTGGGGACCTTCTCGTATTGATAAAACTCCATCGTTGAGGAGGCCCGCCCCTGGGTTAATGACCTTAAGTTGGTAGCGTAGCCAAACATCTCGGCCAGGGGAATAAAGGCGTGGATCACCTTAGCCCCAGCCCGTTCGTCCATCCCCTCGATCCGGCCCCGTTTGGAGGATAGATCGCCCATCACATCGCCGGCGAAATCCTCGGGAGTAACTACCTCGACTTTCATAATAGGCTCCAAGATAACCGGACCGCCCTTTTTAACGCCATCCTGCAGACAGATACTCCCGGCGATGCTAAAGGCCATTTCGGACGAATCAACATCGTGATAGCTTCCATCATGCAGGGTAGCTTTGATGTCCACGATCGGATAGCCGGCGATGGCGCCGCCATGCCTTTCTCGACAGCGGGAATGTACTCTTTGGGAATCGAGCCGCCAAAGATCTTATTAATAAATTCAAAGCCCTTGCCCCGCTCTAATGGCTCAAACAACACCACTACATGACCGTACTGGCCGCGGCCGCCAGTCTGGCGAATATATTTAGTCTCCACATCAGCTTCTTTGGTAATGGTTTCTCGGTAGGCTACCTGCGGCTTGCCGACATTGGCTTCCACTTTAAATTCGCGGCGCATCCGATCGACAATAATATCCAAATGTAACTCGCCCATTCCTTCGATAATTGTCTGGCCGCTCTCTTCGTCGGTATGCACCCGAAAGGTGGGATCTTCTTCAGCTAACTTGCCCAAAGCGATACCCATCTTTTCTTGGTCAGCCTTCGATTTAGGCTCCACCGCCACCGAGATAACCGGCTCAGGGAAGGTAATCGATTCTAAGACAACTTTATCGCCTTCATTAACTAAAGTATTGCCGGTAGTAACACTCTTGGCCCCCACTAAGGCACCGATCTCACCGGCAAAGATCTCGTCTACTTCTTCGCGATGGTTAGAGTGCATCCGCAAGATGCGGCCCACCCGCTCTTTCTGACCTTTGCTCGAATTATAGATATACGATCCGGACTTTAATTTGCCGGCGTAAACCCTAAAGTAAATTAATTTTCCCACAAACGGATCAGTAGCCACCTTAAAGGCCAACGCAGTAAATTTTTCGTCATCCGAGGCCTTGCGCAGGACGGGCTCCTCGCTACCCGGGATATGCCCCTCTAACGGTGGAACATCCAAGGGTGATGGCAGATAGTCAACGACGGCATCAAGCAGTTTCTGAATGCCCTTATTTTTAAGCGCCGAGCCGCACATCACCGGCGCGATTTTATTTTCGATCACGGCCGCCCGCAGCGCCTTTTTTAACTCATCGGTGGTGATAGCTTGATCACTTAGAAACCGCTCCATCAGGGCATCCTCGGTTTCAACAATTTTCTCTAATAGTTTGTGGCGATACTCTTTTACTAACTCCTTCATATCATCTGGCACATCGGTTTCCAATACATCTTTGCCCAGATCGTCTTGATATATATAGGCTCGCTCGGTTAGGAGATCAACCAGTCCCTTATAGTTTTCAGCGGCGCCGATCGGCAGCTGGATAGGGATGGCGCTGTTGTTCAACCGTTCCAGAATTGTCTTATAGCAAAAATAGAAGTCCGCTCCCATCCGATCCATCTTATTAATAAAACAGATGCGCGGCACATGATATTTGTCAGCCTGCCGCCAGACGGTTTCGGATTGCGGCTCCACACCGGCCACTCCGTCAAATACCACCACGCCGCCATCAAGCACCCTCAGCGACCTTTCGACCTCAACTGTAAAATCAACATGTCCGGGAGTATCGATAATATTGATGCGGGTATCGTTCCAGAAACAAGTGGTAGCGGCCGAGGTGATGGTAATGCCGCGCTCGCGTTCCTGTTCCATCCAGTCCATCACCGCTTCGCCTTCGTGGACTTCGCCGATCTTGTAGGTTTTTCCGGTATAAAAAAGCACCCGCTCACTGACGGTAGTTTTACCCGCATCAATATGGGCTATGATACCAATATTGCGCGTATTCTCAAGTGAATACTGTCTCTCTGCCACTCTTAGAAATTTAGTAGGTTAGCTGTATGAGTGAGTTAGTGGATTGATAAATAACTGACTGACCCGCTGATTGACTGTTTAAAATCGAGCGAAATGAGCAAAAGCCCGGTTGGCCTCGGCCATCTTGTGAGTTTCTTCTTTCTTCTTGACGGCGCCACCAGTATTGTTAAAAGCGTCCATAAATTCGGCTGCCAACCGATCTCTTAATGGCATCCCTTTGCGAGCGCGCGCCGATTTGACTAGCCACTGCATCGCCAAAATAATCCGCCGCTCAGCAGAAACCTCCATCGGGATCTGATAGTTAGCCCCACCGACCCGGCGGCTTCTTAGTTGCACCATCGGCGATACATTATCCAGAACGATTTGAAATACTTCCATCGGGGTCTTATTCAATTTTTTGCCGGCGGTCTCCAGCCCGGCGTAAACCGATTGCTCGGCCACATTCTTCTTGCCGTTCAGCATAATCTTATTAATAAACCGCTGAACTAAAACATTCCCGTATTTCTTATCGGGAGAGATCTCGCGTTTGGGAGTGCGGCCTTTTCTTGACATACAGAATTAAATTAAGCAGCAGATTTAGCGCCATACTTGCTGCGGCCCTGCCGGCGATTAGCTACCCCGGCGGTGTCTAATGTTCCTCTAATAATATGGTAGCGGACACCGGGCAAGTCTTTAACTCGTCCACCACGGATCGTCACGATCGAATGCTCTTGCAGGTTGTGACCGATGCCGGGGATGTAGGCGGTAACCTCCATCCGGTTGGTTAACCTAACCCGGGCGATCTTTCGGAGAGCGGAGTTGGGTTTCTTGGGTGTAGTGGTAGTTACCTTCAAGCAGACACCGCGCTTCTGTGGCGCACCTTTGTTCAAACCAACCGTTCTGGTTTTTAGCGTATTAAAAGTCGTCTGCAGCGCTGGTGATTTTGATTTATGCGCTGCGGTCTTCCGCTTCTTTCTGATCAGTTGATTAATGGTAGGCATACCTGACTATTTAAGCTCTTATCGCTATCATCTGTCAACCCCGTAGTAGAAACTGGCATGACCCGGTCATTTCAGCGAAGCTGTGCCAGTTTTCACTATCGGGGTCAACCCCGTAGTAGAA
>METE01000001.1:27156-43778 GCA_001771275.1 candidate division Kazan bacterium RIFCSPLOWO2_01_FULL_48_13
TGTTCGGCTGCGCTGGCCGCTTCGGCCTCCGCTTTGGCGGCCGGGGTTTTAAAGCCGGTACCAGCCGGGATCAGCCGCCCAATAATGACATTTTCTTTAAGGCCTCGTAAGTGGTCGACCGTTCCCCGAGTCGCCGCATCCACTAACACCCGAGTAGTTTCTTGGAAGGAAGCCGCAGATAAGAAGCCTTCGGTGGAGAGGGCAGCCTTAGAGACTCCCAAGAGCAGGCTCTCGTAAGTCAATGGGCGGACACCTTTAGTAGTTAGCTCAGTGATCGCATGATCGGCGACTAATTTAGAGATCACCTCGCCAGCCATATACTCACTATCGCCTTCGTCTTTGATCCGCACCCGGCCAAACATTCGGCTGACGATCACCTCCAAGTGTTTATCGTTGATACTCTGACCCTGGAGGGCATAGATCTTCTGGATCTCGTGGATAATATAGCGCTTAGTGGCACCCTCGCCCTTTAGTCGCATGAGATCCTTTAGACTATAATGGCCTTCAGTCAGCGCATCACCTTGCTCCACTTCATTGCCATCGTTCACCCGTAAGAACACAGTACTGGTGATAGGATATTCGATTGCTTCTTTCTTTTGATAGACCAAATGCGCCCGGTTGCCGGTCACACTCGCTACCCCGCTATAAGGCGCCTCAATCGGATTGCCGTCTTTATCGAGGGCAAGAGTATCACCCTTCTTGATTTGATCACCGTCCTGAACTTTGATGACAACATTTTTCCCGTGCGGCACATCCACGGTCTTATCAACGGTGGCGATCAACTGGAGAAATTTCTTGTCGCCCACCTCCGTTATCTTGATGGTCCCGCTCTTCTCCGCCAGCAACGCCTCGGTTTTGGGTGCCCGCGCTTCGAATACCTCCTCCACCCGCGGGAGACCCTGGGTGATATCCAAGGCGCTAGCCACCCCTCCAGTGTGGAAGGTACGCATAGTCAGCTGAGTACCGGGTTCACCAATGCTTTGAGCCGCCACAATCCCGACCGCTTCGCCCAATTTAACCAACCGGCCCCGAGCCAGATCCTTGCCGTAACAGGTCTGACAGATACCAAAATCTAATTGGCAGCCTAACGGCGACCTAACTGTTAGGATATCGAGCGGCAGGTCACTAATCAGTTTGGCAACCGCTTCATCGACATAAGCGCCGCCGGAAACCACGATATGGCCGCTGCTATCTTTAATGTCTTCCAGGATAAATCGACCACTAGCCGAAGAAGCCAATGTCTCGCCGATCTCTTCGGCGTCAACCCGATAGACGGTGCGGCCCTCGGTGGCATGGCAGTCATCAGTGACAATCACCACATCTTGTGATACATCCACCAACCTACGGGTCAGATAACCAGCATCCGAAGTCCTCAGCGCCGTATCGGCTCCACCTTTGCGGGCACCGTGTGTAGAAATAAAGTACTCCAACGAGGTTAAGCCTTCTCGATAGTTGGATTTAACCGGCAGTTCGATTGATTTTCCGGCCGGGTTGACCACTACGCCCTTCATTCCCACCAACTGGTTAAGCTGCTCAATGCTGCCGCGCGCGCCGGAATCAATCATTAAGTTGGTGGAGCCAAACATATCTTTTTCTTTGTGCGCCACAAATCCTTCGATCTGCTCCTTGGCTGATTCCCACAACTGAATCGATAACCGTCGCCGCTCATCCACAGTGATCAGACCGTCTTTGTACTGATCTCGAATCTGCTCTACTTTCTCTTCCGTGGCCTTGATCAGCTCCACCTTAGCCCCGGGAATCTGCAGATCGGACACACTAAAGGTAACGCCGGAGAGAGTGGCAAAGTTAAAACCGGTATTCTTCAGTGCGTCGGCAAAGCTGGCAGTCCGCTCATCCCCCAATTCGGTGTGTACCCGATTAAGAATCTTCTTTAAAGTTCGCTTGGTTACCACTTCATTAATAAACCCGATCTCTTGGGGAATAACCCGATTGAACATCAGTCGGCCCAATGTTGTTTCGATCAACTTGCCAGCATGCCGAACCACTACCGGTTCGTGGAAGCTGAGACGGTCGTTGTTGTGAGCAATCAAAGCGTCATCGATGCTTTCGAACGCCTTTATTCGGTTGCCGGCCGACCGGGGCTGCATTAAAGTCATATAGTAGCAGCCTAAGACCACATCCTGGGTAGGAACGATCACCGGATCGCCGGTAGCTGGTTTAAGCAAGTTGTGGGCGGATAGCATGATCTGTTCCGCCTCGATCTGAGCCGGCCGAGAGAGCGGCAGATGAACAGCCATCTGATCACCATCGAAGTCGGCATTAAAGGCGCTACAGGTTAACGGATGTAGCTGGATAGCATTGCCCTCGACCAACTTGGGCTTAAAGGCTTGGATCCCCAACCGGTGCAGCGTCGGCGCCCGGTTTAACAGCACATGATAGTTGCCGATGACTTCATCTAAAGCATCCCACACTTCAGGCACTTGCCGTTCCACCATCTTGCTGGCTGTTTTAACATTGTGGACAATTTCATTTCGGAGCAGTACCGAAATGACAAACGGCTTAAATATCTCCAGCGCGATGGTTTTGGGAAGACCACATTCGTTTAGATTAAGCGTTGGGCCGACCACAATTACGCTGCGGCCAGAGTAGTCAACGCGCTTGCCCAGTAAGTTCTGGCGGAACCGACCTTGTTTGCCGCGCAAAAGATCGGCGATTGATTTAAGCTTGCGTTTGCTGGTAGTAGCGGTAGAAGCCTCGCGGGCGGTTAGATCAAACAGCGCATCAACTGCTTCTTGCAACATCCGTTTTTCGTTTCTGGTGATCACCTCGGGAGCGCCGATCTCCACCAGTTTCTGCAGCCGGTTGTTGCGATTGATTACCCGACGATAGAGGTCGTTGAGATCGGAGGTAGCAAACCGGCCGCCATCTAACTGCACCATGGGCCGCAAGTCGGGCGGGATCACCGGCAGAGAACGGATCAGCATCCACTCCGGTCGGAGCTTGGCCCGTCTAAATCCTTCTAATAAGCGCAGCCGCTTCTGCAGCCGTTTGCGTTTCTGGCCAACAGCATCGACCAGGTCTTCGCGAATCTCTTTAATATCGGCTTCCAGATCGACTACACTGATCAGTTCATGAATCGCTTCTGCGCCAATGCCCGCCTTAAATACCGATCCGTATTTTAGTGACAGATCGCGATACTCTAATTCCGAGATCACTCGCCGCGGGATCAGATCATTGATCTCGGCCACGGCGGTACTGTAGGCCTGCTTTAATTTATCCAATTTATCCGACAGTTCTTTGGTCAACCGAGATTGTTCGTTGTCACCAGCATTAGCCGCGCTGTTCTTGTAATCATTCTTCAGGGCTTTGGTGTGCTGGCTGTATTCACCGCTGAGCTGTTCTAAAGCTTGGGCTTTAGCCTGCTCGTCTACTGCGGTAATAATGTAAGCGGCAAAATAGATAACCTGTTCCAATTTCTTAGCCTGCACATCTAAGGTAAGACCCAGCCGCGAAGGAGCGCCCCGAAGATACCAGATGTGAGAAACCGGCACGGCCAACTCGATATGGCCCATCCGTTCGCGCCGAACGACAGCCCGCGTTACTTCGACACCGCATTTGTCGCAGACCACACCCTTGTAGCGGATCTTCTTATATTTGCCACAGTAGCACTCCCAATCCTTGGTGGGACCAAAAATCCGTTCGTCAAACAGGCCATCTTTCTCTGGCTTTAGGGTGCGGTAGTTGATGGTTTCCGGTTTGGTTACCTCGCCATGCGACCACGCCAATATCTGTTCAGGCGATGCTAGGGAAATCCGAACGGCCGCGAACTCTTCTTTAAAGCTCTTCTTCTTGGGATTCCGTTCGGCTTGTGACAGAGTTTCTCTCATCATTTACTTCTTCTTAAGTTTTTTTGGCAGTATTTCATTGATTACCTTGCCGCCTTTATCTAATAGCTCAATGTTGAGGCCCAATCCCTGCAGTTCTTTGGCGATAACATTAAACGCCTCGGGGGTCTGCGGCTTTTGGATCTCCTCTCCCTTAATGATTGCTTCATAGGTGCGGGAGCGGCCTAACACATCATCGGATTTGATTGTGAGCATCTCTTGCAGAATATGCGCGGCGCCGTAACCTTCTAACGCCCACACCTCCATCTCACCTAACCGCTGGCCACCTAACTGCGCCTTACCACCCAACGGCTGCTGCGTAACCAAGGCATAGGGACCGATCGAGCGGGCGTGGATCTTATCGTCCACCATATGGATCAGCTTTAGCATATAGACCACGCCGACGGTAGTTTTCTGATCGAACGGTTTGCCGTTCCGACCATCAAACAACTGGATCTTGCCATCGAGGGGTAAACCCGCTCGTTTCATCTCATCAACGATCCCCTCCATATCTATCCCTTCAAAGACCGGGTTCACCGCGTTGAAACCTAAGGTAGCCGCCGCCCAACCGAGGTGAGTTTCTAACACCTGGCCTAAGTTCATTCGCGAGATGATGCCTAAGGGATTTAAGACAATGTCGACCGGAGTACCATCAGCCATAAACGGCATGTCAGCTTGCGGCAACACGCGGGAGATAACGCCTTTATTACCATGACGACCAGCTAACTTGTCGCCGACCGAAATCTTCCTCAATTGAGCAATGTAAACATAAAGGCGCTTGATCACGCCAACTTCCAACTTATCGCCCTTGTCCCGATCAAATATTTTAATATCAACCACTTTACCGTAGCCGCCGTGCGGCAGGCGCAAAGAGGTGTCTTTAACATCTTTGACTTTTTCGCCAAAGATAGCCCTCAGCAACCGCTCCTCGGCAGTTAGCTCGGTCTCGCCTTTGGGCGTAATCTTGCCCACTAAAATATCATTGGCTTTAACCCGCGCGCCGATCCGCACAATACCGTCTTCATCCAGGTCGGCTACCGCGTCTTCACCCACATTGGGAATATCCCGGGTGGTAATTTCGGGGCCCAGCTTGGTCTCCCGCACATCGATCTCTTCTCTCTTAATATGAATGGAGCTGTAGATATCTTCTCTTACCAATCGATCGGAGATAATGATGGCGTCTTCGTAGTTGAAACCGCCCCAAGGCATAAACGCCACCAATAAGTTCTGGCCTAAGGCCAACCGACCATTAACGATCGCCGGACCATCGCACAAAGGTTCCCCCTTCTTTACTTTCTGGCCCTTAACTACGATCGGTTTTTGATGCAGATTGGTTTCGTAGTTGGACCGGCGGAAGTTAGCTAATTTAAACACATGGGTTTTTTCGTCCTTGTCGCCCACCAGTTCGATCCGTTTGGCATCAACATATTTGATGATGCCGGCAACCGGCGCGGTAACCACCCAGCCCGAACCTAAAGCGGCGGGACCCTCCATCCCGGTGCCCACGATGGGAACCGACGGCTTAACCAAGGGCACCGCCTGCCGTTGCATGTTGCTGCCCATCAGCGCGCGCCTCGCGTCGTCATGTTCTACAAAGGTAATTAAAGAGGTGGCGATACTCACAATCTGGCGGGGGCTGACATCGGCGTGGTCGATTCGACCAATGGAAGCGGTAACTGGTTCTCCACTTTGGCGCACGGCCACTTTTGACTGACTGATGACCCCCGCTTCGTCATGCGGAATATCGGCTTGGGCGATCGATAGGCCCTCTTCTTCAAAGGCGTCCAGATATTCAACTTCGTTGGTAATTTTGGATTTAATTCTCAGCAGTGGCAGCTCTTGCTTGGATTTAGATAGCATCGCGGCTTGTTCAGCGGTGATCGTCGAATCCGCTGGTACCACTACCTTACTGCTGCTCGGCAACACAATGTCGTGGTAAGCCACCATCCCCACTGGGGCAACTCCGTCGTTGACTATCTCGTGGACAATGCGGCGATACGGCGTTTCGATAAAGCCATAGTTGTTAACCTTGGCAAAGGAGGCTAACTGCCCCACCAAGCCAATGTTCTGGCCTTCCGGGGTTTGGATCGGACAGATACGGCCATAGTGGCTGGTGTGGACATCGCGGACATCAAAGCCGGCCCGTTCGCGGGAGAGTCCGCCGGGACCCATCGCCGACAGTCTCCGCTTATGCTCCAACTCGGCCAACGGATTGGTTTGATCCATAAACTGTGACAACTGCGATGAACCGAAGAATTCCTGCATAATAGCGCTGATCGGCCGGGCGTTAATCAGCTGCGCCGGGGTAACCGTTTGAATGTCCGAAACGCTCATCCGGTCCTTAACAATTCGTTCCACCCGAACCAGCCCGGTTCTAAATTTGCTCTGCACCAACTCACCCACTGCCCGTACCCGGCGATTCTTTAAATTATCAACATCGTCTTCCGGGCCCCCCTTATTATTTAAACGAATGATCTCCCGCGCGATGGCGATGAGATCTGCTTTAGTCAGTACCCGAAACTCTTTTTTATTAGGGATATCAAGGCCCAGGCGTTTATTGATCTTATAACGGCCCACTCCGGACAGATCGTATCGGCGGAAGGTATGAAACATATTATGAAACAGGTTGCGGGCGTTATCGACGGTAGCCAGATCGCCCGGCCGGACTTTTTTGTAGATCTCCAAGATAGCCTGATCGCTCGATTTAGACGGATCCTTGTCGATCGTGATCGTCAGATAGTCGTACTTGGGGTTGGTATTAACATCTTTAAAGGTGTCAAGGATCTCGTGGTCGGAACTAAGGCCGAACGCCCGCAGCAGAGTGGTCAGATAGGTTTTGCGCTTGCGGTCGATCTTGACCGAGATAATCCCCTTGCTGTTAGTCTCGAGCTCCAGCCAGGCGCCTCGCTCGGGAATAATCTTGGCCCCGTATTGGCCGTGTTCCAATCCCTCAGCGCGGGTAAACAAAACTCCCGCCGAGCGGATCAACTGGGAAACTACCACTCGCTCCACCCCGTTAATAATAAAGGTGCCGGAGTTGGTCATCAGTGGCATATCGCCCAAGAAAACTTCTTGTTCCTTAATCTCGCCTGTTTCTTTGTTGATCAGACGCAGTTTTACTCTCAGGGCTGCTTCGTAGGTGGCATCGATCTCCCGGGCGGTCACTTCGTCTACCTTTGGTTCTTCGAGGTAGTAGTCGACGAAATGCAGCTCCAAATTCTTACCCGTCAGGTCTTCGATGGGAGAGATCTCATCGAATAAATCCTTGAGTCCTTCACGGAGAAACCAGTTGTAAGAATCAGTCTGGAGCGAGCTTAAATTGGGGAGCTCGGCGCTGTCTTTCGCGGAAGCATACCACTTAGTCTCTGAAAATAGAGAGTTGTCGGTAATATGGGGCCTCTTTGAGCGCATACAAAAAATGAACCTTTTGATGAACTACGACCAAAAAGTCTCGATGGGACTTTTATTCCCTATCTTTGGGTCATACTCAAACAGTAACAAATAATCCGGTTGGGTGTCAATACCCTTCGGGCAAAAAGTATCCCCAGGCGGCCTAATGGGGATAAATTAGTCCCCCCTCAGCCTAACTAACCGAGAAGTTCTTGGTGGTAACTAATACCTTATCCACATAGATCGAGACAGAGTAGTTTCCGGCTGGCCACAGCCGGTCAGGCCAGTTCTTGCCGATGGCGGAAAGGGAGATATCAAACGGCAGATAACCGCTGCCAGAGAAGGTGGTGCTAAAGGTGCTAATCTGCCTGCCGGTCTCCAGCTGCTCCCAAACTGCCTGCACCCCTGTGCTCGCCGGGGCATTTTTTAGGAGGACCACAGCATAGATCGTGCTTTCCGCGCGGCGAAAACGGGTCCCCGGAATAGTCACTTGATTCTGATCGTTCAACTTACTGCCCAGATAGACTGCTTCCACCAGCGCTTGCTTAGCCAACTCATCAAACTCCCGACTGCCAACCACATTAAAGTTGATCCTCTTTGCCTCTTGATTATTCAGTTTAACTACCACCTCATACGAGCCAATCGCCCAGCTTAAACTATTTAAAGTTATCCGAGACGATAACCAGCTGTCGACGGGGGCCACCCCGGTTATAAATTCATGCGGGGTATCCTCACTGCGACCGCCCCGAAAACTCTCAGTCGCTACTAAGCGATCTCCGGTTAGGTACCTCCACTCCACATCCACCGCAGTTCCTTCGCGGGCATTAAGCACCTCTGCCGCCAGATAGATGGCAGGAGTAGTGGAGAGAACATTGATTTGCGATTCGGCAATCGGACTGTTGTCGGTATTAATTTGCGAAGCAATCACCACTCGATTAATACTAACTGGCTGGCTGCTGCAGCTGGCAGCCGACAACAACAAAATTATCGCTATAGCTATGGTTGGCAGATATTTTTTACATTTCCCCATAGTTTTATTATAAACTACTCCGCCGCGGTAATATTCATTCCCACTAGGGCGGCGATCCGTTTTTCGATCGGCGGATGAGTCGAAAAAAGTTCGGTGACCATTTCGCTGGTTTTTTTGAACGGATTTACAATATACAAACCGGCTGTGGCGCTGCTGGTTACTCGCAGTTTATGCTTATCAGAGCTGATTTTCCGTAGAGCATTGGCTAATCCTTCTGGATAGCGAGTCAGCAGCGCCCCCGAAGCATCGGCTAAATACTCTCGCTGGCGGGAGATCGTAAAATAGATCAACCGCGCCAAGATCGGCGATAGGATAATTAAAATTAGCCCCACAATCGCCAGCCAATTACCACCGTGATCATTTTTATTGCTATCGCTATGTCCATACCACCGCGCTCTTAATGTCCAATCGGACACCATCACTACTAATCCCAGTAGTGTGACAACAACGGTGGCCAACAAAATATCGTAGTTGCGCACATGCGACAGTTCGTGCGCGATTACCCCTTCCAATTCGGTTTTATCTAATTGTTCGATTAAGCCAGTAGTTAGAGCAATGCTGGCATGTTTAGGATCCCTCCCGGTGGCAAAAGCATTAAGAGCCGGGTCGTTGATGATATATACGGAAGGTATTGGAACCCCGGCCGCGATACACAGATTTTCGACTAAGTGATAGATCTGGCGTTCCTGTAAATCCTTGTCGTGATTGAGTAGTCTGGCGCCAGATAACCCCAGAATAGCTTTATCCCCCCACCAGTAGCTCACCCAGTTGCTTAAGATGCTCACGATCAGAGCAACTACCAGTATGCCAGAATTGTTATAGTAAAGAGCCAGGGCATAGCCCAGTCCTACAATCAGCGCAAAAAACAACGCCATCAACAAAATCGTCTTGCGCTTATTGCTCTCAATCTGTTGATACATAGCTTAAGCCTGTGAGCTAAAATCCACTTTGGGCACTTCCCGCTCAGCAATATCGGCTATTTCAAATAGTTCGGACTTCTTAAAGCCAAACATCTTGGCAATTACGCTGGAAGGAAACATTTCTTGACGGGTATTGAAGTCCTTAACATTGGTGTTGTAGAACCGGCGGGAAGACATAATCTTATTCTCGGTATCCGATAACTCCTCCTGCAACGCCAAGAAATTAGTATTGGCCTTTAGCTCGGGGTAGTTTTCGGCTACTGCAAACAAAGATTTAAGTGTAGTAGTCAGTTGATTCTCGGCCGCTGCCCGGGTTGCCTTCGGCTGATTATTTGCGTCCATCGCGGCAGTGCGAGCCTGAGTTACCTTCTCCAACAGCTCCCGTTCGTGGGTAGCATACCCTTCAACTGTTTGAATTAAGTTGGGGATCAGATCGTGCCGACGCTTCAGCTGCACATCAATATCGCTGTCCGCCTCCGCTACGCGATTCTTTAAAACCACTAATCTATTAAAGATGCCAACGGCCCAGATCGCCAACAATAAGATAACAATTATTAGAAACCAAGTGAAACCCATATTAATTCCTTTCTTAACTTACTAATACGCCACTTATTATACCACTCCTCCACTCCTCCCCTTATTATAAGGGGAGGTAGGGTGGGGTTATTTCTGATAAGGGAAAGGCACGACTAAAGTGTAGGCCACCTTTTTAACCTCACTCCAGGTGAGCTTCCGGGCCCAGTCGTCCAGCCACCAACCGTTCTTTCGCCAAGCCGAATCCAACGACGAGTGATTAATTATTTTAACCGGCAAACCCGCCAATGCCTTGGCAAACACCAGCGCCGCCCTTCTTTGATGATACGGCGAAGTAACTAAGATCAATCGATTTAATTTTCGGCTTTCGACAATCCCGCGCACATAAGCAGCGTTCTCAAATGTGTTCATCGACTCCTCCTCAGTAATGATTTTGTTAGCTGGAATACCTGAGTTAATTGCCATTCGTTTCATCGCCGCCGCGTTGGAGTCTTTAGCGTCGCGAGCCGCACCGGACATAATCAGGACCTTGGCCCAGTCTGCCTTATACAACTTTACCCCTTCGGCCACCCGCTGATTAGTCTCTCCCCCGCTGACTACTACGATCGCATCGCTAACTGCTAAATTGTCTTGAGGAGACAAATAAAAACCCACCCCGACCATCCCGGCCACTGCCGCCAGGATCAGAACGGCTAAAATAAAGCTTAAGCGCTTAAACACCTTAAGGTAGCTTTAGTTCTTGTCCAACATTTAAGCTGTACGGCGGCTCTAAATCATTTAGCCGGGCAATCTCCTTCCAATCCTGGCCCAGCTGCTGACCAACTGCATATAAAGTATCTCCATCTTTGACGGTGTAGGTTTCCCCGCTAAAGGCAGGGGTCTCGGTAGTAGGCGGAGTGGCAGAGATTGGTGAAGCAGCGGTTAGTTGATCTTCCGCGGTGTTGCTCTGATCGGTATTAGTATCGGTTAGTTCGTCTGTTTTAAGATGGGCATTGGGATCAACATTAATCTTGCGCATGAATTGAACAGCAATTAGTCCACGAAAAGCGAACACCAAAAATATCGCGCTAAAAAACAGTGCCCACAGCACCAAAAAAGCAAACGGATCTTCCCGATATTTCCGTTTCATCTGATAGGCATACTTCTGACTGTGTCGTTTTAAGTAACTCATAAAAAATAATACCGAATATCAAATAGAGAATACCAAACGGTGGTTTTATATTTTTATTGTTTCTTAATATTTAAGAACCATACTGGCCAGTGAAGTAGAACTTTAGTTCACTTCACGGCCATGAAGCGAGCTTTGCTCTGCTTCATGGTGGGCGAGAGAGGACTAAAACCTGTCGGGGTTCGGGCCATCTCACCCCTCCTCGGACCCTTGCGGTTCCGACGCCCGCTAAAGCGGTCTGCCTCCACTGCGGGGAAACTCCCGTTTCCCCGACCCCTTTCCCAAGGTTCAATTCCTTCTCAACCAACATACTATCAAAGATTTTTTATTCGACCCGTGGCCGATTAAAAAATCTTGTGGTGGGCGAGAGAGGACTTGAACCTCCATGGGATTGCTCCCACAGCGACCTGAACGCTGCGTGTATACCATTTCACCACTCGCCCTTAGAAACTACTGCGTAGTTAATTTTCAATCTCCAATTTCCAATCATTGGATATTGGGCATTGGATATTACGACGAGGCCGTGGTATTTGGAGGCCTGGAGCGGACCTGCCTACCGTCAGACAGAGTCGATCCAGCACTTGTCCTGGAGGCCAGGAGGAGAGTCGAACTCCTGTACGAGGTTTTGCAGACCTCTTCCTAACCGCTCGGACACCTGGCCATAATACAAGTGCTGGGCTGACCGCCCACCGCCTACGGCGGGGTCCCGCTGCAAGCGGTGCTCGGCCACCAGGCCCTAATAAACTACTGCGTAGTTAATTTTCAATCTCCAATTTCCAATCATTGGATATTGGGCATTGGATATTACGACGAAGCCGTTGTGCGTCTAAGCTGTTGCCGGAGTTGACCCCACCTGGTCAGCATACACTTCTAATGTATCATCCAAGATATCAAATTGGATACCAGCCTCTTTAAATACTCGCCGACTATCAGTCCCAGCGTGATAATCTTTTTGTGCCACCACTCGTTTGATGCCGGTATTGATGATCATTTTGGCACAGGTATAGCAGGGCGTCATCTTGCAATACAGCGTTCCCCCATCAATTGAGGTGCCAAACCGAGCGGCCTGACAGATAGCGTTCTGTTCAGCATGAGTGGTACGGACACAGTGTTTTGAGACATGACCATCCTCGTGCACAGTGTCTTTAAATTCGTGGCCGATCTCATCACAGTGCTGAAGTCCCACCGGAGAACCAACATAGCCAGTCGAAACGATTCGTTTATTCTTAACGATTACCGACCCACTTCTGCCCCGATCGCAAGTCCCCCTACCACCGACCACATCACAGATCGCCATAAAGTATTCATCCCAAGTATAGCGTCGATACATTCTTCACCTCCGCGATTATCTGATTAAGCTTATTCTCTAAATCTACAACCGTGCCATTATTAATAATTGTAATGTCAGCTGTTTGCATCATTTTACGAAGCTGGCGACCAAACTCTCCCCCATCCATTTCAAACTCATCTTCATTGCGTTTAAAATCCGCCAAACTCCAGTTCGACTCGCCGGCCCGATCTCTGCCCGATATCCGCTCGTAGCGTAATTCGATTGGCGCGTCAACCGCGATCAAAATAAATCTCGATTTCTGTTTGAACGGTTCGCACTCTTGGGGATTGCGCAAGCTGGTTACTATAAAATCATCGGCCGCTCGATCAACTATCCTTTGAGATAGATAGCTGGGTCCGTGTTGCTGTCTTAGCTCGTTTCCCAGTTGTTGTAAGGTGGGGCGGGAGACATCGAGATTGTTCTCTAAAGCAATCCGCCGAAGCTCATCTGACAAAGAAAAATAAGGCCAGCCCAGCTTTTTAAGTAGGATCTGACTAACCAGATCTTTTCCGGCCCCATTGGTACCAGTGATGCCAATAATCATTTTGCCTCCTCCACCGCCCATTATACCAACCTACGATTTTTAAATCTCAAATCATAAGCCAGCCTCGGGGCGCTAGCCCAGAGGTGCTTATGATTTGAAAAGGAGTAGCAGCGAAGCGGGGAGCCCAGCAAATTTATTTATCTGGGCGACTTAGCAGAGCTCGCTACGACATGGAGCGGGTGAGGAGAGTCGAACTCCCGTCTCTACCTTGGCAAGGTAATGTAATAGCCGTTATACGACACCCGCAGAAAGCAAGCTGTTTGTTAACATAATACGAAGTGCGCGACGACCAGTGCTAGTTTTGAGATACATTTCTCGCCGTAACGCGTCTTTTTTATCGAGATAATACTCGCAAAAAATCAAATGTAGTGGTCGGCGCGGAGCCGTTGCAGCAGCATTTCCATGGAAATGATCCGTAAGTCTCTGTTTAAGATCTGAAGTGGAGCCAATATATAGCCCACCGTCGGTCTTACTGTAGAGAACATAAACGCAATACTGAAGCTTCCCCATGTTTCTTAAATAACTGAACCATTATGGCCAGTGAAGTAGAACTTTAGTTCACTTCACGGCCATGAAGCGTGCTTTGCACTGCTTCATGGTGCCGCGGGACGGGATCGAACCGCCGACGCAGGGCTCTTCAGGCCCTCGCTCTACCAACTGAGCTACCGCGGCAAATTTTTCAACCAATAACTATTCTATGATACCCCAAACCGAAACTCAAACGATCATTTTTCATTGTTTCTTAACACCTAAGAATCATTGTGGCCAGTAAAGTAGAACTTTAGTTCACTTCACGGCCATGAAGCGTGCTTTGCACTGCTTCATGGTGGGCGAGGTGGGATTTACCCTTCTATATATATTTTATAGGTCGGGTATAAACTTCTCATCCACCCAATCGATTGATCGAGAGCGTGCCGGAAGGCACATCTCGATCATGGTGGGCGAGGTGGGATTCGAACCCACAAGCCTTGCGGCAAAGGATTTTAAGTCCTTCGTGTATACCATTCCACCACTCGCCCTAAGAAACTACTGCGTAGTTAATTTTCAATCTCCAATTTCCAATCATTGGATATTGGGCATTGGATATTACGGCGAAGCCGTTCTATGGTGGGCGCAGAGGGTCTCGAACCCCCGACAACTTGGATGTAAACCAAGTGCTCTACCAACTGAGCTATGCGCCCGTAAATTTTAAATACCCTACTCCCCGAGGGGGGCCTTCGGCCCTGAGCCCCGCCTGAACGATTGGAGTCGTCCAGTCGGACGGGTATGCGCCCGAATGTTAAATTATCGACAGCTTATGCTTTTTGCCCATAGCTCGTCCATCAGCTGTCCCTCTAACTCAAACTTATACTGTTTCCCGATAACGATTACCTGTCCCCCGACATAAGCGCTCAGATCCTCGGAGATTGGCGCCAATGGCTGTCCACTGAGAGAATAGCGAGAATATCTTTGGATAGCAGTAACTCCACTACCGGGACCATTATCCCCTAATATACCGACTAACTGTTTTTCGGGAACCGCTAACCGATTATAGGCAGTTAAATCCCCAGCGACTTCGATGGTGCCGCATTTGGCAGTTTGATCGGTAGTTCGACCACCAGTTTTATCATTCAACAACGGAACATTGGAGCATCCCCCTAATAGCATCACCCCGAATAGTAATAACATGGCTTCTTTCATTGGATATTGGGTATTGGATATTACGGCGAAGCTGTTTACTGGTGGGCGAAAGAGGACTTCCGCCGGCGTTCAATCTCATCACAAGTAGGTCATTAGCCTCTTGTGATATAGATATCACTTTGGCGGACCTTGCTTCTCGTCCTTTCTGTCCAATAAAGATCAGAAATGTGCCAAGGGGCACATTTTGATCTTGGTGGGCGAGAGAGGACTCGAACCTCCACGGGTTTCCCCACTAGGCCCTTAACCTAGCGTGTCTGCCAGTTCCACCACTCGCCCAAGTCAATGACAAATATCAAATAGAAAATAGCAAATGACGGTTTTTTATTTTATATTTTGTATTTTTTATTGCCCTGGATCAGTTTCTATTATATCCGAAACTGCTCGACGAAACTTGACATACCACTCGGTAATATTGAGGAATCGATCCGAGGTGTCGCCGAGGTTGATATTGGCGGTCACTCCCTTAACTTTCGCATCTACCAAATAGGTAAAGTGAGGCTGGTACAGCAGCACAGCCGGAACCAAATTAGAAAAAGCAGCTTGGAACTTATGGTAATAGCCAATGGATCTGTTGATATCCGAAGAGAGCCGCGCCATCTCTAAATTATTGTCGATGTCCTTATCGGAAACGATCGATAGCGCCAGCCCGGGGTCTTGGATCTGGCTGCTGTGCCAGTAGGCGTACGGATCCGAATCCGCTCCCAAATTCTGTCCAAAGATCAATGCTTCGTAGTTCCTGGGGCGGATTACTTCATCTATTAGCCTATCGTTAGCCACCGGATTTAAATTAACCAATACCCCGATTGCGCTCCAATTAGATTTTAGGGTTTCAGCGATCTCCTGCTGGACCGCGTCATCTTTAAAAGTTAGGGTGAGCTCTAACCGATGGTTATCCTTTTCCATCACTCCGTCTTGATCAATATCCCGCCAGCCAGCTCGATTTAAAACATCACGGGCAGCTACAAAGTCGAGTCCATATTTTTTGATCTCGGGCAGGTGCCCCCAAAATCCGGGCAGGATTGGACTATCCACTACTGTAGCGTTGCCGTTGGCGGCCTCCTTGATTATCTTTTGTTTATCGGTAGCAAAGGCCAAGGCTTGGCGAATAGCTTTATCGGCCAAAGCAACGCTACCGCCCATAGTATTAAAGAATACTGCTTTATACTGCGGCAGTGAGTAGGTATAGGTTCTAATATTGGGCAATCCTAAATCCGATACATCATTCAACACCGAGAAGCTGGCGCTCGTCACGGTGCCGCTCCTAATTGCTCCCAGCAGTGATTTTTCGCTATCGAAGAAATAAAAAACTATCTTGTCGATAAATGGCTGCTCGGCATAGTAGTTGGGATTGGCCACTAAGTTTAAAGAGTCCTTGGCAGCAATAGTATCAATGATTTGATACGGGCCGGCCCCGATTGGCTGTCGATTATTATCCGGATTGCCGATCTCAGCCACTGGCAGATGGGCAAACAGATGAGCCGGAATGATTCCCACCGTCGCCTGCGACAAAAAGAAGGTGGATGGGTTCGGCAGAGAAAATCTCACCGTAGCAGTGTCTAACGCTGTCACCTCAATCCCCTGCCAGGCGCTTTTTAGCGGGCCTGCATATCCTTCATTTTGGATAACCTGGATAGTAAAAACTACATCTTCAGCCAGCATCCGATCGCCGTCGTGCCATTTGGCGTTATCCCGCAATTTAAATAGATAGGTTTTGCCTTTGTCCAACACTTCCCAAGATGCCGCCAGGTCGGGCAGGAACTCTCTGCCTAAACCAGTCTTAACTAATCCGGAGAAAACCAACCGACTAATGTCCCGGTCAGCCGGATTACTCTCGGCATATAGCGGATTAATAACTTGAATGCGCCCTACCACCCCCTCGATAATACTGCCGCCTTTAACGGCCTGGACATCCGCCGATCGGCTCACCGCTGCCAATAAGCTTACTCCAGCAATAAAGATCACTCCCACCAGGCCAGCGATTGTCACCTTCTCCATTCGAGATAGATGGTTGACAAAGTAACGGAAAAATCCGCCCACTGCATTAGCCAGTATCTGCAACCGATACAACCAGCGCATCAAGCCATGCGACTGGCTGAACTGGTCAGGACTGAGCCGTTTTTGAATGCGAAAGATATTCACTTCCGAGTGGCGGGCTTAAAGCAACAGGCTAACCAACGCCAC
>METE01000001.1:43806-45059 GCA_001771275.1 candidate division Kazan bacterium RIFCSPLOWO2_01_FULL_48_13
AGGCGCCTCGAGCCTGGATTAAAATAACCGCCATCAGCAGAACGCCCAACACTACCTGAATAATAATGAGGATCTTATCGAGAGTCATAGCCAAAAGTTACCTTATAATCCTAACCTGATAGGTGTTAAATGTAAACCCCGTTAGAAGTTGCTCATCTGAGCAACCAACCTAACAAAATCTAAGCGGAGCACCGTTCGCCCACATTGGCCTAAATTGTAAATATATAACCCTGCTGGACTTCTAACGGGGTAAACCCTGTAGTAGATGTTGGCGCGGCTATCGCCGAAAGCCAAATCAACGCCAACTTCACTACAGGGCAGGCCCTATTCGTAACGCAAGGCAGTGATGGGATCTAACCGCGAAGCCCGGACCGCTGGATACATCCCAAACACCACTCCAAAGAAAACCGTCATCAGCACCGGCAGAGTGATCGCCTGCCAGCCAATATGAAAATCCCAATTTCCCACCATGGCGGTCAGCGCGGCTCCGCTGATCCCTAAGATAAAACCAATCAACCCGCCGATCCCAGTCAAAAGAATAGCCTCCAATAGGAATTGGATTAAAATGTCCCGCCGCCGAGCGCCGATCGCTTTTCGCAAACCGATCTCTCGGGTCCGCTCAGTTACCGAGACCAGCATAATATTCATAATCCCGATCCCACCCACCAATAGCGAGATGCCGGCGATGGCCGCTAAAAATAGGGTTAATGCCCCCATAACTAATTGAATCATCGTTAGCGCATCCTTAATGGTACGAATCGTAAAATCATCATTCTTGGCATCAGCAATGTGATGACGTTCACGAAGAACATTTTGAACATCACCGCGGGCCGCATCGATTCGGTCTTCGCTCGTTACCCGCACCATGATCTCGGAAACATAATCAACGCCTAATAATAATTTCTGAGCAGTGGTCACGGGGATATAAACAAATTTGCCCATATCCATTCCAAAGGTAGTGCCACCCTCCAACACTCCCACCACCCGGTATCGATGGTTGCCCAACTTTACTTTTTGACCAATAGCGCTATCGCTGCCAAACAGCTTTTCCTTGATCGTATCCCCCAATACCGCTACCGTGCCCACCCCTCTAACATCGTCTTCGGTAAAGGTGTAGCCTTCGACAAAATCCATACTGGAGATATCAAAATACGATGGGCTCACCCCATAGAGTGTGGCAAACACATCGTCTTCCGGGCCGGGGATGACAACCTGAGTGGCGGAGGAAGCCGCCCCCACATCCAACACATCGG
>METE01000001.1:45091-48783 GCA_001771275.1 candidate division Kazan bacterium RIFCSPLOWO2_01_FULL_48_13
CCATTACCGCGGCGGGTGGGCCAATGCGTTCATCCTCGGATCCGCCAGGCATCACCGACATCACATTGGTGCCAAACGATTGGATCTGCTTGAGGACAAAACTCTGTACCCCTTCGCCAGAAGCGATGATCACCACTACCGCTGAGATGCCAATTACAATTCCCAGCAAAGTTAAAACTGATCTAACCTTGTTGATCCACAGCGCGGTCAAAGCCATCTTCAAAGTAGCCAGCTGGTTCATTGCAATTCACCAATTAGGTCATCCCCCACTACTACACCATCCTTTAATCGAATAATCCGTTTGGCAAAACGGGCGATATCATCTTCGTGAGTAACTAAAATAATCGTCCGCCCTTCTTGGTTGAGCTGTTTAAATATTTCCATGATTTCGTAGCTGTTTTTGGTATCCAAGTTGCCAGTTGGTTCGTCCGCAAAAACGATCTCTGGGCCTCCGACCAGCGCTCTGGCGATCGCCACCCGTTGCTGTTCGCCTCCCGACAATTGATTGGGCGCATTGTTAATTCGATGCGCTAACCCAACTCGCTCCAGAGCTTGCTTGGCCCGAATGCGCCGATCCTGGGCCGATACTCCGGCATAGATCAACGGCAATTCCACATTCTCCAGAGCCGAGGTACGCGGCAGCAGATTAAATGACTGAAACACAAAACCCATCTTGCGATTCCGCAACGAGGCCAGCTTATCTTCGTTCAAACTATCGACCCGCTCAGCGGACAGATGGTACGCCCCGCTAGTTGGCCGATCAAGCAATCCTAAGATATGCATCAAAGTAGATTTGCCAGAACCGGACGGGCCCATAATTGCCACAAACTCACCATAGTTAATGCGCAAATTCAAGCCGCGCAATACCACTGTCTTGGTATCGCCCGCACCATAACTTTTGTCGAGATCCGTCAGCTGAACTAAAGTTGTGTCCGCCACGGTTTAAGATATCTTCAGAATAATTTGTTCGTTGGCGGCCAGGCCGCCAACGATCTCGGCATCGGTATCGCCCAACAAGCCAACCTCTATACTCTTCTCAACTACTTGTTTATCTTGCAACACTTTAATTATGTAACCGTTAGCGGTTTTAACCAATGCGCGGCGTGGCACTATTAGCACATCTGGCCGGCTATCGGTGATAATCTCCAGGTCGGCGGTTAAAGAAGAGACGAGACCAGCCACCGGCTGATCAAACACAATAGTGGCTTTGTAGTTAACTACACCCATCACAATAGTGGCAGCCGGATCAACGGCCGCTACCGTTCCCGTAGCGAAAACATTGGGCAGCGCGTCAAAAGCAATGCGGGCCACCTGTCCCACTCTTACTTTGCTCAATTCCGTTTCAGAGATATTGACCTCCACCTTAAACTCCCCGGCAGTTTCTATCACCACCGCCGGTTGGCCCGTTCGGCTGAGCTCGGCTGGTTTGGCATTTACGGAGACTACCCGCCCATCGATCGGCGCCCTCAGAGTTGCCTGAGCGATCTGGGCCTGAACCATCTGCAACGCAGCCACGCTGGCGGCCACCTGGGCAGCAGCGGATTGAATATCAGCCGATGAAGCCGGCGCCAACGATTGGGAACGCTGCGCTTCGGCTAAACGATAGGCCAACTCGGCGCTATTTAAAGCCGACCGGGCATTGTCGAGCTGGGCTCGCGAGTTAACCCGCTGGGAATCCTCTTCCCGAATAGCGGCCTGATACTGGGCCTGGGCCATATTATAAGCGGCCGAGGCAGTAGTTAAAGCAGCTGAGGCTTGTTGCACATCGGCTATAGTGGCTCGGCCACTGCTGTAAGCAGACAAGATTCGATTGTAGTTGGATTGAGTACTGGTAAACGCAGCTTGAGCATTATTTAAAGCCACACGGGCTATTTCGGCTGATCCGCTGATTAGGCCCTGGCCAGCATTATAAGCGTTGAGGGCATTTTGGTAGCTGCGCTGAGCGTTCTCTAACGCGATCCGGGCGCTGTCCAGACCCAAATTTAATACATTAATATCTACGGATCGGAGTTGGTTTTGGGCCTTATACATCATCGCCTGAGCAGCTTGAATAGACGCCCGGGCTTGAGCTGCCTGGCGATTCAGCACATCCGTATTGAGTGCTACCAACAAATCGCCCTTTTTGATCTCGTCTCCCACTTTAACCGATACGATTTTAACGATTCCCGGAGAGAGAAATCCCAATTCCAAGCTCTGACCGCTAACTACCGAACCGGCCACCGACACTGTGCTGACCACCTCACCGCGGGCCAGCGAATATAGTTCGTAGATTGACTGTTTGGCAAATGGTTTCCACACTCCAAACACCACCGTGAGAACGATGATTAAAACTATCAGGCCAATTATCCAAAAACGGGCTTTCATATTGATTAATTACGCGTATCCACTATTCTAAGCCCGGCCTGGTTTTTGGTCAACCCAGTAGTGAAAACTGGTGAGGTTTTGCCTTTTGATGAAATCACGCCAGTTTCTGCTACTGGACAACTGGCCCTAAAATCGCCTTTACCAAGAAGCGGTTTTCCCCTACAATGGGATTGTCGCTTTTGTAAGCTAATCTATGGCTAAAGACAGAAAAGACTTTGCCGATTTTAATCAACCAGATACCCTGATCGGCAAGGAGGTAGTGGTCACCGGCACTCTCAACAGCGAGGGTGATATCCAGATAAACGGCCAGTTTGAGGGCAAGATCGAAGCAGCCGCCGATGTCATCATTGGTGAGCATGCCAAAGTGAAAGCCGATATCCGAGCCGGCAATGTTTATGTGGCCGGGGAGGTCGAGGGTGATATTCAGGCTATTGAACGATTGGAGATATTGGAGACTGGCCGAGTAAATGGCAATGTTAATAGCCAGGCCATGTCAATCGAGCCCGGCGGGATCTTAAAAGGCAGCAGCGCCATGCAAGAAACAGCCGAAACTGCCCCGGCGGCTCAGCCCACTTACGAGCTGGAAGAAGAGAAAGAATAATGTATCTTCTGCTGGTCAACCCCAAAGCCGGCAATAAACTATATCGGCGCATCGAGCGCCGGTTTATCGGTTTGCTTAATCGCTATAAGATTAAGCACAAAATCGTGGTCGTCGATGATCTGTCCAGCACCACCGATCTATTAAAAGAAAATATTAAGAGCGGCATTAAAGCGGTAGTCGCGGTCGGCGGCAATGGCACAGTAACAGCGGTGATCGATGCCCTGGCCGACTACGATCTGCCCCTATCGATCATCCCCATCACCAAAACCAATCATCTGGCCCGCCTGCTCGGCATTGCCAACTGGCAAGCCGGCGTCCGCGCGCTATCCCATCATCACATCCGCCCTAAAAGACTGGGCAAGATCGGTCAACGCTACTTTATGGGTGAGTTGACCATCGCCCCTAAACGCAACCTGATTAAGAACATCTTCGGCCAGAAGAGCCGGCTAAAGCGTTTTTTTGGCACCAACCGCCCCCTGACCCCCAAGAATCAACACAGTATCGCTTGTCAGCTAAAATTAGACAGCGAGTTGGAAGTGAGCGGCCAGCTGGCTCGTCTCGATATTAATCTAATTGATGAGGGAAAGAAAAAGATGCGCATTCAGCTCCACACCCTTACCGAGACCGGCGCCGAAGTGAGTGTGCTATGGGCCAACCGTCTGGAGATAAACAGCAGCTTAAACATGCCGATCGTTTCCGGCAATGAAACTCTGGCCAACACCCCGGC
>METE01000001.1:48833-121970 GCA_001771275.1 candidate division Kazan bacterium RIFCSPLOWO2_01_FULL_48_13
TTAAGCGAAGCGCCGTTCGTTTATCACAGCCCATAGAGAACATCCGCAACTCTGCCGGATCTCTAACGGGGTTGACCCCGTTAGAGATTGCCCGGATAGCTTGCAAATTAGATAAAGTTAAGCGAAGCGCCGTTCGTTTATCACAGCCCATAGAGAACATCCGCAACTCTGCCGGATCTCTAACGGGGTTGACCGAGATAGGCCAATATGATAGTTTCTACCTATAGTTAAGTCGATGCCTCAACAACGAGCCCGAATTAATCACCAAATCCGCGTGCCTCAGGTATTGCTTATTGATGAGAATGGCATTCGGGTCGGAGTGATTCCCACCTCCGAGGCGTTGAGGCGAGCCTTTAGCGCCGAACTTGATTTGGTCGAGGTCGCCGCCAACTTGCGTCCACCGGTCTGCAAGATCATGGATTTCGGTAAATACCAGTACGAGCAGGCTAAATCCCTCTCCTCTCAGCGCAAAAGCCAGAAGAGCCGAGAAGAAAAAGAGATGCGGCTGGGGCTTAAGATCAACAATCACGATCTACAGACCAAGGCTAAGCGAGTTGATCTATTTATCAGCAAGGGGCACAAGGTTCAGGTTACCGTCGTGTTCCGCGGGCGCGAGATCGCCCATAAAGAGCTCGGACACGAAGTGATGGAGCGATTTCTTAGAGCCCTTACCTCGCCCTATCGCACCGATAAGTCCCCATTGCTTCAGGGCAAACGATTAATTACTATTATTACCCCGCAATAAGATGCCTAAAATAAAGACTCACAAAACTGCCACTAAACGATTTAAGGCCACCAAGAGCGGCAAGATTCGCCGGCGGCGGGCCATGCAGGCGCATAAACTGTCTAAGAAATCCAGCAACCGGAAACGGTCTTTCCGTAAATCGCAGAATGTTACGGTTTCGGATTTAAATCGGGTTCGTAAAATGATCGGAGCTTAAGATGACCAGAATAAAACGGGGCATCCTCGCCCAAAAGAAACACAAGAAGCTCAAGAAATCGGTTAAAGGATTTCGAACCACTCGGCGCAAGTCGGTTAAGTTGGCGCGCCAGGCTCTGATGAAATCGATGAGCTATGCTTATCACGATCGGAAGAAAAAGAAGACCGTCATGCGTTCCCTGTGGATCGTTCGGATTAACGCCGCCCTGCAGCCGATGGGTTTAAGCTATGGCAAATTTATGAACCAGCTTAAATTAAATAAAGTCGAGGTCGACCGCAAGATCTTGGCCCAGTTAGCCCATCAGCACCCGGAAGCATTTAGCGCGCTGGTCGCTAAATTAAAATAACCCACCAGCCTCTAACACACTAATTAAAAAAATCCCGGCGCCCGGCCGGGCTTTTAAAAACTACCTGATCTACGAAAGATCGCTTTGGTTAAAATCTGATCTTGTTCAAAAGCGCCGGAGAACCAGGTAGTGTACCGATCAGAATTCTGGGGCTGAAAACTGAGTTCGGCGCCGAGATTTATTCGGCTGATAAAAGTGGCCTGCGAGAGACCCGATTGTTTCTGCACCAATAAGCGGTACCGCGGCTGATGACTAGATAGATCGATTCTAAACGGCAGAATATAATCCAGCTCAACCACGCTGATATCTTTGGGCGCGGTAGTCAGCCAGAAACCCACTACTGTTTTCCCGTCCGATACCGATGTATCGATCTGCGTGTCTGCATCGTAACCCGCCAGCTTGGTAACCTTGGTCCCTGCCGGCAAGTAGATTCGAATATAATTTTTATTAGTGCCGTCAGGAAATGCGCCGGTGCCGTTGTGTTGATAAGTCAGCTTTAGATTATCTACCACTGCCCCATTGCCGCTGACGGTGGCTTGGTGGGCAAATTCTCTCGCTAATGATTCGCTGCTTTTGTTGCCACCCAAATTAGATTCCACTACATATAGATAATCATCGGCTGCCCCCGCCTCATAGATCTCGCCGCTAAATCCGGCAGTCTGCACCACGCCCTCCAGCTGCGAATCGGTGAGATAAAGCATAACATCTTTATTAATTAGGCGGCGCAGCAGGTATTGTCCAATCTGCTGCAGCTGCTGCTCATCGGCATTAAACAGCCGATCCATAAATAACGGAGCAAAATCCACCAGCAGCTGTTTGGGGTTGTAGCTGCCTTGCGCGTCAACTTCGATATGCTTTTGGACCTTTTCAACAAAATTATCAGCACTCAGGTTAATGCCAAATTCCGGCACATAAACTGCTCCCACTACCTTCAAAATATCAGTGATCACCCCAGGATTAATTGTAATTATCCCGTCTACCGTTCCACCACCCGCTTGCTCATAAAGCCGTTGAATCATGCGAGCTGATGTCGGCAGATTCGGTTCCCAGTTAGCATCCCGTATGCCGTAGTAATAAGTAACCGCCTTTAAGGGGATCGGCAACTCAATATCGCTTCTCATGTTCTGGCCATCCAATCTTTGGGTAGTATCGACAAACACACTCTCTAATTTCCCCTGATACAACTCCACCAGAACATAGCTGCCAATAAATCCACCCGTAGGCCGCAACTCATTGGGATTTTGATTTAGCAGCAGGTAGTAACGCGGATGGCCAAAACCCAAGGCATCCGGCAACCGTTGAGCTACTACCGAGGCTAATTCGACGCCCTGCTTGAACCTTTGAGTATCAGCGGTGGCCTGGGAGATCATTTCAGCATATTTAGGTTCCAAACCGGCCACACTAACCCGGCCCAGAATATCGGTGGCCGATTCCACATCAGCTACCGCTTGATTGATCAGCTGAGAGTTATCCAGCAGCAGTTTTCCAATTTGATAACCAACATCTTTAGCCGCATTGCCGTCTTTGCCCAAATTCTGCCAGTATTGCGCGAGTGGCAGCATCGCTGTCGTTACCCGGGTGCCGGCTCGGGCCAAATACCGTCCGCTCAATAGCACTTCCTGTCCCTGCAATAGTTCGGAACGCGGGAAAGACAGACCCGACATTAGCAAGTGCTGCTGGCCCAAATCTTCAAATTCGTTCAAGCCAATGGTAAAGTTCTTATCAGCTAACTTAAAGTTGCGGATCGCCCCCTCAAAGTCCAGTTGTTTTAACGCCTCCGCCCCCTTCTGCAATTGATTGGCTGCCGCCTCGCCCCGTCGGACGATGCTCTGCTTGAGATATTCTCCATTAGTTTTTAACGCTGCCCCCAAGCCGTAGATTAGCAGCGCGATGATAATCAGCAGCGTCCACCGCAGCAATCCAATCCACACCTTGGGCGCAGCGGTTGGCTTAAATTCCAGATCCAGCACCTGTTCGGCCGCGGGGTTACTTTTACTAACCCGCCAATCCTGATGCCAGATGATCTGCGGCCTGGACAATCTAATCGCCCCCTCGGCCGAGGGGTGAGAACGGCGTTTAATGTAGTAGTAGTGTTTAGTGTCCCCCATCCCGTAGAAGAATTTAGAAGATATGTTTATAACTATTATGGATTAGATGTGAGCGCTTCGATTTATGAGCCACATCGGATCAATTGCTGAGAAATATATCTTACGCCGGAGGCGTTCTAAATTTCTCTACGGGGCCCATTTAAGAAAACATTTAGAGTTTGATTGGCTGCCTTGGCCCAGCTAAACTTTTTAGCTTGGAGCTTGCCCTTGGTAATTAAATTATGCGGGTAGGATGAATGGGTCAGAATCTTTTCCAACGCCCGGTTAAAACCATCCTGATCCTGCGGATCGATCAATGCCGCTGCCCCATCAGCCACCTCTGGCAGCGCTGATACATTAGAAGTGATAACCGGACAGCCGGCCGCGAACGCTTCGATCACCGGCAGGCCAAAACCTTCATAGAGCGAAGGAAACGCGAACGCCCTGGCCTGGTATAGCAGCGCGATTTTTTCCATTTCAGTAACTGGCCCGGTAAAAACTACCGATTTTTTTAATTTAAGGTTGCTAACTTCTTCGTAGATGCTGTCGGCTAACCAGCTTTTTCCACCAGAGATTACCAGCTTTATCTTATCAAACTGCGGCTGGGTTTTAAGATAAGCAAATCCCCGAATTACCATCGGCAGATTTTTTCTGGGCTCTAAGCTCCCGACATAGTAAATAAAATCCTGGCCGATCTTAAACTTCCGCCGCACATTCTGGCGAGAGTTAACTGACGGTGTCTGAAAATAGCTTTCCTCCACCCCCTCGTAGACTACCTGAATCTTCTTGGCGTCCACACCATAGATCCGAATCAGATCATCCTTAGTATTTTGTGATACCGCAATAATCTTATCGGCCCGCCGGGCCAGATAGGGATAACTCATCTGCCAATGCCATAGCCGCGACTGCCAGGTATAAAACTGAGGGAAGATCTCGGGGATCAGATCGTGAAAGGTGATCACTAAGCGGCAGCTTTTGCTTACCGGCAGCAGCCGGGGAAACGGCAGCCACATTAGGTCCAGACCATTGCAGATCTTGTCTGCTTTAGGCCAGTCCAGTGGCTTCCACACCGCATGCAGTAACAACGGAAAGTTAATCCATTGTAAAGTTTTAACTTCAACATTGGATTGTTTTAAGAAGGGGGCTTCAGCTAATAATTTTTTAAATCGTTCGTCCAAATCGCGATACGATACATAAAACAGCACATAGGTATTGTGACGATCCAAGCTCAACAGATTCTCTAATATTTTGAGGGTATACTGCTCTACCCCGCTGCGTTTGCCAGTAAGCAGGCCCCGCATATCAACGCCGATGCGCATACGCTTGTTGATAATAGTTAATAAATAAAACCACGAAAGCGGTAATCAACAATGTCAGCAAAAAGGCCAAACCCCCATTGGCCATCGGCTGGGGCGCTAATAACCGAGCGCTGATCTCGCCCCGGAGCGCGGTATATTTAGTCATTTCGCCGGATTGGTTATAGCGAGAGAGAGACTTAGCCAGCCAATCATCCGATAGCTGCAGCGCCGATCTGGCCGACTCGGCTTGATCCGCAACTGCCTTGAGACTGAATGTCTGCATCGAGAGGTGCACCGGCTGGGCTATCTGGCTCCCCGGATAGGCCTGAGAAACCGCGGTCGACAGCGCCGGATCCAACATCCAAGATTTCATAACATCAATAAATAAATTAGTTGCCTGAATATCAGTATAAGACAGCTGATCGCCAGTAGTTTGAGGAGCTACTGTATAAATGGCGCTCGCCTCCCATTGCGGGGTCCGATCGGTCAGCTGATAACCGATTCCTCCGGCGATTAAGCTTAATAAAACTACCAACCACCAGATTAGTCTCATCACTTACCTCCCGGCAATTTAGAATATTCCTCGTAGTGTTGACTGACAAAGTTTTTTATCTTGCGTCGAAACACGGAGGTATCAAATAGCAGCGCGTGATCCCGAATAGCGCTGGGGCGCCAATTAATTTTACTGTGCTGCTTAACGGCCGAGAGCAAGGAGGCGGCGGTCTGTTCGTTAAAGAATACACCGGTTTTGCCCTCTACTACTGTTTCGGTCGCTCCCCCTTTGGCGTAGGCTATCACCGGTCGGCCAGCTGCCATGGCCTCCAGGGGGACAATGCCGGCGTCTTCCTCCTGGGGAAAGATCAGCGCCTGACAACGAGACATTAACCGAGCTACCTCGGCATCACTAACCTTACCTAAAAATTTGACATTTCGCTTGGCCTTCATCATCCATTTTTTAAGCGCCGGACCAGTGCCAACTATTAATAGTCTCCAACCCAATCGGTTAAAGGCATCAATGGCGATATCGGTCCGTTTGTACCCGGTTTGCCGGCCAACTATCAAATAATAATCGTCGACCTCGCGGCTGATGCTAAACCGGTGGGCATCAACGGGCGGATGAATGACGGTGGAATTAGCTTCGTAGTATTTACGAATCCGCGCCGCAGTAGTTTTGGAGTTGGCAATAAATAGATCCACCCGATCAGCTGCTACCCGGTCCCACAGTCTTAGGTTATGGATCAATTTAGGCATCATCCACTTAACGACTCCATTGAGCGGGCCATATTCGGGGTGCTCTAAATAATAGTGATAGTGGCTCCAGTAGTAGCGCGTAGGCGTGTGGCAGTAGCAGATGTGCAGCGTTTCGGGCTTGGTGATTACCCCCTTGGCTTCAGCCGAAGCCGAGCTGATCACAATATCGTAATTGTCCAAATTAAATTCTTCAAAAGCCCGCGGACGCAAAGTCGGCCACAGCTGGTGTCGTTTGCCTCCCAGCATGGTTTGCAGAAAACTGGTATAAACATTTCGGTTCTTTAATTCAGGAAAAGCCTGCTGCTTAAACACCGAGGTGTAGATATCGGCATTGGAAAACAGGTCAGCCAGCGCCAGCACCACCCGCTCAGCACCGCCCCGATTGGTCAGCCAATCGGCGACAATGGCTATTTTTAAATCCTCCAGTTTCTTCATACTATTTGATTGCTCAGTTGCTGAATTGCTTAATTATGGTTTTACGGATTGCTGAATTGTTGAATTGCTGAATTGTTGAATTATTTTAATATGCTCCCTTGCACATAATCGCCACCCAGACGGTTTTAAATATCAGTTGGATGTCGAGCCATAACGACCAGTGCTCGATGTAATACATATCTAACTTGAGGTACTCGTCAAACGAAGCGTCACTTCTCCCTGACACCTGCCACGGCCCAGTCATCCCCGGCTTAACCAGCAGTCGCTTAAACTGCCGCTGATTGTACTGGGCAACTTCATCCGACAGCGGCGGCCGCGGCCCCACCAGGCTCATCTCCCCGTTTAGAACATTAAACAATTGCGGTAACTCGTCCAAACTGGTTCGGCGCATAAACCGGCCAAACCGAGTAACCCGAGGATCATCTTTAATTTTAAACAACAAGCCAGATCCTTCGTTCCGTGTTCGCCTTAGCTCCTCCCGCAGCTGTTCCGCCTGCTCACCGCCATATCGGCCACCAGTTGAGAGATGAGTATACATCGATCGGAACTTGTAAAAGTTAAACTCTTTGCCAAACTGCCCCGGCCGTTTCTGAATATACAAAGCGGGGCCAGGCGAACCCAGCCGCACTAAGATGGCAATCAGCCACATGATGGGGGCTAAAACAATTAGTCCCAACAAAGATAGAACAATATCAAAGGCGCGTTTAATAATCCTCCCCCAACCATCTAAGGGAGTTGGTCGCAGTTCGATCAACGGATGTCCCATTATTGTGTCGGTTGCCGCGTGAGCAGAATAGAGTTCGGCCAGGCTTGGCACATACCGGAATCGAATACCGTGCCGTTCGCAGAAATTAATTAACGCCAAGTTGCGCTCTAAGGTCAGCCCCACCGCCACGATCACTTCATCGGTACTATGAGCCGGTACCAACTCATTTAGTCGCTCAATGTCTAACTCCCGTTCCGGCAGCAATCGAACCACCGATAGCTTTCGCAGATAAAACTGCCGCAGCTCCTCGCCAGCGCCGTTTTCGCCAATGATTAGTACTTGGTGCTGGATAACTTTTAGGCGCTTAAGCCACCGCTGTAATCCCAACAATGCTAACCGGCCGCACCAGACTAAAATAACGGCAAATCCCCAGGCGTAGGCAGCAATCAGGCGGGAGAAGAAGGCTTCTTTTAGGCCAAACAGGATAATGATAAATATCGCCAAGCTGACAGACACTCCCACGAATGTTCGATTCCAGATTTGTAAGGGGGTGTAATAAGATCCGAGACTATACATCCCGGTAAAGGCAAAAATTGCCAGCCAGGCGATTGCCACCGCCAAGGTCAAGTTAAGATAACCCGAGAATGGCATCATATAACCAGGCTGCGGCGAGAACCAAGCCGCCTCCCTGGCCCAGTAAGCTAAAGAGAACGCCAATAGCACCATCAGAAAATCGATGGGTAGCTGAAGAAAAGTAAATAAAAGTTGAAACCTTTTCACAGGTCAGAATTAATCCCGTTAGAGATCACCTAACGGCAACCCCGTTTCGAGCGGTGTAAATATTAACTTTATCAATAATATCTCTATCTGTATCTCCTATAGTACTAAGTGTTACGATAGGTTGCCTATCTCTAACGGGATTAAGCGCTGTTTACATTATAGCCGAATGGTCATAACTAAAAAATCCCTCGCTACGAGAGATTTTTTAGGCTGTCTGCAAGCTATAAGCCGAGTTCTGTCCCATCTCCAGTTCCTGGAACTGGGGATGGGGACGACTATCTATCTAGGCCTTATGTTGCCATAAGGCTCAAGCGTTGGGATCCCGGTCAGCCCGCCTTAACCCTCGGCGTTAGTAGCTGACATCAGGCCCACCCCAACTTGCACCGAATAGGGTTTACCGGGACACTTCGCTCACGCGGAGGCCTCGCGGGTAGCATACGGACACAAACTATCAGATTTAAACCTGATTTTCTGCGACACTTAGGCTTTACCCCGCAACTTTTCACCTTTCCCCATCCCCAGTTTTGGACACAACCTCAAGAGAATTTTTTATTCTCTTGCGTATCTCCACGATTCCCGATCCGTGGGATTTCAGCTTGGTTTCGCGAATCCGAGCATCATTTTGATCTACATGTAGTTCGGCATAAACCAGCCGTCAATCAGCATATTTATGCTTGGTGGATTGATTATTGCCCCTGCGATGCTCGGACAACCTGCGCTTGAGGTTGTTGGTCTCACCGGTATAATACTTTCCGGTAGATGGGTTGTATAGCATATAAACCCAGTGCATAACCTCATTATAGATGTCCAAAACTGGAGATGGGTAGTATTGTCTCTGTGGCACTTTCCCTATCCATCTCCAGTTCCGAAAAACTGGGGATGGACGGTTTCTGTTAGAAACTATCCGGGTTAATTTAAGGTGCTCGGACTTTCCTCCCATCCGTCAGCTGACGGACAGGCAGTCGTCCACTTACAAACAGCTCTGTTAGTATACGCCAAAATCCACGCCAATTCCAGCCCCTTGTCATCCTGGACCGACTGGCCAAGGGCCAAGTTCGGATTCAGGATCCAGGCCTGGAATGACAGAATAAAGACGGGGAATATTATTGATTAAATTAGTGTTTTATGCTATAATGAGAGTATGGATGAACCAATCAAACCGTTTTTAATAGCAGTTGCCGGAGGCACAGGCTCCGGCAAAACTTATATCGCGCGAAAGCTGCAGGCGATCGACCCGGCCCGGATCTCAATAGTTTCCCACGATAACTACTACAAAGACCGCAGCTCAGTCCCCATTGGTGATCGGAAAAAACTAAACTACGACGAACCAGCCGCTTTGGATAACGATCTATTTATCGAACAGCTGAAACAGCTCAGAAAGGGCATCGGGGTAGATATGCCGCAGTATGATTTTTCTACTCATACTCGCAGACAAGATACTACCCCCTTCTCCCCCACGCCGATAATTATCATCGAAGGAATTCTGATATTGGAGAATGCCGATATCCGCCACCTGTTCGATCTTAAAATATTTATCGATGTTGATGCAGATATTAGATTAGCCAGAAGGTTAGAGAGGGATGTCGGCGAACGCGATAGAACTTTCCAAGAATCAATTAATCAATATTTGGTATCCGCTCAACCGATGTACGATCTGTATGTCGAACCGGGCAAAGACTTTGCGGACCTAATCGTGCAGAACAATGGGACAGAAGCCGAATTAGCCAATGCCATCGTAACCATCGAAGCCAGAGTTCGCGAAGTACTTGGCACTTGCCAATAATATCGCTAACATCATAGTTGACCGGGCGATTAGCTCAGTTGGTAGAGCGTCCCCTTGACGTGGGGAAGGTCAGAGGTTCGAGACCTCTATCGCCCACCAGAAATTAACACCCGCGTTTGTGGGTAGTAATTTTTGTGTTGACCCGTCCATATAAATTGATTGTTCCTCAGAATCTCTAAAATATTATCCAGGAATCGTTTGCCAATTTTCATATCCAAATCCGGGTAGAACCGGGGCGAGATCCGAATAACTCCCATCAGCCCAAGCGCCAGGCTAACTGCTTGACGAATTTCTTGATCTCCCGATTTCGCGATATACATATCCAAAAACCTTTCGCCCAACTCTTGAAAATAGGGGTTGCCGGTTTCGTGGTATAGCCAAAGATACTGTGCCAACCACACGCCCACATCAATTCCTCGATCACCCCATGGTATACGCGAATAATCGATCACCCAAATCGAATTATCCCGCCGAAAGAATAGATTAGCGCCCCAGAAATCGCCATGCAGGGCCACCAACCTATCCTGTCGATCTCTCCACTTTCTAATCAGACTCAGCATTAGATCAATGTATTGTCCGTGCTCGTTGGCCGGCAACAGCGGATGGTCGTCGGTAAAATCGTGAAGCAGCGTCACTATCAGCTCCGGATGAGTTAGGATACTTCGCAGGCTGTCGTTGTAAACATACCTTCTCCGTTCAATGTCGGCGGAAGGATATGGTATCTGGTGTATTTTGATTATGTAGTCGACAATTTGCGCCAATTCGGCCACATCCGTTTCATCAACTTTCACCTTCTGTCTCTTGCCCTGAAGCAACGACCGATAGCTAACGCCATTTGGTTGAAATTCTTGAATTTGATAAATGGCAGTGCCTTCGTTTATCTCAGGAAGCATTACGGCTTCACCGCTGTTGTTGAGGATTACACCAATAGGTCGAGGCCCCTGATTGGAACGACGGCCCATTCCAGTGCTAACCAGCAAAGAAGTAATTTGTCGTTCTGGAAATTCAAAGCCCAAATCGTGCGACTTCACCCGTTTCAAAAAGAAACAGCCGCCGTCTTTGGCAGTCAGCTTGAATCCATCCGAATGATACCCACTTCCGATCTTGTCGATCTGAATTATCTCAACCGCCCGGGACAGTTTCTGAGAGATGAGGGCAGAGATTGTACCAAGATCTACATCCTCCATAGTTGCATCGTATAATAAAAACCCAGAGTAAGCGACCACGCCTATTGGCAGGGCTATCTCTGCCTAACCCTCCTATTTGACGAGGCGCTTGACACATTCAGGCGCCTTTTGTAACATAGAGCTTGTCGCTATGGGACAGGCTAAAACCCGTCCTATCGAGATACTACTTTGAAAAATCTGCTTACCCCCACTCAAACTTCCGCTGGAAATATTTGATTCATTCTATCCCTAATAGCCCAGCAAAGGATGGAGGGGTCGGCCTCGCCTTGAGGTCGGTAAGCAGCATGTCATAATGTACAAGTAGCCGTCAGGAGGCCATTTATGGTGCAGCAGCTGAAGCTTCCTTGTACTCCCCTTGATTGAAAAATTTTGAAGAATAACTTGTTGCCCTTTAGGTCGTCGCCCTACATCAGCTCCCAGGTAGCTGGAGCTAAATAACGGCGGCGATCGTCAAGCAACGATTTAACAGGGTTTGCCTCATCGGCGCAGTGGTCTATCACTTTTAGTGAGGGTCGCCAAATTTTTCTATTCGGTGGCCTCGACTGGCTGGGCGCTGCGAAAAATGCTCCCGCCCGATGGCGCTATAAACCCCAGCAGTTATTTCTAAGGAATTCTCATCAAGGGAAACCAGCCCCCCAAAGCTCAGAATCCAAAAATACCACGACCACATCTACTTCTTGCCACAAGAAAAGGACGGACGGTCATTCGTCACATCGACGAGGTAATACGGGTTACTGCGCCGCGGGGGGCGCTTTTTTACCCCGTTAGAAATCCGCCCTGTTCTGCTATCGGCAGAACACGGCTTACAACCGCCTCAAGGCGGTTTATTTGTAACGGGGTAAATCTGTTAATATAAAGATACTTGTCCCGTTAGAAATCACTTATCGGGACAATCGCAATAAACCTAAGGTTAAATATAGACGCTAAGCAGATTTGGAAGAGACTTGTCCCGTTAGAAATCACTTATCGGGACAATCGCAATAAACCTAAGGTTGAATATAGACGCTAAGCAGATTTCTAACGGGATGGCTAAAGTACAACGCACTAAGAAAACCGATAAGACAAGTGGACTCTCGACCATCCGACATTCGGCCAGTCACATCATGGCCGAGGCTATTCTTAATTTATATCCTGAGACCAAGTTGGGATTTGGCCCGGCCACCGAGGACGGTTTTTACTATGATTTTGATTTTAAGACGCCTATCACTGACGAAGATCTAACTAAGATCGAAGCCGAGATGATCCAGCTGATCGGCCTTGGCCGCACCTTTGAGCGAAGTGAAAAAACTATTACCGAAGCCCTCAAGTGGGCCGATAAAAATAATCAATCATATAAGGCAGATCTAATTGGTCGGTTAAAAGAGAGGGGCGAAAAAAAAGTTTCTTTCTACACATCGGGTAAATTTACAGATCTATGCGAAGGACCGCATATTAAATCGACTAAGGCGATCGGTGCTTTTAAGCTGCTAAGTTTAGCGGGCGCTTATTGGCATGGCAACGAAAAAAATCCCCAGCTAACTCGTATCTATGGTACCGCTTTTGCAACTCAAAAAGAATTAGACGAATACTTGGTACTGCTCGAAGAGTCCAAAAAAAGAGATCATCGTAAATTAGGAAAGGAACTGGAGCTGTTTGCTTTTGATGATGATGTGGGACCCGGCCTGCCATTGTGGCTGCCCAAAGGCACCGTAATAGTCGAAGAACTGGAAAAATTGGCTAAAGTTACTGAATCCGCCAATAACTATCTGCGCGTGCGCACCCCGCACATCGCCAAGGAATCGATGTATAGGACATCCGGCCATCTGCCCTATTACGAGGATACGATGTATCCGCCGATGGAGATGGAGGGCACCAAGTACTACCTTAAGGCGATGAACTGTCCGCATCACCATAAGATATTTGCGGCTATGCCCAGGAGCTACCGAGATCTGCCGCTGCGGTTGGCTGAATATGGCACCTGTTATCGCTACGAAAAATCGGGCGAGCTGATGGGTTTAATGCGCGTACGGATGCTGTCGATGAACGATGCCCACATCTACTGTACTAAAGTGCAGTTCGCCGCCGAGTTTGAGGCGGTAAACCAGATGTATATAAAATATTTTAAATTGTTTGGCATCGATAAGTATGTGATGCGCTTCTCCACCCATGATCCAGAAAAATTGGGCCAGAAATATGTGGACGAGCCCAAGCTGTGGCAAGAGACCGAGGCATTAGTGAGGAAGGTGCTCAAAGAATCTAAAATCCCGTATGTGGAGGTGCCTAACGAAGCCGCTTTTTACGGCCCCAAGATTGATGTGGAAGTCTGGAACACCATCGGCCGCGAATTTACCCTGGCTACCAATCAGGTTGATTTTGCCCAGCCCCGCCGATTTGGCCTTACCTACACCAACGAAAAAGGCGAACCCGAAATCCCCTTGTGTATCCACCGGGCGCCCCTGGGCACTCACGAGCGATTTATCGGATTCTTGATCGAACACTATGCTGGCGCGTTTCCATTTTGGTTGGCGCCGGTACAGGCGATGATCACTCCAATCAGCGACAAACAGAATAAATATGCAACCCAACTACTGCAACGATTAAAAACCGCTGGGGTAAGAGCGGAATTAGATGATAGAAATGAATCGTTAGGTCGAAAAATTCGTGACGCAGAGGTCCAAAAAGTCCCGCTGGTATTAGTTATCGGTCCAAAAGAAGTTGAATCAAAATCGGTCACTCTACGCGACCGAGACAAAGGCGATTTGGGTAGTTTGCCGATCGAAGACGCTATCACACGCCTACAACAGGCGGCTGATCAGGTCCGTTGATCCGGCCAATGCCTAATTGATGATTACCCTGGCCAACCGCCAAGATCTCTCCTGGCTTGTATCGAGGTACGCCAAAATTGGTTCGGGCCGATGGGGATTGGAACTCAAAGTCCCTCATCAATCGTTTAATGTCATCAAGATCTAACTGAGATATTCTCGGATCGTCAGACAATCCAAACCGCACCTGGCCATCTTCATCCAGCAGGTCCGACAAGGCCTGATAGCGCTGCTCCCATGCCCCATAAGCCGTTGAATCGTCACCCGATAGATATTTGGCTGCTTCTACCCGGCAGATTATCTCGCTAATCAGATCACCGTCCGGATTTTGGCTGACTGCTGCCTGTCGCTCATAAGCATCAGCTAATCTAACTAAGGTCGGGCCCTTCATCTCCGGCACACCCCGGATATCGTAACTCTTCAGATCCATCCGAATAGCATCAATCTCAGCCGAGATAGCAGCGGCACTCTTAAGTTCATTCTCCATCCTCTCGTTCATAACTTATAATGATACTATAAGTTAACCAAATGAAAAAATACGGCGAAGACAATATCGACAAGCATGCTAAGGTCCGGGACAAGAAGGTCGATCGGCGCAATCGGCCAACCGATAATCGAAGCAGTATTAGATTACTGGAAAAATTATCCTCTCGCCCCAAAGCCAAATAACCCCACTGTCATCCTAAAAACACTCATGCCAATAAAAAATATCAAATATAAAATAAAAAACTACCCCCTCTTGTCATCCTGAAAACACCTTACTGGGCCAAAGGCTCCACTTTGGGGCCGTAGGCTCTATAAAATAACTTATTCAGGATCTAGGCCTGGATTCCCAATGTCGAGTTGCCTGCAGCACTCGGCTCTGGAATGACAGGAAGGGCAGTAGCAAAGTAAAGTAAACTTTATGAAATCTAAACCCAAAGCGGTAGTTATCTTAGGACCAACTTCGTCTGGTAAAACCGAGATGTCAATTAAGTTGGCCAAACAATTTAATGGCGTTATTATCTCGGCCGATTCCCGCCAGTTTTATAAAGGGTTAGATATTGCTACAGCTAAAACCACAAAGGATCAGCAAGGTGGCATCCCCCACTATATGATCGACATCGCCACTCCCGAGCAAGATTTTAGCCTTAGCCTATACCAAACTACGGTTTACAATCTACTCAACACCATTAATCGGTGGAATTGGATTAGACCTAAAAAAACCCTGCCCTTTATTGTTGGTGGCACTGGGTTATATATCCAAGCCATCGTGGACGGCTATCAGTTGCCCCGGGTGGCCCCCAACCCCAAACTGCGAGATGAGCTCAATCAACTGCCGCTGACAGATTTAATTAAAAAGTTAGAAAAGCTCGATCAAAAATCGACAGTGGATTTTAAAAATAAACGCCGCGTAGTGAGAGCAATCGAGATATTAACTTCTTCGGGTGAATTTGAGCGAAAAGCTAAGCCACCAGATTTTAATTTTTTACAGATTGGCATTAAAAAAGATCCGGCAGAACTTAACCGCCGCATTCATCAAAAGATTTTAGCGATGCATGATGCTGGCATCGTTAAAGAAACTAAAGCGCTCATCGATCAAGGAGTGGATTTTAGCCAACCCGCTTTCTCGGCTTTGGGGTATCATCATCTGCGAGATTATCTTAAGGGTAAACTAACCCTCAAACAAGCTTTAGAAAAAATGGAGTCTGATACTAAAAAATTTGCCAAGCGGCAGATGACCTGGTTTAAACGCGACCAACGCATCCATTGGATTAGTCGCCTGAGTGAAGCCGAAGAATTAATTAAAACTTTCCTAAAAAGTTAGGGCGCATTCTTTTGTCATCCTAAGGAACTCACCTATCGTCCTTCTGGCAAGTCCGATGCGTCGGACCGCTCCGCCAGCTGGCGGACAGAATCTTATAATTGACGACGTTTACCCTGCGTCGTCATCCTCGCCTCGTCGGGGATCGTATACAAGATTCTGGAGTCGCTTCACTCCCCAGAATGACGACATGGAGATTGCGGAGCCTGTCCCGAGCGAAACGAGGGATCTCTGTCTTCTCGCAATGACAAAAAAGAAGTCATCCTGAAAACCCTCATGCCAATAAAAAATATCAAATATAAATAACCCCCAACCGTCATCCTGAAAACACTTTACTGGGCCAAAGGCCCCCCTTTGGGGCCGTAGGCTATATAAAATACCCCCAACCGTCATCCTGAAAACACTTTACTGGGCCAAAGGCCCCCCTTTGGGGCCGTAGGCTATATAAAATAACCCCCAACCGTCATCCTGAAAACACTTTACTGGGCCAAAGGCCCCCCTTTGGGGCCGTAGGCCTATATAGATAACTTATTCAGGATCCAGGCCTGGATTCTCGGGTCAAGCCCGAGGATGACAAAAAATAGCCCGGGGATGACAAAGAAGTGGCCCAATGATACCCCTCGCACTGTCATCCTGAAAACACTTTACTGGGCCAAAGGCCCCCCTTTGGGGCCGTAGGCTTATATAGATAACTTATTCAGGATCCAGGCCTGGATTCCAGATCGAGTCTGGAATGACAAAATAGCAGCCTCAGAATGACAACAGAAGTTGTTAATAAGCATCATTAGGGTAAGCGATAGCCTAAATTATTATCGTCGGAGTATTGTAATACATACCCTACCCCTTTTAAATACTGCTCATAAATCGTCACGGAATTATTCGTGAGATATTTTTTATGTATTACTACCCAATCAGTTTTCCATTTAGTTGGAAAATCATTAGACAATAAGTTAAAACTATTGGCGGAGTTAGCATCCGCTAACGGCAACTGGTCATCACTATAAAAATCAAAGGTAGAACGCTGGGTGCGCGAAACGCTGCCGATTGCCAGCTTTTTCTGGTGGTAAGTGCCGTAGTAGGCAAACAACGAGATAAATTTGCCTTTGTCCCAATAGCCCGAATTAATCCCCCACGGGATATCCAGCACCGAAGAAGCTTTGGCATCATTCTTAATTGTTTGATACACCGGCGGAATAGATAGATCGATCAGCGGATAAGGAATCGGTAGGAATTCGATCAGGATAAGCACCACCGCTGCCCCGCCCAACCAGCGGCGGCGTTGGGGTAGACGACTAATTGCCATCCCGATTAGAATGGCCAGACAGAACATCACCATTACCGAGAAGCGCGCCGGCACTCGCCAGCTGCCCCACCCTTCCCACCAGCTGTAAAGCCACAGATATGGGAGGGAGATGCCGGTAACATGATCTAATCCCTTGAGATGCGGACCAAACGAAAGTATCCCAAACACCGCTCCCAGCACTACCCAGAACCACGGGCTGACAGAAAAATTTAGTTTAACTCGGCGGCAAATCAGACTGATCAGAAAAATTAAGCCGATCAGCAGGGCGGTCCAGCTCAAGAAGATGGTGTTCTCCACCCCGCCGGCAAAGGGCCCCGGGATCTTAGCGGCCAAGCTTCCCCACCACGGATGGAGCTGGCTGGGAACAAAATAACGCGCCAAGTCGGCCGAATAAAAATCAATTGCCTGAGCGCTTAAAACTTCCGGCGATCCGACTGCGCTGTTTTCTTTGAAGGCCGGGATCAGCCAGATCGACCAGACCGCTATCCAGACCAGGGCCATCACCAATCCGCGGCTTAGTAATCTAATGCGATCCGCTACTGAACGAGTAGCGATCAGCTGCCAAATCGCCCAAACAATAATAAAAACAAACAGAAAAATAAAATTATAGATATCATTTACTGATGCCAGACCGGCCACCAAGCCGGCTGTGATTGGTATCCACCACTGCCGATTCTTAGGCAGTTTTAATACCAGCCAAACACATAACGGGATAAACCATAGGGTGATCAGGTTATAGTGGCCGTAGGCGTGCCTCATAATGTATGGGCTAAACCCAAACAGCACCCCAGCCACCCAGCCACCCAAATTTGAACGGGTAATATCTCTAACCACTATGAACATCAGCCAAGCGGTTAACGCGAGCGATAACAGGAAATGGAGATTAAAAGCCATAATGGTATTGATCAGCAAAGACAGTCCGGCGATGATCGCCGAATTAACCAATGTCAGCGTATGAAAAACCAAGCTAACGGTCTGCGGATAAAAGATTTGGTCGGTCGAAAACAGCGAGGCAGAATTAAACCAAACTTGCTTGAGCCACCAAACATCCCACAAAAATAGTGGCGCATCGCCGCCGACTCCCAGAATATGCGAAGGCAAATGCAAAATTAGTGGCCAGGTCATCGCCACAACCAAAATTAGATAACCAACAAAGGTCCAAAAAAATAATTTACGCCTATTCATCGGCTAATTCTATCGTGGCGCGATACTACTACCGAAGATGAATTATATCTGCCCCGCAGCAGATTTAATTTGACGCGCAGCAGATCGCGCAGCGTTCTTAATGCCTCCCGGCCAGTGCGGACCTTGCTCTCCATATCGTTGTACCAATCAATCCCTACTTCTTTAAAAGCATAACCTAAATGCCGCGCTATCACTAACACTTCGAAATCAAATCCAAATCGATCCAACTTAACATTGGCAAAGATGTTCTTGCCGGCCCGCTGCTCAAATAATTTAAAGCCACATTGAGTATCGTAAATGCCCGGCACAGCCAAAATGCGAATCAGCAGGTTGCTGGCTCGGGAGAGCAAAATTCGATGCCGAGACTGAGGAATATGCACATGGGCGCCACGACAGTACCTCGAACCGATTACTACTGGATATTGAGTAACATAAGGCAGTAATTTATCGACCTGTTCGATCGGAGTGGCATTATCCGCATCAGAAAATAGAATATACTGACCTTTGGCCCCCAATACTCCCTGCTTAACCACCGCCCCTTTGCCTTGGTTCACGGAATTAGAAATAAATTTAAGTTCCGGCCAACCTTCGGCGATAATCGATACCACTGCGTCAGTGGTATCTTTGCTCCCATCGTTGACCACAATAACTTCGTAAACATACGATTGTCTATCCAAAAACTGACGCATCGCCGCTAAGGTTTTACCAATGCGACGCTCCTCGTTATAAGCCGGCACCACCACTGATAAATAAATACTCTCACCCATAATTGTTATATTTTATCTGTCATCTTGAGTTTTACTGCGTCATACCCTCTTTTTTATTCGTCATTCCCGCCCCCGATCGTAGTCGAGAGTAAACTCCGGCGGCTTCCGGCTCTGAGAGCCTCCAGCTCGGAGAGGAATCCAGACATTAAACTAAATAAATTATCATCCTGAGTTTTTGCTGTCATTTTAAGTTTTTTCTTGTCATCCTGAGTTTTTTAGCCACTCCCACATATCCCCTCTCGTCATCCTGAAAACACTTTACTGCTGTAGGCTATTATATAGATAACTTATTCAGGATCCAGGCCTGGATCCTCGGGTCCCCAGTAGTCGCGGGGCAGGCAAGCCCGAGGATGACAAAAAAGGGCGAGAATGACGATGGGGGCGGAAAGGACAAATTTAATTATTTATAAGCGACAAAAAAGATGTTGGTAAATACCGGATACAGCTTAATCGTAGCGAATTTAGTCGTTAACAGCTCTTGGATGTCCTTGGCTACCATCTCATTATGAAACGGTTCTTTAACCTGGTAGTGCCGGCTATTGGAGTGCAAGGTGATACTTAAAAACCTTAGTTTCCAGAACAGCGACCGCATCGGCACCGAACCGATTAAAACTCCGCCCGGTTTAAGCACCCGGTAGGCCTCAGCCACCACCTTCTCTGGATAGATCAGATGTTCCAACACTTCAGCCGCGACTATTAGATCAAAGGTGGCGTCCGGGTAAGGAATGCCCGCCTCCAAATCACACAGTCGCCCCACCGCCTGTGGCACATATTTTTTCAGCCGCTCTAAGTTGCGCGGGTTAAGATCCAACCCCACCGACCCGACCGGTAAGTGCCTTAAGATCAGACCGGTCCCACAACCCAGCTCCAATGCCTTGGGGTTAGCAGCCAAACGGGGGCGCAACAGGCGGACTATCCGCCACTCGCGATAGCGATGAAACCAACTTTCGGGTAGCCACCAGCGATTAACCGTATCAGTCCAATCATAAGTTTCAACCTCTTGATAGTATCGATTGGTCAGCGCTTTATACTCCGGCCAATTTAAATCGGCCGGCTTGCTTTCGGCGATGCGGCGTTTGTAATCAGGTTCTATCACTCTGGCGAAAGATAATAAATTTATAAGTTAAGTAGTTGCAGACGGTAAAGATAATCGCCGAGACTATTTTGGCTAAATTGTACTGCCACCAGTACGGCCAGCCGGGAAACTGGCCTATTAGCATCTGGGTGCCAAAATGAACCAACACATCATAAATAACTATCCAGATCAGGTTGACGGTAACAAACAGTGGCAACTGCCGAAGATGATTAGGTCGCTTATCGCCAAAGGTCCAGTATTTATGCCAGATGTAACCATTAGTAATGGCCAGCGCTGCCGAAAGAGTGTTGGCTGGAATTAACTGCCAATGAAACACCTGCACCAACAAATTAAGCATCCCGATATCGATCGCAGCGTTGCTGGTTCCGACTATCGAATATCTAATTAACTGTTTGATCATATCTTTTTAGCCAAAATAAATACGCTACTGCCAAATGGCAGGCTGATATATCTAATCAGCCACGCTTCTATCCAGCCTAAACCGATCAATAACCGGCTGATGGGATGGGGCGCAGCATTATACCCGGCTCCCCGGCCTAAACTTTTGGCCAGCAGCCGCTGGGCTACGAAGATCGGGAAGGTAAACATAAATACATACGAAGAAAATATCGGTTTAAATCCAGCTTGGGAAAGTTTAGCTGCTAACTTGCTTAAGGTATAGCGGCGCTGATGCAACAAGGCTTTATCATGCGGGCCATACAGCCACTGATACGCCGGTACGGAGATCGCCACACACCCACCAATGGTTAGAACACGATGCCACTCTTTAAGCGCCGCTTCATCATCTAACAGATGTTCCAATACATCGAAAGCGGTGATCAGATCGATCGATTCATCCGGCCGAGGCAATTGCAGAGCATCGCCCTGTTCCGCTTCCCCGTGCTGCTTGGCCGAAACCAGCGCCACCTCGCTTTGATCAATGCCAGTAACCTTTCCCCACCGCCGCAAGAACTCTAAATTAAAACCCCCGCCGCACCCCACATCCAATATCTCCATTCCTTTTGTTGAAGCGTCATTGCGAGTAATCTCCCCCCATTTTGTCATTCCAGACTCGATCTGGAATCCAGGCCTGGATCCTGAATCCGAACTTGGCCCTTGGCCAGTCGGTCCAGGATGACACATCAAGTCGTTATTCTGGGTAGGCCGTTCTCCATCGTCATTCTGGGGAGTCCGTCGGCTGACGGACGACTCCAGAATCTTAGGATTATCAGATTCTAATAGCCACTTGTCTAATATCGAACGCCAGACCAGCCTCCGGCAGATATGCCACCAGTAAAACTGCTCCTGTTCGCCCATTTCGGCTACATCGCTTTCTTGCATACCCCTATTCTACCCTGATAGTAGAAATTGTCATGGCTTCGCCCCTCCCTCGTCATTCTGGTAAGTCCGTCAGCTGACGGACGCATCCAGAATCTCAGGATTAATAAGATCCTGGACAAGCCAGGATGACGAGAGGGGGTTCAAGAGAGGTTTGAATTATAGGTTAGGCGATGGTGAAGGTGAGGGTGCCAGTGTAGTTTTCTACCTCTGCTCCAGCAGGGATGTCTATTTGAATGGTTGGCCGGACATTAGTTTCATCCCCAACTGACCCGCTACTTCGCGTCCCGACAGTCTGGGGGGTGTCCAATGCGTAAGTATTAGCGGCTGGCTCTGTCACATTAGAAGTTGTGCCAGACCAAATGGTTTTTGTATCACCACCACCCCCGACCGTACCATCGGTTCGGAGTTTCACATTAGCGGCGGAGATAACATAAGTAGTCGGAGCTCCAGTAATTGCAGAAGATGATACAGTCAAACTCCACCCCGCACCAGCATCAGTTGCGGTAACCAATTCATCAGCCGCGAAGGTGGTTTCTACCGTAAATCCTCTGTTGCCATCATTCAATACTATATCAGCTGGCGCAGTTAAACCCAGTTGCGGCCCCTGAATTTCCACTGCCGCAGTTTTGGTATAGGCTGTAAACGCAGTAGTAGAAGCGTACGCCCTAAGATAATAGGTGTTAACTGTTGCGCTATATATAGACCACTCGTATTCGGTAAAAGACCACGCCGTCAACGCAACCAAGCTGGTAGCTATATCGGAGGTTTCCACCACCCTACCTACAGCAAAATCCCATCCATTGGCGGTCTCATCAGTTAATTGCCTGGTAGTGGCTTCGTTGTGAGTAACCAGTGCTGAGGTTACTATTTTTACATCTGTAGTGGTATTAGTTACTTGTGTATAAGTACCGCCCTCAGAGGTACTATAATACAGCAGGGGCGAGAAGGTGCCAGTTTCTCCCCCATCATTCCTAAACTGAATCCGAACGCGATAATTAGTGCTGACATCGTAAAGCACGGTAGTATCATCCTCAGTAGTGGCGCCAGCTTTATCGGTCCAAGCAATATGGGTTTCGTCGTCATCATCGGTATCAAATTGAAAATGAGTCTGTTGATATGACACCGCTTGATACTGCAGTGGCGTGGGGGTGGAGGCAGAGTCCATCGGCGGGATGATAGCGCTATCGTAAGTGGTGGTTGAGGGGGCAGTGGCCGAACCAAACCGAAAAATAACATTACTGGCAGTGATGGCAGCTAAACTAACCAATTCCACATCCAGACATACTCGCTCACCAGCAGTGATCGTGGCCGCAGAGCCCGCCAACACAGCTTCCAATTGATTATCGGTAGTGGTGCTATTGAACTCGTTACCATTAGCGCGGGCATAAATAGTATCTCCAATAGTATCATCCGCGTCCCAAGTGTATATCATAGTTCGCGGAGCGGCGTTGTTGCCCAAAGTTGATTCATTCCCGTGAAGGTGAAATATCCAGTTGCCAGCCGGGATGGTTTGGGCGGCCAATGGTGGAGAACACCAGATATTCATTTGATAGTAATAGGGATTTCCGGTAGTTTCTACGGCTTGGGTGTTAGATTCGGCGCCCGCTCCGGCCACCGTGCTCATTCGTCGGCTATCCATAGTACTCGATCGAAAACTGTCGGCCCCCTGATGAGCATTGGGAATGGGAGCACGATCCGTGCTGGTCGGTTGCAGATAGATCGGATCAAAGGTATCTACCGTGGTCGTGTTAACTGTAATATAACTGGCCGCATTACCAGCGTTAGTGATAGATCGGTCCGTGATAGCCCCATTACCCCCCCAGCACAGCGTGACGGTGCGGGCGTTAGAGGTTCGGGTAGTGGCATCTACCCAAAACTCCACCGCCAGATAATCGTAGTTATTACTGCTATAACTACTGCCACCGACAGCATTAGTTACCGGCCAAACATATCCGGTTAACGAAGTGGTCAGCTCGTTAGTGGGGTGTGAGGTTGGCCCGGCTAAGACTTTAGCACTATTATTATCATTAGAATCGTAAACATAAACATAAGCCCGCAGATAACCGTTGAGGGCACCGTGGCTCTCGCTGGCCGACATCCCAACCGTAAAACTGGTATCACTGGTAAAGGTAGTGTTGTTACCCAATGGCATAATAAAGGTTCTAAACCATGCCATATCCACATCTGGAGTGTTAGTAAAAGCGGCGCTGGTTACCCGGTAAGCATTTATCGATAACGAGGTGGCGTTAGGCTGGATTGGTCCCGCGATCGGAATCATCCCCAACGCAGTGGCCTGACCAGACACCACCATGCCAGAAGCATCGCTACTATTTTCCACGGTCGGACCAGCCACCCCAAAATAGTTGTTAGCAGTGCGGGTGGGTGTAACGACACTATCGGCTTTAAAATAGAAAGTGCTTTGCGTGGCGGCCTGCGCTTCGGCTTTCGGAATCGAGTTTGGGATAAAGCTAAAATCGATAAAATCCCAGTGGAGATAGTTAATTAATATCGATAAAGCTAACAGCCAGCTAATGCGGGCCAAAATTAAGCGACGGCGTGAACTGATTAAACTATCTCCCCTATGGTGCATACAAAAACATCGTCCTTAAAGTTACTTATATTTTACAATAAATTTTATGGTCGGCCTATCTTTTGCTCGGATCATATTGCTATACTAAAACTATGGTGCGAATTGGGCAGATTGGTCAGCGAATAAAAAAATGGTGGAAAATTACTGATCCAGTTAATTGGTTGCTTTTGGTGGTGGCGGTGGGGTTCTGTGCCTATCCGTTAACTGACCCTGACTTCGGTTGGCAGTTACGCTCAGGTCTGGATTTGCTAAAAACTCATCAATTACCCCAGTTTGACCCCTATTCTCACACTCTGCCCAACTGGCATTGGGTTAATTTAGAGTGGTTGAGTGAAGGAACGATAGCATTTATTTACCAGCATTTAGGGGCAGCATCGCTAATCTTTGCTTTTGCGCTAATGGCCGTCGCTATGTTAATAATTGCGGCATCGTGGTCAACAGGAGTTAGCCTAAAAGCCAAATTAGCAGTTGCTGTCTTGGCAGTTCTGGCCAATGTGGGGCGTTGGGGTGTACGGCTACAACTTATTACCCAACTGGGATTAGCAATCGTGCTGTGGTTATTTTCTCGCTATCGAATCGGCGCTATTAAGCATCTGTGGTGGTATATTCCGCTATTTTGGCTGTGGGCTAATCTCCATGGCGGGTTTTTTAGCGGGTTAGCAGTCTTAGGGTTGCTCTGGGTAGTAGAAGGGATTAAATGGCTCAATCGGCCTCGCCATCGTCACACTGTTTCATCAAGGATAACCGAGCCCACCCTGCAACTGCCACAGCTAAGGCATTTGATGGTCGTTGGCTTATTGTCGGGCGCGGCGACCTTGATTAATCCATATGGCTGGCGGATATATGAGGATATTTACCGGCTATTCTCTACCTCTTTCGTGTTGAAAGCCATCGCGGAGTGGAAACCGTTCTCGATCAGCGAATCCGGCAACTATTTTCTGTGGCTTTACTTTTGCTTGCTGATCATCGCTATGATATTTACCTACCGCAAAGTTGAACCTACTCGCTGGGTAGTGACCATATTTTTCTTTATTATGATGATTACTGCCAACCGCAACTTGGCGTTATTCCTACTGATCAGCTCTGGATTTTTTGCCGAGGCGATCAACGGGCCGATGAAGTGGCTGACCTACCGTCTAATCCGACTGCGGTGGTTGGCTGTCGCCATTACTGTTGGTGGATTCTATTGGGTAACCCCCAGCATACTGCGGTTTACTGAGACGGCGGATGATATTAAAACCATTTCCCAGATCGGACGCTACCCTCTATCTGCCATCGAGTGGGCTAAGGCCCACCCAGACCAGATTGGAGACCGGCTGTTCAATATGTACGGCCAGGGCGGGTTTTTGCTGTGGCAACTGCCAGAGAAAAAGATCTTTATTGATGGGCGGATGTCGTATTGGCAGATAGATAATCGGTGGGTTTTTCGAGATAGCATTGCAATTAATGGAGCCTACCCCGGCGCGGTGCAGATGATGGAGGAAAAATATCAGGTCGACTGGGTGTTAGTTGACCCGCGAATAAAGTTGGCACTGGAACTGAGCCAACGACCCGACTGGCAGTTGGTCTATCAAGATTCGTTGGCGGTTATTTATACCAAAAAATAACCCCACCCGCGCCAATAAAAAATATCAAATATAAAATAAAAAATCACCCCCTTTTTGTCATTCCCGAGCCGAGTGCCGTAGGCAACTCGACATCGGGAATCCAGGCCTGGATCCTGAATCCGAACTTGGCCTTTGGCCAGTCGGTCCAGGATGACACCTCTTTTGTTATTCCTGTCCACTTCGTCATTCTGGGGAGTCCGTCGGCTGACGGACGACTCCAGAATCTTGTATACGATCCCCGACGAGGCGAGGATGACGACGCAGGGTAAACGTCGTCAATTATAAGATTCTGGGCGCATTTGCCATGGGCAAATTTGCCGGAATGACGGAAGGTGAGTCGGGCAGGATGACAGCAGGTAGAACACCTTACTTACTGCGTTTCTTTTTGTTGGATTTTGGCTTAGCTACCGATTTGGTTGATGGAGCAGCCTTTTTAGTCACCCGTTTAGGTTTAACGGTTGTCTTATGCGCAATTGGCACTAATATCTCTTGGCCAGCCCGCAAGCGATATGGCGGCCGAAGATTATTTAACCGAACAATTTCTTGAATGCTAATACCAGCAAACTCGGAAATATCGTAGATGGTGTCACCCTTTTCGGCCACCAACGCCTCCATTGCCACCGTCGGCACTCCCCCTTTCGTCATTCTGGGGAGTGAAGCGACTCCAGAATCTTGAGATTCTGGATGCGGTCCGATGAGTCGGACCTTACCAGAATGACGAGCGGTGGAGACAACACCCATGTTACGGCGGCGGAAGCGAATCTTACCCAACAACGCACCAACAAACTTCAAATCGGTTAGCCATACCTTGCGCTGTTCGGCCTTATAGTAAGCGTTCCAGTCATCACCCATTGTCAGACGCTCACCCCTACTCATCTGGCCTTGGGGAATTAATAACACATCATCCACATTTAATTCGTACGGCCAGCGAAGCAGATTAAACTTAGCTAACTTTTTAGGATGCACGCCATAAAGCTGGGCTACCGACATTAGCGTTTCGCCCTTTTTAACTTTATGTTTTTTGGTGCGGGTATTTAACCTGCTTTGGATTAACAACCACAACCAGAGATTACGAATTAACAGCAACAGAATAATCCCGCCGATAAACCATAGAATCTTAATCCACTGAATTATCCAAAACACATATCGCACATCGATGTACTCATCCTTAACATATTCACCTTTAAAATCCTTTTCACCGTAGTGCAGCCGGAAATCCGCCACAAATCGGCCAAAGGCTGGCGGGTTTTTCTGCCAGGGCAGCTGAGCGGTAATTTCAGATCCCCTCAGCAACATTCCGATCTCTGCACCACTCTGCGACCCTACCTTGCCAAACAATCCTCGCAAAGTTACATCGGCAATAGCATTAAGTTGCACATTGCCGTTATTCTTTAACCGAAGAAAGAAATAGAGTAGGCCGTTGCCAATAGAGTGCCTGATCTGCTTAACCTCCAACCGCCTTTGGATCTCACCCGGTACTGTTAAATACATCCGCGCCGCTATCCGAGTTACGACTGTCAACTGGCTGCTATTCTTTTTCTTAGCTCCCAAGGTGCTCGCCTCAGCCGGTTTTTCCAAAACGACTATCCCACCAGGGTGACTACCAACATCAGCATTGTCCGGTACTGTTACTGTAAAATTCAGAATTTGATTAGATTTAGGTGGTAGAGTCACTTCTGTTTTCTCCAACTCTACCCAAGTGCCAATGTCCTTGTTATCGGCCATGCTACCGATTAAGGTATAGCCGCCATTTTGAGACACTGCGCCATCTAAGGCCGCTACTATTAAATTAACGGACTTGTTGCCCCGATTTATTACATTGACCCGATCTTTAATTACGGTCTTGGCTTCAGCCTCATAAACAAACCAGGACCGATTGGCCGGATAATCTTTGGTGGCTGCCGGCATTACGCCGATACCTCCAGTTTCAACCGCATAAGCCATTGGTTGGCCGGACAACAAAAATACCGCTACCAATAGCAGCCAAACAACTACAAAAAGGATTTTTGTTTTTTTCATTCTAAAAATCTGTTCTACTGTGTTTTATTATACCATTCCCCTCTGATTAGTTAAGCTTAGTTGTGAGAACTCGACCAAATAGCCAGCAATTATTGTCTTGATATAGTGCTTCCCAGCCATCGGAGTTACGCAGAAAATACTGCGCAAATTGACTTTGTTTTTTAATCAAGATTAAATCGGCCTTATATTTATTTAAGATGGCTGTGGTCGGCTCATCCTCTACCGATAACGAGGTGTACTCCTTGAATAGATTTTGAGTGGGAGTCTGCCAGATTGCCATCCGCCCATCAATAAATACCGGTTTTTCGGGCAGCTGCCAGATTAGATAACCACCCCAGCCATACTCGTTAAACAAGTTACCAGGCAGGTGATGCTCTTTTATATACTGCACTGCGCCCACTGGATAGCCGGCGGCCCTGAACAATGATTCTTGATTGGTCGATAGGGGCACCACGCTGAGAGATTGAACATAACCGTAGTATCCCACCCCAATCAATAAGGCAAATCCTATCCAGACCGATCGAGTATAGTAGCTAATGCCGGCTGGTAGCAATACGGCAACGGCATCGGCTAAGAGTGGTAAAGTAACTAATGGGAATAACGGCATATTTCGCCAGCTGCTGATAGAAATTACAAAAAATACTATCCCAATAAATATTTTAGTGCCATCCATTTTACGCCAACTCATCAGCACAAATATCGCTAACAAGATTGCATAGATCAGTAGATTAAAGCCATTAACGCTGCCTAAATCCACCGGTAGCCATTCCGAGATATTAGATTTAACTAAATCGTTAAAGACCGTTCTAACAAATTCCTCATACACTCGCCAAGTGTATGGATTAACCAGAGTCACCGCACCCGACAACAGACCCACCCAGACTAACTGCCACAACTCTTTAGCCGATAGAAATCCAGCTCCTTTTGTCATTCCAGACTCGATCTGGAATCCAGGCCTGGATCCTGAATCCGAACTTGGCCCTTGGCCAGTCGATCCAGGATGACAGTTTTGTAATTTAGGATGACGCCCAGACCGCTTCCATATATACTTAGCCAACTCAAACACTCCAAACGCGCCCATTAAAATTAGCCCAGCCATAAATCCACCATGCAGATTTACCCAGATCAGCATCAAGGGGATCAGCCAAAATATTAATTTGTTTTCTGGCTTTTCTCGCCATCGAAATAGAATCCACAAGATAGCCGCCAACCCTAATAATGTAATCAGCTGAGGCCGGACTCCCACGATTGGGTAAGCTACTAATATGGCAATCAGTGTGGTCAACACGGTCGCTGGCCAACTAACCCGGGATACCCGAGAGGCCAATAGATAGGCGGCGACGGCGATCAAGGCAAATAAAACTACTAAAAATAATAGGCCCCAATAATGTGACCCAAGATATAGTAGCACATCAGTTAGCCACTCGTGCGATATCCACGGATAGCCCGGCATAGTATACGAGTAGCTGTCGCCCCGCGGGACTCCAAATTTTAAGATATCTTCCCCGTTTCTAAGATGCCAGCCCAAATCCGGATCACGAGGTGAACGCAAGGTTAATAAAAAAGCCAATGTTAAAGTGAGTGCTATAAACGATCGATCACGCAGAATCGCCACTTTTGACGAGAATCTATTCATTGCCTGTATTAATAAATTTAACATGATCAGCCTGGGCTAAAAATTCTCTAACGGAAGGTAGAGAGAGGTCATAGTAGGTAATATGACCGATCCGCTCAGGCAATGTAATCGCTGATAATTTATTAGCAACTGGATCATTCCAGTTTTCCCTCACCACCACCATCCAATTATCTCCAGGCGCTAATTCCAGATCATCCACTAACTCATATCTTTGGCCATAAGCTCTATACCAGTTTTTATGCTCGGGATTAGCTATTCCCCACGCTATCCGCTGGTAGGTAACATGGTTCGGAAAATAGTATTGAAAATGCTCTAAGCCCCAATGTATAAATGGTTGATCAATGGCTATAACCGTATTTTGAGGATTAAATTCTTGGTTAATAGTCGGTATAAGATTATTCCACAGCCGATCTATCGTATAGATGGTGTAATGAGTTGGTACATTGGGCTCAATAATCTGGCGCCCAGACCTTAAATAAATCCAGGTGTTGCCGGCGATCAATAATGATATGACACTAATCAGATAGGCAGTTGGCCAAAATCGTTGTGCCGATGGTAGATGAGCTAATAATTGAACCGTTACATCAACTAAGATGGTAATTGTTCTGGCAATCAAGATCGTTAGCCCAGGGATGAGTACTAACAAATAACCCGGAAGAGTATAGACACCGAAGATATAGAACAAACTGGCCGGCAAAACTAATACTAACCAAAAGTATAAATTGAATAAATTAATCTTGTTGGTGTTAGTTCGCGGGACAGCCAGTAGCGCTAAGAATAGCACCAAAGCCGCGCTGGAAAAATTGAAATTGATCAATAAGCCCTTGAATATCATATTAAACTGATCCCACGCAGCGCTTAAGCCATGGTTAAGCGACACGAATTTGTCCATCCCGGGCGCTAACAACAGCGCACTAACTGCTGCCCAAAATTTTAACCATCCGCCACTAAGAGCTGCCGCTGGCCAGACCCAACTTAAAGTAATTAGCCCAATAACCCCCACATTCAAAAGCGCCACTCGCCAACTGCGTTGTCGCCAAATCATCCATAGCCACAACGGCGCCATAAACAATACCGAAGTGGGCCTAAACCCACCACTAATGGCTAATACCACACTCGCCCACAACGCTAATCGTGGGTTAGCCTTTTTGGTCGATAGAATCTGATACGCTAAATAACCAAACCAAGACATAAACAACGCATCGGATAAATAGTTGAGTGCTACTTGGCCGTAGAACCAAACTACTGGCGCTGATATAAACATCGACACCGCCACCCACGCCGTTGGCTGGCCATATATTTTTTTGGCTAAATAATAGAGGGTATACAGCGCCCCAATTGAGAAGATGATGCTAACAATAATGAGAGCAGTATTAGCATCTCCCATTAACCAATAGATTGGTTTAGTAAACAGAATGTACAACGCGTAGCCCATTGGATGAGGCCGGTGGATTGACACATCGTATTTATCTAAGGCTAAAGCGTATTTGACCGCATCGACCGAATAGAGAAACTGGCTATGACCAACCCAACGGGTAACAATTATGGTAATAGCTAAAATCCCTAACCATAACTGCTCAGGCTGATTTGCAAACCATTTGTATATAAGTTTTATTGACAGCCGCTGGTTGGCCAATCGTTTTTTACTTAAACCTAACTTCATATATCTATTCTATCGGTAAGCGGTGATTTAAAAAAGCGCCCAGCATGATAGTAGGACGCTCGACCGATTGATTCTTACACTGCCCTAATTAGCTCAGAGTGTAAGTAAGTTCCCATAACTTTAGGGCGACAGACAAATTGTCTGCCGCCCATTTTTTATATAAAAACAGCCGCTCAGAGATAGCGGCGCTTAGTAAGTCCGATGAGTAATATTTAAGTAAGGGTAAAGGTAGCTATGCCAGTATAAACACCGGCTGCGTCGGTGCCGGTAACATTCAATAGAAACTCTGAGTTATCATAACCAAACGCGCCACTCGCCTGAGTAGAGCCATTAAGAATGGTGCTGCCGCCGTCGTTAAGCGGGCCGTCTCCCGACATCAGGGCAACTCGGTTGGTATCTCCCGCTGAGATATTGCGGATAGTACCATTATTAGTGATCTTTAGCCGACTGGCCGAGATGATATTGGTACCAGCCTGCATATTATTAGCACTAACGGTCACATTCCATTCAGTGCCGCTACCGCGCAAATCAGTAATTTCGACTCCATCTGTTTCTGTGTCACCGACATGAGCCGAGTTACTCTCGCCATAGTTCATCATCGGGAAATTGACGCCTTCTGGCGCGTTAACAATAGTAAAAGCCCCAGCGTTAACATTAAATGAGACATTAGTTAAATCAGTGTCTGCCCACACCACTCCCAAAGTGTTGCCGATCATCAGAGCGGCTACCAAAAGGGCAAGACCGCCAAATAGTTGCTGTCTGACCTGATTTTCCGCCTTTTTGAGAATAGTGTTATCCATTGCTTTTTAGGGGTTGTTTTTAACCTGTTATCTTATTATATCACTATATAAACAACCTGTCAAGAGATATATTCTACCCTCTCGACCGGTTCAGTGATCGCCCAAAATGAGACCCCTCCTTGATGATGTCCACCCATGACATTTAAACTGCTCTCATTAAAACATAAATAGTTTTTTGCTGTCAAACATTTTGTAAAAAATAATGTGGATAATTATTAGGTTTAACACACTTCATAAATATTTCCGCTATACTTGATTGGGAATAAGTTTGATAATCCACCATCGGGGCGTGGCCTATCCCCAAAGGGGCCCCTTCGGGGTAGCATTATTCGATGGAGGGTTATGGCCGGGGCGTAGCGCAGTGGTAGCGCGCCGCGTTTGGGACGCGGAGGTCGCAGGTTCGACTCCTGTCGCCCCGACCATAACTCTTTCATCTGGCGGTCCGACTGGTCGGACAGGCTCGCCCCGAAGCACATCGGGGCGCACCCCGACCATAAAAATATCATCACCCCTCCACTTCATTCCGTCATTCTGGCAAATCCGTCAGCTGACGGATGCGTCCAGAATCTTTACAATGAACTCATGATTAAGGGAGGGTTTGTTTATATTATGGGGAGTTATAAATTAACTCTGTACACAGGGGTAACCAATAATTTAATTCGTAGGGTATACGAACATAAATACAGCTTGGTTCCTGGATTTACAGCTAAATACAAATGCCACAATTTACTTTATTACGAGACCTCTGATTTTATAGAGCCTGCTATTATTCGAGAAAAGCAAATTAAGGATTTAAATCGAATCGATAAGATTAAACTAATTAAAACCATCAACCCCAACTTAGAGGATTTGTACTCACAGATTCTGGGCGCGTCTGCTGACTTGCCAGAATGACGATATTAAGAGGATTTGTACTCACAGATTCTGGGCGCGTCTGCTGACTTGCCAGAATGACGATAGAGAAATTCGGAATAATAAGACGGCGACTCAGAACGAAAAAATAAACCGTCATTCTGGTAAGTCCGTCAGCTGACGGACGCATCCAGAATCTTATATACAATTCTGGACAACTTAGAATGACGAGGAGGGTAGGATGACGATATTAAGAGGATTTGTATTCACAGATTCTGGGCGCGTCTGCTGACTTGCCAGAATGACGATGAAGAAAGATTCTGGATCACCGCTTTCGCGGGGATGACGATGAGAAGTAAACGGCGTCAATTATACGATCCTGGACGAAGCCAGGATGACGCCACAAGGTAAACGGCGTCAATTATACGATCCTGGACGAAGCCAGGATGACGCCACAAGGTAAACGGCGTCAATTATCACCTGTGAGTATGGGTTTTTGGTATAAAAAGGTTTACGCATCGCCCCCATACTCCTATACTTTTTTTGTTAATAGAGATTTAAATTCTAAGGAATAAATGGCAGAAGAAAATCAGCCGCCGGGGGAAGACAAGAAGAAATTTTTATTCGTTTCGTACGACGCGTTAATCACCGATATCGCTTGGCAGGTTACCAAAGAAGGTCACGAAGTTAAATATTACATTGATAACAAAGAAGAAGCCGACATCGCTGACGGTTTTGTTAATAAATCGACCGATTGGAAGACGGATGTCGATTGGGCAGATGTAATTGTATTTGACGATGTGTTGGGTTTTGGCACCGAAGCCGACAAGCTGCGCAAACAAGGGAAACTGGTAGTCGGCGGCACGCCGTACAGCGATAAATTAGAAGACGATCGCAGTTTTGGCCAAGAAGAGTTAAAGAAGCAAGGGATCAATATTATCCCCTACCGCGACTTTACCGATTTTGGCGAAGCGATCGAATACATTAAACAAAACCCAGACGAATATGTGATCAAGCCCAGCGGTGAGGCCCAGAACTACAAGGGTTTACTTTTTGTTGGTGTAGAAAAAGACGGCAGCGATGTTATTAGAATGCTCGAAGCCTACAAGCGGGTGTGGTCCGAGGTGATCAAAGTCTTTCAACTGCAGAAGCGGGTGAGCGGCATCGAGGTAGCGGTCGGCGCGTTCTTCAACGGCCGTAAATTCATCTATCCGATCAATGTCAACTTCGAGCATAAAAAGCTCTTCCCCGGCAACATCGGCCCCTCCACCGGTGAGATGGGCACCTCGATGTTTTGGAGCGATCCCAATCGGCTATTTAACAGCACCCTATTAAAGATGGAGGCCGCCTTGGCCGCCGATAACTATGTTGGCTATATCGACCTCAACTGTATCGTTAATGGCTACGGTATCTACCCGTTAGAGTTCACCTCGCGGTTTGGCTACCCCACTATCAGCATCCAGCAGGAAGGGATGATTACCCCCATCGGCGAGTTTCTCTACGCGCTGGCGGCTGGCCAGGATGTTCAGCTTAAAACTAAGAAGGGGTTTCAGATCGGCGCTCGAGTAGTGGTGGCCCCGTTCCCCTTCCGCGACAAAAAGACCTTCGAGCAGGATTCGAAAGGCACCACCATCGTCTTCAAAAATAAGAATGGCAAAGACCCGGAAGGCATTCACATCGAAGATATCAAACTGGTCAATGGCGAGTGGGTAGTCACCGGTTCATCCGGAACTGCGCTAATCGTGGTCGGTACCGGTCTGTCGATGAAACAGGCCCAGCAGCAGATGTATAATCGCATCCAGAATATTGTCCTGCCCAATATGTACTACCGCGACGATATCGGCGACCGGTGGCAGGAGGAGGATAGCGACCGGCTGCACAGCTGGGGCTACCTCCGCGAACAATAACGGGTTACTGCGCCCATCATCGCTCCGTCATGCTGAATTTAGCTCAGCATCTTCCTATTATTCTTTTGCTACCATTTTGCTCGTCCAAAACGGTAGCGCCAAAAGGACGGCCAGTCGTCAGAACTATCAATTGGCTAAATCCTTGGGCGCTCTCGCTGAACTCGTCGTTACACTCCTCAAACAACAGCTCCACCCAACCAGGATTTAGCTCAATTGAGGACATTCCTCCTCCGATGGCGTAAAAGTCCACAGAAAGAACTGTTATAATCGGATTATGAGATACACGCAAAGTTTTCTTAAAACTAGCAAGCAAGCGCCGAAGGACGCCGAAACCATCTCACATCAGTTTTTGACCAGAGGCGGATTTATTCACACGCTGGGAGCTGGTTTTTATTCAATGCTACCAATGGGGTTTCGAGTCCGCGAGAAGGTAATGCAAATTATTAAAGAAGAGCTGAATGCTATTGGGGTCGAGGATATGATCATGCCGGTGGTCCATCCAGCCAAGCTGTGGAAGGAGACCGGACGGTTCGAGACTATTGGCCCAGAACTTTGGCGGATAAAAAACCGAAGCAAGGAGGATTTTGTGCTGGCGATGACTCATGAGGAGATCGTTACTGATGCGGCCAAGCCGATAATTAATTCATACAAGGATCTGCCCAAATTAGTTGGCCAAATTCAAATTAAGGTGCGGGACGAAGCGCGGGCGCGGGGTGGGTTACTAAGAACCCGCGAATTCACTATGCAAGATGCTTACTCATTCGATCGCGACGAGGCCGGATTAAATAAAAATTACGATAAATTTATCGGTGCTTACAAAAAAATATTTAAACGAGTCGGCGTCGAAACAGTTATGATCAAGTCAGATACAGGAGCAATGGGAGGGTTGGATGCCGATGAGTTTATGATGGTAGCTGATAACGGAGAAGATAGGATCTTCACCTGTCCCGTATGTGGCTACGCCGCTAATGCTGAGTATTTAGAAGCTGTGAGTTTGCACCAAGAGCCAGACGACATACCGCTGACAAAAGACGAAAAAAGTCAGGCTGTATCAAAATCTTCAGATTGCCCCCGCTGTCTATTGATGGACACCAAACACACAAAAATGGGAATTACACGAGGCATCGAAGTCGGGAACACATTCAAACTTGGCACTAAGTACAGCGGACCGTTGAAGTTAAATTACAAAGACGAGAAAAACCAGGAACACTCGGTGGTGATGGGTAGCTACGGTATCGGAGTTGAACGATTGATCGCCTCGGTGGTCGAGGCGAGCCACGATGATAGTGGTATTATCTGGCCGGTTAATATTGCGCCGTACCGCGTTTATCTCATCAGTATTGGAGAAGATAAAGCAGCCGATAAGCTTTATCAACGGCTAATTAAGGCTGGGGTTGAAGTATTCTACGACGATAGAGATGTTAGCCCGGGCGAGAAGTTTGCCGACGCCGATCTATTCGGCATGCCATATCGGGCGGTCGTAGGGGCTAAGGCCAAGGGCAAGGTTGAGTTAAAGAAGCGCGATGCGAAAAAAGTGGAGTTACTATCGGTCACCGAATTTTTGCGCAAAGTTAAGTAAGTCGCCTCCGCCATCTCTGACTTTATTCTTGTCATCTATAGCATTCCCCCTCACTGTCATCCTGAGAGTTACCCCTGCTGTCATCCCAGAGCCGGAGGCGATAGCCATCCGACATCTGGGATCCAGGCGAAAATGAAACAGTACTATGTTTATATCCTTGCCAGTAATCGTAACGGAACCTTGTATGTCGGGGTAACCTCTGTGTTGATTAAAAGAGTCCACGAACACAAGACGGACATCACAGCAGGGTTCACCAAAGAACACCGCGTACATCGGTTAGTATATTACGAAGTAACCAACGACATAGAATCGGCCATTGCCCGAGAAAAACAGCTGAAATCATGGAATAGAAAATGGAAAATCGACCTGATTGAAAATACTAATCCGCAGTGGGAAGATTTATACCCGAACATTATCGGTCAAGATAGTGGCCTGGATCCTCGGGTCAAGCCCGAGGATGACAAAAGAATAGCCCGAGGATGACAAAAAATAGCCCGAGGATGACAAAGAAGTGGCCCAATGATACCCCTCGCACTGTCATCCTGAAAACACTTTACTGGGCCAAAGGCCCCCCTTTGGGGCCGTAGGCCTATATAGATAACTTATTCAGGATCCAGGCCTGGATCCTCGGGTCAAGCCCGAGGATGACAAAAAATAGCCCGAGGATGACAAAAAATAGCCCGAGGATGACAAAGAAGTGGCCCAATGATACTAAAATGTACAGACTCAGAATGACACCAAGATAATTCAATAATGCTAACGCTCGCAGACCTACTCACCGAAAAGGTTAAGCAAGCGGCCACAAGGTTGTGGCCGGAGATTAAGTTGCCGCCGTTTGATATTGTCGAACCACCCTCGACTGAATTTGGCGATCTCTCCACCGCTCTCCCTCTGACTCTGGCGAAACTAACCAGCGAAAAGCCCACCACCATCGCCAAACAACTTAAATCAGCTATTAATGTTTCGGATATCGAGCATATTAAAGAAATCACTGTTACCGAGCCGGGCTATCTCAACTTTAAAATCGACTATATCGCACTCGGCTCTCATCTAATTACTAAAATTATCGGACAAGGCTCTGAGTACGGTACGTTTAGAGAGGATCTCGGTAACGCCTCAATCGAGCACACCTCGGTTAATCCCAATAAGGCGGCTCATGTGGGGCATTTGCGTAACGCTTGTTTGGGCGATACTTTGGCGCGGATTTTAAGCGCTTCGGGTTATCGAGTAGAGGTCCAAAACTACATTGACGATTTAGGGTTGCAAGTAGCTGATAGCGTAGTGGCTTGGGAGACTTTAGGTAAAGCTCCTAAAAATACTCCGATCGATAAATGGCTCTGGCGAATCTACGCCGAGATCAATACTAAATACAAAGACCAACCGAAACTGTTGGAACGCCGTCAGCAAATCTTGGGAGAGATGGAGCAAGGCACTAATCAAACTGCCAAAGATATTGTGGCTGGTATTGTTACGGCTCAACTTAAAACTTTTGCTAAATTTGATATTAACTACGATTTATTAGTTTACGAACATGATATCGTCGAGAATCATCTGTGGGAGAATCTGTTTGAGGAATTAAAACGGAAAAAACTAATTATTAATCCTAAGGATGGTCCTAACGCTGGGGCTTGGATAGTAAAGTTTGGCGAAACGGATAGGGAGGATAAAATTTTAGTAAAAAGTAACGGCCTGCTCACCTACACTGCCAAAGATTTAGCTTATGCTCTTTGGAAGTTCGGCAAACTACCCGAGATGCCCACTTACGAAAAAAGATTACAGCCATTGGCATTACATGTTAATGTTATCGACAACCGCCAGACCTACCCGCAGGAAGTAATTAAACATGTGATGCAACAGCTTGGGTTCGAGTCCGAATCGGAGCACTACCAGCATTTGGCCTATGGGGTAGTTAAACTATCAGATAAGGCCATGAAGGTGTTGGGGCACAAGGTAGAAGCTGGCTCCACTCACTCGATGTCGGGACGAACTGGGGTTGGGGTAATGGTGGATGATTTATTGAATTTAGCTATTAAAAAACAGATAGCCGAACACCAGACCGAACCTGAAACAGCGCAGGCAATTGCAACTGGGAGTATCCGCTACTATATGCTCCACAATCGACCAGAGAAAGATATTATCTTCGATTTTGACGAAGCGCTAAAAAATGATGGGAACACCGGCGTCTATCTGCAATATGCCTATGCTCGCTGCTGCAATATTTTGAACAAAGTCCCTGATTGGCGGCCGCAGACAGAGCGACTAACTGTTCCCGAGCTAACCCCCGAAACCACCGCGGTGATCAAATTATTAGAAAGCTACCCGATGCATATTAAGACAGCCGCCGAGGAGCTGGATCCATCGCTGCTCACCGACTTTGCCTTTGAGTTGGCTAACCGGTTTGCCAGTTTTTACGAGAAGAATCCGGTACTCAAAGCCGATGAGGAAGTTAAAAACTTCCGCCTACATTTGATCGTTAGCGTTAAACAAATTTTAGAGAACACCCTAAAACTATTGGGCATACCCGCGCTAACCAAGATCTAAATGAAACCAAAAACAACCGACGACCAGGCGATTATGTATTGGGCGTTAGCTATTATTGTTATCGGCCTGGGGCTGTGGGGCTGGCTGGGACGATCACCTAAGGCCGACCTATCTGTTAATACCCCGTCGGCTATCAATCTATTGGCGGTGGGCGATATTAATATGGGCCGGCAAACTGGCCAAAAGATCCTGGCTGGCGATACTAATTATGCCTTTAAATATATCAGCAGTGAACTGCAAAAGCCGGATATCACCTTCGGCAACTTAGAAAGCCAGCTGGCCGATTTAGGTGGTGAAACCCAATCCCCCACCAATGAATATCGATTTGCCGGCCCGCCTACGAGCGCCGATGGGATAAAAAACGCCGGGTTTGATATTGTGTCGATCGCCAATAATCATATGTGGGACTATGGCCGTGACCGGCTATTTGAAACAATCGATAATTTGGAGCGGGTCGGAGTAAAATATGTCGGCGCCAGCCAGGATCCGGCGAAGGTGTACGAACCGACAATCTTGGAGGTTAACCGGCAAAAGATAGCTTTCTTCGCTGTAACTGATATCTTAAACGGCTACGAAAAATCTGGCGCCACCGAATATGTGGCCTGGGCCGATCCCGATAAGCTGATCCCAGCTATCATTGCCATCAAGGATACCGTGGACTGGATCGTGGTCTCGATTCACTGGGGTTCTGAGTATATGGCTCAGCCAAGTAAAGCTCGGGTTGAATTAGGCCACCGATTAATTGACGCCGGCGTTGCTGTAGTAATTGGGCACCATCCCCATGTACCGCAGGGCGTCGAAGAATACAACGGCGGAGTGATCTTCTATTCGCTGGGAAATTTTGCCTTCTGGCAGCCAATGACCTACTGGACCCAGCACAGCTTTATGGCCGACATTCAATTGCGCCCTACCGGCCGAGTCGAATATAATCCTGTTGCCATTGCTGCCGGCTGGCAGCCCCGGCTGGCTCCTGATACAGCTACCGAGGAAAAGATCCTCAAATACATCGCCCAACTCTCCGAGCCCTTCACAAAAAAATAGCCCAGCGTTTCAGTTTTAGACGATTATGAGCGTTAAAAAACATGCTTTCAAAATTCCGACGAGCAGATTGAAAGGTATTCGCGGAATTTTATTAGATTTGGACAATACGCTCTATCGCTATGAGCCTTGCCAGCAAGCAGCTTTAAAATCAGCTTACATGCTGATACGACGCAAAGCCCCAATGGATTTTAGCGAGCTTAAACTCCGATACGAGGAAGCCCGCAATAATATAAAGAAGCCACTTATCGGCAAGGCGGCTTCACACTCACGGCTACTTTATTTTCAAAATCTTTTGGAGGCCTGTTTAAGGGGCACCGATGCTAAATTTGCGCTCGAGGTGGAGAGCGCTTATTGGGCCGGTTACTTCACGCGGATGAAGCTGCGTCCGGGGGTACTAGATTTCTTGACCTGGTGCAGAAAAAATGGTATTGTGACTTGTATATTAACCGACCTCACGGCCGATATCCAGTTTAAAAAAATGATCCACCTCAAGATCGATAAATTAATCGACTGGGTGGTCTCTTCTGAAGAGGCCGGAGCGGACAAACCACACAAAAGTATGTTCAGGCTGGCTCTAAAAAAAATGGGGCTAAGCCGAAGTGATGTTCTAATGATAGGCGACAACTACCACAAGGACATTCTCGGCGCTAAAGCTTTGGGTATTCGCACAGTACTCTCTAAGTAAAATCAGGCGGGGCTTCAGCATATCTTTATGATGCAACTCATAAAAACATACTTATACGATAGGAACGGTGATTTTAAGATACGCGTATTCAAAGATTCGCTATTCTGGAGTATCTTGGCTCTGAAGTTGGTGGCGTCTTGGTTTTTGGCCTCCCACCATCTCACCGATCTCTTCGCCAGATTTGTTAACTACTTTGTTGTCAGCGGACTAAAGAATCCGTACGATTTTTTTGCCCAGTCCGGCGCTATCGATAGCTTCCCCTATCCTGGCTTGATGCTTTGGCTGCTAGCGATCCCGCGCGCCATCTTTAATTTTTTACTGGGCGCCGACTACACCGCCGTCTTTCATCTGCACATATTTCTCTACCGCCTCCCGGTTCTGTTGGCCGATATCGCCATTTTGGCAGTGCTGGCCCTCTGGCTCAAGGACAAGCCCCGCAGTGTGCTGAAATACTACTGGTGCTCTCCGATCCTGTTCTACATCAGCTACATCCACGGCCAACTGGATGCTATCCCCATCGCCCTTCTATTTGTCTCGCTGTATCTGCTGTTTAAAGAACGGCTCTTCTCGGCCATGACAATGCTGGGCCTGGCCATCTCCGCCAAGCTCGGGATGCTAATCGTGTGGCCATTTATGATCTCCTATCTATTTCTCAAGCGAGTGGGATTAAAAAAGATCCTGCTGCTTTCGCTGGTTCCGTTAGCGCTGTTTGCGCTGTTTAATGCCGGCTATCTTTTCTCGGACGGTTTTAGGCAGCTGGTTTTGGCCACGCCCCAGCAGTTTAAGATCTTTGATTTTAAAATTAACTTCGGCGGTAATTTTGTTATCTACCTTGTGCCGTTTGCCTATCTGCTGCTGTTTATCAACAGCCTCAGCTATAAGACCTACAACCGCGATATATTCCTGATGTTCCTGGGCTTTAGTTTTGGCATCCTGACGTTTTTTATCCCGCCCATGCCAGGTTGGTACTACTGGATAGTGCCTTTCTTTGTTTATTTTTATATCAAACAAAACCGCGCTCCGGTTATCAGCTGGGTCGCCCTCAACGCGCTTTACTTCCTTTATTTCTTGGTTATTCCTACCTCCGACCTATTTGCGGTTTTTGGCCCCACCTCGCCCACTATCGCTCAACTGCCTAACCTATACACCCTACTCTCCGCCTACGGGATCAACGCGCCGATCGTGGTTAATTCCATCTTCAGCCTGCTGCAAGCCGCACTACTTTTAAACGTATTTTGGATCTATCGCAAAGGCATCGAGAGCACCATGCGTTGCAAGCTGAGCTACGAACCGTACCTCATTGGCTTATCGGGAGATTCGGGCAGCGGCAAGAGCACCACCGCCTCGTTATTGCAGGATGTGTTCGGCGCTAAAAACATCGCCCTGCTCGCAGGCGACGATATGCATAAGTGGGAACGCGGCAGCGAGATGTGGAAAACATTTACCCACTTAGACCCCCGCGCCAACAACCTACATACCGATCTGTTCCAGGCGATCCGACTTAAAGAAGGGTCGGGGGTTTACCGCAAGCACTACGACCACTCAATTGGCCGGTTTACCCTGCCCAGAAAGTTAGAATCAAAAAAGGTGATCATCTTTGAAGGGCTACACTCCCTGTTTTTGACCAGGATGCGCGATATGCTCAATCTAAAAGTTTTTCTCAAGCCCGACGAACGCTTGCGGATACATTGGAAGATAGTCCGCGATACTTTGGAGCGCGGCCACGACAAAGACCGGGTACTGGCGCAGGAACAATCCCGTTTTGAGGATGCCGAGCAGTATATCCGCACTCAGGAGAAATACTCGGACATAACTATCTCGCTTATCAGCGACGCGCAGCTGGACGATAACCTAGGGAATACCAATATCACTCCCCCGATTCACCTATCGCTCAAATGTCCTAACCACCTCAACATGGATCCGTTGCTTTCGAGATTAGCCGAGGAGCCTGGCGTTGGCCAGCTTGAGCATTCGTTCTCCGAAGAATTTCAAACTATTACTATGGCGGGCGATATTAGCGCCGAACAGATCGATCGAGTGGCCCACTCGCTTTTCCCCGAACTATGGGACGTGATCACCCATGAGCCAAAATGGGCGGACGATTATCGGGGATTGATCCAGCTAAATATCTGTTACCGCATCTTCGAGCAGCTCAAGTTAGAAGACTATGAAAAAGGAATTACGCGATCTTATTAAGATAGCCCAGCAGTTCCGCGGCCGCCCTGACTTGGTTCAGGGCGCTGGGGGAAATCTGTCAGTTAAACTTAACCCCACCACGATGCTGATCAAGGCTTCTGGCTTGAGATTTAGCGAACTTAAGGATCAGCGCGGATTTGTGGCGGTTAACTATGCTATGCTTCGCGCGCGCTACGCTAAAAATCGAAGGTTTGATGAGAAACAGGAGTCCCAGTTTCTTTTGCGTTGCGCTAATAGTTCTAGCGGAAAAAACGCTCCGCGGCCATCGATGGAGGCTGGCTTTCACGCGTTTTTGGGCCGATATGTGCTCCATACTCATTCGGTCTATGCCAATACGCTCAACTGCTCTAGGGGCGGCCGAAAGATCGCGTTGGCACTCTGCCGCGACCTGGGAATTGATGCGGCGGCTTTAAACTACTACCACCCCGGCCCCGATCTGGCCGCAGCGGTTCATCAGCTGGCAGATGAGCGCGCCACCTTACCGACCGTGATCTTTCTGGGCAATCATGGCCTGGTTATCTCCGGTGATACCGCTAAAGAGGTGGTAGCCTTACATCAAAAAGTAAACACCGGCATTAAGCGCGCGCTTAAGCTGGATAAATATCCGCTCGTAGGCATCCGGGCGGGATCTTTGGGGTTTACGTCCAAACACTTACGCGGGGTTAATAGTGCCAAATTAAAAAAATTGGTCTTGTTCCCCGATCAGGCGGTTTTTTGCGCCAATGAGATCAAGCGGCATAAAACTGGCCGGCCAACCTACGCCACCAAACGTGGCGAGGCCATGGTAATGGAAGAGATAATAAATGCGTGGAGTTATATCCTCCGCTCCATCACCCGCCACAAGTGGTCACCGCTAATCCTGGATCGATCGGCCATACAGTATCTAACTAATATGGAAGCGGAGAAACATCGCAAAAAAATAGCTAGCTAAGATAATTATATGAAACAGCCGATCATAGTTGCCCATCGAATAAATAAGATCTCGGAGCTGACAAACGTTCCATCAAGGTACGGAGTGGAGATTGATGTGCGTCACGATAAAGCTACCGATTCGCTCTATCTTAGCCACGACATTGGCCAGCCCGGACTCACCTACGACAGCCTGGATGAATATTTAAAACACTTTAATCATCGGTTCGTTATTTTTAATATTAAAGAAGCTGGGATCGAAGAACGCTGCATCGCTCTGGCAGCTCAATTTGGCATCCCTCGGGCCAATTATTTTCTGCTAGATGTCGAGTTCCCCTATCTCTACCGGGCATCTCGCCAGGACAAGATAAGAGAGCTGGCCGCCCGCTATAGCGAGGCGGAACCGATCGAATTTGCGGAGGCGCAGAGAGGTTTTGTGGATTGGGTCTGGATCGATACCAACACTAGACTATCGCTCGATTTAACTAGCCCCAAAAAACTGGCCGGCTTTAAAACCGCACTGGTATCACCCGATCGGTGGGGTCGGCCGGAGGATATCCCCGCTTATCGGGCGGCGTTGGAGGCGATCGATTTTAACTTAGATCTAGTAATGTGCAGCCTGGAACAGGCGCGCTCGTGGGAATAAGCCTATGAAAGTAATTATTCCGATGTCCGGCGCCGGCGATCGATTTAAGCGGGCTGGCTACACCACCCCCAAGCCCATGATCTTGGTGGACGGTCGCCCGATGATCGATCATGTGGCGGACCTCTTTTCGCCGGATGACGAATTTATTTTTGTCTGTAACCAGGATCACCTCAACGATGTGTCGCTTAGGCTAGCCGACCATCTAAAAAACCTGCGCCCCAACGTAACGGTGATCGGGCAAGAGCCTAAGAAACTCGGGCCAAACTACGCTATCCTGGCAGCCGCCGAATTTCTAAACGATGAGCCGGTGTTGGTAAGCTACTGCGACTATGCCCTGAGGTGGAATCGGGCCGACTTTTTGGACAAGGTTCAGGCGCTGCATCCGGATAGCGCGTCGATCTGTTATATCGGTTTTCATCCACACCTGTTAGGCCCTAACCTATATGCCGGCGTACGAGTAGATCAAGATGGCCGGGCGCTTGAGGTAAGGGAAAAACATTCCTTTACCGAAGATAAGATGCAGACCTGGCAGCAGGCCGGGTTGTTTTACTTTTCGTCTGGACAGCTGCTAAAACGATACTGCGAACGGGCGCTCAAAGAGGGTTGGCTGCTAAATGGCGAATCATATACCAGCCTGCTATTTAACCCAATGCTCCAAGATGGGCTTAGTTCTTTGGTGTATCCGGCGGATTATTTCTGCCAGCGGGGCACCCCGGAGGATCTAGAGGAGTACGAGGCTTGGTCGCGGTTGTTAGCCCAAGAACAGGGCCGAATTAAAGGAGTAACCGATATCCCGGCTAGCCGGTTAGCCAATGTCGGAATAAAATTTAGCCCCAACTCCCCTGAATACCAACGATCATACGCCTATTGGAAAAGTTATTTCGAGAATAAATAATGGCAACTAATGTCATACCAATGTCGGGGGCAGGCGCTCGCTTTGCCGAGCAGGGTTATGTGCTACCTAAGCCGCTGATCCCGGTTTCTGGTCAGCCGATGATAGCACGAGTAATCCAGGCACTCCCGCCGGCCGATAAGTGGATATTTATTGTCCGCCCGGAGCATGTGGCCAACTACGGGATCGATCAGATCATCCAAAGAATCGTGCCGGGCGCTATCATAGTTCCAGATCCGAACCCGCACGGCCAGGCTACCAGCTGTCTATTAGCGCTCCCTCATTTAGACCCAGACGAAGACATCTTCATCGCTGCTTGTGATAACAGCTTTCTGTACGATCAACAGCGGCTTTCAAATATCATCGCTCGACCCGATGTTGATGCCGCGTTATGGACCTTTACTCAAGACGAGCTGCTCACCGCCCAACCCGAGGCGTGGGGGTGGGCTAAATTGGCTGCTGATGGAGAAACTATAGTGGACATGTCAGTTAAAATTCCAATCTCCCCCGATCCATTTAACGATCACGCGGTGGTGGGCGCTTTTTACTTTAAAAAGGCTAATCAGTTCGCCGAAGCCTGCGCCCTAATGATGAGAGAAGAATACAAGGTAAACGGCGAATACTACATTGACGCCCTCCCCATCTTCTATAATCGGCTGGGCTGGAAGAGCGTTATCTTCGATGTCGATCTGTATGTGGGCTGGGGCAAGCCTGCCGATCTGCGCCAATACCAGGAGCGGGAGCGGCAGTATCTCTCGGGGGGGCATTTAACCGGGGATGATCAAAAAGATCGCCTCTGGGCTAAATTTTTTGACATTAGCGCGAAATAAGCGATATGCTCCGAGTGTAATAAAAGAGCGTCTTTATGCTAGATTCCCCAAACCAACCACCACCTGCCCCAACCCCCGAACGGGCGGGATCAAAAACGTTCAACCTGCTTAAAAACAGCCTGGCGCTGCAAGATATGGTGGTCGGTTTTGTCACCTCAATCCACCCGGTCGTGATGCACAACCTGGGCAAGATCGAGGTGCTAAAAAAGGCACTATGGCACTGCGAGCTAGAGAATATCCTGGGCAGCTACTTTGAATTTGGCGTCTTTCAGGGAACTTCGCTGCTGGCGGCGGCTCGAGCATTTAGAAATCTGAAGTCTTCCACCCCTAGGCGATTCTATGGCTTTGACGCGTTCGATACTGGATTCAAATATTTTGACAACCGCGATCAGCATCCGTTCTTTCAGGAGGGCGGATTTTCGGTGCCGTACGAACGGGTAGCCCGCCGCCTACGGAGATACCCGGAGATCGAACTGATTCGCGGTTACTTTGAGCATTCGTTCACCGAACCTCGGGCCGTGGCGTTGCGCGGCCAGGAAAAATGCGCAATCGCCTTTATCGATTGCGATCTAATGAACCCGGCCCTGCTCTCGCTGGAATACGTCAAACCGCTATTGCAGGCCGGATCAGTTATCATCCTGGATGATTACTGGGCGTATAAAGGCGATGCGACGTTAGGCATTGCTGGCGCACTCAAATCATTTTTAGAAAATAATCCCGGCATCCACTTGCGAGAATTTTATCGGTACGGATACGGAGGCACCTCTTTCATCGTAGAGCGGGTATCATAACCTAGCTTGGTCAGGTTTTCGGGAGCTAAGAACGAGATGTACAAACTATTAAAGAAGATCGATTGGGAGAGGAGGGTTTTTGCTTTGCCCACCAACTGGGCAGGAGCACTGACCCTAGTTGCGCTGTGGGCATATGGATTTTTTGGCGCGCTTTCCTCTGATTCTCATACGCTCAATTTATTCATTTCTCTGATATTGCTGTCCATCTACCTGCTATTTTTGTTCGTTTGGCAAAAGCAGGATCCCCTATTCAAAGACAGGTTGGTTATAAAAATGGGTGATGTCTGGGTGGTGGCTATACTGTTTGTCTTTTTATTTATATTTTCTTGGTCCGCATTAGCCATCCCCCTGGTCAACGACGAACTAGCTCACGCGCAACAAGCCGAACTGCACGGGCTATCGCTCATCTACCTCTTAGTTGGGGGGTGGGGGTGGTTGAATGGACTGACTTTCGCAGGTGTCCTCTGGGTGATCAACGTAGCCGCCTTAGTCTTAGGAATAGTATCTTATCTGTTTCTCAAACAAAAGGGACTGTGGCTAAAGCTGGTGGCTTTCTCGTCTGTATTTATTTTATTTCGCCTATTGATCATGGGTTTTGGAGGAAGTGGTGGACAGCACCCGCCATTTCGGCTTTTCCCGCTTTGGCTATCGGGAACCATTCTATCCCCCTCAGATTTCAGCTTTCGCTTCGCCCAGTTTATTGGGTTGGTAATTTTTGGCTGGTTGATCTGGCGCTTTATTGAAAAACGGGCTGGACATCTTTTGGCGCTCCTGATCGCTATGACCGCGGTGACCATCCCCGTACTTTGGTATGTCGGTGTTTTGGTTGGGCCATCCATCTGGACAACGATGGCCTGGAGTTTGGTTCTGCTGTACATGTATCTGAAACCCAACCTCATCGCCAAGGATTTTCTCCGCCTAGTGGCGATCGTTTCCATCGCCACGCTAATGCGGCAGACAGCATTTGTAGCTCTGGTACCGATTTTTTTGCGCCTGGCTTACGATCTATGGAAAAGGGGGTTAACTTTCCGAGAGGTACTGTTGATCTCTTCTCCTCTGCTGGTGATGGTGCCGTTCTTGCTAATAAGTTTTATCTCCGGCACACCGGCAAGTTATGTGCCAGGAGCAACATCCTATTTCCCCCCAGAGACGTCCGGTCTTGGTCGGGTTTGGTTTGCGCTCAGCTCAGGATTAGCTTGGACAGCGATCCGCAACTCGGTTCAGCCGCTCTGGCTGGTATTTGGTGGGGTGTCGTTGATCTGCCTACTAAAAACTCCGCGGAGGTTTTTAGAAAACATCTTCTTCTTGGCCGGCGGAGTAGGTGTTTTTTATCTAATCAGCCCGTTGCTTTGGGGCAACGGTCGGTACCAAGCTGAGTACATTATACCTTTCTCAATCCTGGGTTTGATCATGGTAATAATCTTTCTGCGGGAAAAAGTTGGCTGGTTAAAGTATCACCTGCTTCTCGGCGCATTAGTGATGATCGGCTACAACACTTATTCTTTTATAAAAATCCCCCGACTTAACGCTCCGGTCAATACCTTAATCTCAACTCGTTACGACCTGATGAAAAAGCTGGGGGAATACAGTATTATCTCTCAGCTCCCCTACGACTACCGTTCGGCAATGACGGCAGCTAAGGATAGCAATTATGCCGACTCGCTTTATATCGTTGGATCTACCTACGGAGTTTTCCCCCAGATACTAGACGGTTTTACTATTGGAGAAGCTATTGCCAATAAAAAATTGCTTGGCAAAGGAGGTTTACTCCGTAACGAAAGTGGCGATTTAACTCCGGCTGATATTAACTCAAACAAGGATATAAAATTGGTATTGGTTTCAGATGTGCCCAACGCCAATTATTTCTTGGATCAGTTAACGTCCTTGGGTTGGGTAATGTGGGAAGAGTTTAAGGATGAGCGGTTCGGTTCAACTATATTTGGCTTGATTAGAGAATAAAGCGATGAAATTATCAATTGTGGTTCCATGCTATAACGAAGCACAGAATATCCCACTAATCTTGGAGCGGTTCCAATCAGCGATCCGGCGCAACGACATAGAAGTTATTTTGGTAGATAACAACTCGGTCGATGGCTCGGATAAGGTGTTGGCCGAGCTGGTACCCAGATACGCTTTCGCGCGCAGTCTATCCGAGCCTAGCCCCGGCTACGGCCACGCAGTAGTCGCCGGCCTTAAGATAGCCCACGGAGAATACATCGGCTGGACCCATGCCGATATGCAGACCGATCCCAAAGATCCTATCCGCGCCTTGGGGATGATCGAAAACCTCGGAAACCCTACAAATATCTATCTGAAGGGTAGACGGTTATCCCGTCCTTGGTTAGACACCATATTAACTTGGGGTATGAGCGTGTTCGAAACACTATACCTAGGTCGGGTGCTATTTGACATCAATGCTCAGCCCAATATTTTTCATAAAAACTTTTTTGCCGCCTGGCAGAACCCACCGGGAGATTTTGCACTTGATCTCTATGCCCTCTATCTAGCCAAAAAGGTAGGGATTCATATCATTCGTTTTGATGTTACTTTCTTAAAACGAGTTTACGGCGAATCAAGCTGGAACAAGGGCTTAGCTTCAAGGTGGAAATTTATTAAACGGACTATTAAATTTAGTGTGGGATTAAAGAGACGGCTGGCACTATAACCGCTACAAAAGTATGGGGGTTACAACTTTAGCTAAGATCAAAAGCGCGGTATCAATTGGCAGCCACCCTTTCACCTTCACGGCCAGGAGGTCAAATATAAGGTTGACATAATCAAAAAAGTATGTTATACTAAGATAATTAGGTTCCCAAATAAACCTAACCTAAACAATAAAATGAAAAACAAACTTAGTGGATTTTTCCAGACCCAGGCAGAAATAAACCGGCAGATGTTGGTGTTGGGCTCAGTGCTGTTTTTTGCCGGCGTGATGGCCATTGGGACAATTCAGCTGGCTAATGCCGGGCTGACGGCTGATACAAATGTGGCGCAAAATGTGACAGCTGGCTCTCTGGCGATTACGGCTAATACCCAGTTAAACTTTAACTCTGGTTCAATCAGCCAAACAACTCTCGCCAACACTGGCGCATCTACTGCTATTGTTCTGCAAGATACTTCCGGCAGCGGCAATGGCTGGTCAGTCACGGGTTATTTCAACACCAATTTCGTGGCTGCCAATCCTGCTGTTCAGATGGCAATCGACTCGGACATGGCCTGGTACCCAGGCGATATGCAGGTGGCCAACAATGGCACCAGCAACAATGCCAGCGTTAATAAAGGTGGTAATGGCGCTTTTGTGGGTATCGCCTCTGGTAATAATAAAACTCTGGCTACATCCAACAACAGTCACGGCGATAAAGGGGCTGGCACATATGATGTGTGGAATTTGCCGCTCAACTACACCATTCCATTAAGCGCAACCGCTACCGACTACACAACTAGTTTTCGATTGACGATTGCCTAAATAAAACCTACCAAGCACAATTGCTGAATCTTGGGTTGACCTGCGCGATACCGCAGGTTTTTTGTTATCCAATGGATAGTTTTGATAAGATGGGAGGGTGGTAAGCAAGAGAAAATCAAAGAAGCAATTAAGCAATTCTAAAATATCTAACTGGTGGCAACGCCTGATGAGTTCTATGACAGCGTTAGACCGATTGGGCCTGTTATTGTTGGTGGGGTTGGGATTGCGGCCAATATTAGACCCCGACTTTGGTTGGCATTTGCGTTCGGGGACTGATTTACTAAACTATCTAGCTGTCCCCAGAACTGACCCATATTCTCATACCCTACCCGACTGGCCGTGGGTAAATCATGAGTGGTTAAGCGATGTAGTAGTGGCCTTTACCCATAATCACTTAAGCTCACTGGTGGTGATTATACTCTTTACTATATTGATAACTACGATTTTTCTGTTGGCCGCCTCAGTCGAGCCAGTCGGTTGGCCCTATAAAATACTGGCTGCTGTAGTTGGGTTACTGGCAGCGCTACCGATACTGGGGGTGAGAATGCAGATGATCACTTTACTTGGGATGGCCTGGCTAATTTGGATTTTGTACCGACATCGGCGCGGGGACTTAAAAAATTTGTGGTGGCTACCAATTGCCTTTCTACTATGGGCCAACCTGCATGGTGGATTTGTCATCGGTTTGGTGATTTTGGTGGTTTGGTGGCTGTGCGAAGGGGCGAAGTATCTGATACTACACTGGCGGCCAGTGTGGTATTCCAAACTGCAGATTACCGAACTGGCATTGGATCGATCACAGTTAAGACATTTGTTTGGCATCAGTTGGCTGGCTGGTATCGCCACTCTGATAAACCCTTACGGTTGGGGCCTGTATGCCGATTTTTATAAGCTGTTTACCAATCCATTTGCTATTCAACACATTAGCGAGTGGCAACCGGTGTCGTTAGATAACGCCCTATCACTGAACTTCACTCTATATCTGATCCTGTTCGGGCTGGTACTACTAATGACCTACCGCAAGATTGAACCAACCCGCTGGATAATGTCCGGCTTGTTTTTGTATTTATCGCTGTTGTATTGGCGCAATATGCCGTTTTTTATGATAATCAGCGTCGGATTTTTAGCGGAGATTCTTCAGCAACATACCCATCTTATAATCAGATCCCTGAGCAAAAATAAATGGGTCCTCACCGGTGCCGTAATAATAATTAGCATTATTATTGGCCAGAGAATTGATGATGTAGCGGGCAAGCTGATCAACCCAACAGCCAGTCTTCGCTCTGGCGGATATCCGATTGATGCCGTCCAGTGGGCAAAAGCCAACCCAGACAAAATTGGCAAGACAATGTTTAACGAATATGATTGGGGCGGATTTCTCATCTGGCAGTTCCCCGAACAAAAAGTCTTTGTAGACGGCCGAATGCCGTATTGGAAGACCAGCAATCGGTTTCCTTTTCTGGAAGAGCAATACGCTATATCCGCCCAATCAGGATCCATCGAAATGTTGGAAAATACATATGGGGTTGATTGGATAATGATCAGACCCGGGCGCCAGTTGGCGTTGGTTTTGTCGGGACAAAAAGATTGGAAATTAGTCTACCATGACACTATCGCAATGATTTATTATAGAATAGATGGTAGTGATAAAAATAACACCTAAAATCTTCGGTGGCATTGTAGCGGTAGTCGTGGCGATTAGTTTGTCGCCGCTAACGACCTGGGCCATGTCGGCTGGTGGAATGAGTATTGCCCCGGCTCCCAACCCCACATTCCCCGATCGAAATAAGGGTTGGTTTATTTATGAACAAGTTGAGCCCGGCACAGTGATCGAAGATGTGGCGCGGGTAATAAATTTGGACAGTAGCACAGCCACCATAACCATTGAGACTGTGGATGCGGGGATGAACGAAGATGGCGGTTTTGGTTTAGTGGGAAGCCCGGAGGAAAACATAGATATTGGCAGATGGATAGAGCTATCGAAAACCGAGGTGACCTTACCAGCCAACCGGGAAGAGATTGTTCCTTTTAAAATAACAGTTCCGGCGGATGCGGAGGTGGGCGACCATATTGGAGCATTGGCGGTTTATCAAATTAGTCCAGCAACAGATAAGACTGCAAAAATTGGCGGGTCGCAGGTAAGTATCAGTACCCGAGTGGGGGCCAGGATTTATCTGACCGTCAAGGGAGATATCGTGCGTGGATTAAAATTACTTAAAGGGTCGTTGTATGGTCGAGGGCAGTCTTTGATGTTTGGTTTAAAAGTGAAGAATTTAGGCAATGTGCGGGCGGATTTGAGGATGACAGCAAAAATATATAGCATTTGGGGGGTGTATGACAAAAAAGAAGCCATCCAAATTGGTCAGGTTTTCCCCAGAAAAACAATTAGCATTCAGGCGCCTTGGCCAGGAAAATCTCGTCCGATTTTTGGTTTGTATTGGGCGAGTGTCACCATTGAAGATGCTTTTAAGGGATTAAATCCGATTAATAGTCCGCTGCCAGCCAGCCAGCCAATTCATACTTGGGTGGTTACTTTCTTTATTCCGTGGACCCAAACAGCGATTTTGGTATTACTATTGTTTTTGATTTGGTTCTTTATTCAGCTAAGAAGATGGCGGCAGATGGTAGCTCTTTCCACCACACCGGTGGTGGCTTATAAGATAAAACCGGGCGATCATTTGGCAAATATCGCGGCTCGATATGGTATCAGTTGGAAACTATTGGCCCACTTAAATGAAATCAAACCACCATACAGTCTGCATGGAGTCGCTCAAATTTATGTACCAGACGCTAAGGGTAGCCGGCAGGGCATGAGAGCTCCGCGCTTCCTGGCGTATTTAATTAAGCCACTTCATCGTTTCTGGCGCCGCAGATCACCAGATGTGATCGTGGTGGAACCAGGCGACACTAAGACAGATGTCGAAAAATTTACTGGCTTATCGTGGAAAAGGTTGGCAGCTTATAATCAGCTATCCCCTACTTCGGCACTAAAGAGCGGCCAAGAGTTGAGGGTGCCATCGACTTACCGAAGGAATACTCGCTGAGAATCCCTATCAGCAAAGGTTAGAACAAGCGAGGTTAGTTTATGAGCAGATCGAGGCTGCAAAAATTAGTTATTTGGATAATAGTGGGGGGACTATCTCTGGTGAATGCCAGCAGTTTAGTTTTACGGTTTCCCCGACCAGCCTATGCCGTAACCAAAATGCTACTATTATGGGACGACGGCACCTACGGCGCTGTGCCATCGGGCTGGACAACTGATGCGACCTATAACGACCTGATGTTACGGGGCAACACGACAGCCGGCGGAACTGGAGGGAGCGATACTCACACCCATACCATTACTAATGCCAATGTTGACACAGTCAACACCGGTAGTAACGCCCAGCAGAAAAAAGGCTCGGCTACAGTATCGGCCCAAAGCCATACTCATGCGATTACCAGTTCATCGATGTCGAACGAATCTTCCTTGCCGCCATATCGCGGACTAATGGTAATTGCCAACGATAGCGGTATTCCAACCACCTTGCCGTTAAATATAATCGTGTTGTTTGATACAGCCAGTCTCTCCGGTGATTTTAGCCGATATTCAGCCCAAGATAACTATTTTGTGCGCGGGGCATCGACAGCCGGAGGCACAGGGGGCTCTTCGGCGCTACACGGACATAGTAGTGTGGCTTTTGGCACTGGCAACCCGAATTCGACCGAAGCCGCCATGGTGACTGGCGCGGCGGTGACTGCCAACACCAGTACCCACTCTCACTCCTTAACCGGCAGCACTACTGATACGGATGGTGATATTGCGCCGCCACATGTTAATACGGTGTTAGCCAGAGTAACAACTGACGGCATCGCTATTCCGGCGGAAATGATCTCCATATTTGATGCCGCCCCCGGAACTGGTTGGAATTCATTAAGTGGTGTGGGTGGTGATTTTAACCAAAAATACATTGAAGGAACATCAACTTATGCTGCGGCTCAAGGCAATGCCACCCATAACCACAACAAAACTGGCGGGTATACAACTAATACCGTCTCAACCGGTACCGGTTTGGGTACTGGGACCCCCGCTAAGGGGGTGGCCACTAGCCATGCGCATCCGTTGGCAAGTCCAACTTTTAGTGACGGCAACAACGCGCCAGCCTATAAAGATGTGATCGTTGGCAAGAAGTTGGCTGAACTGGGGGTAACTGCCCCCGCCAATATTACTTTGACGGCTGGTAATCCCAGCCAGACACTGGATACTACTTTTCCTGGTGGCAGTGAGGTGACTGTGACGGATGGCGGCAATGGGTGGAGTATAACGGTCATTATGCAGACTACTCTGACATCTGGCGGCAACACCATTCCGAATGCCAATGTAAAAATTCGCAAGGATGGATTAGTTGATAGCGGAAGTTACACTATTTGGGGAGGAACCTACACTAATGTGGCTGAAACAAATGCTACCGAATCACTGGATGTTTCTCGGACTGTAGGCACTCGAAGTAGCGGGACAAGTGGAGATTCCACGACGACACGACCGAGTATCCAAGTAGTTATCCCCGGGATACAGGCGGCTGGAGATTATGTCGGCGCAATGAGATTTACGGTGGCCTAAAACCAAAACCGGTTGGGCAGATAGAGATCTCCCGCTTATAATAGAACTATGAGGTGGCTTTGGAAATTAATTACTGCCGAGTTAGAAGTAACCCTGGCCCTGTTAATGCTGTTGGGGAGCATGGTGGTGTTGTCTGGGGTTTATGCCAACACTGCAGATATAAATGTTTCCCTCACTGTTCTGGAAGAGACCGAAGAGGAGAATGGCGACGGAGGGAGTGGGAGTGGTGGTAGTGGCGGGAGTGGAATCTCGTTACCAATCCCATCAACATCCACATCGCCCGTACTAACTATGCCGTTACCGGAAAAACCCAAACCGCCAGAGGAGTTTAAATTGGTAGATTATGTGCCCAAAGTGATACCTGTACATCGCGATGCGCTAATCGTGCTGTACGGCTATGGTTTCCCATCAGATTTTAAAATCGTGATAAAGGCCAAAGATGCGATGTTGGTAGCGGACAGCGCTATGGTGAATAAGAAAACTGCCATCATCGAGGGGGCTGTGCTCGAGGCCGTGCAGTATGTCATCCCAGCGAAAACATTATCGCCGGGCGAGGCAGTATTGGTGATTCAGGAAGCTAATCAAGTATTGACCCCACCATTGCGAATACTGGTGTACGATCCCGCCCAAGCAATAAAATTGCGGGCGCAGATCGCTCAACGAACGATCAACATAACCGTTGCCAGTGGTCAGTCTGCCAATGTCGCCGTTAAATTTAAAAATATCGGATTAACTGAATGGGACTATTTGCTTCAACCATTACATATTGGGACTGACCAACCTCGTGACCGGCAATCCCGATTTGTTCATCAAGATTGGCCTTATAATAATCGGGTGGCGAAAATAAGTTTGCCAACGAATATAAATACTGGGGAATCATTTGATGCCATTTTTTCCATACAAGCTCCAGTGGTAAAACGAACCACCCGATATACCGAGAATTTCGCGCTGGTGGCAGAGGGTATCGCTTGGATCTCAGGTTCTAATTTCACTGTCCGCATCACCGTTACCGCACCAGTGGCAATAAAGACGGTTAGATCGATTATCAAAACGACTCCCCCGGCGCCGGCCATCAAAAAGCCCGCCGCCCCCTATAAGACCCCCGGCGCCATACCAACAACTGGTGGTCAAAGTGGTGTCTGGTTGAACGGAATAAAATCATTCTTTACGCGGCTGTTCAGCTTTCTTATTATCACGCCTCGGTAGTAAATAATTATTGGGTAGATAGACCCGCCGGGGTCGGATTTGTTACAGTAGGGATGTGCCTGTTACAACTTTAGCTAAGATCAAAAGCGCGGCCTCACTGGGGTTGGAGCCGATCCTGATCGATGTTGAGGTAGATATCAGCAATGGTCTGCCGAATTTTTTAATAGTTGGCTTGCCGGACAAGGCGGTGGATGAGGCGCGCGAACGAGTGCGGGCCGCCATTAAAAACAGCAATGTCCAGTTCCCTACCCGTCGGATCACGGTTAATTTAGCGCCGGCGGACATCCGCAAAGAAGGCCCGGCTTACGACTTGCCGATTGCAATCGGATTACTTTTAGCCGGTGAACAGATCTACCCACCAGAAAACAGTCTGTTTTTAGGCGAACTGGCGCTAAATGGTGAGGTCCGCCCAATTAGTGGCGCAATTTTATTTGCCTCTTTGGCACAAAATCGAGGCGTAAAAACTTTATATGTACCAGCCGCCAACGCGGCTGAGGCAGCGTTAATATCCGGCATAGAAGTAATCCCGGTAGATAATTTAATCAATTTAATTGCACATTTACGGCGAGAAAAGATTATCCCTGCCCTGCCCCCTACCCCCATCGATCCGCAAGCCGCGTTGTTTATCAATAGCGCGTTCGATCTAAAATATGTCGCTGGCCAAGAACACGCCAAAAGAGCATTGGAGATCGCGGCGGCTGGGCGACATAATATTTTAATGAGCGGCCCACCGGGTAGCGGAAAAACTATGTTGGCCAAAGGCTTAATTACGATTCTGCCACCACTCAGTGTTAACGAAGCGTTAGAAGTAACTAAAATCCATAGCATCAGCGGTTTAATGGACCCCGGTCAGCCATTAGTATGGCAGCGGCCATTTAGAAGTCCGCATCACACCGCCTCGGCTGTCGCGATTACTGGTGGCGGTAACTGGCCCAAACCTGGCGAGATCTCGCTCGCCAATCAGGGCGTATTATTTTTAGATGAACTGCCGGAGTTCCCGAGGAGCGTATTAGATGCCCTAAGACAACCTCTCGAAGATAGAGTAGTCTATATTTCCAGAGCGGCGATGACCACCAGCTTCCCAGCTAATTTTATGTTGGTAGCCGCCCAAAATCCTTGCCCCTGCGGTTTCTTTGGCGATCCACAAAAACCTTGTAAATGCAGCGCTGGACAAATTTTAGGTTATCAAAAAAGAGTATCGGGACCATTGTTGGATAGAATTGACTTACATATTAATGTCCCAAGAATTTCTTACGAAAAATTGACCGGCGCGGCTGAATCAGAGAATTCAGCGGATATTCGTGCTCGGGTGATGGCCGCTTGGAGTATTCAACAACAAAGATTTTCCGGAACAAAAACCACCAGCAGCTCCGAGATGAATACTGAACAGACTAAACAATACTGCCAGCTTAGTGAAGATAGCCATCGCCTAATGCAAGCAGCTGTTGATCGAATGAATCTCTCTGGCCGCGGAGTTAACCGCACGCTCAAAGTGGCGCGCACCATCGCTGACCTCGCCAAATCGCCGCAAATTACCGCAACCCACATCGCAGAAGCCCTCAGTTACCGCCTCCAAAATTAACCCCTGCCTCATCTCTCACTTCTCCATTGTCATCCTCAACCGAAGCGAAGCATACCACACATTGTCATCCTGAAAACACCTTACTGCCGTAGGCTAATATAAATAACTTATTCAGGATCCAGGCCTGGATTCCGGATCAAGTCCGGAATGACAGAATGGGTAGGCCTAAAATATCTTGCCAACCATACGAGCCAACACCGCGCCAAAGGCGGTGGTTTCGGCTAACAAGTTCAGACCGATCAAAGCGGCTATCATCACCACGATTAAGCCAAGCAATACTAGCAGATCACGCTTAACATAGCCATGATGATGCGATACTGTCGCCGTTTGACCATGCGCGACAGCGGGCCGATTAACCACCGACTGCGATACGCCAATGGGCTGACTGGTGTTAGCAGACTGATACAGGTTCTGCAATCTTTGTAGTTCCCGTGCGGCTTTTTTCGCTTTCTTATTCATCCCGTTAGAAATCTGCTTAGCGTATATGTTTGGCTATTGGCCTATTTCGAACGTCCCGATAAGTGATTTCTAACGGGACGAGTACTTCGATTATACCACACCCCGTAATGCGTCGGCGGTCACAGTTCGATCCTGATGGCTCTACCTCGGACAATCGCCTCCGCTAATTTGGTTTGGGCCGACCGGAGCGTGCGATGAAAGGTGCTTTGGGATACCCTCATCCGACGGGCAGCTTTAGTTTGGGGTAGTTTTAATAGATATTTTAATCTTAACGCTTCGCTCTCAGCCAAAGTAAGGGCGACTGAATCCAGATTCCTCAATGGTACCCCAGCCGGCTTAAAATAAACCGACCGAGGCAAAAAACCAATTTTTCTATTTTTTCTTTCGATCATTTTAGCAGAACTCACCCTTCATCATCGTACCGCACTTTGGGCAAGTAATCTGTGAACATGGCACTCCCCGTTGAATATGCGGCTCCTGGTTTCCACATTTGGGACAGGTACAGGTACCTGATCCAAGTGGACGTCTTTGGCCTCGACCTACCCCCCAGCCTACACCTCGGCCACCCCCCATCACCCCACCATCACGATTAGGCATATTGCCTCCCTTAATTTAACGATATCACTATGAATATATATTCATAAGCAATTCCTGTCAACCTCGCCATCAGAGGAGAGGGCACTATTTACGCCCCGTGGAGATAGTTGCCCCCATCACCCATGGAGCCAATTATGTCAGCCAATAGCAAAACCGCCGTTTGGCGCGGCTGTTGTTTGAGCCCCGAGATATAGGTATCGGGGCGAGTTCAGCCAATTGCGCCAAGTAAGGCAGGTTTTGGTGTTTGGGTAATAATTGGCGATTGGGGTGTCTTTTGGGGCGCCACCCCGTCCGTCAGCCGACGGATGGGGTGGCAAAAAGAATATTAGGTTAAGATCCTGAAACAAGTTCAGAATGACAGTATTGGGTAAGATTCTGGACCCCAGTAGTAGAGCAAAGCTCACTACGGGGCGCGGCAAGCCAGAATGACGAAAAGAGGTTCACGCTGGTGGGGAGGGTTGCGATACTCTCCCATAGAAAAAACCGCCCTTTGAGGGGCGGTTTTCCCAAAATTTGGCAACGACCTACTTTCACAACCCGAAAGTTACTATCATCGGCGCTGAAGGGCTTAACTGCTGTGTTCGAGATGGGAACAGGTGTGGCCCCTTCGCGAGAGTCACCAAGTTCTACTTCTCTGGGGGAAGAGAAGCAGAACTCGATTACCCTCGTAAGATCCCGGGTAAACCGGGATGCCGCGGCAAGGTAAACCGCGTCACTTCTTGTCTAATAGCTCGCGCAGTTTTTTGAGGTTCTCCTCCATCGAGAGGAAGACCTGCAACAGTTCGGCCGCCGCAAAAAATACAATGCCGTAAAGTACGCCGCCAATCAAAACGACCAGCGCGGACATCCACGCCGAATCATACGGCGAGGCCATGCCAACCTGGGAGATAACACCGGGGAACGCCAGCCAAATAATGGCTATAAGCAGTCCACCCAATACACTCACCCAAGCGAGTACCCAGAGCAACAGTATGGTAGTCTTCAGCATTTTAAATCTGCTGTTTGTATTCTTTTTCACCCCGTAGAAGAATTTAGAAATTATATTCTCTTCTTGTCTTGGGCATTATCGTTTAAAAACTGCCCCATCAATAGTTGTCACAGTTATGCTTATCCGCGGAGAATATAGCTTTCGCCAAAGGCGTTCTAAATTTCTCTACGGGGCATGACACTCTTAGTTTACCACAAAAAATAACTCCAGATTCCCGCCGGAGTTTATCCCGACTAGTCGGGGCGGGAATGACGGGTGGGAAAGAAATGTGCGTTTCTTATGATCGCCGATTAAGAGACAAGCTCTTAAGAGTAGAGTCAAGTGATCGGATTATTAGTACAACTCGGCTGAATCCCTTACGGGACTTACACCTGTTGCCTATCAACCAAGTAGTCTACTTGGATCCTTATCCCGCCAATTTAAGGTTCGTATGGCATACCGTCAGCCAAAATAGCAATGAGCTAAATTAGATGGAGTAAATCACACACCAGCCCTAAATTGGCGGGAGGGAAATTTATCTTGAGGTTGGCTTCACACTTAGATGCTTTCAGCGTTTATCCAATCCGAACATAGCTACCCAGCACTGCCCTTGGTAGAACAACTGGTATACCAGCGGTCCGTTCGCTTCGGTCCTCTCGTCACTTATTCCCCTATCACTAGGAGCGTAGACTATATCTTCACCCATTCTGCTTTTGCAACAGAATTAGGGTGGCGGCGTATTACCTATATGTATCTGTCTGCTAAAATCAGCGGACTTTCCAATGACATATAAGTCCGTTCTGGTGTTTTTGAACAACAGAACAAGTCGTTACGGGGTCAAACCTAAAACTTTGTATAACTCCACTTTAGTCTTCTTTTTCTTAGTGACATAATTTTCACCCTGAATCACCAAGATCAGATCGATTAAAGTTTTTAGAGTCTTACTCTCCAGCATATTTTTGGCATTGTCAGACAAGATTTCGGCTGCCGTATGTAACGCAACAGCTTGAATCTTTTTAAATCGGATAAATGGCAACAGACTCCCGAGAATATCTCGAACCTGTTGATACCCATTGATACGAAGCTCGGTCATGCCATCGTTCCTCGTGGAATGATAGCCTATGCCCAAAACTTCGCGAATCCAATGCAGAGCCTTTGCATGGCGTGTGTCCTGATAGAAACAGATGGTGGTCATAAAACGAATTTTTGATCTTCCATCTTTACGCTTCTTGATTTGAAGCATCAGACTTCCATCTCCATCAAGGAAACCCGCTATGTACGCTAGATCCGTTTTAGATCGACTTCCCACGGTATTGTCTTATTTCGTTCTGGTCCTCAAGTGAATTGTACCATAATCGCAAGAACCGTTAGCAATTATGGCTATCAACGGATACAGAGCTGATAAGATTCCACCGTTATTAGCCGCATTGTCATCGTAGATTACTCTACGAAGTAGCAATTCTTTACTAGAAGCGACTCCCCTCAAATTTCCTACGTCAACAGCAGATAGAGACCGAACTGTCTCACGCATGATCTTCCACTATTACTAATGGCATAGACTATATCTTCTTCCTTTTAGCCCACCGGCTAAGGAGGAGTTGGCGTGTGATAATCGACATAACAACTATCGACTATCTCATCGATCCACTGGCCTTCAGCGAATCGAATCAGTCGTTACGGGGAAAGAGATTATGTTCTTGCAGAAATTGTTTAACCGTTGCTCGCGTGGTCGTGCGTTTCTTGGAGTAATTGTACGCTGCGGTTTCATCCACCAGAGCCGCTCTTTTGAGCAACTCGGTGGGAGAGATTCTTTTGGGTGAAGACTTAATTCCCATTACACATAGGTTGATAACTTTTTGCGCAATGGTCTTTTTTAGCCGCAGATATGGTAACAATTTGGTTAAAACTTCGTAGACCGACTGATACCCCACAATGGTGTATTCAGCCATATGATCATTACGAACACGAACATATCCATACTTCAGTTGGCCCTTGAGCCATTCGAGAAAATATTTTTTGCTTTCTTTTTGATAGAAAACAACACTCACTCGAATCTGATAGCCATGAACATATCCACTCCGTTTAACCAGTTGCGCCATAATGCAACCGTCTCCGTCTAAGAATCCCGCAATGTAGGCAAATAACTTTTCTGCCATAACCTCGATCTTCCCTCGGGGTTGCCCTCTCTTCGTTCGGTATAAAAGAGTAGGGGTTCTCCGATATAAGCCAAATTTATTGTATCGCATTTCTGCGATAGAACGCAATGTAACTTACGTTCTGAACCCAGCTCGCGTGCCGCTTTAATTGGCGAACAGCCAAACCCTTCCCACCTGCTTCAGCGGGAGGATGCGACGGGCCGACATCGTATGATGATGTTCCATTATTACTAATGGCACAGACTATATCTTCACCCTGCGCCCGGATGTGGGTCTTTAGACCTACCATCCTTGGGTTGGTATAGCAGGGGCTGGCGTATTACCCTTTCATAAATGAAAGAGTTTCCCTTTTCAGGTCAGTCGTTACGGGGTCATACATAGCTTATATCGGAAGCATGGGAGAATGTGCGGCTTAATAATTTCCAACATCGTTTTAGTACTGTCTGTACTAACACGAATTCTCCAATACTTCTTATCTCGATTGAGCAAACTTTTTATCCTGAATGTTCTCCACAATATTGTCTGTAAGAGCTGCTGCTCTGCCATACTAAATTGTTGAGTGTTGAGATAAAAAGCCGAACGGATCTTGGAGCCATCATCCATAAACCATACGGCTAAAGACAATGGATCAAGTTCGAGATTAGACGGCACACTTTTCTTCCCTGACCCATAGAACCAATTATAGTAACTGGTAATGGTAGGAATACTTTGTGTGGTAAACCGATACGCAACACGGCTCCCGTTACCTGGACGGGTTTTGGGCGGGGTTAGAACATACAATCGAAAATGCTGCCATTTCCAATCCACATATTCTCGATACTTAAACGAATGATTCACTTCCAATAGAGCATCTATGCGCGTGCCCTGCCGGCGTAATGTCCCATCGCCAAGCAAAGTCCCAACCAAAATTGCGTGTTGAGCTGATGATAGACTTCCCACGGTATTGCCCCCGTTCATATTATCCAATCCTGGACAAGGCCAGGATGATGATGTAAAGAATACACCATTATTTTACCACTTGATGAACGGTTGGGTTCCACCGTTATAAGCCAAATTTTTGGTACAGAATCACTTCTGTAGCACCCCAATGTCTTAAGGTGCCAAACCGGGTCGTCGATGTGGACTCTTGGACCCGATAAGCCTGTTATCCCCGGGGTAACTTTTATCTGTTGAGCTTCGGCGCACCCATGTGCAACCGTCGGATCACTATATCCTGCTTTCGCATCTGCTTGACTTATAGGTCTCGCAGTTAAGCTCCCATATACTATTGCGCTATCACACCGGTTTCCATTCGGTGCTAGGGAACCTTTGAACGCCTCCGTTACTCTTTGGGAGGCAACCGCCCCAGTTAAACTACCCATCAAACACTGTCCCCATACCAGGTAATGGCACAGGTTAGAATCAAGCGAGAGTAAGGGTGGTATTTCAACGGTGACTCCACCTCGACTAGCGTCGAGGCTTCTAAGTCTCCCACCTATCCTACACACACAAACACTTAATCCAATATCAGATTGTAGTAAAGCTCCACGGGGTCTTTTTGTCTTGCTGCTGATATCCGGCATCTTCACCGGCAATGTAGTTTCACCGAGTCCCTCGTTGAGACAGTCTTCAGACCGTTCCGCTATTCGTGCGGGTCGGAACTTCACGAACAAAATTATTTTGTGAGTGAACCCCGCACTTTATGCATTGCATGATAGTGCGCGGGTTACCACTAATTTCGTCATCTCAATTTTTCAATTGGGCGTGGACTATATCTTCCCCGAATGTTCTTCAATACATCGGAGGATGGCGTGTAGTCTCTACGGGGTCAAACCCAAAACCTGAATATAGTGAAGATTGTTTGGTTTGGGTCGACTTCCCACGGTATCACCATACTGCCCCACACGGACAGGTTAGGCTCCACCGTTACAGCCATCAGTTTAACGTCGGGCTTGTTTCTCGACTCACCCGACAAGGAATTTCGCTCGGAGTCTTACTTAATTCACATTAAGTTGCCAACATATTGAGCTGTTGGCACTGCATATCGCTATGCAGATGGGACTATATCTTCTCGACCTTTTGTGATCGAGCTTGGCGTGTAGTCTCTGAGGATTCTGATCAGTTTTATCCGAGATTTTTTATGGTTCATCAGTTGTGTAAGTCTTGCCATCTTTACCATACCCTCAACATTGAGGTGTTCTTTTTTAGACATAGACCTTACACACTGAGCAAACAACGCAAAGTCATTTCGCTTTGATGTTTGCAATGCACTTTTCTCGAAGAAGGGTATTATCACTTTTAACAAGTCTGCTCTTTTCCCAACTTTATAGCTGAATAAATCTTCTTTATGGTTGTCATGCCTACGATTTCTATAAATCTGGCCGACACCGAAGAAAGATTTGATTCTTTCGAGCGCGGCTAAACCGCGCTCACCTTGCGTCACTGCAAAGTGATGGGAAATTTGGTAACCTGTTTTATACCCCCGGCGGATTCTGGTTTTTTCTTGACGATCAGGTTGTCTCGCAAAATTAATTGAGAAACATCCTTCTCCGTCAACAAAACCTATAATCCAACCGATCAGCCTTTCCTGCTGATTGTCTGCAGGAGATACATTGTCACTGATTTTCATTCAGACAAGGAATAGTGTTCACTTGTCTTAATTGTATCTCAGTAGTACTCCATACACCAGAGTTTCCAGCATATAGCCAAGTTTTACTAAGGCAGCTTTCCTACCTTAGGACCGTTATAGTTACGGCCGCCATTCACCAGGGCTTAATTTCAAAGCTTTTCCATCTCCAGTTCCAAAGAACTGGGGATGGATAACCTATCCACGTGACCTTCTGGCATTGGGCAAGCGTCAGTCCCTATACATCCTCTTTCGAGTTAGCAGAGACCTGTGTTTTTGCTAAACAGTCGCCTGAAGTCTTTTGCTGTGGCCCCGCCATTTTAAAGTTCGTGCGTGGTTATCACCAACCAAACTAACTCAACTGTTAATTGATCGGTAAGCTATCACACTAACCCTAAAATGGCGGGGCAGTCCTTATCCCTAAGTTACGGACGCTATTTTGCCGAGTTCCTTAACGAGGGTTCTCTCGATCGCCTTGGTCTACTCGACCCACCCACCTGTGTCGGTTTGCGGTACGAGTGCTGATTGTTCTCGCAGAGAGGGTTTTCCGGTCAGTTTGGCTCAGTTAAATCGCCTGCCGGCAAGCCGGCAAACTTTCCATCACTGATCATGGTTACCCCTAAAATTAGGGAGATCTCCCGGATTTGCCAAAGAGATCCCACTAGCAGCTTAGACGGGCAAACCTCTACCCGCTCAACCTACCATCCTGCGTCACCCCATAGCTAGGCGCGGTGCATCTGCAACCAAGTGTCCATCCCGGTAAACCGGAACAACCTCCTTGGCGTAGAACGCAACGAACCTGTGGCGAACAAACAGCAGTACAGGAATATTAACCTGTTATCCATCGCCTACGCCTTGCGGCCTCGGCTTAGGTCTGACTAACCCTGAGATGATTAACATAGCCCAGGAAACCTTGGGTTTACGGCGCGCAGGTTTTTCACCTGCGTTAATACGTTACTCGTGCCAACATTCTCACTTCTGCCCGCTCCACCACACCTCACGGTGCAACTTCACAGCCGAGCAGAACGCTCTCCTACCACCACGCTAAAAGCGTGATTCGCAACTTCGGTGTTAGGCTTGAGCCCCGGTAAATTTTGGGCGCGAACACACATCGACCAGTGAGCTGTTACGCTATCTTTAAAGGATGGCTGCTTCTAAGCCAACCTCCTGGTTGTCTATGTGCCCTCACTTCCTTTAACACTTAGCCTAAACTGAGGGACCTTAGTTGGCGATCTGGGCTTTTCCCCTCTCGACAATGGCGCTTAGCCGTCACTGTCTGACTCCCATGCTATTGACTCACAAGTATTCGGAGTTTAATTGGACGCGGTACGGTTTCCCGCCCGAATCCATTCAGTAGCTCTACCACTTGGAGGAACACATGAGGCTATACCTCAATATATTTCGGAGAGAACCAGCTATCTCCGGGTTCGATTGGAATTTCTCCGCTAATCACAGTTCATCCCCTCACTTTTCAACGTAAGTGGGTGCGGCCCTCCACTGCTTTTTAGGGCAGCTTCAGCCTGACCATAATTAGATCACCCGGTTTCGGGTCTAATCCCAGCAACTTAAACGCGCTATTCACACTCGCTTTCGCTACGGCTCCGCCCTCTAACAGGGCTTAACCTTGCTACTGAGATTAACTCGTTGGCTCATTCTACAAAAGGCACGCCGTCATCCGTCAGCTGACGGACTCCGACTCTTAGACGGGCTATTGGTTTCAGGTACTATTTCACTCCCCTCATCGGGGGACTTTTCACCTTTCCCTCACGGTACTAGTTCACTATCGGTGAGAAGTAGTATTTAGCCTTACCAGATGGTCCTGGCAATTTCCGACAGAATTTCACGGGTTCCGTCGTACTTAAGTTTGGTTACTCGGAGTTATTTTCTTTTCGCGTACAGGACTATCACCTTCTCTGGTGGCCCTTTCCATGGACCTTCTGCTAAGAAAATAATTTTTTACTCCTGACTTGCTCTACAGATCAAGATGTAACGACTTATAACCCTCTCGTTGCAAGGCCTGTAGGCTTTAACACAACAAGAGTTTAGGCCATTCCCTTTTCGCTCGCCGCTACTAAGGGAATAAACATTTGTTCTCTTTTCCTCACGGTACTAAGATGTTTCAGTTCCCGCGGTTCCCTCTCGCAAATCTATGTATTCAATCTGCAAGTATCCGCCCTGTTTCTACGCACAACTTCTACGCCTTTGCTCGTCACGACTTCGTCACAAGAGCTTAGGCGCAAAAATAATTTTGCGCAGAAATAGGGCGGATGGATTGCTCCATTCGGACATCCCCGGCTCAAAGGTTGCTTGACACCTCCCCGAGGCTTATCGCAGTCTGCTACGTCCTTCATCGGCTACTTCTCCCAAGGCATTCACCAATAGCCCTTGAGTAACTTGACTCTGTTCTCAAGAGCTTAGTCTTAATCGGCGATCACAAGAAACGACATTTCTTATGATTTTGTTATTTTTGTGGCTTTACTGCAAATTGTTAAGTTGCACGCAAGTTCAAATATAAAAATCTTTTTCCCCTTGTCATCCTGAAAACACTTTACTGCCGTAGGCCTACTATAAATAACTTATTCAGGATCCAGGCCCAACCCATCCGGCGTCCGTCAGCTGACGGACTTTGGAGGGTAACCCTTAAAAGGTAAAAAGGGTTAAAAAATAAGGGCCTCAGCCCTTTGCTTTTTAAAAAGGCGGAGTAAATTTAACTCTTAAACCAGACCGATTTTAAATACAACGACACCAAGCTAAAACTCTTAAAATAAGCTTCGATGGTTTGCAATGTGTTCAAGATTGATTTGATCTTAAAATCTATTCGTTTTGTTTGCTTTTGCATAATATCAGAGGGGTTTAGGTAATGCAATAGTATTACACCCATTATCTGCCATCTTGTCAATAAAGTAGCCGCCAGAGCTGAAAAAACCCTTCCAAACACCGTCATTCTGGCTTGCCCAGAATCTTACACTACCCAGATGACTCCCCCTGTATATAGTAGAGTACACTATATATATGGACCCCGTAGAGAAATTTAGAACGCCTTGGGCGCAGGATATAGACTTTGTGGGGTATCATCAGGGTAGTCGATTAATCATGTCCGAGACTAAACGGGACAATGCCCAAGTCGACTAAAGGCTATATCTTCTAAATTCTTCTACGGGGTGGACGACCTCAAAACTACCCTATCCAAGCACTTCTCAGCCAAGCGGAATCCCCACCTTCACTCCGACTTACATTTATTAGTAGATGAGGCCCGGACCTTATTTAAAGAGAAGGCGGTTAAAGGCCCCGGCTCGTTTGCTTTTTATCTGGGGTTTTTTAAGAGATTAGGAGTACAAAAAGTCCGCCAACTATTGGCGGAAGTAAAAGATAGCAATGCTACCGATTCTGGAAAACTCTTTTGGTGGAAAATCAAACAAGAGTTAAAAAAATAACTCTTCCTATTACCTTTTGCCACCATTTGGTCCGGCAAACGGTGGCACCAAACCGGCCGCCAGTCGTCGGGCTTGTTCGTCTAACAAAATTAGCTTTCTTCGCTTTCGCTGAACTCCTCGTTTCACTCCTCAAACAACAGCTTCGCCTGCGCTAATTTTGTTGACTCAATACAGCCCTCCTCCGATGGCGTAAACAACCACGCTTGACTAGCTACATGACTATTCGTATGATTAACCTGTGCTTGTGGGCGCAAGCCCCGTTCGGCTAAAGAATTTCTCAAGCCGAAGACAAGCACACCTAAACAGATTTATTCGTCTTCCAGGGCCGCGGTGTTCTCACCAGCGGTTCTTGTCTTATTCTGGCCCTGTTGATTATATTTCCATCTGGGAATAACACTCCAAAAATGGAAGTTGCCATCACCAACACGCCGCACTATTACTCGGCACTTAATCCTCTTATCTTTGTCGAGCGACTCAAAGGCATAGTATTGAACCATACTGGTCTTTCTGAACCCATCATGCCCAACTTTACCTACGGGCTGTAAAACCGTCCTATAGTATTGCAGGGTCCCAGATGCTCGTATTGTGTCGACAACGTATGTTATCAACAGTTTAAACTTTATGAGTTGCATTATTTTTGGACGCTCAGACCGCGCACCGTCATATCTCAAGTGGTGCCAACCATCCGAGGTAAAACTGACTGTATTTTGCAAATACGGACAGGTGATTGGGGGCAAACCATTATAATAGCTCTCGGCCTTTTGCTTAATTTTAAGAAATGCCGGTCGATCAAATTGAATTTTATTTACCTTGGATGGTACATACATGTCAGATATTGATCTTCAAAATAATTCAAATTTCGGAAGTTATTGGGCCCGGTCGAGGGGGTTGGTGAAGCGGAGGTAGAAGCCGAAGGGGTCTTTCATGCCCTAAGTATACGCCTTGCCAGAATCCGCCTCCAGAGCTACAATAATGCTTCCGAGGAGGTGAAGCCGGATGAACACCCTAAGCGTCGTGCTTAGCTGCATCATCCCATTCGTTCACTTCTCCGCGTTCATTATCTACTACAGAGCAGTAGCGAGAGGCCAATCCACCCTTTACACCGCCATGTGGGTGCTCACCATCGTCAGCTCCATCCTAAATGGAGTAACCTATTTGGCGATGACCAGAAGCCTGGTAATGAGCGCCACACCAGTCACCAACGCCGTCGCCGTATGCGGCGTGTTAATTATTGGCTGGCGGTATCGGAAGTTCCGACCATTCCAAACGCTAGACTGGGTGGTACTGGGAATTGGATCGGTAGTAATTGGACTATGGATAACATCTGGCAACGCCAGCTACGCGAATCTATTACTCCAATTAGCATTGATGTTGGCGATCATCCCGGCATACGCAGGAGTATGGCAAGGCGAACGAGAAAATCCATGGCCCTGGGCCCTGTGGTCCGTTTCTCACATCATTAACCTATCCATCCTGTTTATGCTCTGGAACGACAGCTACAATGCGTTCGTATCGCCCATTTTGTACATCATCGCCAATACTGGCATGGTGATGCTGATAATGCGGAGAAGATCATAGGCCGGCAATGCAAATTGACCGGCCCATTTTTTATTTAATACCTTTAATTAGCTCGACAAGTTCGGGGAATTCGGGTTGGGTAAAGTGATCGCCGCCCTGGATAGTTACGAGCTTGGCATTGGGCAATTCTTTGAGATATTTTTCGGCATGGCTGTAAGGAACAATCGGGTCTGCGTCGCCGTGGACTATATATATGTTGCTGCATTGCTGGGCAAGTTGAGCCAAGGGTTTTGTCAGCACAAAATCAGCCAACGGGGGCTCGAGGCCTTCACTATCGTATGGCGGCGAAACCAAAACAACGGCTTTGATTTTCTTTGGAAAAATGTTTTCCGAGAGATATTTCGGTAAAAATATTCCGCCCAAAGAGTGGCCAACTAGAATCAAATCGTCATCGAGGAACGGAAACATTTTTTCAAACCAAATCTTCCATTCTTCGTAGCGAGCGTTTTCCGAGTTCGGCATCTCGGGCGTAAACACCTGATACCCCTCCCCTAATCGTTCCGCCAAAGTTCTCTTCCACCGTTTTTTGGGGAGAAACTCCTCGATCTCGGGCTGGTACGCTTTGAGGTTTTTTATATACTCCTCGTACGATCTAAAATCTTCTCCGCCGTGAATCAATACAACCTGCTGCATATATTTTGAGTTACAAATAATTTAATATTTCTGGGAAAGGAGATTCGCCGAAGTGGCCCTTGTCTGGCAGAATGATCGGTTTAACTTCCAGCAGGTTGGCCCACTGCCGAGCGTGCTTAACTGGTACATAGGGATCGTCTTCGGAGCCGATGACCGTAAACTCCGTATCAATCAGCGCTTGAGCCGGGATACCCCACGACTTCTCCAAGAAATTATTGATATCCGGTATCTCAATTATCTTTTCAAACGGAGCAGCAACTAATATAACCTGCCCGGGTTTGCCGCCCGCTTCAACATACCGCATGGCTAAAGTTCCACCAAGACTGTGGCCGATGACGGTTCCTTCACCATTGGTTTTGATGGCCGCCTGCAGAGTCGCCATCCACTCGTCGAGTTGCGGCGCCTCGGTATGCGGCAGTAACGGGACGATAACTTTACCTCCCAGCTTTTCTAATTCCGCCTTCAGCCACGGAAACCAGTTTTCTTCGGGATAACCGTTATACCCATGCAAAATGTAATAGATTTTATGCATTGCGACGGATAAAGAGAACCTTGTTGCCGTCGGGATCCAGGAGGCTAAACTCTTTGCCCCACGGCTTTTCGGTTATCTCGGTGTATAGTTTTAGCCCTATATCTTTTATTTTCTGGTAGGTAGTTTCAATTTGAGAATCGGAGATAAACACTGTCTGGTGTCCCGGTTTCTCCCGTTCCTCAGAGGTAGTTTTAACCCCCAGCCGACCGCCGCCCTGGAATATAAACGAAACGAACTTTCCGGGCTGTTCGTATTCCAATTTAAATCCGAGCGTATCCCGATAGAACGGGATTATTTTTGTAATATCGTGACTATATAGAATTGCGCTATCTAAATCCATCTTAAATTGATTCGTCTCCAATATATTTAAACCGCGGCACTATTTTACCGTCTAATTCAACTTCACTTAGAAACATCCCTTTCGGGCGAACCCAAATTGAACCAAGCGGAAAATCAGGAGTTTCGTAGAGCGTCTTATATATTACTACTGGCTCCAGAGTTTCGGAATGCACGCCCTCCCCGATCACCTCGTATGGATTGCCCTTATAATGCATGTATTTCCCCAACCTCACCTTACTCATACCGACATCATAACACCCCATATAACTGGATATGCTAATCATTTATCCTGCCGATTAGGAATGCGATCGCATTCCTAATCGGCATAGGGTAGAGATAACCAAATTGACCATCCGTCGTTCATAGGATTCCCAATATACAGAGCGATCGCTCTGTATATTGGGAGGGTTGTTGGAGCGGGTTTGACCCCTACATCATCCCCCCTATAATGGTAGGTTGGTGCCTGCGGGTGCCAATTCTACTCTCTTTGACACATAGTCAAAATCCAAAACAAACCGGAGAAGGATATGTTCCAACTCTATAGAAAACCGGCGCTGAGTGCGTCTGCTGTTGGGCGTATCCTCTCGTTAGGAACACGCCTCGCTGCGGATATTAAATCCATCACTACCGAGTGGTGTTACTACGTCGCGGTGTCGCTGCCGCTGGAGAAGAAGGAGTTTAAAGCTCTGCAGTGGCTCTTGGGCGAGACATTCGAACCCGAGAACTTAAGCGAGCGCTCATTTCTCAAGGGTAGCGCTACTATCCTGGAATATGGGCCACGGCCCAGTTTTGAAACGGCGTGGTCAACCACGGCCGTGACTATCTGCCGCGCCTGCGGCCTTGGCGTAGTCAAACGGATCGAACGCTCGCTACGCATCGGCTTAGACGTTGAACTGAACACAGATCAACGGATCGCCCTACTGGCATCGCTGCACGATCGGATGACTGAGATGCCTTACGAGACGCAGCCGACCAACTTCAACACCGGAATTCTGCCGGCATCAATGCGCGTCATTCCCCTGCTGGGAAACGATTGGCGCAAGATCTTGGGACAAGTAAGTTCCGAGATGGGATTTGGCTGGGACGACCAGGACATCGAGATGATCGGCCACTTCTTTGTCGTTATCCTCAAGCGCGATCCGACCGATGTGGAGCTGATGCAGTTGGCGCAAGCCAATTCGGAACACTCCCGCCACTTCTTCTTTAAGGGGAGGCTGGTGATCGACGGCGCGTCTGTACCAGAGACGTTGATGGACCTGATCAAGCAACCATGGGTGGTTAATCCGGGCAACTCGCTGATCGCTTTTGGTGATGACTCTTCGGCTATTCGCGGCGGCTTTATTGCTGCCTTGGTGGCCGACGACCCTTGCAGAGCCGGTCAACTTGCTCCCCGTTTGCGCCTCTACCACCCAACGCTCACGGCCGAGACGCATAACTTCCCATCCGGAGTCGCCCCCTATCCCGGCGCCGCTACTGGCACCGGCGGAAGGATTCGCGACAATCACGCGGTTGCAAGAGGCGGTAATGTGGTCGCTTCGGCGGCAGCTTACTGCGTGAGCAACCTGCACATCCCGGACTACAAACTCCCGTGGGAACAAGATGGTTGGAATCATCCGGCCAATCTCGCTTCTCCGCTGGAGATCTTAATTCGCGCCAGCGATGGCGCGTCGGATTACGGCAACTGCTACGGCGAACCGGTCATCACCGGTTTTACTCGCAGTTGCGGAATCCAATTAGCGGATGGCTACCATGGTTGGTTCAAACCGATCATGTACACGGCTGGCGTTGGCACTATCGACGAAGCCAATCTACAACCAAACCATCCCAAACGCGGCATGTTGGTCCTCCAAGTCGGCGGACCGGCTTATCGCATTGGAGTGGGAGGCGGTTCGGCTAGTTCGATGATCCAAGGAGCTAACCGCGCAGAACTCGATTTCAACGCGGTGCAACGCGGCGACCCGCAGATGGAACAACGGCTTAACCGGCTAATTAGAGCCTGCGCCGAATTGGGTCCGAACAATCCCATCATCAAGACGGTGGATTTAGGCGCGGGTGGCAGCTGCAACGCCATTCCCGAATTGGTTCATCCGGCTGGCGCTCGCATTAACCTGCGCGCTCTGCCATCCGGCGACCCAACTTTGTCTCCGGCTGAGCTGTGGGGAAACGAATCGCAGGAGCGAGACGCTTTTCTGATTAAACCGGAGGATCTCGACCTGGTTCAACAGATCGCCGCAAGAGAGAACATTGCTTGCGCGGTGGTCGGCGAGATAACGGGCGACGGACAATTGGTGCTGATTGATGAAGCCGATGGCTCAATTCCGGTGGATCTACCGTTGGAGTTGATTCTAGGAAAGCTTCCACCAAAGACCTTCACCTTCAACCGAGTGACACCCAAGCTGGAACCGTTGTGGATGGCTAAAGAGCAATCAGTGCAAGGCGCGCTGGAGTATGTACTGCGTCTGCCATCGGTCGGCTCAAAGCGGTTCTTAACCACTAAGGTCGATCGCAGCGTTACTGGCTTGGTCGCCCAACAGCAATGCGTGGGACCAAACCAACTGACGTTGGCCGACTACGCGGTTATCGCCCACAGCCACTTCGAACTTTCCGGCACGGCCTTTAGTTTGGGCGAACAACCAATGAAAGGCCTGCTCTCTCCCTCGGCGATGGCTCGCCTGGCAGTTACCGAGATGGTGTTGAACATGGCGGGCG
>METE01000001.1:121992-124198 GCA_001771275.1 candidate division Kazan bacterium RIFCSPLOWO2_01_FULL_48_13
TGGCGAGGGAGCGTGGCTATACGATGCGGCCTCTGCTCTACGAGACATCTGTCTCGACTTACGCATCGCGATCGATGGTGGTAAAGACAGCCTATCGATGGCGGCTCGCGTTACCGGACCAGACGGCAAGGAAACTATCGTCAAAGCCCCGGGCGAGTTAGTTATCGCGGGCTACGCGCCGATGCCGAACATCACGCGCAAGGTTACGCCCGACATTAAGCAGCGAGGAAGTAGCCTCATCTTCATCGACCTATCGCCAGGCAGGTGTCGCTTAGGCGGCTCGGCGCTGGCGCAGGCTTTTGGCCAGATCGGCGATGAGTGCCCTGACCTCGATGGCGAAAACGTTGACCTGCTCTGCAATGTGTTCTCGCTGATCCAGCACCTGTTGGATCGCGACCTCATCAGAGCGATCCACGACCGCAGCGATGGCGGACTGATCGTTACTCTGCTCGAGATGGCCTTCGCCGGTAATGTGGGTCTGGATGTTAACATTGCCAGCGAGTGCGATACTCTCTCGACCTTCTTCAACGAAGAGCCGGGATTGGTGATAGAGCCCGCCGACACCAATGAGGTGGCCAAGCTGTTGCAGTGCCGCGGCATCCCCTACCAACTCGTCGGACACATTCCAGAACTATCTGTTGGCGTACGGATCTGCCATAACGGCATCGAAGTGTTGTCCGGCAGCATGACGAAGCTCCGCGCAATTTGGGAATCGACCAGCTCCGCGCTAGACGCGTTGCAGGCCAACCCGGATTGTGTCAGCGAAGAAACAGAGGCCAACAGCCAGTTGACCCTACCGCCACGGTGGAATGTTTCGTTCGTACCCAGCCCGACTGCCAAAAACGACGTGTTCGCTCCCGCGGATAAACCACGAGTGGCGATTCTACGCAGCGAAGGCAGTAACGGCGATCGAGAGATGGCCGCCGCGTTCTGGTCGGTTGGGTTTGAAACATGGGATGTCACCATGACGGACCTGCTGGCCAATCGTGTTTCGCTGGATAGTTTTCGTGGAATAGCTTTCGTCGGCGGATTCGCGTTCGCCGATGTACTCGATGCTGGCAAGGGCTGGGCGGGCATCATCCGGTTCAACGAAGGCTTACGCGAACAGTTTGACCAATTCCGAGATCGGCCCGATACCTTTTCTTTGGGAGTATGCAACGGATGCCAGCTCATGTCCTTAATGGGTTGGGTGCCCGGACTCGACATCCCCGAAGATAAGCAGCCGCGCTTTATCCGGAATCGTTCGGAACGGTTTGAATCGCGGTTTTCTGCGGTTAAGATCCTAAGCAGTCCCGCCATTATGCTGCAAGGCATGTCTGGGTCTACCTTAGGGATCTGGGTCGCTCACGGCGAAGGGAGACTGCACGTTCCCAACCTCGATGACCTCGATCGGATCTTGATCGAACGGCTCGCTCCAATTCGATTCGTCGATCGGGGCGGCCAGAAAACCGAGACGTATCCGTTTAATCCGAACGGCAGCCCTCAAGGTATCACCGCTCTGTGCTCGCCGGATGGCAGGCACTTGGCGATGATGCCTCACCCCGAACGTGTCTTTCTTAAGTGGCAGTGGCCATGGATGCCAGCGGATTTGAGCAACCTCTCCGCCAGCCCGTGGCTGCGACTTTTCCAAAACGCCTACACTTGGTGCACGGTTAACGCCTAATCTAAGTTTGGCGTCTGAGGCCTTTGCCCGCGCAAGCGGAATCAGCAAAGGCCTTATTTTTTACTTTACAAAAATCGGCTCTGGTTGCGAAGTTTGGGCAAGGCGGGTAGGATGGGAGCGGTAAAACCTGGGGGCGTGTCCCCTGACAAAAAGGAGAAAGTAGTGGGCCAACAACCAATGACCTACGCCGATGTTGGCGTTCGCTATGACGACATGGATCCGTTCAAGGTCGCGGCGCAGAAAGAGGCGGCCAGAACCGCCGCTAATGCTGAGCGGCTTGGCTGGGCTCATGTGCCATGGAGCGGCGGAGAGAGCACCTGTCTTTTTGCCCCCAATGGAGGTCGGGCGCCGGGCTATCTGATGATAGCGCACACCGAAGAGGGCCTGGGCACCAAGAACTTGGTGGCCGATGCGATGTACGCCCTCACTAACGAGCTGTACTATCACTTCATCGCCCAAGATGCGGTCGCCATGATCGTCAATGACGTGATAACACTGGGGGCTCTTCCCCTCTCTATCGCCATGCACCTCGCCACCGGCAGC
>METE01000002.1:0-5875 GCA_001771275.1 candidate division Kazan bacterium RIFCSPLOWO2_01_FULL_48_13
TCAGCGGGAAATTGAATTTCTGGTTCATCTTTATGGGATTGCTGGATATGTTGATGTCGTGGAGGGTAAAAAAATTTTGTAGCTTATCCGTCTTTTGATGATAACCGAGGGTAAGAGTGGGGGGGTCGGAATACGCTGAGTTAAAGCGGCCGCTTTAACTCAGCGTGAAGGGGGTGTATGGTTGACAGAAATAGTTAGAAAAGCCTTGATCCTAGTCGTACCCCGCAGACAAGCCTGCGGGGCAGGCTGGGAGTGAAATTTTGTTGACTCAAGGCAGGTTTTGGGGTATAAGGTAGATATCAGGGGATGGTCCCTTGAAATCTGATTTTGTGAGGTGTGCGATGCCAAAGTCGTCGCTTACCGCTGGTTGGGCCTCGGATAGTCCGACGCCCGCCCAGCTGAAGGAGCTTTTCGCTCAGATTGCCTCTGGGCGCATTACCGGCGCTGGCTTGCAGAGCTTTCTGCGCGGCGGGGCGGTAGCCACAGGCGGCCGGATTACATCATTTGATATTGAGAGCCAGCTGAACCGCTGGGTCCTTTGCTATCGGGAAGAGTTCAAGATCGCTTGCGATCTGTCGGGGGTTAAAATCCCCGAACACCGAAATGGCTTTGACCGTTTAGTGGTGGTCATCAACGACCCCGCTATCACCACTGAACAAGTCTTCCAGCGGTCCAAGGAACGCTTTGGCGGTCGGGCTTCGAAGTGGACTGTTGGGGTGTTGGATAAGACGATTGACCCCGATCGAGAGATTCGCAATCCCAATCGGGATGGTACCTATGTGATCTGGGTCAGAAACAATAGAGAGGCTGACGGTGAGTATCGGAACAAGTCAGCTAACGATATCCAGCGAGATCGGGTTAACAGCACCACCCTGTTGGAGCGGGAGCTCCTGGGACTGGATTATCACCGCACTACCGGCGAAGGTGAACACCTTGATTGCTCGAGCATAACCCTCTGCGCTGGGTCTCGCTGCGCTGACGGTAGTGTGCCGTATGCCTACTGGTTCGATGGCAGGCTGAGGGTGGGCAGGTTCTATCCCGACCATGCGTACGTCGTTCTCGGCGTCCGCGAGGTGGTTTCCATTCGGAAATAAAAAGTCGGGGAGTTCTGCGCTGCAGCAGAACGAGTCGACTTCTACTAATTCTTGTTCCTTGATCCCTTGGGACTTGGACCATCACTCGGTTCCGTTATCACGGAACCGAGTTTTTTATTGTGCCCAATATTTTTATATAATATGGTTGGCTAATGCAACCGGGCTCACGGGCTAACGGTTCGCCAATAATGGAAACTACTTGTTTGGCTGCAGAGCAGGTTCGATGATTTTGTTGATGCTGCGTAAAGAAATCCGGCTAGAGCCGGTTAACACAGGTGAACTTCTGTCTATATCTAATAGCTTAAGCCACCGGAGAAATTGGATGGAGTCAAACAATTAGGACGCTGGGTCTCGCTGCGCTGACGGTAATGTGCCGAATGCCAACTGGTACAATGACAGGCTGAAGGTGGACAGGTACAATCCCGACCATGCGAACGACGATCTCGGCGTCCGCGAGGTAGTCTCCGGCAATGCCGCCCCGAATATCGGGGCGGCATATTTTTCATAGTAGTTAGTTTGGATTGGGTGTACTTAATAATGCGATACAGAGTAAGGCTATGAAGGCGGGGCGAATTTGGGTGCTGGGTGTATAATCGAGATATGGAGGAAGGAAGATACAACTATGCCAGAGATGGGTTTGTCTATCTGCTGAGCTACGCCACGCTGCTGATCAGCAGTATTGGTTTAAATTTCTTGCTTAAGGCCATCGTCAACAAATTTATCCCAGACTTGCTACCAAATAATGGGATGGTCTTGCCAGAGGAAGCGGTGATCGGTTTTATGGCCGCGGTATTGATCGCTTTTCCGATTTTTGTTTATCTTAATTTTACGGCCAACAGATTGCTTAAAAGTGGCAAGATGAAGCCGGATTCGGGAGTCAGAAACTGGCTGCTGTATATCACCATGGTAGTGGTGATTTTGGTTATCATCTGGCAGATCATCCAACTGTTTATGGGATTCTTAAATGGAGCGCTGGTGGTGCGGTTTATCGTTCACACGCTGATCACTTTAGCCATCGCTGTAGCGGTGTTAGGATATCAGTGGTGGCATCTCAGGCATTTTAGTAGCCCGAGTCCCAGGATCGGTCTGGGATTCAGGGTTTTTGAATGGGTAGTTTTTGTGGTGGCTGCCGCTAGCGTAGTCGGTAGCTTCTTTATTATCGGGAGCCCAGCCGAGCGGCGGGCAAGGAATTTAGATAGTACTCGGATAGAAAGACTCAATGGTATCCAGGGGGCGGTTCAACAATACTATGGTTTTAAGGGTGGAGCTGGCCATCAGAAGCTGCCGGTTAATCTGGACCAACTGATCGCTGATGCAACTATCTTTATTGCCCCCGATGGCCTGATCGATCCGGCAACGAAACAGCGATTCGAGTATAAGGTGACCAGCGCCAAAGCGTATGAGCTATGCGCTGCTTTTGATACGGTGTTTTCTAAGGATAGCGATAGCGAAACGACTTCGATCGAGCGGGTGACTGAGCCGGCGAGTTCAGCCCAGCGTTTTTATCACGGAGTTGGCCGCACCTGCTTCCCGATCACCGTTAGTTAATAACGTTGTTCTTCCTCTTGTCATCCTGAAAACACCTTACTGGGCCAAAGGCCCCCCTTGGGGCCGTAGGCTATATAAAATAACTTATTCAGGATCCAGGCCCTTGGGTCGTTTTTTTTATTATTCTTAAACATCTTTTTGCCACCATTTGGTCCGGCAAACGGTGGCGCCAAACCGGCCGCCAGTCGCTATCGCTACTCATCAGATAAAATTAGCTTTCCGCCTCTCACTGAACTCGGTCCGACTAATCGGACCTCAGACAACAGCTTCGGCAGCACTAATTTTATCGATTCGGGATGCTCAAGCTCAAATGGCGGGAGAGGCAGGCACAATTGGCTCTATGGGTCCTATAACAACAGCTCCCTCCTCCAAGAAAATATGTTGACCCCAGTAGTGGAAATGTCAGATTTGCCTAAGCCGACAAATCTGCGACGATTTCACTACGGGGCAGGCTGGGAGCGGGTTTTCGTTGACTTAGAGTAGGTTTTAAGATAGGGTGGGGGCGTTAGGTGGGCCTGTGATTTTCAGGGATTTCAAACCACCGGCACCTTGAAGACTAAGAGTGTTGATCAGTTAGCCGGCAAGGTGGTTAGAGGAGAGACTCGTGTCAAAGGATAAGAAGAAAGACATTGTAGCCGCTCTGAGAGTTTTAAGATCGGTCTGCGACGCAATGGCGTCGGGGGGTCAGGATCCACATGGCAGTTTTGCCGAGGCAAGGGAGCTCTGTGACCAACTTTCACATCTCGGCGGAGCGGCCATAGGGAGGGCTCTCCAGCGGGGGGATTATCTCCAAGATCTGTTGGGTAGGAAGACCATACCATCGCTCCGCAGCTATCTGGAGGCTATGGATCGGGCTTCCCATATTATTGATTGTGCAGCCAGGCCCACCTCTCCCAATATCGGTCTGGGATTTGGCGGAGGAGGAGTCGTATCCCATGATGATAGTATGGGTTTGGTTGATTTAAATTTGTCGAAGGTTGGACTTTACCGATCTAAGGAACAGCAAGAAGGTTACTACATGAAGGGTAGTGAGCTTCACCAGTTGATTAAAGGTCAGAAAGCTCTGAATGCCAACTTCTTAGACTTTTATCTTGCCAATCCACATGAAATTCCAACCGAGTTGGGTGGGTTCGAGGTTTATTTTTGGGGCACTATCTATTGCAGTCGGAACTACGATGATCGTAGAAGCGAGAAGTTCATTCGCCGTATGTTCCAAGAAACGGACTGGCACAGCGGCAGAACATGGTGGACGGAGGGAACTCATGGCATTGAAGATGGCCGGGCGGCGGGCTTTGGTCCCAAAGATGTGGCAGCTATCTTGCTGAGTTAAGCGTCTTACCTTCGAGCGGTATTAGTGAGATTCTATCGCCCAGACTTGGGTGTCCCGAGTTCTTCCTAAAGAAGAGCTCGGGGTTTTTTTATCTTTTTTCCTGCTTAAACCAGATGAAGGACATCAGGATAGGGAGAAAACCAGCGATGACTACCCCGATCATCGGGATGTAAAAATTAAACGGAGTTGGCATAAATGGGGAGAGCAGAAACAAAACGCCACCAACGGCAAAGGTGTAAGCGCCGAGGCGGTGAGTTTTCCGCCAATTTTCCTCGTTATCCAGTGTCCACGGCGTGCGAATGCCCATAAAGAAGTTGGATTTGACTTGAGTTAAGTAGTTGCCAATAAAGATAAACAAGATTCCGACTGAGATGGGAACAATTTTGTCCACGGCGACCGGGCTGGCGATAATCGCGGTATAAGTGGTTAATCCGTACATAAACGCAAAGAATACCATCATAAAGTTGCGGATCATTTGATAGAAGCCCCATGATTCAATGAAGTGCTGACGACGCGGCTCGATGTGGGGCAGCAGTAGGAACAATAGATACATGCCGATCATCATGCCGGGGAACATCAGCACATGTCCTAATGGCGTAGTCCAATCATCAACTTGTCCGCTAATTCCCCAATGGGATGGGACTTCACTAGGGAGTAGGGGATAGGCCCAGATGGCAGTGGCAATTACAGCGATAATTAATAGAATTGATAACCACTCCGACTTAAATGTGAATTGAATTTTTTGCATCATTTGAATCCCTCCAAAAAATTATTTAATATTTCGTAAAACACGGTGGTGTTGAGTGAGTAGATGATTTTTTGGCCTTGCTTGTCGGCGGAGATGAGATTGGCGGTTTTGAGGATATTGAGGTGATGAGAGAGCGACGGGCCGGAGATAGGGAAGTGGAGGCCCAATTCACTCGGGGTGAGATCTCGTTTCTTGAGTTTTTTTAAAATCTCCCGCCGGATCGGATCGGATAGGGCCTTAAATGCCAATGATATTCCACTCATAACTGATAATTAAGCAATGGGGGTTGGGACAAGTAGTATTTAGATATTTAGACAACCATCTAAATGATACCCTAACCGCGTAAAGCCGTCAAGTGGGGTTTACTAAAGGATCCCTTCGCAGTAAATTTAGTACTATGAGGATTGTTAATCAGCTGGTTAACCTTCAAAGCGCCGCCACCTTGGACTTTATCGATATTACCGATCAGGTCGCGGCTGAGGTAGCTAATACCGGCATCCAGAACGGTATTGTCAATGTTCAGAGTTTGCACACCACCATGGCAATAGTGGTTAACGAATCGGAGCCACTGCTGATTTCGGATATGAAGAAAACGCTGGAAGAGATGGCCCCCCAATCGCGAACCTATACTCATGATGATTTTACGATTCGAACCGTTAATCTGTGTGATGACGAATGCGCCAACGGGCATGCCCACAACAAGGCTTTACATCTGCCGACCTCAGCAGCGCTGAATGTAGTCGGCGGTAAACTGCAGCTGGGTGTTTGGCAGCGAGTGTTCGCCGTGGAATTGGATCGGCCGCGTGATCGGCAGGTCGCTCTGCAGCTTATCGGAGAATAGATTAAGATCTGTCAGAGTCGGGATGGTCCGGCATATCTCGGTTGTTGCGGTATAATTCAGATGTTTGCGCCGTTCCCGGATCGTCTTCCGCCAGCCCCAAGGGGGAGCCTTAGGCTCTGGCGGAGGCAGCCCGCCCGAATGACTGAAGTTATTCAGTCGGGCGGGGACACTTGGTGGCGCCTACCCCGCCTTAGATCGATTTAATAGTTTGGAATTTTCATGCCTCTTTGTTGGGGTGTAGCCAAGCGGCAAGGCAACGGGTTTTGGTCCCGTGATCCTAGGTTCGAATCCTAGCACCCCAGCCAGTGAAAATT
>METE01000002.1:5923-41944 GCA_001771275.1 candidate division Kazan bacterium RIFCSPLOWO2_01_FULL_48_13
CCGGGAGCCACAGTTTAGTTTACGGTAATTATTATGACAGCTGAGCTGTTTGCTAATATATTCTCGAGCGCTTATTTTCTGGCCTTTGCCTATATTGTGGCTGGGGTTTTTACTATTAGTGGCATGGATGATCTGCTGTTTGACTTGCTCTATTTAAAATGGAGACTGCGCCGATTATTTTATTGGCAGGCTATCCGGGAATTTACTTCTGAGGCATTGGCCAATCACGCCGAGCATCGCATTGCCATTCTGGTTCCGTGCTGGCGCGAGAGTAATGTAATCGGTCGAATGGTTAAGCGGGCGGCGGACAGCTTGGAATACCAGAACTACATGCTGATCATCGGGGTATATCCCAATGACGCGGCCACTATCCGAGCAGTCGGCCGGCTGGTTAAACAATATCCCAAATTGGTGCGAATGGTAGTAAATCCTCAATCGGGGCCAACTACCAAGGCCGATAATCTTAATAGTATGTTGAATGCGCTGCATCGGATCGAAGCCAAAAAAAGATTTCGGATCGTTGTGTTGCACGATAGTGAAGATATTATTCATCCCCACTCCCTGCGCGTCTTTAATTATCTGATCTGTTATCTGGGCAAGGATATGGTGCAGCTGCCAGTACTGCCGTTGGAACAGCCGGCCTGGGATCTGGTCCACTGGACCTATGCCGATGAATTTGCCGAGAATCATCTGCGCCATATGATCGCTCGCGAGGAGGTGGGGTCGTTTGTGCCATCAGCCGGGGTGGGAACGGCCTATCGGCGGGAGTCGTTAGAGGTATTGCAGCATTATCATCAACGGGTGTTTCATCCCGATTCCTTAACTGAGGATTACTCAAGCGCGATCGAGTTGCATCATCGGGGGCATGGCACTATCTTTGCGATAATCCGGGATCGAGACGGCCAGGTAGTGGCTACCCGATCGCTGTTTCCCCATACGGTTAAAGCGGCGATTCGCCAAAAGACTCGATGGATCATCGGTATCGCGCTGCAGGGCTGGGCGCATCATGGCTGGCAGGGTCACTCCTGTGTTAAATACACGCTGTTTCGGGATCGCAAACAAGTGTTGGTGGGATTTGCCAATATTGCTGGGTACATTTTATTAATTATTCTGATGGCTCCGAAGATACTGCGTCTGGACGAATCGTTTTCTATACCCGATCCGTTGTGGCATTTGTTTATTATCGCCACCTCAATGTTTGTGTTGCGATTAGTGATGCGAATGTCGGCGGTCTGGACATTTTATAGCTTCAAGCATTCATTATTGGTGATCGTCCGGTATCTGATAGCCAACTACATTAACTTTATGGCTGCCTATCTGGCGGTTTATAAATTCTTTAAACTGTATAATCAGCCGATTCCCTGGGATAAAACTGCCCATGAATTTCCCCGGTCAGCTTAATCCCTCATTCTAAGGCCCAACCAATGGACGACTACATCAAGCGCACCATCCAGGCCTACGATGCCCACCCCGAGAAATACGAGGAGGCGACTGCCGATATGACACCGCTCCAGGCATTAGAAAAATTCATCGAGCAGGTGCCAACCAGAGATTTTCCCATACTCGATGTGGGTTGCGCTTTCGGGCGGGATACTATTCTATTTGCTGGGCGCGGCTATCAAGTCATTGGCATAGATATCTCGGATGTCTTGTTAAAAAGAGCCCGCGAACTGCACCCGGAGTTGGTGTTTAAGAATATGGATGTAAGAAATCTGGATTTCGATAATAACAGCATCGCGGGCATTTGGTGCAATGCCACCTTGTTGCATTTAACAGACGAAGATATAACCAAATCGCTTAAAGAATTTAGACGAGTATTGATCCCTGATGGGATTATATTTATCTCATTCAAAGAAGGAGTAGGAGAGGAGGAAGTAGTTGATAAATTTAGCAGCGATAGTGCGCGATACTATAACTATCAAACAATAAATACGGTGAGAATGATAATTGAAAAGGGTGGTTTGATTGTCGCGGAAATCTACACCGTTAACGAACGACAGATCTGGGGCGATGATAAACGAGATTTAGAGTGGGTGCATTGTTTTGCCAAGAAGCCACCGCTCTCAGCATTGGATGAGTAAATAAAAACGCTCCGATTAATATCGGAGCGTTGTTGGTGAGTTTCGTTGCCGCATTGGCTATGCAGGGGCGGTTTTGGTGGCTTCGCGTTGGCACCAGTCGATCAAAGGCTGCAGTTGCCGCAGGCGAGGTTCGTAACCGTAGTACTCGCAAGCAACCTGATTGACTGCTTTTGGGTCCAGGCAGGCGTAAGCCTCGGTAACGGTGGTGCAGAACAGGCTTAGCTCTTCCTTCCAGGCGCGGGCGGTGGCGGCGTCCCAGTTGATATGAATTCCGTCTTCTCCCAGCGAGAGGATGCCAGCATCTATCAGGGTGACAGCCGCGACCTTGTTCTCGCGAATATATGGTCCGGCGGTTAGGTCGCTCATCTTGTGCTTTTGGAAGAAGCGGATGCAGCGGGCCACGGTGGCGGCGATGCGAGCCTGGCGAGAGCGAACACTGCTGTCCATCCGATCCAGGCATAGGTATCCGACCAAGCTGGCTTTGGCCTCCTCAAGTTCGGTTGACATCTCTTTGAGTGATGCGTCGATTTTAGTCGTTCGGCCCAGTGGGTGGGCGCATTCATGGCTGTAAACATGCAGACGCAGTTCGCGAGTGGTCAGCAACTTTTGCGCCGCGGTAGCCGTTTCCGGGTCGCAGAATTTCCCCAACAGCTCATGCAGGACACGAAGCGACTCCCGCTCGCCCGTGGCACCAACGAAGATACGCGCGCCGGTGTCCTGGACTGCTTGTCGGTTGGGAGCCGATTGGCCGGCCAGTCGGAAGTTGAGATCGAACCCGGCTTTGATCGCCGTGACGAAGACCCCCATATCGGTATGGGAGAGCCGTTGCTTGATGCGTTCGACCATCTGGGTTGACAGGCCTAAATCGTGACCGACTTCGACGGTGCAGAGCTTAACTGAGTGGAGGGTGCCCAGATCTTCTCTGGTTCTAAACTCTAACCGAAATTCCGGTTGAACCGCTTGAGGCGCGCCATAGGTTTCGATCCCGTGAACCGGTAGCACCAGCAGATCGGAGCCGAAGTCAATCCAGGCCCGGTCTACCTCCATCCACCGCTCCTCTAACTGATCAACCTCGCGGCAATCATAGGCGGCGATCAGACGGTTGAAGTAGTAGAGTAGCCCCCTTTCACTGCCGGGCAGATTGTTCATAATGCTCGACACGGCCCGATAGATTTCCCCGATCTCATCGGGGAAGGCGACTGCCCACGGCCGTCGATTGGTTAGCTCGTAGTGCCCGTCGTCTTTTTTCTCGATGTCGTAAACGGTGTAATCGTACTCCGGAAGCTGTCGGGTCGCATCGGCATTAAACTGCCGGCGTTCGTCTTCGCTGAGCAGCTGATACGGCGCTACCACGCGCCGGAATACACCCAAGAACAGCTGGTCCACCGCATCTGCCAGTTGAGGACTGAATCTGAGTAGCGCCTGTTCTCTGGCATCCAGCTTCAGCCGACCGGCTCTCACTTCGGAATCGATCGCTTCGATCAGCTTCTGGCGTTCGAATTTAAAAACCGGCCGTATCAACTGATTCATCCAACCGTGGTTGATAAAGGGATCGCTCTTGTCGATTCCCTTTACTCCAACCATTCGAGCGACATGACTAACCAGCTCGTCTACTGGGTCGTTGGGGCAACAGGTGCCCGGACCCTTGGGCAGGCCGGTTAGATAATCGCGAACGAGGGGAGAGGTCTCGAGGTGAGCAGCCACTGCCTCGACTACCGCCTTTCCAATTTCGGGCAATAACATCCCAGTTACATCCGGTGGTTGGAATTTAGCGCTAATAGCGGATAGCCAACCTGGTGCGGTGATTTTAAAGCCATCGTCCATGCACATCATCTTCCTCCTAAAACAGTACTTGATCTCAAAGGGCCAGCCATTGCACTGCCCCCAAGTCGGCTTTACTATGTCAATTTTAGCGGTTGTAGTCAATGGAAGTTGATTTTGGTTAGTTATGGGGTGACGATTGACTGAGAGGCGGTTTTTTGGGTTAAATTAGATTGCGGAAGATGCATCCGTCAATCTTTGGATTGCTTGAAAAAACATTCTTGGGAGGTTGCCACTATGGAAACGACAACATTATCATTGGTACCGGAATCATTACGGCACTTGTTACCACCGGTAGGGAAGTTGTTGGAAACAGTGCCGTCGCCGCAGATGGTATATATAGTTCGCCATGCGACACCTCATGACTACACCACTGGCTCGCGTTTGCAGAAGGTGTATGGGACTCACGCCCGGCAGGTATGGCTGAGCAGCGAGGGTATCGATGAGGCTAACTGTGGCCGGGATTATATCTGCCGAGAGGTCGGTCGGGTTAGGGCGGTGATTCACTCACCGCTGCCCCGCGCGAAACAGACGGCTGATATTCTGATGGGCTACTACATTGTTAATCCACCGTCATTCATTTCGGATGTTCGGTTGGAAGACATTCGATTGGGGCCCTGGCTGGATATTCCCCGACAGGACTGGAGCAAATACCGGTCACTTTACTGGGAGGAGCAGCTTAAATCGCACGGTCGTGATGGAGAGCCGGAGAATCCTTGTCAGACTCAACAGCGGGTGGTTGAGAGCTTCTTTGAACATATTCAAAAGGATTCGAATGGGCTGCCCCTTCTCTTCGTTTTTCACGGGGATCCGATCTGCTTTCTGTTTCAATACCTGCTAAGCCACGATCTGATGCATTTAGTAGACTATCGGGTGATGTCCGACGGTGAGTCGCAGTTGGTTGGCAAATGTACCATTTGGCAGGTGCGGCTATCTTTGGATCGACCGGTGGAGATTAAGCTGATGTTCAACCCACAGTCGGTGTGATCCTCAGCGCAGGCTTAAAAGTTAGCATTGGCGCTCCGATTAATCGGAGCGCTTTTATTATTCGGTTTATGCTACGCTGAAGGGTGCTATGGAACCACTGGCATCTCAAATCAGGCCATTAACTCTCTCCGAATTTGTCGGACAGACCCATCTGGTAGGCGAGGGGAAACCCTTAAGAATTGCCGTAGAGAATAAACATCTCTTCTCATTTATCCTCTGGGGGCCACCGGGAGTAGGTAAAACCACGCTGGCCAAGATCTACGCGCGGGCTTTGGATGCCGAACTAACTGAACTGTCGGCGGTATCGGCTGGTAAAGAAAATATAAGGAAGATCGTTGATAAAGATTCTGGACAAGCCAGAATGACGATCAAGCCAAAGGTATTGTTTTTGGATGAGATTCATCGGTTTAATAAAGCTCAACAGGATTTTTTGTTGCCGTATGTCGAGCGGGGAGAGCTGACGCTGATCGGGGCGACCACCGAGAACCCCAGTTTCGAAGTGATCCCGGCGCTACTCTCGCGCTGTCGGGTTTTTACTTTGAACGAACTTTCTCATAATGAGATGTTGCAGATTATTGTTCGCTCCAAAATGAAATTAGATGACGAAGCGCGAAATTGGTTAATTAATATGGCCAACGGCGATGCTCGGCAAGCGATTACGATGTTAGAAAATACGCAGAAGTTTTATGGTGAGGTAACGGTCGAGAGCTTAACTGACACGCTCCAAAATAAGTTTTTGCGGTTCGATAAACAAGGTGATGAACATTTTAATACCATTAGCGCGTTTATAAAAAGTCTGCGGGCCAGCCAACCCGATGCGGCTTTGTATTATTTGGCAAGGATGGTGGAAGCGGGGGAAGACCCTAAATTTATCGCTCGGAGAATGGTAATTTTTGCTTCAGAGGATATTGGTATCGCTCAGCCAACTGCGTTAGTGGTAGCCAACGATGTTTTTAGGGCGGTCGAAACCATAGGGTTACCAGAGTGCGCGATTAATTTAGCGCACGGAGTAGTGTATTTAGCTAAATGTCCCAAAGACAGGCGTTCGTATGATGCGTATTTTTCAGCAGTCGAAGATGTAAAACAATATGGTAATCTGCCGATTCCGCTTAAAGTACGCAATGCGCCAACTAAATTAATGAAAAGCTTAGGTTACGGAGCTAATTACGAAAAATACGATAAAGAAAGCTATCTGCCAGAGCAGATCAAAGATAAGCGCTACTTTCAGCCGGTAAAACCGGAATAAATCTGTGGGGGTTAGCCTTTGTTGGGACCGATATCCATTCATTGACACAGGGCCGGGTTGGAGTAAGATAGAAGCGGAGGTAAACATGCTTGGTTGTGTCATACAATCAGCGGGGAGCCCCAGAAACAAGACGAAGAGACGCGCCTAACTGGGCGTGTTTTTTTGTGTTCGTTGACAAATTTAATCTGCGCGTCGACGAAGGTAGAGGGCAGGTCTGAGGAGGTATCAAGGAAGCGTGGACTAAGTAATAGTATTGTTGTGAGCTGACCACCACTGGTGAGTCAGCCAACCGTCTCGTGAAGCAAACCGAAGAAGGAGGTTGATACACGTGATTCGTGTGAATTTGATCTTGATGCTGGTCGTCATTTTGTTGACGATCGGTTTATTGGCTTGCGGAGGGGGCGGTAGCAGCTCTACCCTACCTCCCGCAAATGACAACAGTGGCGGCACTTACAATCCGCCACCCGATAACCCTAACCCGCCGAACGATCCGACTCCGCCACCCGCAGTAGAAGAACCACCAGTGTTGACGGTGCGAGTGATCAACAATGTGTCCGCTCCCGTGGTGATGGCTGATGTAAAAGCGAGTCACGGCGGGCTGATGTGGTCTGAGCAAACCAACGGTGATGGCAGGGCGCGAATGGTGCTGGACGGGCTCGATAAGACTGACGCCAATAATGTCGTTGTGGAAGTACGCAAAGACGGTTATCAGTCCACTTCACAGCCTATTGCGCTGTCTCCGCAGGATGATCAGACTTTTGCTGAGATGCAGATCGTCCCGGTAGGAGATGAGTTATCTTCCACTCTCCACCTACAGTTATGGAACAACGCCACCGGTGTGGTAGTAGTTAGCGACATATCCGGAAACCGGGTGACAAAGGTTCTCTCTCCCACCGGATTCACCAGTGTGGAGTTTACTCCATTAGTTTGCAGCGAGATCAAGATGGAGGTTCGAGTGGATGGCTATGAAGCTTATGTTGAGCGAATAGCCTACACGGTTATCAGTAACATGAGCTATGTATTGCGCCTTGAGCCCTCCGACTTGTTTCATCTGGCCGATCCCGTGTGTCCGGCATTGAGTTGTGACTACCTGTACAGCAGCGCCACAACTTGGTTACCAACACTGGGTGAGAATGGGGCGCGCTTACAATTGAATATGCCGTCCGATTTCCAGGCAGGAGTAATTGCTGATGGTGATTCGATGCTGCTCTGTCTTTCTTACTCTGGGAATACGGCTCTCATTCCGTTAGAAGCCGCGGGAACCCATGCACCCAGCTCGGTTGGAGAAATTGCCTTCCTGGCTAAACTCGGTGCCGTGGATTTTGCTGCCACTATTGGTGATGGTGCCAAAGAGCTGCTTTCTTCGGGCGACCCTCAGTTGGCCGCAGCGATAGCCGGCACAGGTGGAAGTGTTATAGCCTCCATAATCATGAATGGTGGTTATGGACCGGTCGCGGCATTTCCCGGGACATTCACCTATCAACAGGCGATCAACAAAGTTCAGGAGGCTTTTTGGCAAAAAGCGGAGCGGATGATTTTGATGGTAGCCGCAGGTGCCATGACAGGAGCTAAATATGGTCCACCCTCAGCAATCTTCGGGGCGCGGGTGGGTCTGGTGGCTGCTGGGCTGACAGGCAATAGCGTAGGATTCAGCGACGCGTTCTCCACATTTGATCAGCTGGTGCGAGACACTATCGGGGTTGATTGGCCCGCTGACCAGCGGTTTGTGGTGATAAAGAATCCCCTTGTTAGTCTTTCGGTTGTGGTGGCAGGATCGCTGCAGCCCTGGCCAATGGGAACGATGTGGGCGATTGTCCCCGTTGAGCCCATTTCACTTCATCTGTATGCAGGTGATTTGAGCCAAACTTCGGTTGCAGCGGGAGATACTCAGACTTTCTACTGGCATTTGGGATTTGGCGACGCGATAAGTGAGATAGTCGGTTGGAGAGCGGATTCGTTAACGGTATGGACCGATGATCCGACCGTTGCATCTGTAACGAGCAAGAGCAATGGATACGGAATCCAGATAGAGGCACATCAAGTCGGCACAACAACTCTCCGTGCCTTGTATCAATCGCCCCCGCCGTTTAACGATCGACCGCCTTTGCCAGTGGCGCTTCATCCAATCAATGTGACCACCGGGTCAGGTTCTACGGGGTGGATTGTCTGTGGGTTCAACAACTGGGACGACGATCGGCTGACGGTACTGTGGAGCATCGACTCTGCCAGTTACGATCGAGCAGTCGATGTCTACAGTATGAGCGGCAAAGAGACTAACGCCGTCGCAGTATCACCCGGCCCACACACCGTGTATGTGAAATGGTTTGATGCTGACACTGGTCAGTATTACACCAAGCAGCAAACCAATACGGTGATGGCAGATCAAACAACGACATATGTGTTCGATCTCGATGAGCACTTGTCGGCCACTGTTTACTACACGCTGTCGGTGGATACTCAGCCAGTGAATGGCGATATCTACGCCAATGGCTGGTTGTTGGGCAACGGCTACGCCGAGAGCGATTACCCAGCCGGTACTTCCATTAACCTATCGTTTGGTGAGGTGGCCAGTTACTCCACTCCGGTCGATCAGAACTTTACTCTCAACGGCAATGCTAACAAGGTCGGAATCTATAGTCCGATTGGTCCGAATCAATGTCGTCTGATTATCGATACCGAGCCAATCGCCGGCGAAATTTACATCAACGGCGATTTGGTGGGTGAGGGCCACTACGAGTCCGATTACGATTCGGGGTCCTTCATCCACTTGCACTACGGTGATGTGTGGAACTACATCTCGCCTTCCAACGAAGATTTTACCATCACTGCAGATACAAATCGGCTGGCTACTTATACCTATGTTTCGCCGCCGATCGATAAACGGGACTTGACCGTTTATTGCGAACCTGGTGGAATTGGAGCTCCCATCACTGTCGATTGGAGTGGCGGTCATGCCGATGGTATCGACTCTCTCGAAGTCAAAGATTTAGATGATGGCACGCAGGTAACCATTGCCTTTGGCCCGGTAGCGGACTACATTGCGCCCGATCCGATCGTGTTTGACATCCACAGCGACATAACGAAGGTCGGCACATACGAGTACGACCCCGAACCCATACCAGCAACAGTTATCGTGAAGACGCACAACATCGGCGTTGATGTGTGGCTGAACGGTGAGAATCAGGGTAGCGGCCAACATAATGGTAGCAACTGTCATGGGATGTGGACGGTGACGAAGACTTTTAATGTCGGAGACACCGTGCTGATCCATTGGCATCAAGCTGGTAGTTGGCAGATGCCAAATGATGTAACCATCACCGATCTTCCATTAGAAGGGGTGACACTCGAGCGTTGGCCAGAACGGATCAATACTGGTGGCCTGACTTACACTCAGTTCACCTGGCCGAAGTGGTACGACGGGCTCCGTTATGTTAATGCTCGCTTCAGTCCATCTATCTCCTCTGGGAACATCTACATCAAGGATACTACCGGACAGTACCACTCAGTACAGGATATTAGCTGGTACATCGACGGTAGTCTCTACAACGGTTTTGAGTTCCCCACTGAAACAGGCAACAACAGCCATATCTTTACGGCTGGAGGTTCCTACCAAGTGGTCTTGGAGAGCTGGCTAGGCGATACTTGTCGCCGCGCTATGCAGAACATCGGCTGGTAAGCATCTCAGGTAAAGATCAAGCTTGACTTGGGAGCTACTATCCAGCTTCTGGAAAATGAACTCCCGGTTCCGCTCAGCGGAACCGGGAGATTTTTATTTACAGGGGTGGGCGGGTTGGCAGAGTGGTAGAATGGGGAGGTGGACAGATCAAATAAATTTCTGTGGATTTTAGTGCTGCTATTGGTGATGGCTGGGGTCATAGTAGTAGGGATTAGATTATTAAGCGGAGATGAGGATACCTGGCTTTGCCAGAATAACCAATGGGTTAAACACGGTAACCCCTCTGCCCCGATGCCGACTACTGCCTGTATCTCTTCGGATAATCAAAACCTGCCGGAAGAGGATAAGGCAGCTGACAGCGGAGCGATCGAATGGTCTGAGGCCTTATCTTTGATCAACAGCTGTGAAGTGCTGAGGATTTCGCAGTTACCTAATCGCAATGTGGATATGTGGCTGAAGGATGGCCGACAAATATGGGCGGTAGAACCAAAGTTGGATGATGTGTTGCAGACGGTGCAAGCTGCTTCCCGGTGCGGCAATATTATTGTTTCAACTGAATAATGATTAATCTAGCCCAGCGATATAAAAAATTATTGGCGGCTTACCCGGGGATCCGGCGGAGGGTTAAACTCTCTCACTACTCAACCTTTAAGATCGGCGGACCAGCTGATCTGTTGGTTGAGGCAAAACTGCCCGAGCAGTTGATGGAAGTGATTAAAAGAGCGCAGGAGTTTAAGGTGCCGTACCTGTTAATCGGCGGTGGCAGTAATTTATTATTTGATGATATGGGCTTTCGGGGGCTGGTGGTGAAATATTCAGCCGATAGAATCGAAGTAGATAAAAAATATAATACTGCTTGGGTGATGGCTGGTTGTTCATTAAATCGGTTAGTGAAACAGTTGGCGTTTCATAACTTGGGCGGGATCGATTTTCTGGCTAATATCCCGGGCAGCGTGGGGGGAGCGGTAGTTGGCAATGCTGGTTGTTATGGCCGATCGATCGGAGAAGCGTTGATGGAAGTGGAGATATTAGAGGCGATGACTGGCCGGGTCTATTCGGTTGGGCCCGACAAATTAAAGTTTACCTACCGTCACTCGCTGCTGAAAGAAAAACCAAACTGGATCGTCCTGCGGGCAAACTTACAGTTAACGCCGGACGGCAAGGTTCGCATCTTGCGGCGAATTGAAGAGGAGCGGCAGGAGCGGCTGCGCAAGCACCCGCACGCACCCTGTGCTGGCAGTTTTTTTAAGAACCCTAAGGGTGAGGCGGCCTGGAAGTTAATTGATGCGGCTGGAATGCGTGGAGTAACCGTGGGTGGAGCCCGGGTATCGAACAAGCATCCCAACCATCTGATTAACTACCGAAGGGCCACGGCTAAAGATATCAAAAAACTGGCTGATCAAGTGGTGGCGGCAGTCAAAAAACGGTTGGGCACTACCTTGGAACCAGAAATCCGCTATATCAGCCCCAAATAACCCCATCCAACCTCCCCTTATATAAAGGGAGGGGAGGAAGAGCTAATCCCGAATAAATGAGGGGCGGTTTCGGCGTTGCAGCATAGGAGATGGACAGGTATAATATAGGCAGTAAAGGAGGAGTAGACTATGGCTCATAGCGACCCATCCGACCGGGGCTCTGCCACCGGCCCGGTCTCCGACTCGGAGAGTTATCCGACTCGGAGAGAAGGGCCTCAGGCCCGGAGGGATGAAGTTATCTATGAAGAAGTAGAAAAGATCCGCCGAGCAACTCGCCCGCGGGCTTTAACGATCCTGGCTACCACCTTTGTGGGGGTTCTAATCGTAATGATCGGGGGCTTGGCGTCGTATTATTACTACACCGTTCAAAGCCAAAATGGATCGGGTGTCAAAACCACCGGCGAGCAGTGGGAGATGATTGCCGCATCTACTGATCAGTTGACTGATAGTTTTGGCGACCTGATTAAATTTGAAGATATGATCGCCGAAGGCGGCAATAGTTTTGAAAGTAAATTAAATAAAACCAACGGCCAGCTGCGCGATGTGTTGTACGAATTGGACGGAGCGGCCGGATATTCGCTTTCCAGCAGTGTGTTTAACAGCCGCTTGACCAGTTTCTTAGACGATTACATCGCATATTTGCGAGAAATGGGCCGAGTGATTGAAAAAGGCCGAGGTGATTTGATTAAAGAGATCGCCGATATTGATGCGCTCAAAACTCTGAGCGACAAGATGAACGAATCTTACGACAACTTGTTGGTTGCGGATAAGAGTAAAGTAATAACCGAAACGCTGCCGCGTGAACTGTTTGCGATAGCCGGCGAGGTGGAAGATTTCGCGCAGACCTATTTGGATGAGCAGAAGACCAAAGGCGAGGCAGATGATGCCGAAAAAACCTCGGCTAATGATGTAGCTACCAAATTTATGCAGGCCTATATGGGCAAGGATGTTGCGGGCATGCGGCTTTATCTAACTAAGGCGGCAGAAGCTGAATTCCAACCCGGAGCAATTCAGGAGGAAACTTCGGAGATCAAAAGCTATAAGATTACTAATACCAGGAAGCTTTCCGATACCAAGATCGAGATAGACGCTCAGATGGCCAAGGAGACCCCCGACGGAGTAGCCGTTACAGACAAGCGATTATTTGTTATGCTCAAGCAGTCTGACGGGAAATGGCTAATCGATTCGTACCGGTCAGTTTAGCGAGCTATATAATTAAGAATCAGATTTTTTAAAGTAGTCCGTTAGCGTTAACGGAAGAGGTATCGACTTAGGTATGAAGAAGGATCACGAAGAGAAAGATCGGGTAGGCAAGGTGACTCCCAGGATCTTGGAAGAAGAGATCCAGCAGTCGTATTTAAGCTACGCGATGAGCGTGATCGTAGCGCGGGCGCTGCCCGATGTCCGCGACGGCCTCAAACCGGTGCATCGTCGAGTGCTGTTTGCGATGAACGAAATGGGCCTGCACCCCACCGCCAAATACCGGAAATCGGCGACCGTGGTCGGTGAGGTCTTGGGTAAATATCATCCGCATGGCGATATAGCGGCTTATGATACGCTGGTGCGCTTGGCTCAGGATTTCTCGATGCGCTATCCTTTGGTCGATGGGCAAGGTAACTTTGGCTCGATCGATGGCGACAGCGCCGCCGCCATGCGTTACACCGAGGCCAAGATGACTAAGATGGCCGAGGAGATGTTAGGCGATATCGACCGCGATACGGTTGATTTTATGGATAACTATGACGGTACCCGCAAGGAGCCAAAAGTGCTGCCGGCCAAAGTACCGCAGTTGCTGTTAAACGGCACGATGGGGATCGCGGTGGGGATGGCCACTTCGGTGCCACCACACAACCTGAGTGAGCTGATGAATGCGATCGTTGCGTTAGTGGATGCTCCCGACAGCTCATCGGAGGATCTAATGGAATACATCAAGGGTCCGGATTTTCCGACTGGCGGCGGGATCTACAATCCGGGTGAGATCAAGCAGGCTTATCTGACCGGCAAGGGCAGCATTATTATGCGGGCGGTGGCGGAGATCGAAGAGACCAATCGGGGTTTTAGAATCTTAGTGACCGAGCTACCGTACCAAGTCAACAAATCAACCTTGGTCGAGAAGATCGCCGATCTGGTTAAAACCAAAAAACTAATCGGCGTCTCAGATCTTAGGGATGAGTCGGATCGGGACGGAATTAGGATCGTGATCGAACTAAAAAAAGACGCCTATCCCAAGAAGGTATTAAACCATCTGTTTAAGCAGACGGCAATGCAATCTTCGTTTCATGTTAATAATTTAGCGTTGGTGGATGGCATTCAGCCGCAGGTATTGGATCTTAAATCGACGCTGCAATACTTTATCGACCATCGCCGGATCGTGATTACCCGCCGCACGGAGTTTGATCTGGCCAAAGCGCAGGAGCGGGCCCATATTTTAGAAGGGCTGAAGATCGCTTTAGATAATTTAGACGCGGTAATCAAAACTATCAAACAGTCGGCGACCAAAGAAGAGGCGCACGCTAATTTAATGAAGAAGTTTAAGTTGTCGGAAGCGCAATCGACGGCAATCTTGGAGATGCGGTTGCAAGCGTTGGCCGGTTTGGAGCGCCAAAAGGTCGAAGATGAGTACAAAGAAAAGAAGACGCTGATCAAAGAGTTAAAAGACATTCTTGCTTCCGATAAGCGGATTATGGAGATTATTAAAAAAGAATCGTTGGAACTAAAAGATAAATATGGCGATGAGCGGAGAACTAAGATAGTTCAAAAAACTCTGGGTCAGTTTAGCGAAGAAGATCTGGTACCCAACGAAGAAGTGGTGATTACTATTACTCAAGGCGGCTATATTAAGCGACAGCCAGTTACGGCCTATAAAGCGCAGAAGCGCGGGGGCAAGGGCATCATCGGAATGACGACTAAAGACGAAGATCAGATCGACCGGATCCAGGTAGCCAAAAATCACGACGACATTCTTTTCTTTACCAACCGCGGACGGGTTTTCCGGCAGCGGGTATACGAAATTCCGCAGGCTTCCCGCATCGCCAAAGGTTCGGCGATGGTTAATGTGATCCAATTAGGCCCAGAAGAGGTGGTCACCGGTATTCTGACGATGCCCAAATATGAAGCAGCGGATAATTTTGTGATGATCACCCAGCGGGGCGTAATTAAAAAAACCGAGGCAGCCAAATACGCCAATATTCGCGCCAATGGCTTGATTGCGATTAAATTAGACGAAGGCGATGAGCTAAAGTGGGTTAGCAAATCCCGGTCCGGTGATTCGGTGGTAATTGTGACCCGCGAGGGTCAGGCTGTTCATTTTGCCGAAGTGGATGCGAGACCATTAGGCCGCAGCACGCGGGGTGTGCGCGGAATCCGGTTGCGCCCCAAGGATGAGGTGGTCGCTGCCGATGTGGCGGTAAAGGACGGTGATTACGGTATGCTGACCATCTCGGAAAAAGGTTTAGGTAAACGCACCAGCTTAACTCAGTATCCTCTGCAACATCGTGGCGGGATTGGGGTAAAGACCTTTAATGTTAATGAACGCACTGGCAAAGTAATCGGCGGGCGCTTGGTTGAGCGGACTTTAGCTGCTGATTTAATTATTACTTCCAAAAATGGTCAGGTAATTCGGATGCCTCTAAAGGGCGTACCGATGTTGGGCCGAATTACTCAAGGAGTTACTCTAATGAGGTTTAAATCCTCGGATAGAGGCGATAAAGTAGTTTCGTTTACGGTGATGGCCCAAAACGAAGACGAGCTACCCCCCACTGATATCAGAGCAGTAATTAAGAGCGAAGCTCGGGTAACTAAGGTTGAACAGCCGGAGCCAGAGATTAAAGCTACTATTCGGTTAAGAAAACTTTCTCCAGCCAAAACTCCAGACAGGCCGGCTAAGCTGATGGCGGCCAAGCAGCCAATAGTTAAGCCAGTCGCCAAGCCAACTGCAAAACCGGCTACAAGCTTTACTAAGCGGAAATTATCGGTTAAATTATCAGCTAAGTTCCAATCGCGAGTATCAGCCAAGAAAAAGGCATCGGGTGGGTTTATTAAACGGCAGGTGAGCGTTAAATCTAAGGGCAAAACTAATAGCCGTCTTAGCCGCCAGAAAGGTAAAAGATAATGTCACTATTGCATCTATTCAAGATTAGTTACTATTTTGACCCGGTGGTATCGTACGATTTCCCAGGATTTTGGGTGGTAGTTGTGCTATTGGCGGCCGCGTTGATGTTTAGCGTCTGGTTTGGTCGAACAATCGCGCACCGTAAAAACCTCTCTGGCCATGTGAGAGAGTTCTGGCAGGGATGGGTTAATCTGGGTGGCACACTTTCGATAGTCGGACTGATCTATCTGTTCTTCCGATTCGAGAATTTAATGTATGTTAACTGGCGGTTATGGCCAGCTTTGCTGATACTTTATGTGATTGGCCGGTCGCTTTATCTAATTTATGTTTATAAGAAGGTGTTACCCAAACGGGCGGCCGAGAAGGAGAGTCGCAAGATGATGTCTTATTATTTCCGTCGTCGCCAAAGGAAGTAGGACAAGGGTTGACCCCGTTAGAAGTCGCTGATGAGATTTGTGAAATGGGGCCTGCTGAGAGTGGAACGACGGTCGCTGAACAGAGTTTCCAATTTGTTCCCAGGTCTTCTCCGGACTTCTAACGGGGTTGACCAGCGTAGGATATTCTCCTATAGTTGGTAAGTATTTGGGGCCTGCCCACCGGAGGTGGGAGAAAGTGAAGGATTTAGATTTATGACGAAAGAAGTTAAGGAACAGACCAAAGAGCAGGGGAAGATGGCCAAGCTGCTGGAGAAGACCGAGACCTTGGGCGTACCCAAGGAGCGGGATTTGATCGAGGGAGAGGTGATGGCGGTTACTGGCAACCGGGTCTGGGTTGATATTCAGAACGGCAAGTTCGTCGGGATCATCTCCAGCCGGGAGCTAGCCGAGGCCGGTCTCTCGATGCCCGACTATCAGAAAGGCGATAAGATTACCGCTTCAGTGGTCGAGCCAGAGAACGAAGAGGGTTTTGTATTATTAAGCGTCCGGGAGGCTCTGCGCAATCGCGGTTGGAGCGCCTTGGATAAGCTGTACGCCGAAGGTGTTACGCTTAAGGCCCGGGTAGTCGAAGCTAACCGGGGTGGTTTGATTATGGAGTCCGAAGGGATCCGCGGCTTCCTGCCAGTATCGCAATTAACGCCGGAACACTATCCGCGGGTAGGTAACGATAAGGATGAGATCTTAAATAAACTATCCAAGTTTGAGAACCAGCTGTTGGATATAAAGATCATCGGGTTGGATCAAGGGCTTAACAAGCTGATCTTCTCCGAGCGCGCGGCGCATCAGGCTGAGTTTGATCAGGCTACTGCCAAGATCCAAGTGGGCGAAGTGCTGACTGGCAAGGTTAGCGGTGTAGTAGATTTTGGTATCTTTGTTAGCTTGGGAAGCTTGGAGGGGTTAGTGCACATCTCGGAGATCAGCTGGGATAAGGTTGATGATCCGAGAAAGTTTGCTCATGTGGGCGATAAGATCCAGGTACAGGTCATTGGCATTGAAGGAGACAAGATATCACTGTCGATGAAGCGCCTGACCGAGGATAAGTGGCTGCATCTAACCAAGGATTATCAGGTCGGTCAAACCGTTAAGGGTGAAGTAACCCAAATTATGCCGTTTGGCGTATTTGTCAAAGTTGATGATCGGATTGATGGATTGATTCACATCTCTGAACTGTCGTTTGACCATGTGGCTGATCCATCCAACATCGTCAGCGCGGGCCAAACTTTGGAGTTAAAGGTGATTGATATCGAACCGGAGAGCCACCGATTTGGCCTGAGCCTTAAGGCCATGCAGATGCCGGCCGATAGTGAGGCCACAGCCAAGCCTAAAGCCAAATCCAGAAAAGGATCTGGCGCCGGTGTCAGCACCCTGGGTATTAGTGACGCGCTGGCCAGAAAGCTGAAATCAGCGGGCATCGAGAGCGTAGTTGATCTTAAAAGTAAATCGGCAGAAGAGATCAAAGCCATTCCCGGCATCGGCGAGAAATCGGCTGCCAAGATCATAGAAGCTTTAAGTCAACTCTAAAGCATTATTCCACTATTAAATTTAGCCCACCGCAGTTGCGATTTAGAGTAACTGATGGGCGCAGTTAATCTATATGGAAGAAACTAACAAAGAAATTCCCAAACAACCGATCGCTTTGCCACCCGTGGTGCGGGTGAGTGAGTTGGCGACCATCCTCGACAAGCCGGTAACGGAAGTTATTCGCTATCTATTGAAGAACGGTGTGCTGGCTACTATTAATGATAGTATCGATTTTGATACCGCCGCGATCGTAGCAGACGATTTTGGGTTTGCGGCCACTGCCGCAGCCAATGAGTTTGCCGAAACTGCGGCCGAAGAGGACCAGGAGGGGGGAGAACGCCAAGAGCGGCCACCAGTAGTTACGGTTATGGGACATGTCGATCACGGCAAGACCTCGCTCTTGGACTATATTCGCAAAACCAAAGTGGCGGAAAAAGAGTCGGGTGGCATCACTCAGCACATCGGTTCTTATCAGGTGGAATATAAAGGCAAGCGCATCACTTTTTTAGACACGCCGGGGCACGAAGCTTTTTCAGCCATCCGGGCGCAGGGGACCAAGGTCACCGATGTAGTGGTGTTGGTAGTGGCGGCCGATGACGGGGTCAAACCGCAAACAATCGAAGCGATCGATTTGGCCAAGGCGGCGAATGTACCGCTGTTGGTGGCGGTGACTAAAATTGATAAGCCGGGCGCCAATGTGGAGAAGGTTAAACAGGAATTAAGTGTTCAACAGATCCTAACCGAATCGTGGGGCGGCCAGGTGCCGTTAGTTGGCGTTTCTTCCAAAACTGGCGAGGGAGTGGACGATTTGCTGGAACTGATTGCTCTAACCTCGGAGGTCAGTGAGCTAACTGCCAACTATTCGGGTAGAGCGCGCGGGATTATTATTGAGGCCCGGCGCGATCCCAAGATGGGACAGATCGCCACCATCATTGTTAAAGCGGGAAAATTCTCGATTGGTGATCACTTTAGCGCTGGTGGAGCTTATGGCAAGGTTAAAGCGATGTTCGATTACAATGGCAAGCGGATTAAAGATAGTTTTCCATCTCAGCCGGTGAGCATGGTCGGATTTGTTGGTGAACCGCAAGTGGGGACGGAGTTGATTGAGATGGACAACGAAAAGGCAGCTCGCAGTCGAGCGGGCGAAAGTGCCGTGGCTTCGGCCCGCCGCTTTACAGTCATCAAGAGCGATTTGGATGTGCTGGCCAGCCAGATTCGGGCGCAGCAGGTACAGAATTTAAATATTGTATTAAAAACGGATGTGCAGGGATCGCTGCAGGCGATCAGGGATCAGCTAACCAAGATCAAAACCGATCGGGGCGGCTCAATCCAGATCGTTAGCGACGGGGTAGGCAATATCGCCGAATCGGATATCTTGGCAGCTCAGGGCGGCAACGCCTTTGTGGTCGGATTTAAAATTAGAATTCTGCCGGGCGCCAGCAAGATGGCCGAAAAAGACGAGGTTAAGATTCTTACCTATGATATTATTTATGAACTGACTGCCGACCTTAAGAACCTATTATTGGAATCGACCGGCCTTCAGAAAAAAGAGACGACCGAGGGCGAAGGCAAGGTGCTAAAAGTGTTTTTCTCTACCGCCAAGAACAAGATCATCGGATGCAAAGTGACCAAAGGGTTGGCCCGCAAAGGCCAGCTGCTGCGGGTCTATCGAGATGAGGCAGTAGTGGGTGAGGGCCCGATCGAGAAGGTACAGCAGGTGGCGCAGGAAGTGGACGAAGCCAAGAGTGGCGCCGATTATGGCTTTGCTGCCAACATCAAAGCCAAGATTAAAGAGGGGGATCGGGTGGAGTTTGTAAAAGTAGAGTACATCAAGGCTAAGATAGTTTAGATGGGTCATCGGGTTGCGCGGATTCAAAGTGAGATAGAACGGATCTTGGGTGAGTTCTTTTTAAAAGAGGGGCGGGGTTTTGGTATCGGAATGGTGTCGGTTAATGGTATATTAGTTAGTTCGGACCTTGCCTCGGCCAAAGTGTTAGTCAGTTTTATCGGCGAACAGCATCCAGAAGCCGCCTTTAAGAAACTGATCAAGCATGGCCGGGATGTCCAAACCTTTATCTTTCGCCGGTTGCAGATTCGCAAGGTTCCCAAACTGATATTCGAATTAGATAAAGATCCGGCCGGAGCTTATCGAGTAGACCAACTGTTGGATGATATCGACCGATCTAAAACTAAAGATCCAAACATTTAGAGAGCAGGCTCTGTCGGCGGCTAAAATTTTAATAGTTACTCATATTAAGCCCGATGGCGACGCTATTGGGTCGGCTTTGGCGCTTCGGATACTGCTAAAAGAGCTGGGCCGAGAGACAGAGGTGGCCCTGATGGACGATCCGCCCGAAGCGTTCTCGTTTCTGCCATATTTTTTAAAGATCAAAAACGACTTTCGGCCCGAGCACTTTGATATGGTGGTGATGGCGGATTGCGGCGGTTGGAGTCGTACCGGCTGGTTTGAGGATGACGAACTGCGGATCGATTGGCCCAAATATTTAGTGATATTGGATCACCACCATACGCAGGATTACAGCCCGGGGATGGTAATTGCGGATGAAAGTTTATCTTCTACCGCCCAACTCGTCCACTATATATTCCGTGAGTGGGGGATAGAGATCAACTCGGATGCCGCCAACTGTTTAATGACCGGCCTCTCAACTGATACTGGCAGTTTTAAGCACACCAATACTACTCCCGAAGTGTTTCGCATAGCGGCCGAGTTAATGGAGAGCGGTGCCAATCTCAATAAGATCACTCAGCATATCTATTTAGGCAGAAGTGTGGCCAGTCTTAAATTGTGGGGCCGGACCTTGGATAAGATTCAACAGGATCGGGCGCTGGGGATAGTGATCTCGGTGATCACCACGGCAGATTTAGAGGAATGCGGGGCGACACTGGAAGATTTGGAAGGAGTAATCGATCTGATGAACACGGTGCCTGATACTAAGGCCACCTTCTTGCTATCAGAACGGGGCGACAAGTTAAAGGGAAGCGTGAGAACGAACGATCCGGATGTGGATGTCAGTAAATTGGCCGCCATCTTCGGCGGCGGCGGACATATTAAAGCCGCTGGCTTCAACATCTCCCTCGACGGATAAACCAACTTGTCCTTGGACTTGACCCGGGGACCCAGAAACCCAACTTGTCATCCCAGACTTGATCTGGGATCCAGGCTCTCCCTTCGTCATTCTGGCTTGCCGCGCCCCGTAGTGAGCTCTGCTCTACTACTGGGGTCCAGAATCGTACTATTCGTCATTCCTGCGAAGGCAGGAATCTTGTCTTTCTGTCATCCTGGAAACACTTTACTGCCGTAGGCTTACTATAAATAACTTATTCAGGATCCAGGTCTTCTGGGCCGTTTTTTGTTATTCTTAACTTACTTTTGCCACCCATCCGTCAGCTGACGGACTCAAACAACGACCCCGCGACGGCGATTTTACAAACGGCTCACGCTCGACTCCGGAGGGCGGAGTAGAAGGCCAAATATAGGAGAAAATCAGGTCTGGGAGCGGAAAAGTTGTTGACACCAGCCCGGATTAGTAGTATAATACGAGAGCATAAAGGAAGCATGGTTGTCAAGGAATGGGGTTGCCCTTTGACAGTGAGAAGACAGGAAATAAAAGAGAGCATGACCGTGAGGTCAGGCGCTCTATCCGATAATTCTCTTTTAAGTCCGTCTTAGGACGGCACGATGAACTCTGGGGTTCTACCAACATGTAGTTGGCCCCACGGAGAAAAAATGAGAAAGAATAATTACGGGATAGTAGCGCTGGTTATGGGGTTGGCTATCATTCTCCTTATCGGAATCGTAGTGACTGTCGTCAATGCTCGCATGCGCGGTGCTGCCACGCAGAGTCCGTCGAGAATTAATAGTGACTTGCGTCTCTCCGAGGCACTGGACGCTTATTCCAAACGCGCCGACTCCGTACCAATCGAGATGTGGGGGGACGAGCTACTTATCTCCAAGAGTGTCGAGTTTCGGACGAGGTATTCCCAGCACCTTAGTGCTGAAGTGTTACCGTCGTGTAACCTTATGTGGGGAGATGAATTAAGTGTAATTATTGGTTCTTCGACCGAACCTGTTGAGATGACTGTCACGAAAGCTGGCGATGCTGAAGTGACGATTTCCCTCAGGCCGATGGGCTGGTGGGAAGATTCTAACGAAAAACAACAAGATGTTGGACCTAAGCAGTAAAACTGAAAATCCGTAGATGTCGTAAGTCCATTCATTTTATGAATGGCACGCTGATCGAGGGGTTATTTACAGCATTAGCTGGCCCCACGGAGAAAAAATGATAGGAAAAGCCGATTTCTGGCTGTTATATTCCTACGGGATGTTTTGTTTCTTGAGTGGAGTATATATGCTTTGCTCCCACCCCGTAACATCTTTCGGCGGCTGGTTTGCATGCATATCTCTGGTATTGGGACTGGTGTTGATGCCTCTCGCAGCGTATCTTCACACGCCCAAACCAATTAAGGAAAAACGAAAAAATTAAAAACCTTGGGGCCTAAAAACCCCAAAGACTTGCCAAAGGTTCACCCCGAGGGGTGTTAATAGGCAGTCTTTTTTTATGCAAAAATCACTGTCATCCCGAAAATACCTAACGCCAATAAAAAATATCGAATATAAAACTAACTGGCGGATAAAGAACGACAAAAAGGTGTCATCCTGAAAACACCTTACTGCCGTAGGCTCTATAAAATAACTTATTCAGGATCCAGGCCTTAAGATTCTGGAGTCGTCCGTCAGCCGACGGACTCCCCAGAATGACGGATGGGGGTTATTGGGAATGATGCGGATTAGGTTTTTGTAATTCTTAATTTGTAATTGCTCAGCGGTATTTTTCGAGGGCGGCTTCGGCGGCGGCCATCTCGGCGGACTGTTTAGAGGGACCGATTCCCCGGGCAATCTCTTGTTCGCCCAATAACACCGCGACTTCGAATATTTTATTGTGATCTGGGCCAGATTCGGCTACTACTTTGTAGATCGGAGTAATGCCCGCCTTGTCTTGGGCTGCCTCTTGGAATTGGCTTTTAGCGTCTAAGTAGGCTTGGTTGGCGATGATCACATCTAATTTGGGTAGCAGGTAGGTAGCCAAGAATTTCTGCGCCGGTTTAATGCCACCATCCAAAAAGATGGCGCCGACCAATGATTCGACCACATTGGCCAAAATCGTTACTTGGTTGTTAACGCCCTTGGCTTCGCCTTTGCTTAGTTTTAAGTATTGATAAAGTTTTAATTCGTCGGAGATCTGCTTTAGAGTTTCTTTTTTTACCAAGGCCGACCGCAGAGCAGTTAGCTCGCCTTCTGGTTTATCGGTAAACTTGTGGTACAGATATTCGGTAACCACCAACTCTAATACCGCATCGCCCAAAAACTCCAGCCGCTCGTTGTGGCCGGGTTCGAATTCGTTCTCATTTAAATACGATCGATGAACAAACGCCTGCTCAAGCAGGATGGGTTTCTTGAATTTAATGCCTAACTGTTTTTCTAATGTGGTTAGGGGAGTCATTCCTTTTTCTTTTTGTTCTGCCGTACAGCAGAATTAGGTTTGGCCGTCTTTTTAGTGGTTTTGGCTACCTCTGATTTTACCGCTCCGGCAGCCGGTTTTTCTGGCTCGTTTTCTTCTGGCTGATATTTGGCAGAGTTGCGATAGACCGTACCCAACACGCCATTCACAAATTTGCTAGTGTTCTCCCCGCCAAACGCTTTACCCAATTCTACCGCTTCGTTGATAACCGCTTTGGGTGGGACCTCGTCATCAAACAGCAGCTCAAACATTGCCAAACGCAGAATGGAAAGATCAACCTGGGCGATCTGGCTTAAGGGCCACTCGGGCGCGGCGATGGCGATAATTTTATCAATCTCTTCCAGGTGCCCCACTATCCCACTGGCGATCTTGCGCATAAAATCTTGGTTGTTGTCTTCAAAATCGTGCTGAGCGATGTTTCGTTCAACAATTATTGAGAGATCAACGCCACCCCGGGTGCTCAGCTCATACAAGCTTTGCATTAGGATGATCCGCGCGAAGTGCCGGTTAGAAGCCATAAAATTAGCGGTTAGAGAATAGTGGTTAGCGGTGAACGCTATTATTTATCAGTTTTTCTCTTGACGCTGGCTTTGGCCTTGGGTTTTGCCGCTTTAGGCTTGGGAGCGGCCTTCTTTTCGGCCTCAGCTTTGGCCTTACGGGCGGCCGCGGCCTGATCCTTTTTAAGACGGGCGGCGATCCGCTTATCCGTCTTGGTGGTCAGGATCTTTTTATTGCCGTAAAAGCCGCAGTGCGGGCAGGCAATATGGGCCGGTTTGGGTTGCTGACAGTTGGTGCAGAGTACCAAACCCAGCAGCTTGACGGCTGAGTGAGCTCTCCGGGTGCGACCCCGAACTCGACTGATTTTCTTCTTAGGTAGTGCTGCCATACTTATAGAGTATAGGGGATTTTAAGGGTATAGGGCAAGTTTTTCTTGTTTTTCTGGGGTAGAGGGGTCGGTGTTGACACCAATCGGCCCTTAGGGTAACCTTGATTCTGTACATGGATTACCCCTTAATGGTGCGAAATTGCTTGTAATCAGATTATCCCGCAAAGGTCGTCGCAATCACCCGATGTATCGGCTATTGGTCGCTGAGCACAGCAAGCCGACCGATGGTGATTTTGTCGAAATTGTGGGTCACTACAATCCGACTGCTACCGATCAGCCCCTGACTGTTAATAAGGAGAGGGTGCAGTATTGGATATCTAAGGGCGCTCAGCCTACCAATTCGGTCAGCAAGCTGTTGAACCGGACGGGTTTTGAGCTACCGGTAGAGCAGCGCAATCGCAAACCTAAGCACGAGCCCAAGGCGGTAGAAGCTCCCGCGGCTGCCCCAGTGGCTGCCGAGACTCCAATAAAGGAATCCCCGGTGGTCGTCGAAGAGACCCCAGTAGCTGAGGCCTCGGCTGAACCCGCCCCAGAAACTGGTTCGGGCGAGGAGCCCAAGGCAGAAGAGGCCCCCGCCTCCGACGAATCGGATTCGGGCAAGGAGGCTTAATTTAGATTTCGGAAGCTCATTAGTTATATAAGTTTAAGGTTTAGGAAGGAGCAGATTATGGCTGACAACGACAAGGCATTCGTAGAGTATGTGGTTAAGGCTATCGTCGAAAATCCTGACAAGGTTAAGGTTGAGCGCAAGGTGGATGAGATGGGCGTGTTGTTAGAGCTCACCGTTGATCCCTCGGATATGGGTAAGATCATCGGTAAAGAAGGTCGTACCGCCAAAGCTATTCGCACATTACTGCGGGTATTGGGCGCGCAACTTAACGCTCGAGTTAACTTAAAGATTATTGAGCCCGAAGGTGGACTTGGTCGTACCAGTATGGCTAATGCCGAATCGGCTGAAACAACCGAGACGGCCGAGGTAGCAGGGGACGAGCCTAAAACTACCACCAAAGACGATCTCAAAGATTTGAGCGACGAAGAATAATCTAGTTACTTTTCCGAGAAAAGTAACCAAAATCTTCCGCCAGTCGCTATTACTACTCATCAGATAAAATTAGCTTTCCGCCTCTCGCTGAACTCGGTCCGATTAATCGGACCTCAGACAACAGCTTCGGCAGCACTAATTTTATCGTTTCAGGACGCTCAAGCTCCAATGGCGGATAGAAAGCCAGAAAGCTGGGCTGGGAGTGGGGTTTTGGTGACCTAGGGCTGGTTTTGTGATATACTGGAGTGTTAGCGGATGTACCGCTGAATCTTGAAAAACAGGTGACGGCGATGAAAAACATTGACGGCGCTGTATTGAGAAAGTTGGGAGAGTTGTGCCGACTGGTGCAGGATGCTCTCTCGAGTTTTACCCCAGCCTCACTGCAGAAAATCATTGAGCAGGGCGGAGAGTGGAAGAAGGGGATTAGGAAGTTGGTACTTGAACTCGGCGGGCAGGAAGCCGTTGTGGCGGTCGAGGAGTCCGAAAAACCACCAGTCGAGATTTCTGATGCGGCTTATCGCCGTCAGACCTGGACTCTGATTTGGCGGTGGGCGATGTTTACTGCATTCCTGACCGCCATATTTTGGGGTGTCTGGTATGCAATTGCTGGAGAAATCCCGACTGTAGAAAAAGTGCTCTGGTCGGTAGGCGAGAAAGGCCCACCCGTCCAGTGGCTACAACTTCCATTCGCTATTTCCAGATGGTGGGATGTGATGTTGGCTCCGGTATGGAGTTCGATGATTATTTTGATTTTTAGAACAACGACCGACAAAGCCGTTTTAGATAGTGTCGGTGTCGGACTCGGTGTCGGACTCGTTGCTGGACTCGTTGCTGGACTCGGTGTCGGACTCGGTGCCGGACTCGTTGTCGGATTCTATTTCGGACTCTGTTTCGGGCTCGTTGCCGGACTCGTTGCCGGACTTGTTGTCGGACTCGTAGGGCTAATCGTGAGCCCTCAATCACTGTTGAGAAGTTTTGGGAAATGGCTGGCTGGCGACTGACATTAGCATTTTGGGGCGGGAATTTATTCCCGCCCTTTTTTCGTGTCAAAAGGGGATGGGAACAATCTGGCCTTGCTCCGATGGCGAGGTAGGACTGGATAATAAGCTTGACTGGGAGCCACTTTTTTGCTACTCTTGGGCCGGTTGGGGATGTTTCCCCAAAGATCATTAAAGGATAGGTGATAGAAATGGATGATGGCTCGATGTGGCCGTTGTGGTCTTCTTTACCCGTAGCATTCCTATGATATTTCCCCAAAATACAGAGCGATCGCTCTGTATTTTGTTATAATGCTGATATGAAGACCAGTCGAGGGGCATATAGAATGATGAAGGTTGTTTTAGGTTGGGCAGACGATGCAGGTGAGTTTTTGTTGAGCAAGATTCGTCGAGATAGTTTGTCTTTAGATGTTAGCACTAAGCGTACATGGGAATATTTACAATACGCTGGTTATGTTAATCAATTAGGAGAAGATCGATTCCAAATTGGGGATGAGGTTAAAATCGATTTATTAAAAGAATTTGTCCGTCATCGTCGACCAGATGGTAGACTGCGAGTGATAATGTTTGATATTCCAGAAAAATTTAAGATGAGTCGGAATCTATTTAGAAAACATTTAGTAGATTTAGGTTTTGTTATGCAGCAGAAAAGCGTATGGGCCTCGAAATTGCCATGCGAAGATTTGGTGGAGTTGGTGGTTAAATATCATGGGCTGGGTCGCTATGTAAAATTACTCGTAGGGGATATAGTCCCAATTAGCAGAGCGGTCGCTCTGTAAATTGGGAAGGAAGAGCCTGATAGAATAAAAGAGAAAAGAGAATATTAGTATGAAGATTACATTTGTGACAATTTTTCCTGGGTTGGTGGAGGATTTTTTTAAGGAAGGCCTTTTGTCTAAGGCGCGACGGACTAATAAGATAGAAATCCAAACTATTAATCCCAGAGAGTTTACAACCGATAAACACGAAACGATTGATGATTTTCCATATGGTGGAGGAGCGGCCGGTACAGTGATGAAGGTGGAACCATTGGTGGCGGCGATTAGAAAAGCAACTGCCCCGAAGGGGGGCCTTAGGCCGTACAAGAAATCCCTGGCCGCGTCCCGCGTCCGCGGGCAGGCAAAAAGTTGTTTAGTAATTTTGTTGGGGCCATCTAAAAAAGTTTTCAATCAAACGATGGCCAAAAAACTAACCCAATATAAACATTTAGTGTTTGTCTGTGGTCGTTATGAGGGTATGGATGCGCGGGTAGAAAAATATGTGGATACAAAAATTAGTTTGGGCGAGTTTGTGGTGATGGGAGGTGAGGTGGCTGGGTTAACTATGACCGAAGCCATCGTCCGGCTGTTGCCGGGCGTGATCGGCAACGAGGTATCGTTAAAGGAAGAGAGCTATGGCTCAATGTTTAAATTAGAATATCCGCACTATACTCGACCAGAAGTGTTCGAGGGCAAAAGGGTGCCGAAGGTTCTACTTTCTGGTAATCATCAAAAGATCGCGGCATGGCGGAAAAAGATGAGCAAGTAATTTGGTATTGGGAGAATCTTCCCGGTGTGATGGCCGGGATTTCGCATAAAAACGCCGGTTGGATGAATGCCGATGCGGTTGATCTAAAACGCGGGGCGATCGGCAGAACCAATCGGCATAAGTTTTTCTCTAAATTGGGCTTTGACCCGGATAAAACCGTAACGATCACTGGCTTGCGGCATACTACCAATGTGCAAGCGGTAGATTCTGACAGCGCTGGTCGGATTGTTTACGGTCCCAACGGGATAGATGGCTTAAGTACCGATCGGCCGGGATTAGTTTTAGCCAGCACGATGGCTGATTGTTTGCCGTTATATTTTTATGATCCGATGGCTAAAGTGGCAGCCATCGCCCACGCTGGGTGGCGGGGCGTGCTTAACAATATGGCAAGCCGAATGATAGACCACTTAACCGCCCATTACCCGGCAGTAGGGATAGGTTCCCTGCGGGCGCTGATCGGACCGGGTCTGCGGTCGTGCCATTTTGAGGTTAAACCGGATGTCGAGGAATTATTTAAAGCCAACTACGCAGAGTATATCGATTATCGGGAGAACAGGATCTATGTCGATCTGCCAGCCATCGTTAGGTATCAGCTGTCCCAAGCAGGGCTGGCGAGCGATAGTATAGTGGATGCGGACGAGTGCACCTACGATCTATCGAATCATTACTTCTCGTTTCGGCGCGATCACCCGCCTAAGCCCCAGTCGATGATCGCATTTATAGTTTTGCGTAATGAATAAATTCAAGCTGATATCGGTATTTAAACCTTCTGGAGACCAGCCGCAGGCGATCAAAAGCTTGGTGGAGGGTTTAAATAAAGGGTATCGGGATCAGACACTGCTGGGGGTAACCGGCTCCGGTAAAACCTTTACTATGGCGAAGGTGGTGGAACAGATTCAAAAACCGACCTTAGTCATCGCTCACAATAAAACCTTGGCGGCCCAGTTGGCGGCCGAGTTTCGCGACCTGTTCCCTAATAATGCCGTCCACTATTTTGTTTCTTACTACGATTACTATCAACCCGAGGCGTATATTCCACATACCGATACTTATATTGCCAAAGACGCTTCGATTAATGATGAGATAGATAAGTTGCGTCATGCCGCCACCCAAGCACTTCTCACTCGTAAGGATGTATTGATTGTAGCTTCGGTATCGTGCATTTATGGGTTAGGTTCGCCAGAAGATTATCAGAATACGGCGGTGACAATCGAAAAAGGCAAGATGTTTAAGCAAAATCAATTAATGCGCAGATTAATTGATGTGCAGTATAAACGCAATGAGATTGGTTTTGGACGCGGTAATTTCCGATCTCGGGGTGAGACTTTAGAAATCTACCCATCGTATAGCGATTATGTTTATCGAATTGATTTTGATGGTGATACGGTAGAGCGAATTCGACAGATGGATTATTTAACCGGCGAGGTATTGGATAATTTGGAAAATCTGGAGGTGTTCCCAGCTAAACATTTTGTTACTCCTGATGAAAGATTAAAGGGTGCTTTGGGGGATATAGAAAAAGAGATGAAAAAGCGGGTAGCGGAGTTAAAAAAGATTGGCAAATTAGTTGAGGCGCAACGGATAGAACAACGCACCCGATACGATTTAGAGATGCTTAGGGAGGTTGGCTATGTATCTGGAATCGAGAACTACTCTCGCTATTTGGGAGATAGAGGGGTGGGCGAGGAACCAGCGACTTTGATGGATTATTTCCCGAGCGATTTTTTGATGTTTATTGATGAATCGCATATGACTATCCCTCAGATTAGAGGGATGTATCACGGGGACCGGTCCAGAAAAGAAACACTAATCGAACACGGATTTAGATTACCTTCCGCATTAGACAATCGCCCTTTAAGATTTGAAGAGTTTGATAAACATATTAATCAAGTAGTGTATGTATCGGCCACACCCGAAGATTATGAACTTCAACTAAGCAGACAAGTAGTAGAGCAGATTGTGCGGCCGACCGGATTGGTCGATCCCGAAGTAGAGGTAAGAAAAACAGCAGGCCAGATCGACGATCTGATCAACGAGATTGATGCGCGCGTTAAAAAGGATCAGCGGGTTTTGGTTACCACTCTGACTAAAAAGATGGCAGAGGATCTGACTGATTTCTTGTCCGAGCATGGCATTAAGGTGCAGTATCTGCACTCCGATGTTGATACTTTTGAACGCATTCAAATATTAAAGAGCCTACGGTTAGGCGAATACGATGTGGTGGTGGGTATTAACTTGCTTCGTGAAGGGTTAGATCTGCCCGAAGTATCGTTAGTCGCGATTTTAGATGCCGATAAAGAAGGGTTTTTGCGGTCTAAGACAGCATTAATCCAAACCATTGGTCGGGCTTCGCGCCACTTAGAAGGTCGGGTGATTATGTATGCCGATAAAGAAACTGCCGCGATGCGATTTGCAATTGAAGAATCGAGTCGCAGACGCGCCAAACAGGTGGTTTACAACAAAGAACACAAGATTACTCCTAAATCGATTGTCAAAAAGATTAGCCAGATTGAGGTATCCGAAAAATCAGAAGCGACAACTGAGCAGAAAGAACAATGTCGGCGATTAACTAAGTTTGCCAAATCGGCCAGTACCTCCGAGATGGAGTTACTGGTTCGCGATTTAGAGAATCAAATGGATCTGGCCGCTCAGAACTTAGAGTTCGAAAAAGCCGCCGAGCTGAGAGATGAGATCGATCTATTAAAACAAAACTTGAAATAAACTACTTGCGGGATTCGGAGAGCTTAGGCCATTCTTCCAGTAGGACATAGATCACGGAAGCGACTGGGATCGATAACAGAATGCCCAAGATGCCCATTAGTTTGGCGCCAATCAGAATAATAATAATGATCGTTACTGGATTAAGCCCGACAGCGTACTGCATTATTTTTGGTACCAGCAGCTTATTCTCCATCTCCTGCACTAAAATATAGAAAGCAGTTACGATCAGCGCGGCAGTAGGAGAGATGGTAAAGGCGATAAGAATCGCCGGGATAGCAGCGATGATCGGGCCGATCACCGGAATAATTTCCAACGCTCCAGCCAGGATGCCCAGGGTGAGGGCGTAAGGCATACCGATGATCAGCAGGCCGATGTAGACCACCAAGCCTACCGCCAACGCCAACACGATCTGGCCTCGGAGCCAGCCGCCGAGTTTGATGCCCATTTTATTAGCGATGGCGATCATCTGGTTTTTCTGCTTGACCGGGAACAACGAGACAAAAAACTTCTTAATTCCATTTTCATCCAACAGAAAGTAGAGAGTCAGAATAAACACCATTACAATAGCGGCAGCTCCGCTAAAGAATCCGATGGTGGTATTAAATAGATTGTTGGCGATCTGGCCCAAGAAGTTGGAGATCGAGTTGAGGCTGTCTTGAGAGGCGTTGAGCACTCCGTTGATACTGCCCTCGCGTAGATTTTTAAGCAGATCGGTAAACGCGGTAAAGTAAGCGGGCAGGCTCTCGGCCAGTTGTTTGATCTGGGTAATCATTGGCGGCAGCACAAAGTAAACAATACCGCCCAACAAGCTTAAGACTAACAGATAGATTAAGATGATCGAGATGGTGCGGGGGACCTTCCATTTAGTCAGCCGATCGACGGTGGGAGAGAGGGCGGCGGCGATAATAATCGACACAAAGACGATCGCGATGATGTCGCGGATGAAATACAAAAAACCGATCGCCAGCAGCACGATGACCACCCGTAAAACCGATGCGGTAGAAATGTCTAAGATATCTCGTTGCTTCACTCTGCCCCCAATGCTTTAGAGATGGTTTGAGTTGCCCCGTCGGTTAAGTTGGTAAACACAAAGTGAACCGGCACAAAATTTGGCAGATCGGTGCGGTTAAGAGCGATAAACAGCTGGGGGTAGGTGATAATACTGGCGTGGCTCTGGCCCTCTTCCGGCTGAGTAACGCGATAATTGATCAGTACCTGATTATTGCGAGTGGCGGTAGAATCGATTACTACACTATAGCCGGCGGTGGGCTGGCCCGCCAATACTACTCCAACCAGTACCTGATTATCTGGATTAAAACCGATTAGGGTAGAAAGTTTTAGCTGCTGCTTTAAGCCAGCGGCCGAATCGATCAGATACGGTTTATCGATAGTGGCCGGGTTAGTTAATCGAGCGGATACGGCTACCTCGGCGTTGATGATAGGAGTGCTGATGGGAATCGACTGATTCCGGCGATAGTTGTTGAATAGGATCAAGCCGATGGCGGCTACAAATACCACCACCAGTGTTGCTATACTAATAATAGCGGTCGATTTGGTCATTCGTTTTTTCATACGCGCATATTATACAAGATATCGGAGGTTTATTTAAGTGAACACGCCCACGGTAGCCGCCATAGTTAAACAAGGGGATGCCGCCTATCCCGCCGCCTTAAATGAGATAGCCGATCCACCGGAACAGCTGTATGTCTGGGGCGACATTGCTGCCTTAAGCGCCGTACCAATGATTGCTATTGTAGGAACGCGTAAGCCCACCGATTATGGAATTAGGGCAGCCGGGCGGCTGTCGACTGATTTATCGGCCGCGGCAACGATAGTCTCGGGACTGGCTTATGGTGTGGATACGGTAGCCATTGCTTCTGCCATAGCGGCCGGGGGCAGGGTGGTGGCGGTGATCGGCTCGGGCTTGGATCGAGATAGTTTTTATCCGTTAGTCAACTACCAACTGGCCGAGCAGATCGTGCAGGGCGGGGGAGCAGTGGTATCTGAATATCCGCCCGGGACGCCGCCACTAAAATATAATTTTCCTGCCCGGAATCGCATTATCGCCGGCCTAACCTTGGGTACGGTGGTGGTGGAGGGATTGCCGGGGAGTGGGGCTTTGATTACTGCCGAACACGCGGCAGAGTTTGGCCGCGAAGTTTTTGGCGTGCCGGGCAGTATTTTTGTACCGGAGGCATGGGCGCCCAATCAGCTGATCAAAGATGGCGCTACCCCGGTAGTTTCCGCTTCCGATATTTTGGAATCCCTGGGATTGGGTGATCAGCCGCGGCTGCCTAATTCGGAAACAAAAACCGATTCGGTTGAAGATAAAATTTATCAACTATTAAATCAACAGTCGCTGCCGATTGATGAGATTGCCAAAGAGCTTGCGCTTGACAGTCAGTTGGTCAGCAGTACACTAACCTTGATGGAAATCAAGGGAACGATAAAATCAACCCCCGCCGGTAAATTTACACGGCTTCGCTAACTTTTATTGGATTTGAGCAAATCGGCAGGGATATTAGTAGTAGTGGAGTCGCCGACCAAGGCCAAGACCATTGGCCGGATTTTGGGCACGGGGTATGTGGTCGAGGCGTCGATGGGGCATTTGCGGGATCTGCCCAAATCCAAGCTGGGCGTCGATACCGAGAATAATTTTGAGCCCGATTATGTTATTCCCACGGTTAGCCGCAAGGTGGTCAGTCGGCTTAAAAAACTCAATGCCGAGGCTAATAAATTGATCTTAGCTACTGATGAAGACCGGGAAGGAGAAGCGATCGGCTGGCATGTAACGGAGGCGCTGGGGATGGATGGCGATAAAATTGATCGCATAGTTTTTCATGAGATCACCGATGAAGCGGTGAAAGAAGCTATCGATCATCCGCGCAAATTAGATATGAACTTAGTGCATGCGCAACAAGCGCGCCGGGTATTAGATCGATTAGTAGGCTATAAACTTTCCCCACTGTTGTGGAAAAAAATCTTTCGCGGACTGTCCGCCGGCCGAGTGCAATCGGTAGCCGTGCGGTTGATCGTGGAGCGCGAACGCGAACGCCAGGCGTTTGTTCCGGAAGAATACTGGAAGATAAAAGTTGATTACTTGAATGATAGTAAAAATTTTATCGCCGAGCTGACCGAAGTTAATGGCGCTAAGGCAAATATTACCAACCAAGCAACCGCGGATGCGATAGTTTTAGATATTAAAAAAGATCCTTCCACAATTGCCAATATTGAACACGCCGAAAGATCCAAATCTCCCAACGCGCCGTTTACCACCTCTACCTTACAGCAGCAAGCGGGCACCGTTCTGGGCTATAGCGTTAAAAAGACAATGATGTTGGCGCAGCAGTTGTACGAAGGGGTGGCCTTAGATGGGGCCGGACAAGTTGGTTTGATCACTTATATGCGTACCGATTCCACTTTTATGGCTGCCAAAGCGATAGCTGAGATCAGAGATTATGTGAGCAAGAATATTGGCGAGCAGTATGTACCACAGGAGGTTAGAGTTTATAAAACTAAGAGTAAGAGGGCGCAAGAAGCCCACGAAGCGATCCGGCCAACCTTGGCCGCTCGCTCACCTAAGTCGTTAGAGAGCGTTTTATCACGCGATCACTGGCGGCTGTACAAATTAATTTGGGAGCGGGCGCTATCTTCGCAGATGAAAGATGCGATTATCTCCGAACAGAATGTAAAGATCGCTTGTGGCGACAAGATTTTATCGGCGCAGGGCGTGGGAGTAAAGTTCCCGGGCTTTATCGCCGTTTTGGATAAAAATCCCATCAATGAAGTTCAGTTGCCGCCCCTAAGCGAGGGAGAGGTATTGCAAGTTAATAATATCTTGCCGGAGCAGAAATTTACCGAACCGCCCGATCGATTTACCGAGCCCAGCCTGGTTAAGACTCTGGAGAAATTAGGGATCGGCCGACCCAGCACCTATGCCCCTACCATCACTACTATTATAAGTCGGGGATATATCAAGAAAGAGAAGCGGACATTAGTCCCGCAAGAGGTGGGATTCTTGGTCAACGATTTTTTGGTCGAGCATTTTCCGGATATTGTCGATAGCGGTTTTACTGCCGAGATGGAAGACAATTTAGATTTGATTGCTGAGGGTGATAAAAAGTGGAACATGGTCATTGCTGATTTCTACGGACCGTTTGCCAAACAATTAGCCGAGAAAGAAGCGACGGTCGAGAAAAAAGATCTGGCTCAGCAGACTGATCAAGAATGCGATAAGTGCGGCGGCCCGATGGTGATTCGCATGGGCCGGTTTGGTAAGTTTTTGGCCTGCTCTAATTTTCCCAAATGCAAAAATACCAAAAGCTTGGAGCCAGAGGGCGGGAACCCGGCCCCCAAGATGAACTGCCCTAAATGCGCCGATGGCGCCGTGGTCTCTCGCAGAACCAAGCGGGGCAAAGTGTTTTACGGCTGCAGCAACTACCCCAAATGTGATTTTGCCAGCTGGGACGAACCGGTGCCAGACAAATGTCCCACCTGTGGCAGTTTGATGGTAATAAAACCGAAGACTAAACTGCCCACCTGCACCAACTGTGGGTTCGAAGACAAGGCGATCAAGGAGTAGGGGTGGACTCATCGGTCGATTTAAGGTAGAATACCGAGTATGAAAAAGTTTGATCACAAAAAAGCCCGCCGGTGGGTAAAAGCCGCTCAGATACTGTTTGGACTGTTGATAGTTTTGTTTGTGATAGCGGTGATGCTGTATGGAAGCAACTCGTCACTGGCTGGTGGCCCGGGGGGAGGTTCCAGCTCATTCACCGGTTTCATTGAGGCGCTGCGGGGGAAGGTTAGCGCCTTAATCGGCACCTTAGCCGTGGTGATGACTATCTCGGGTGGCGTAGTTTATGCTACTTCGCAGGGGAATCCTAATCAGATGTCGCTGGGCCGCGATCTGATCATCTCGGCAATCAGTGGATTGGCGTTGTATGCGTTTGCCAGTTTTCTACTGGGCGATATCGGAACAGGCGGCAGCGGTGGATTGATTAAACAATACTTTTCATTCTGACGGTAACTGATTTTTAATGTTTGATTTCATTGAGGTTCACGGGGCGCGTGAACATAATCTGAAAGATGTTAATCTCAAGTTGCCTCGTAATCGTTTTGTCGTGATTACGGGGCTTTCGGGTTCCGGTAAATCGTCTCTCGCTTTTGATACGATCTACGCCGAAGGCCAGCGCCGTTATGTCGAATCACTCTCCGCTTATGCGCGGCAGTTTTTGGGAGTAATGGAGAAACCGAATGTGGAGCACATCGATGGATTGTCGCCCGCCATTTCCATCGATCAAAAATCATCTTCGTCCAATCCGCGTTCAACCGTGGGCACTATTACCGAGATCTACGATTATCTGCGGCTGTTATACGCCCGGGTGGGTATGCCACACTGTCCCGATTGTGGCGGAGTAGTGGAGCGGCAATCGATTGATCAAATCGTCGGGCAGGTGCAGAAACTGCCCTTAGGCAAGTTTGCGGTATTGGCGCCGGTGGTCTCGGATAAAAAAGGCGAGGCCAAGGATGTCCTCACCCAGATTAAAAAGGCCGGTTTTTCGCGGGCGCGAATCGACGGGATACTGCGCGATTTAGAAGAAAAGATCGAGCTGCCCAAGACTCGCAAGCACACGATCGAGGCGGTGGTGGATCGACTGGAGCTAACGGCAGTGGCCGAATCGGGTGGACGAGGACGCTTAACTGGATCGCTGGAAGCGGCGCTACAGTTGGGCGATGGCACGGTGATTATTTGGGATATCGATAAAGACAGAGATCATTTCTTTTCCGAAAGTTTGGCTTGTCCCAAATGTGGTATTAGCATCCCCGAACTCGAGCCCAGGAGCTTCTCGTTTAATAATCCGCACGGAGCGTGTCCCGCTTGTACCGGTTTGGGTTTTACCTTGGAGATCGATCCCGAGCTGCTAATTCCCAATAAAAAGCTGACCATTG
>METE01000002.1:41982-79981 GCA_001771275.1 candidate division Kazan bacterium RIFCSPLOWO2_01_FULL_48_13
CGAGCCGGTGGTTTTCATATGAGCAGTGAGACAGGTTGGACTCAACGCATCTTAGATGCGGTCGGCAAAAAATACGGCTTTCGATTGGATCAACCAATTGGTAAATTCGGCAAACACGCGCTGGATGTTCTATTGTATGGTAGTGGTGACGAAGAGGTAGTGGCAAAATATCGGACTGCTCGCGGCAATCTAAACGAATATGTCGTAAAGTGGGAAGGCATTCTCCCTAATCTAATGCGGCGGTACAAAGAGACCGATTCCGATTTTGTCCGGGCTGAGATCGATAAAATTATGGTCGAACGGATCTGTCCGGTGTGCCAGGGCGGGCGGCTAAGAGCCGAATCGGCGGCGGTCACGGTGGGGGGAAGCTCGATCGTAACGGTTTCGGCGATGTCGATCGAACAGCTGAATAAATTTTTCGATAAGTTAAAATTAGACAGCCAGCGTACTTTAATCGCGGTCCAGATCTTAAAAGAGATTAAAGAGCGGATTGGTTTTCTTAACAATGTTGGGCTAAGCTATCTTACACTTAATCGCAGCGCCACTACGCTATCAGGAGGTGAGGCGCAGCGAATTAGATTGGCAACTCAGATCGGCTCGGGACTTTCCGGAGTAATTTATATTTTGGATGAGCCATCGATCGGTCTGCATCAGCACGACAACGGTAAGTTGATTAAATCGCTGAAGGGCTTGCGTGATTTGGGCAACACGGTATTAGTGGTAGAGCACGATGAGGAAACTATTTTAGAAGCGGACTATGTGGTGGATATGGGACCAGGCGCGGGAGCATTGGGTGGGTATGTGGTGGCGGTCGGTACGCCTGATCAGATTAAAAAGAATAAAAATTCGCTGACTGGTCAATATCTCTCGGGCAAGGCAAAGGTCAAAGTGCCTAGTGTCCGCCGGCTGCCCAATGGCAAGCACCTATTAATTAAAGGCGCTAGCGAATTCAATCTCAAAAATATTGATGTCGAAATACCTTTGGGATTATTTGTCTGCGTTACTGGTCTCTCGGGTTCGGGCAAATCGACATTGATTAATGAGATCTTAGTTAAAAAGATCAGCCAGACTTTATATGGCTCGCATGCGGCGCCGGGCAAACACAAAGCCATCGAGGGCCTGGACTATTTGGATAAGATCATCAGTATCGATCAATCGCCGATCGGAAGAAGCCCTCGGAGCAATCCCGCTACCTATACGGGCGTGTTCACGGATATCCGGGACCTGTTTAGCAAACTTCCGGAAGCGCAAATTAGGGGTTATGCGCCCGGTCGATTTAGTTTTAATGTAAAAGGCGGCCGGTGTGAAAACTGCCAGGGCGACGGCGTGATCAAGATCGAGATGCACTTCTTGCCGGATGTGTATGTGCCGTGTGATGTCTGTAAAGGCAAGCGCTACAATCAGGAGGTATTGGAAGTTCATTACAACGGCAAAAACATTTCCGAGGTATTAAATATGTCGGTCGGAGAAGCGTTGGAATTCTTCAAACATATTCCCGCTATTCAGAATAAATTAGCTACCCTGCAAGAAGTGGGATTAGGCTACATTACTTTAGGCCAACCCGCCACTCAACTCTCTGGCGGTGAAGCTCAGCGAATTAAACTGGCATCCGAATTATCGCGGCGGGCAACGGGCAAGACCTTGTATGTGTTGGATGAGCCGACTACTGGTTTGCACTTTGATGATGTTAAAAGGTTGTTGGCAGTGTTAACGCAGCTGGTCGATAAAGGTAACACCGTATTAGTGATTGAGCATAATTTAGATGTAATCAAAACTGCCGACTGGATCATTGATCTGGGGCCCGAAGGGGGAGATAAGGGTGGGGAGATCGTAGCGGTTGGTACGCCGGAAAAGGTCGCCAAAGTTAAGCGATCATATACTGGGCAGTATCTCCAAAAAGTCCTCAAATAATATTGCCATTCTGTCAGCCCGACTCCCTTGCCATCCTGCCCCGACTCATTTCCCGTCATTCTGGTAAGCCCAGCAGGGCGCACCCAGAATCTTTACAATATTATTATTCTTTTTGCCACCCATCCGTCGGCTGACGGACGGGTGGCCCCAAAGGCGGGCCCGACTACGCCAAGCTATCCGTAATGTAAAATCAGCTTACCGCTTAACCCGCCCGAACGTACCGTTCGGTACGGGCGGGTGGGTCGAACTCCCCAGCACTTAATTTAAGTGCTGGGTCAAACAACGACCCCGCGACGCTGATTTTTCAAACGGCTCACGCTTGGCTCCGTAAGGGCATAAGGGACGCTTAAGCTCCAATGGCGGAAATAAAACGGCTTAATGGGTTTGGGGCCACCAAAATAGAACCAACTGAAGTTGACTGGTAGGTTTGTTTTAAGTACGCTCGAGTGTAGGCGACCGTGCCTGCTCAACCCTGAGGAGGTGGCTTAACCCGTAAGTTCCCCACAGGGGAATGCCTCGCAGGAGTTGATTGAAAAAAGAGGAGACTTCCATGCAGAAGTCAACTTGGATGAGTGTTGGACAGGCCCATCGATTGGGCAAGTTTGTTGTTGAGGCGTTGTTGGCCGTGCGGAGTTATTTTAGCTCCGGCGTAGTCCAAAAAAAGATTAGTGATGGGGATTGGGTATCCAATTTTAAGCAGGAATTTATCCAACTGGTTAAGAGGCTGATACCGACTAATCCTTTTTCAAGAGAGCGGGTGGATCGGGCGGCCGATTACCCTAAGGGGTGGACATTGCCTCCGCTGGACGATCAAAAGGCGCGTTTGACAGAAATATTTCCCCGAATAGATCTGTCCCATGTCGACGCATTGGTGGATGATATTAAGATCCCCAAATCCAAGCACAGGTTTGTGGACGGGATCGCAATAATTCCCAAGTTTACCCATCTGCTCAAAACCGTTGCGAATCGGAGCGACTTTAACAGCGATTATGCGATGATTGGATCGGAATTAGTTAAGCGCATTTCGTTATCCCAGTCATTTTACAACAAGGCCGGTCCCATAGATGACAGGCATATCCGGGTGGATAACGAGGCAATGGAGATTGTCTCCAGGCTCGAAGGCTCAACCTTGGGTGATGTTTTAGTGCTTCCAATTAACTTTGGCAGCTTCTATGCTGGATGGTCTCCCCGAGCAGCTAAATGGGAAGCGCTGAGCAATGGACAGCTTCCGCTGATCTCTGTCCAGATTTTCTGCCTGCTGTTAACTATGCCAGATAGATTAGCGTCTGGCAGTCTGGGCGTTGATCTATCGGCCGATGGATGGGATCCCGACGGAACTCAAATCTGGTCGTCTTGTACCACATATCTCACAATGGAAAAAGACGAAATAGAGTTGTCGATGGGGTCTTCCGGCGAGCCTACCGGCGGTTATGGGACCCCAATAGCTTTCTTGGAGCTGTAACTTTTTATGCTCGATTTGGCAATGGCGGGTGGAAACACTCGCCATATTTTTATTCGAAGTAACTGGGATGATAGTTGTTATCATATAGATATGGCGGTTTCCAAAACCTTCAGTCCAGATTTAAAGCAGATCCCGAATAGCCCCGGGGTGTATTTGATGTATGGGGGGATTGCTCTGCGTCATCCTGAATCCGCCAACCGGCGGATGAAGGATATAGGTCGTAAGGCCGCTTCGCTAGCCTGCCTGCGGACGCGGGACGCGGCCAGGGATTCTTCGGCTGGTCGCCTCAGAATGACAGCAAAAGAGGGTAAAGTGATTTATGTGGGGAAGGCGATCAACTTGCGGAAGCGGGTGTCTTCGTATTGGAAACAGCCAGTTAAGCAAAGTATCAAAACGCAAGCGCTGATCAAGCAGGTGGCGAAATTGGATTTTATGGCTACCGATACCGAAGCCGAAGCGCTGATATTAGAGAACGAATTAATTAAGAAATATCAGCCGCAATATAATGTACTGCTCAGGGACGATAAAACCTTTCAATATATTCGCATTGGGTTAGATCAAAAATTTCCGGAAGTTTCGGCGGTTCGCCGAGTTAACCCCCAGGAGATTAAGAGTCGGGACCCCAACCGGCCGAGATATTTTGGGCCCTACACGGCCGGGAGCACGGTGAAGAACACCCTCAAGTTATTAAATAGTATTTTCCCGATCTGCGGTAAAGCGCGAGAATTAAATTTACAGAATAAGATTCCTGCCGGAGTTTACCCTCGACTGCGATCGGGGGCAGGAATGACAAGAGGGGGAGCAGGTCCGCCAGCCGGCGGAGACGAGAAGGGAGCAGGAATGACAAGAACTGGTTTGTCATCCCGGACCGGATGGACTATGGCCGATCAGGATCCGGGATCTTTTGTTGCGCCATTAAAGGCGCCGTGTCTTAACTACCATCTGGGGAGATGTTTGGGGGTCTGCGTTGGCAAAGCGACCGGTGCGGACTATCGAGCGGCGATTGATAGAGTAGTTAAATTCTTGGGCGGTGACACCAAAAACATTATTAAATATCTGCAGGCGCGGATGTCGCGATTATCGAGTGAGCGAAGATTTGAAGAAGCGGCCCGACTTAGGGATCGGATAAATTCGTTAGAACAGTTATTTGAACAACAAAAAGTTTCTCGGCCAAAAGATTTGGAACAAGATTTCTTAGGCTGGTTAGTAGAAGGCGAGAAGATGATCGTCTCGCGCGCTCAAGTTCGGGGTGGCAGGTTGCTCGGCCAGCAGACTTTTGTGTTAAACGCGCCGCTTAGGGATGCCGAGGCCAATTTAATGTCGCAAGCGATCATTACCATTTACGATAAAGTATTCGAAGATCTGCCCAGAGAAATTATTGTGCCGGTATTACCAGAAGATTCGGGAGCGATCGAAAAGTGGTTAAGCGATAGGCGAATCAATCCCACCCCACCTCTCTCCGAGTCCAGAGACTCTCAGAGTCGGCGACCCCTTGGTAAGGGGAGGAGCAAAAATAATCCCCTCCTTTCCAAGGAGGGGGCAGGGGTGGTTGGGAGGAGAGGAGGAGTTCGTGTTATAGTGCCACAAAAGGGGCCGAATCAAAAGTTGCTATCACTGGCCCAGCGTAATGCTGCTCAACATTCCGGGTCGCTCTTGGATGTGGACGAACGATTAGGGGTTAAAAAAGCATTAGTAGAGCTCAAAAATCTGCTCAAGCTAAAAAAGCTGGAGCGGTTAGAAGCCTACGACATCTCGCATTTTGGGGGGACCCACACCGTTGGTTCGATGGTGGTATTGGTGGGTGGCAAGCCCGACAAAAATCACTATCGCCGGTTTCGCGTTAAAACGGTACCTGGCATTGATGATTATGCCGCTTTGGGCGAAGTGATCACTCGAAGATTAAGCCCCAAACGCCGAACCGATAAGAGATTCGCGGTCGGTTTGCCGGATGCAATTTTAATTGATGGCGGAAAAGGCCAGTTAAGTGCGGTGTTAAAAAATGTAACAGCGGATGATAAAAAGAAAATTCGGTTTTTTAGTTTGGCCAAACGGGAAGAAGAGATATTTTTGCCCGATAAGTCACAGCCGGTAATTTTGCCCAAGAATTCGGTGGCGTTGCAGCTGTTGCAACGGCTGCGGGATGAAGCGCATCGATTTGCGATCAGCTACCAAACGGTATTAAAAGCAAAGCAGTTGATAGGAAGCACGGAGAGATTGGCGGGCATTGGCGCCGCTACCCGCAAAAAATTGGTAAAGCAGTTTGGCAGTTTATCAGCCGCCCGCCGGGCGAGTGATAGTGAACTGGCTCAAGCTTTGAGTGAAAAACAAATTCGCTCATTCCGATTGTGAGAATGGGGGAGGGTTGACGGGGGAGCCGGATTATGGCACACTAACCAGCACTTTTACTGATTTGTGTTTGGCAACTTGACACTTACCGAGTACGGAAAGAATACAGAGGTTGTCCCTGTCGAAAGCATCGGCGGGAAGGAGTGTTAATTGTGAACGAGAATGGAGATTCGACTGCAGCTACCGGCGTTGGGAGGCTCTGCAGCCTCTTTGCCAAAATGATAACTCCTCGTCCCCTCGATGAGGTGATCGCGGGATTTCAGGACAAGGGAGTGATGGTTTGTCTCTCGTTAGAGGAGCTGTTGGACGAGAGCCGGTTCATTTTTAACTCCGGGCATCGTTACACGGTGCCAAAGGTGGGGCAGGACGATGAGCCAACGCCTGCCTACCTATTGGAGGCTGAACGGCGCGAAGGTCGTCAACCGCAGGTGCCATTGAGCGATCTATTTAAGCGTCCTAACGAGGGGCTAACCCTCAGTGAGGGCATCTGCTCGATCGTCACACTATTGCCGGTAGAGCAATTAACAGGGATGTTATGTTTCGGCTCCCGGCAAGAGAACATGGTTGACGGGATGATCGAATTCCCGATGGTAAGGATATCCAAGGATGACCCATCCCAGATCTTGGTTGAGTGGGTCGATCTCAACAGCTCCGTCGACGAAGCGGCGGTCTGGTGGGTCACCCAACGGCACCGGAAAGAGGACGAGAGGTAGACAGCCAGGCTCGGTGATGTAAAAGGATGTGGAATGTGGGGGATAGTTTCACCCAAATGTTTTAGACCATCAATTTCTTGATGCGCGTTAATCAGAACAGCGCTAAAGATATTCGGTGGTCTTTTTTATTCTACGATTATAGGCAGGATAAAATGACGGCAAGCAAGAGATGCGTATATAATAGTTATATGAAGGTGGATAAAAGCAAGCTCAAGGCAGCGGGGATGGTGGCGGCAGTAATCGCCGTGGTCGGGGTTATCGTCATCGTTGGCAATGGCCAGATCAGCCTAACCAAGGGAGTGAGCGCCGATCTGGGGGATCTGGCGGTGGGCAAGGTGACGGTAATGTCGCAAGAGACATACGACACCGCGGTGAAAAAATTAAATGCTTACTTTGCCGAGGCGGGAAACAAAACCGCACAAGACACACTCATAACCGAAGTTGTCAATATCCTAAAGGAAGTCCAACGGTAGTATCCTATCCTGTGGATAAATATGGTTGATATCGGCTCTGACAGCCGATTTTTAGTACTAATATGGGTTGATAAAATCATTGACATTGTAAGTCAAGTATGGTATAATGGAAACAAGTTAGTTGGAGTACTATGCATAGCCAAAATCACGATAATCAGACAGAGGGTGAAAAACCGACGGAAGACTCGGTGCTTGATCGGGTGATGTCCGAAAGCCAATCGTTAGAGTTGGCATCGGCCAAGCCGTCTAAAGTGGTAACGGCTGCTGTCAACAAGCTGCGGGATCGCGAGCGGGATGTGTTAATTGCCCGCTACGGTCTTGATCTTAGCCATACCGATAAGGAAACATTGGAAAGCATCGGCAAGAAATTGTCGGTTACTCGCGAGCGGGTGAGGCAGATCGAAAACGCGGCGTTGAAAAAGATTGCCAAAAAATTTTCGGCGGCACTTAAGCCGTTGTGGAAGATCGTGGATGTCTATCTAACAATGCACGGCAATATCGCTGATGTTGATTTCTTGATCGATCATTTTAAATTAAGCCAATCGGATAATTTAGAGCTGGAGAAAAATGCTCTGCGGTTGGCCGTAGCCGCCTACACCGAGGTGTATCCGATTAAAAAGCATGTCGACCTTAAAGCTGGCTGGCTGGGTGATAATGTTAAACAAGCAGATATTTTAGAGATCCAGAAGGTGGCGGTAGGTATTCTAACTAAATCGGGCGAGCCGCTGCCGGAAGCAGTGTTGGTCGATCAGATCGTTGGCCAGGCCAAAAACATGAGTTCGGCATTAGTCAAAGGGGCGCTGCGAGTGGGCGCCAAATTGGGAATGGATAACAAGAATCGGTGGGGGTTAACTGCTTGGCCGCTGATCGTTCCACGCCGGATTCGCGACAAGGTGTTTATTATTTTAGAGACGGCTGGCAAGCCGCTGCATTTTGAAGAGATCACTAAACTGATCGGCCAGAAATTTGCCCATGATCGCCAAGTGCTTAGCCGGACGGTACACAACGAGTTAATCAGCGACGAGCGGTTTGTATTGGTTGGCCGGGGCATCTATGCGCTGTCAACTTGGGGTTATGCGCCCGGCGTAGTTTCGGATGTAGTTAAAGAGGTGTTGCAACAGGCCGGTCAGCCGATGAAGATCGGTGACATTGTAGACGAAGTGCTTAAACGCCGGCAAGTTAAGCGGAATACGATCATTGCCAATCTGCAGAATCGATCTTTATTTACCAAGGTGGCCAAAGCTACTTACGATCTGGCCCAGCGGGCCGGTGAGGGCAGCGCCGCCGCTAATTAACCTAACGAGTAATGGAAGGCTTAGGCTCGCTCATTCTAATTGGATTGCTGGTGGTGGGGTGGCTGGCGGTAGCCGCTTTTTTGACCTGGTGGGTGATTAGTCGCATAGCAGGTAAGCGGGTAAGCGGTTTAGCAGGAAGTCCAAAACCTACCGCCGTCGAAGAAGAGGCGGTACTGTTGGCGATCGAGGTACCTAAAGAAAATGAAAAGACGCCATTGGCGGCCGAGACGATGTTTGCCTCGCTGCATGGCATCGGCAGTCATCGGTTGAGTTTTGAGATTGAAGCCAGGGAAAAATCGGTGAGGTTTTATGTCTGGACTCCCGTCTCTTTGCGCAACTATGTCGAGAGCCAGTTCTACGCGCAGTATCCCGATATGAATGTGCTGGAGATGAAGGATTATTCGGACCCCACCCTGCTTCCAGCAGGTAGCGCCGGCGCTTCGGTCGATCTCTTATTCTCGAATAAAGATTTCTTTCCGATCAAAACATTTATTAACTTTACGGTCGATCCGTTGGCGGCTATTACCGGTATGCTCGGCAAACTATCGGAAGGTGAGCATATCTGGATTCAGCTGGTGATCAGCCCCGAGAGCAACAAGTGGCGTGATCGGGCGATGGCGTTTATCTCCGCGGTTAAGGCGGGCCGGTCGCCCGAGATCGGCAAAGCCATCACCAAGAGTTTGTTTTCGCTGATAGGCGAAGTTATTGGATCGTTGGCGCGCGGCGGCGGGTACGAGGCGAAAAAAGAAGGTTCAAAAGTGGAGTTGTCTCCGGGAACCGATCTAATGCTAAAAGCGGTCGAAGAAAAAAGCTCTAAATTAGGTTTTAAAACCAAGATCCGATTGGTGGTGTGGGACAGGGATGAAGCATCGGCCAAAGCGAAACTTCAGTTGGCGCTGGGTACTTTCAAGCAGTTTGATAGCACTAATTTAAATTCATTCAGGCCGAGCAAATACATCAACGATCGGGTGGCTATTTTAAACAGATACCACGGACGCGAATTAGGTAAGGATGCCTTAATCCTTAATGTAACCGAGATAGCTTCGATCTATCATCTGCCGAATGTCTCCGTTGCCACCCCTAACATCGTGTGGGCGGGTTCGCGCAAAGGCGAACCGCCAGCTAACTTGCCGTTGGTGGGCGAGGTTCCGGCAGAGCAATTAACGGTGCTTGCCACCACTAACTTTCGTGGAACGCAGGAAAAGTTTGGTATTAAATTAACCGATCGCCCGCGGCATATCTATATTATTGGTAAAAGCGGTACCGGTAAGTCTACCCTGCTTGCCAATATGGCGATCGACGATGTTAGAGAACGGCGAGGCGTGGGCGTGATCGATCCGCACGGCGACTATGTTGATACGGTATTAAAATTTGTTCCCAACTACCGGGTAAACGATGTGATTTTGTTTGATCCAGGTGATCGCGACTATCCGATCGCGATCAATATGCTGGAATTACGAGATCCCAAATATAAGGTGGTGGTCGCCTCTGGTGTGGTGGGCATCTTTAAAAAGATCTTCGGCTACTCGTGGGGTCCCAGATTAGAGTATTGGCTGAGCTCGGCGGTGATGGCGCTGTTGGACTATCCCGACTCTACTTTAATGATGATCCCACAGCTGTTTACCGACCTCTCCTTCCGGGAAAAGGTAATTAATAAGATCTCCGACCCGTTGATTAAGGCGCGCTGGCTGAACGAATACGGCAAATTGGATCAGAAGCAGCAGAACGAGACCATTTCGCCCATTTTAAATAAAGTCGGCCAGTTCTTGTCTTCGCCGGTGATTAGAAATATCGTTGGCCAACCCAAATCGAGCATCGATTTTAGGCAGGTGATGGACGAAGGAAAAATTCTATTAGTAAAATTAGCCAAAGGTATCATTGGTGAGGATAACGCGGCTCTATTAGGTGCCATGATGATTACTCAGTTGCAGTTGGCGGCGATGAGCCGGGCCGATACCGAGGAAAAGGCGAGAAAAGATTTTTATCTGTATGTGGATGAGTTTCAAAACTTTGCCACCGAATCATTTCAGGTAATTCTATCGGAGGCCAGAAAGTATCATCTATCACTTACTTTAGCCAATCAGTATATGGAGCAGCTGATCCCAGAAGTTAGTGATGCCATCTTTGGCAATGTTAATACTATTATTACTTTTCGGGTGGGCGGCGATGATGCCAAGAAGTTGGAAAAAGAATTTGCGCCAGTGTTTGAGGCCACCGACTTGGTAAATTTAAATATGTTTAATATCTATATTAAACTGTCGATCGATAATATTACTACTAACGCTTTCTCGGCGCAGACACTGCCGTTGCCGGACGATATTAATAATAACGAAGACAAGATCCTAAAGATCTCGCGGGAACACTATGCCCGGGCGGCCAGTTTTGTGGAGGAGAAGATTAGCAAGGCGCTCGAGTATCATCCTCAATCGTCCCCGCCAGTTTCCCGGCCCGCTCCGCGCTGGGAGAAGCCAGTTAATCAGGGACAATCTGCCCCCCGGCCACAACCCCAACGAGGCCCCTTCAGGGTCGGCGGACCCCAAAGCTATCAGCAACGCCCAGCCCAATCACCACAACCTCAAAGGGTAGAGGCCCCCAGACAGCCGTTACCTCAATCCCCAGCACGCCCATTACCTAATCGACCAGTGCCGTTTAGACCAGCGATGAAGGTAGAACCTCCTCATCAGGTTTCACTAGCACCACAGCCCAAGCGTAAGCCTGATGATTCTTTGCTGAAGAAAGTTATCTCGGCGATGGAGGCTAAGAAGCCATGGGTACCCGGGCAGAAACCAAATAAGCCAAATTTGGTAAACGATTTAAATGATAATAAAAAAGCCATCGAAGATATTCGCCGAGAGCGTTCGGATGAGGCAAAAAGTAAACCAAACGAATCGATTCGCTTAGACGAAGATAGTGGTTCGATCGATCTGAATAATCAGCAAAAGTAGTTCCGACATCATCGTAGTTGCCGCACTCACCTTATACGTTGAAATGAAGCGGCCGCTGTGACTCGGCGTATGTCGTTATGTGTCCGTCATTTTGGTGGCTCCCGTCCGAATGAACCTTCGTCCGGGCGGGTGTCTGTAGTCGCAATATTATTCTTTCACTACCTCCGCCCAGAACCGAAGGACCCCTTCGAGGCTGACGCACAACTCCGGAGGGCGGGAAAGGCCTCAGACTCTAATGATGGCATGTGACGGGTATAATTGATTTATGGATAAGCGGCAGGCGGGGGAGCGGATTAAGGAATTAACGGGAGAGCTGAATCATCACAGCTATCTTTATTATGTGTTGGACAAGCCGCAGATTAGCGATGCCCATTATGACGCGCTGTATCGCGAGTTAGAAGAATTAGAGCAGCAGTTCCCCGAGTTGGTCCAACCCGATTCGCCTACCCAGCGGGTGGGTGATAAGGTGTCGGGCGAATTCGCTCAAATTACTCATAGTAAGCGGCGGATGAGTTTGGATGACGCTTTTTCGTATTCGGATTTAGATGCGTTCGAAGAGCGGGCCAAAAAATCTCTAAAAGATTCCCGCCTTCGCGGGAATGACGGTGGAGGGTGGGCTTATGTCTGCGAACTAAAGATCGATGGCTTGCAGATAGTTTTAACTTATAAAAAAGGATGGCTTAAAACGGCGGCCACAAGGGGTGATGGTCGGGTTGGAGAAGATGTAACTCATACCATTCGGACGGTCAGAGATATACCACTTAAGCTCTCTAAAGCCATTAACTTAGTGGTATCGGGTGAGGTGTATATTAGCAAAAAGGATTTCGAAAAGATTAACCACGAGCAAGAAAAAAGTGGTAGCCTTAGCTATGCCAATCCGCGAAATTTAGCGGCGGGTACGGTGAGACAACTCGATCCCAAAGTAGCGGCTAAAAGAAATCTGCGCAGTTTTGTTTATGATTTAGAAGGGGATATTAAACCAAAGACGCAAATTGAACTGCTAAAAAAACTTAAGGATTTAGGTTTTTCGGTCAATCAAGAAAATAAATTATGTAGTAGTTTGGCTGAAGCCAAAGATTTTATTGGGAATTGGGGCAAAACGCGCGAGGGATTGCCATATCAGACCGATGGGGTGGTGATTAAAGTTAATGATTTATCTTTGAGGGATGAATTGGGGGTAACGGCTAAATCGCCTCGGTGGGCGATTGCTTATAAATTTCCGGCCGAACAACAACAAACCAAGATTTTAGATATCATAGTGCAAGTTGGTCGTCAGGGGACCCTAACACCAGTGGCGGTATTGAAACCAGTGCGCATCGCTGGTTCAACTGTCAGCCGGGCCACCCTGCATAACGAAGATGAGATTAAAAGAAAAGATGTGCGGGTGGGAGATACGGTGGTGGTACAAAAGGCGGGGGATGTTATCCCCGAGGTGGTGCGGGTGATCAAAGAAAAAAGACGCTCCGGCAGCAAAGAATTCAAGATGCCCACGCAGTGCCCCATCTGCGGCGGCAAGGTGGTTAAAGCCGAGGGCGAGGTGGCGTATCGCTGCGCTAATAAAAATTGTTTTGTGGTGCAGGTTCGTCGCTTGGAACATTTTGTCTCGCGCGACGCGTTTGATATGGAGGGGCTTGGCGCCAAGATCGTGGAGCAGTTATACAAAGAGGGTTTGGTACGCGATCCGGCTGATCTATTTACATTGGAAGAAGGCGATCTCGAACCGTTAGAACGGTTTGCCGAGAAAAGCGCCGATAATCTAATTAAAGCGATCCAATCATCTAAAGAGATATCGTTAGATCGATTTGTTTACGCATTGGGGATTCTGCATGTGGGAGCGCAGACCGCTCGCGATCTCACTTCCGTATTTACTAAGTTTGAAGATATTATGCATAGTTTCCCGTCGTCTTTTCAGGAGATTGATGGGATCGGTGAGAAAGTGGCGAAGAGCATCTATAATTTTTTTACCGACCAGCCCAATATCGCTCTAATTAAGAAGTTATTGGCGGCTGGAGTGAGAATAAAACAGGCCGAGAAATCAGTTTCGCGTAAATTGGCCGGCAAAACCTTTGTGATAACCGGCAGTCTATCAAAGATGGCCAGAGAAGAAGCAGAAGTCAAAATCAGAAGTTTGGGTGGCAGAGCCAGTTCGTCGGTCTCCAAAGAAACCAGCTATGTGGTAGCCGGTGACAACCCCGGTTCTAAATACGATAAAGCCAGACAGTTGGGGGTGACCATCATCTCCGAGGATGAATTTCTGAAATTATTATAGGGGCTATTGGCCTGACTTTTTTGTGGTAGACTGAATTGTTCTTCAGTAGTGGGGGACGAACATTAAAATCGAGGAGATGGTAAGCAATGGGAATGGCGTGTGCTAGTGAGCATTCTTTGATGGATGATATCGAAACCGGTGATGGGCGTGAGGCGTATCGTATTCTGGGGAAGGCGGCTGCGGCGGTCTTCGGCTGCATCGCGCGGGCTCGCTGGCGTTCCGAAACGGAAGTGACCTTGGTGGTGGCTATCACCATCACTCAGCAGTTCTGGCTAACTTTTGGGTTAGTAATGTTGCGAGAGTTCATCGATTACATACTCAGCCACCCTAAGTCGGTAGAATCTCGTTACAGTGTGCCCTGCTTACGCGAGGCACTGAAGCCGACTACCCTGCCGCCGTGGCCAACGCGGCAGCCAGCCGTATTTCCTTTTTGGCCTTGGTGTAAACGCCACCAAGATGTGGCATTCCGAGAGGTGATCGATCGAGAGCTACTAACACCGTTGACGGTGTTGTTGGAAGGGGACGCAGGATTATGGTCTGAGACGGCGGAGAAGCTGGGCGAACACTTGGCCAGGTTGTCCAATATTCTTAGGCGATTCGGGAGGTTGCACCATAGCATCAACCAGCCAGGCGAGGTAGATTTAATGCAGGGAGCGATCGGGCCCGCCCTTAAGTCGATGGAAGCATGGCGAAAAGAGCGCCAACTTGACCTGCGGGAGGTCCACCCAGATTTCTAAAGTGCTATCAACTCGGCGGTCTGCTTAATGTGGGCCGCTTTTATTTTACTGAATAATTTTATGGTAGACTGAATTGTTGTCCAATCCCGGGCAGCCTATTCTACATTTGCCCATTGAGCAGGAGGTCGTTGACATGTCGATACAAAAACCCCCTCTGGCCACTATCGTAGTGGGAGCCCAATGGGGTGACGAGGGCAAGGGGAAGTTGGTGCACGCTCTGTCGCCACGATTCTCCAAAGTAATCCGTTATCAAGGCGGATCCAACGCTGGTCACACGGTGAAGACTGATGGCCAGATCTTTCGCTTTCGGCTTCTGCCGAGCGGGATTCTCTACTCACACTTGATGGCGATCCTGGCGCGCGGCGTGGTGGCTAACCCCAGCACCCTGGCGACAGAAATATCCGAGTTGAGAGCGCAGAACGCCTTTCGGGGCCAGTTGTTGGTTGATTACGGCATCCACTTAGTCCTGCAGGTACACGAAGAGCAGGACAAACACATGGAGGACGCCAAAACCAGCAGCAATTCGGCAGTGGGAACAACTCGTCGCGGGATCGGTCCGGCCTATGCTGATCAGTGTTTCCGGGTTGGCTTGAGGGCTGGTGATCTACTACTACCCCAGGCGGAACTGCGTCAGCGATTCTTCGAGGTAGTCAGCCGCAAGAATGCGCTGTTCGTTGGCTACTACGACGGACTGCCGCTGGATCCGGAAGCGCTGTGGGTAGAACTGGTGAGATCGATCGAAGTAGTGGCCCCATACATCGGGGATGCCGTCTCAACAGTGATGACCGCCAAGGAAAAGCGGGAGCCGATGCTGTTCGAGGGCGCTCAAGGGGCGATGCTGGATAAACTGACCGGAACGTATCCGTTCGTGACCAGCAGTCACCCCGGCGTGGGCGGCGCGTTGTTAGGCACCGGCCTCAACTATACTGACATCGTGCGCGTGGTCGGAGTGACCAAAGCCTACTGCACGCGGGTCGGCAACGGTCCGTTCCCAACCGAAGAAACTGGCTCCATCGGAGACCTACTGTGTGAGCTGGGCGCGGAATACGGCACGAATACTGGACGTAAACGCCGCTGCGGCTGGCTCGATCTGGTGCTGCTCAACTATGTGGCCGAACTGAATGGCATCACCGAGTGGGCGGTCACCAAGGTGGATGTGCTAGATGAGATGTCTGAGGTGCTCACCTGCTCCTCATATTCGCATCCCGCCGAAAAGTCACCAGTGGCTTACCCGGAGATGGATCGATTGGGTGAATACCAGGCGCGCTACAGCCGGTTCGGCGGTTGGATGTCAGACACGACTGGTTGTCGGGAGTCCTCCGATCTGCCAGAGCAATTGTCCAACTACATCAAGCACATCGAAGTGGTCACTAAAAGGCCGGTTCGCTACGTATCGGTTGGTGCCGACTCTGACGCTATTGTCGATATGCGGCTGGTCGGGGCCAATCAGGCGGCTGATGCCGCCGAGTAGTGTTCATTTCGTTGTCATCATCAGCGTCCCCGGGAAACCGGGGCGCTTTTTTATACCCATCTGCCAGTTCAGGTATAATCTATATATAATGAATCCCGTCAGAGATGCTGGGGACGGGGTAAGGTGGTTGTCTAATATATCTGAATAGAATGAACGATTTATTGATTATATTTATTAAGCTACGGAAGCGTCGGCGCTTCCTATCTCTAACGGGATGAAACTTCCGAAATCAGAGGTGGAACACATTGCGCTGTTAGCTCGGATCGAGTTAACGGAAGCAGAAAAACAGCATTATGCGGACCAACTTTCCGCCATCTTGGGGTATGTAGATGAGTTGAAGAAGCTGAACATTAAGGATGTAGCGGATGTGGGTCAAATCACAGGGCTAACCAACCAGTTAGCCAAGGATGAGATAAAAGGATGTGAACTATCGCGCGATGAGTTGCTTAAGAATGCGCCGATGACAGAGCGCGGGTATATTAAAGTGAAAAGCGTTCTGGGCAGAGAAACATAACTAAAGAATTACAAATTTCAAATTATAAATTACAAAACATAGCTGTCATCCCGAGTCCTCTTCTCTCGTCATTCTGGCAAGTCCGTCAGCCGACGGACGCATCCAGAATCTTACAGCTATTCTCAGATTCTGGAGTCGCTTCACTCCCCAGAATGACGGAAAATAGATTCCTGCCTTCGCAGGAATGACGAGAGGAACGGGAATGACAAAGGGGGAACAGGAATGACAATGTAAAAACCATGAATATCGAAGAGGCAAAAAAGGTTGATCTCAAAAAATTTCTCATAGATGTCCAATCGGCGCACGAGAAATTCAATATTTTATTATCGATTGCTGAACGCCCCGGAAAATTGGGTAAGGGCGATTTGGCAGTACCCTGTTTAATTAAGGACAATATTGTAACGATCGAGTATCCCACTACCTGCGCCTCAAAAATTTTAGCAGGTTTTGAATCACCGTATGAAGCCACAGTCATTACTAAATTGAAACAAGCTGGGGCTTGGGTGGCTGGCAAGTTGAACTTAGATGAGTTTGCGATGGGCTCATCCACCGAGAATTCCGCTTTTGGGGCCACTAAGAACCCGGTTGATCCTACTCGGGTGCCCGGTGGCAGTAGCGGCGGATCAGCCGCCGCAGTAGCGGCAGGAGTGACCCCGTTTAGTTTAGGCAGCGATACTGGAGGAAGTATCCGTCAACCGGCCGCGTTTTGCGGCGTGGTGGGGATGAAGCCAACTTATGGCCGAGTGAGCCGCTATGGATTGGTGGCGATGGCGAGTTCACTTGATCAGATCGGTCCGATTACCAATACGGTTGAAGATTGCGCTTTAGTTTTAAAAGTAATTTCCGGCCACGATCCGCTCGATGCTACTTCTTTAGATGTGCCGGTGCCAGATTATGTGGCAGAGATGAAACAAGATATTAAGGGATTAACCGTTGGTGTGCCAAAGGAATTTTTTGGTGACGGGGTTGATAAAGGGGTGATAGAAAAAGTGAGAGAGGCGATTAAGCAATTAGAAAAGTCGGGTGCAAAGATAAAAGAAGTTAGCTTGCCCAACTCTCGCTATGCGTTAGCGACTTACTACATTATTCAGCCAGCCGAAGTCTCGGCCAATTTGGCTCGATTTGATGGTGTAAAATATGGCGCATCAGAAGGGACTGACGAAAATATTGAAACTATCGAAGAGATGTATCGCAAGACGCGGGCTAAATATTTAGGCGATGAAGTTAAGCGTCGTATCATGCTCGGCACTTACGCTACTTCTGCCGGATTTCGGGATGCCTACTATGATCGAGCCCGCAAGGTGGCGACGCTGATCAAACAGGATTTTGATCACGCATTTAAAGAAGTAGATGTCTTAATTACTCCCACTACTCCTACCACAGCGTTTAAATTGGGCGAGAATTCTACTGATCCTCTAAAGATGTATATGTCTGACTTATTAACCGTGCCAGCCAATATTGCTGGGATTCCGGCTATCTCTATCCCATGCGGCCAGGTTGATAACCTGCCCGTGGGTCTGCAGATCATGGGACCCCAACTGGGCGAGAGCAAAGTGCTGCAAATAGCTTATGCTTATGAGCAATCGACGGATTGGAGGCAGCTATGACGACGACTTGGTGGCTGCTACCAATATTGCTATTTGCCTGGCTATTGCTCTGGTGGGTGACGCGTACCAAAGGTTTGTCCGAGCAGGAGCGCTCCATTATTTTGCGCAAATGGAAAGAGGTGGAGGCTCTGATGGAAGAGAAAAAATATCGCTACGCGGTCTTAGAAGCCGACAAAACTTTAGATTTTGTGATGCGGCGGATGCATATTGCCGGAGAGACCTTTGCTAAAAGATTTAAAAAAGCTGAGAGTTCTATTGGGCGTTCCGAGGAAGTTTGGGCGGCTCACAAAATGCGTAATCAGTTGGTGCATGATATTGATTTTGAAATTAATAGCGGTAGGGCTGCTAACGCCATCGATTCATTTCATCGGGCACTAAAAAAATTAAACGCGTTATGAAGATATATATAAGTTGCAGTAAACATTTCTGGGATAAGGTAAGAGCCATAAAGTCCGACCTTGAAAGAATGGGTCACTTTGTTACTCCGCCCAATGGTTATAACGATCCAATGTCAGAAGATCTAATTCGACAACTGGATTCCAGCAGTTATGCTACATGGAAAGGTGGTATGCTCCGAACCAATAGCGATATTGTTGAGTATCATGATGGGGTCTTGGTGCTGAACTTTTCCAAGAATGGCACGGATAATTATATTGGAGGGTCCACATTCTTGGAGGCGTTCAAAGCCTTCGAGTTACAGAAAAAATTATATTTATACAACCCAATACCTGACGGTATGTTAAGAGATGAGATAATTGGTCTTGACCCAGTGGTTATAAATGGAGATCTGGGGCTAATAAAATGATTGAGATAGAAATCAAATTTCGCGTAGATAATAATCGGAGGGCAGATATTGTCGAGCGGATAGGTCGGCTGTGTCCGAATGGCAATTCCATAAGGCAAATGGATAAAGTCTATTTGATTAAAAGCGATTCATTTAAAGATTTCAAATCCGGTGATCCAGTAGTGCGCATTCGTGTGGTGGATGACAAATCCACTCTGACTTATAAACGGGCGATTGATGGTCATGGCAACACGATTGAGCATGAGATAGCATTTACCCCAATTGCTGAAGGGGAGAATATTCTATGCGAGATGGGATACAAGATGGTTACTGAGGTAGCCAAGACTCGAAGTGTCTGGAAGTCTGGAGATGTAACTATCAGTCTGGATGATGTGGATGGTCTGGGAGCGTTTCTGGAGTTGGAAATATTGGGTGATAGTGAGCAAATAAAACCTGCTCGAGAAAGAATTCTGACATTAGCTCATGAGTTAGGATTGTCAGAATCTGATATTGAGCTAAAAAAATATGATCAATTAGTGTCGGCTAAGCAGTAAATTATGACGGAATATATTCCTACAATTGGACTCGAGATACATGTGCAGTTATCGACTAAGTCGAAGATGTTTTGCCGTTGCGATAATAATGCCGAGGGGAAAGAGCCTAATACTGTTGTCTGTCCGCTGTGTATGGGCTTTCCCGGAGTGCTTCCAGTTGGGAATGCGACGGCAGTAGAATATGGCGTAAAAACAGCTCTGGCATTGGGTTGTGCCATCAATAAGTTCCAGCGGTTCGATAGAAAAAACTATTTTTATCCTGATTTGCCAAAAGCTTATCAAATCTCCCAGTTCTTTTTTCCAGTTGGTGAACATGGCAGTGTTGCTATTGATTATTTAGGTTTGGACAGAAAAACCAAGAAGGAATTTAAAGTTGGTATCAACCGGATTCACTTAGAAGAAGATGCCGGCAAATTAATCCACACCAAAGATGCTACGCTGGTCGATTTTAATCGGTGCGGCACGCCGCTGATGGAGATAGTAACCGAGCCGGATATTAATTCGCCAGAAGAGGCGAAGGCCTTTATGCAGGAGCTGCAACGCGTCGTTCGCTCCCTGGGGGTTTCTTTCGCCGATATGGAAAAGGGTCATCTGCGAGTTGATGCCAATGTCTCGGTGCGGCCCAAGGGTCAAAAAGAATTGGGCGCCAAGATCGAGGTCAAGAATATGAATTCGTTTAAATTTATGGAGCAGGCGCTGAAATTTGAGATCGAGCGCCAGATCAAAGTATTAGAAGCGGGGGAGAAACTTCAACAAGAAACTCGCGGCTGGGACAGTAAATCTGGCACTACTATTTTGCAGCGGGTGAAAGAGGGCTCGATCGATTATCGCTATTTCCCGGAACCCGATCTGCCGCCGGTTGTTCTGACCGATGATCAGATTAGTCAGTGGCAGAATTCGATCGGTTTACCATCTACCCTTCGGGCAACGGCGGAGCGGAAGGGTCTGCCATATAGCCGTGTATTTGAGCTGCAGGATAAAGACAAATTAATGTTGTTTGTGGGTGTTATGCATATGAGGGTGGAGTTAAATCCCATTCAGGTGGCTAACTGGATCGAAAAATTTGATAACGAAGAAAAGCTGATCGAATTTATGGATGTGGTGGGCAAACATAATTTATCACCGGCGGCGGCCCAAAAGTATTGGGAAACTGGCCAGATTCCTAAAGTGATGGACGAAGCGGTCTTAAAGCAGGCGGTTGAACAAGTTCTAACCAACAACCCGGATGTAGTCGCAAGATATAAGGCAGGGGAGACTAAGCTAATCGGATTCTTGATCGGGCAGGTAATTAAGCAAGCAGGAAGCGGAGCCGATCCGGCCTCTGTTGCAGCCCAGTTGAATAAACTACTTGCCCAGTAGTAGAGCTGGGCGGGGCTTTGCCCCCAATAACCTTAATGTCTGCGCCCATCTCACTACTGGGTTCACCCGCAATCAGAGCTGATTATCTCATTTTTCAGCGTAGCTGGACCGGCTCTTACTTCTGGGTTGACAATTTCATCAACTAATGGTATAATGAAAAGAAGCCTCGGGATTGACCAAAGGAGGGGAGGTAAGGTAAAATTATAGGTTAGTAAAGAAAAAATCCTTTATGGAAAACAATAATCCTGAATCAGCAAAAGGTGACGGCGAAAATAGGTTGGAAGTTATCCCCTCGGTAATTGAGGTGGGGCGATCAACCGGGCCGATCATCATCCAGCCAAGCATGGATGAGGATATGGGGCCGGAACCGCCCTTTGTTCCCCAGGCCATATTGGAGGTGGCGCCCGATGATGTGGTGCCGACCGGTGAATTAAGCAGGCCGGAATCGGCGTTTGATAAAATTGATGGCACTGGTGCGCTGCAAGGCCAGTTTGAGGGAGCGAACACTACAGCGGCCGCGGTGGCTCGTCATGCCGTGATAGAATTTAATAGGTTGAAAGAAAAATAAACGAAAAAGCAGTCGACGGTTCAAATTAAAATAAAATGTTTATTTGGGTGGCAGTTATATTAGTACTGATTGGGCTCGCTATTGTCGGGTATGTTTTTTATACGGGAACCGCTCAAAAAAAGAATCTGCGGCAGCAGCTGGGTAGCGCGGTTGGCCGGCGATTATTTTTAATTACTTTGCCCAAGGAAGTTAAAGACGAAGAGAAGAATAAAGAGATCAAGGACCTGATTGCGCCGGCGGAGATATTGCTGCGCAATCTGCATTCGATCCAGGATAGTTTTAAGGGCGAGCACATCACCCTGGAGATTATGGCCCAGAGCGGCTTGATCGGTTTTTATATCAGCGTGCCGGATAAGTTAAGCACCCTGCTCGAGAAGCAGGTAACGGCTCAGTACCCCGAGGCGGTGATCGAAGAAGTAGAAGATCCCAATATCTTTCCGGAACAGGGCCAAGTAGCGGCGGCCCAGTTGAAATTAAAAAAGGAATCGGCCTATCCGATCATGACCTACAAATTATTTGAGAATGAGGCGTTAAATGCGCTGACTAATGCTTTAAGCAAACTCAACGAAGATAACGAAGGAGCAGCGATTCAGATCTCGCTCCGACCGATTGGAGATCGTTGGCAGAAGAAGGGGAGAGCGATCGCCAACGCATTGCAGCAGGGCAAATCCAATAAAACCATTGTGGCCGGGGTGATAGAAGGGTTGCAGGGGCTGATGATGCCGGGCGGCAAGAAAGAGGATGCGCCGAAAGAGGACAAAAAGCTGACTCCCACTCAAGAAAAAATGGTGGAAGCGATCGGCGAGAAATCATCCAAATCTGGATTCGAAACAGTAGTGCGGGTGGTGGCGGCTTCTCCCACCCGGGAAGAAGCCCAGATCAACCTAAATAATATTTTAAGCAGCTTTCATCAATACAGCAGCTCGCAGAACAATCGGTTTGCCTTGGATAAAGTGCCGGAACATAAAGTTATCTCTCAGTTTATCTTTAGGCTGTTCAATCTGGGCCGGCCTTATATCTTGAACACCGAAGAGGTCGCCACGCTGTGGCATCTGCCCAATGTCCATTTAGACACTCCCAATATCCGCTGGCTGCGAGCCAAGCGGCTGACCCCGCCGGATAATCTGCCCAAAGAGGGGATTATCTTAGGCAAGAACAACTATCGCGGAGTGGAAAATATGATCCGGATCAAAGAAGATGATCGGCGCCGGCACATCTACTGCGTTGGTAAAACTGGTACCGGTAAAACTACCTGGATGCAAAATCTGGCCCTGCAAGATATCTTAACCGGTCAAGGTGTCTGCGTAATTGATCCGCACGGCGATATGATCGATTGGCTGCTCTCCCGGATCCCGAAAGAGCGGGTGGACGATGTTATTCACTTTTATCCGCCCGATCTGGATCGGCCGATGGGATTGAATATGCTGGAAGCGGGGAGGGCTGCCCAAAAAGATATGGTGGTGTCCGAGATGATCTCTATCTTTTATAAATTATTTGATCCGACCGGCAGCAATCAGGTGATCGGTCCGATGTTTGAGCATTATATGCGCAACGCGATGCTGGCGCTGTTGGCCGACGATGAAACCGGCGCTACTTTAATTGAGATTCCGCGGATGTTTACGGACAAGGAGTTCCGTGAATATAAACTGTCGAAAGTTACGGATCCGGCAGTGCGCCAGTTCTGGGTGCAAGAATACCCTCAATCGCAGCGGGGTCAGCAGTCAGCCGATATGCTGAGCTATGTCATCAGCAAGATCGGTCGGTTCCTGTCCAACGAAATGATGCGCAATATCGTGGGCCAGGCGCGGTCGGCCTTTGATATTCGCCAGGTGATGGATGAAAACAAGATTCTGCTGGTTAATCTGGCTAAGGGTCTGACGGGGGATATCAACAGCAACTTGCTCGGGTTTATTCTGGTTTCTAAGATCCAGATGGCGGCGTTGGGTCGGGCGGATGTGCCGGAGAATGAACGAAAAGATTTTTATCTGTATATTGATGAGTTTCAAAATGTAACTACCGATTCGATCGCCACGATTTTATCAGAAGCCAGAAAGTATCACTTAAACTTAGTGGTAGCGCATCAGTTTGTGGCCCAGCTGGAAGAAAAGATTAGAGATGCAGTGTTGGGTAATGTTGGTACGATGGTGAGCTTTAGAATTGGCGCGCCGGACACGGAGGTGATCGGCAAAGAGTTCGCGCCCGGAGTAAGCGAGAATGATTTAGTTAATATCGAAAACCGCAACGCCTACATTAAGTTGATGGTAGACGGAGCGGCTACTAAGCCGTTTAATTTAACCGCCCTGCCTCCAATGGGTACTGCTAACCTTAAGGTAATGGACGCCTTAAAGAAGCTCTCACGGCTTAAATTTGGCCGGGATAGACGAATCGTCGATATGGAGATTAGGGAGCGGGGCAGATTTATCACCGAATCGCAGAATAATCCGCCATCAGAGCCGAAAAATCCGTTTTAATAGGGGAAAGACGATGAAGGGTGGGGGACAGATAACTTGCTTTTTTACACCCTGTATAGATATAATTCTTTAGTCTAAGGCAATAAACCTCGTATAAATATCAACCTAAATATAGAAAGAAAATGACCAAGAATAAACAACTCGAACAATTACGCGCCTTAGTAGAGACCGCCTCAGCCAATCTGGCTTCGGCTAAACAGCTGTTGGCCGGCTTATTGGGTACCTCGGTAAGCGGTTTGGACTATCAAGGCAAGGCAACGGGGATGACCTCTGACGGCAAAGTGGTCGAGGGAGTGTTCGACGGTCAGTATATGGTAGATACCGACGGGAAAAAATATCCGGTACCGGCCAACTATGCCAGCAAATCTAAGTTAGTAGCCGGCGATGTATTAAAACTAACCATTATGGAGGACGGCTCGTTTATCTATAAACAGATCGGGCCGATCGCCCGTAAGAAAGTTATTGGCACCTTAGTGCAGGAAGGCGATGACTATAAGGTCGTGGCGGGCGGCAAGTCGTATAAAGTGCTGTTGGCCTCGGTGACCTATTTTAAGGCCTCAGCGGGCGATGAGCTGACCATTCTGATCCCGGAAGCCGAAGACAGCGAATGGGCGGCCATTGAAAGCGCAGTCATTCAGCCTAATTAGGCTAATATGTAGATATGGCTTTGCCATACGATTACATAGCTGGTCTGACTGACGGGGAGGGGTGTTTTTCCTTACGATGTCACAGTGAAGTTAAGCGCCAACGAAAAGGTCAGCCAGCGTATTTGCGCTGGAGGGCAGAATTTGCAATTGTCATGAGAGCTGATGACGAGCCGCTTTTAGGCTTGGTCCAAGAGACCATCGGATGCGGTACTATTACCAAATCACGGGGAACGGTTAGATATTCAGTACAGGGGATAGGCGATCTTCACGATATAATTTTGCCATTTTTCTTGAAGCACACGATGTATGGCAAAAAACGAAAAGATTTTGAGCTCTGGGGAAAGGCAGTTAAAATTCTGTGGCGGCATAATTCGAACTTGGTCAATATCCGTAGCGGCACGAAAGGGTTTACAGACAATCCGTGGGGCGCTGATGAACTTGCGGAATTAAGAAGTATCCACCAAGAAATAATGGGAGTTAAAACAAACCAGCTAGTGGTTGGGTGATTTTTGCTATAACGGGTTCAGTCTGTGGGATACTTCGCACAAGATACATTGTGCGACTCTCTGTATCAAAACTCCCCTGTGGGGGTTGGTGTGTCATCCCGAACTCGTTTCGGGATCTTAGATTCTGAAATAAATTCAGAATGACAATTTACTAGTGAAACTGGCCGGATATTTAACCCGTAGCAATTCCGAGGCTTCAGCAGGCGTACACCAGCGATACTGGCTGTGTTCCCTGCTTAAAGCGATCGGAGCGTTTTCATCCACTATGGCGCAGCGGTAGATAAAGAGAATTAATCCTACGCCAACTGTGTCGCCGGGATGTTGCGGGATGCGGATCTTAGACAGAATGCTATCGAAGTATTTAAACTCCTTTAATTGCAGTTTGGTTTCTTCGGCGATCTCTTGAGTTAGGGTCTGCTCGATACTCTCTCCGTGCTTGACTCGCCCACCGGGAATATCCCAGTAAGCGCGATTCTCATCAATCAATTCCTGTTTATTAACTTGCAACAACAAGATCTGGCCGGCTCGGTTGGTGATCAGGGCCTTGATGCCTAAATTGTAGATATCTTCGTTCGCCATCTCCCCTATCATATCAGAGATAGAGAAGGGCCGTTTTTCTTTTCTGGGATTGTATTTATATAAAAATAAGGCCCAGATTTGCACAACGCAAGGTTGCGCAATTCTGGGCCTGAGGCTGTTACAAATTGTGGTTGGGCTCGGTTCCCTATTGGGCTGATCTTGGCCTATTGGAGGAGGTAAGTCTTTTCTAACTGATGCATTAGCTTATCAAACTGGTATTTGGACAAGCAGGTGCCCTTTAGCGGGTTGCTCGGATCGGTCAGGAATGCCGACATAACGGAGCAGGGGTATTCGGATGTAAGCGCCCGCTCTATCAGCTCGTTACGCACTTCGTCTAGCACCCCGATCTCTTGAGCCAGTAGGCAGAGGTCGCCGAGGTCGGTCTCATCCATAGAAAGCGCGTTAAGAATAATGTCCACTTTTTCTTTGCTGCTCAACCAAGGGGAGTCTTTGCGGTATATCGCCAAGTCGTTAGCGACTTGGTAGCCGGCTTTCCCCCCCTCCTCGATCGCCCGCTTCAGTAATTGTGGTGTCACCTCTCGCAGGATGCTGTAACGCTTGGCAATGTTATAGGCGTCCTTAATGGAGTGGCGGGTGTTGAGCGCTAAGGTGGCGCTTTCTTGCCGGGTGAGCACTGGCTGCTCAGGTCTCAGACCAGCCACCCGAGAGGCAATCTGAGAGTAACCGTCCTCAACCAAGTGCTTGACTACCAGATCTACCTCTGGCCAGTATCTCAAGCTGGCTGCGAATTGAGCTAAAGCCTCAAGCGTGGCGCCCACACTCGTGAATTTCCCATTTTCTATGAGAGATTTTATCAATTCCCTTACCCGGGTTTGATTATCTCTCGTCGACGAAGAAGATTTGGCATCGGTGCCGGTGGTTGAATTGGACATGCAAAACACTTCCTTTGCCCTCGTCAGGGCCAAATTTTTAATCGGGTCGAAGCCCGGCCAGCCGCGTCTGGCTGCGGCTACATCCTATCATTTATTAGAAAAATAGTCAAGGTGGGAGCGGATTTATTATAAAAATAAGCCCGAAACTCAGTAATTGGCAAATTACTGAATTCCAGGCTTAAAGCCATTGTGGGCGGGAGGGTCCCCTATCTGTGGCACGCCGAGCCGACTGCTTCGGCCTCGCGCTCGATAGTGACCAACGCCCGATCCCAACTGACCGCCTGGTTTAACTTGATATGGATCTTTGTAATGCGACCATTGACTGGGGTGGTGATTGATTCCTCCATCCCCATAATGGTGCAGATCGGATCGCCGGCTGTCACTCTGTCTCCTTCTTTAACGAGAATGGTAGCTGGCTTGAAGCCGTATGGCGCGTACAGTATATTGCCGCGACGCATTGCTGCTGTAGCTTTCATTAACCACCCCTCCGGTTTGGTAATTGCGAAGAACTAAACAATACCCTCTTCGCTTGGATTGTTAGACGCGTCATCGATGCCAATCGATGAATAATGAATAAAGAAGGCCGGGTAGTTTGGTCCGAAGAGGTTATCCTCGGCTACCCGGCAAGACCAATGATCGGCAACGCTGGCAAGCCTAAGCTTGCATCAGTCGTGGGCGAGCTCTTGGGCGATGAAGTTGTGCAGATCCTCGCCAAAGCTCGGAGTGTTCTGCTTAAAATGTTTTGGTTCTCCGCCATTGAGACGGAGGCACAAAACACCGCCCTCCGAGCAGATGTGGACTTTTGTCCCGTTCTCTGTAGTCACCTGCTGACGACCGCCGGCTGCCATGGTGGCGTAGGCCATCCCCTCGATTCTCTCAATTGTCATTACCGCCCTCCTCGCGATGTGGTATTTGTACGGTTCTGAGGAATCTTTTAATCCTATCGCGTTGGTAGGCCGTGCGAGGGATTCTGAGTCTGTATGTGATCCCTGGTTGCTTTGGTAGAACCGCGATTGAGAGATTCCCGGAGGCGGTGACATTAACGGTGGCGGCCAACTCTGGTGTCTGATCGCCCTTCCCGGGCCGATAGATTGGCACTCGCTGCCGAGGACCCGTCAAAGACTTCTCGACCGCTACCAGAACATTGTCGGTCTCAGCTTCACTCAGACCAGATGTTCTGATGATAGCCAAAAGTGCTACATTAGTTGCCCCATCATTCGCGGGGAACGTCTTCCCCACGATGGTCCCTGTCGTTTCGGTCATGACCCTCTCCTTCAACGACTTGTCAACATTTACAAAGAGTCAGGCTGCCACAGGGGTTCGCTCAACTCTTAAACAATACAACTATACAGGTGAGGCTTGCCTTGTCCCCTTGTACAAAGCTACCTTGTAATCTTCCTTATGAACAATTCTAAAATACGGTTTTTAGTTATAGGAGTCAATAAAAAAAATAGGGCCGGCTGGTTGTCGAGAAGAAAGCGCGTACGCCTTCGACTTTGACTAACCATACCGGCCCACCAGTGGGACCCTGGCCGCGCTTTTAACCATTTTGCCAACGATGACAGTTAAATTAATTAGTGCGACCGGGCTTTGCCTCCGCCTTCTTAGTTCCCCAAACCTGTCGGGTGCTCCCTTAGCTTTAACTACCTGTTGATTCGATGATTATCCCCCGTCCCGAGCTGATAGTCGTCGGCTGATAACACCGGCCGAATAGATCGCGAGGGGTGGGGGTGGTGCATCTGGGTTGAGTACCGTAATGTCCCGTAAGAAACCTTCGGCGTTGCCGGGAAAGTGACTAACAGGCATATTAATTCTTCCCAGATTGAATGGCCCTCCGTTCTTAACGGAGATATCGATCTTTCCGTTTCTCACTTCAGTGGTAACGGAGAGGTAGGTCGAGGTTCCCCTTGATCCCACGAGAGAGAACTCTCTCGTGGAGGGGAGACGATCGGAGTTGCCCCCGATCGCTTTGGCTGCCTCCGCCAGCACTTCAGAGATGTCCGCTTCGCTTAATCGTAATGACACAAGGCAATTCCTCCCAGCTGGTAGTTGTGCACAGTAACGGCGGCTAAATCAAAGGACAACAACAGGTAGGCACTATCGGGTAGGCTACCCGAACCTGACCAAATTAAGCTATTTTTCTCTTTCTGTCAATGCCGTTTATAGTTTCTACCAGAAAAAGTTGGACTGCAGGGCGGGATTGGCAGAACCAGCATAGAACTGGTTTGATGGAGCGGCGGGAATGATCGCCCGATCCCAATCGATATCGATTAATGGCACCGGGTTGATGGCGATCCGGGTCCGATCGTTAATGTAATCCACTTGAAAGTGCAGGTGGGGATTGGTAGTCCCACTATTACCTAAATGACCGATTAAATCCCCCACCTTAATTTGTTGACCAATCTTAACCGAAATATTTTGTAAGTGCCCATAAGTAATTTGGTAGTCCCCCATCTTAACGATTACGGTGTTACCAATTTTGTGGCCGGCAAAGATCACTTGGCCAGCACTGGCGGAAACGACATCAATTCCCTCACGACCAGCAAAATCAATACCGTTGTGCCGATCTCCCCACTTGGGGTATTTGATATTGTAGTTTTCTTTAATGGCAGAGAGGGGTCCGAACCAACCGTAAACAAACCAAGTATCGGTTGAGTCAGTTGAAATAAATTGACCATTTTGAATCGCAAAGTATTTTTCTCCCTGGTTAGTGTCCCACCAAATCCCCGGGTTGTTTTCATCCCCACTCCCTCTCCGAGCAAGAGTGCCCTCTGGGCCGGCTGCCGAGCTGGGTTCCACCCCGGAGGGGCTTCTGCCCCGGAGGGAGGCCCACCTCGACCCCACATTAAACGGCACCCTCAACTCTACATTCGATGTTTTTGATGTTAACGGCAGTTCCGGTTTAGTATATACGGTAGCTACCGTATATACAGCCGGATTGATGGTTGTTGTTGAGGCCGAGCCGCTGGATTGGGCGGAGACAAAGCCATCCGTTGATGGGGTATGTAAAGAGCTCGGCAGAAGAACGATGCCAATAACCATCAGGCCCACTATGACTAACCTGGTTCTATACATTGCTTGATTGCTTAATTGCCGATTAGGCTTTAACGCTCCACCCTACCTGATTTTGGGCTCTCAGTCAAGGTATTTTGGTAATATAAAAGCCCGCTCTCCCCTATTCTGCTGTTGCAGCAGAATAGGATCATCGAGCGGGGCTTGGGGGCCAAGGTTAGCGCCATCTCCCTTGGAGAATGGCTTCGGGGTCGAGGCCGAGCCGCTGGGCCAGGCCCGCATAGCCCTTCATCACATCGCCGAGATCGAAACGGAAGTTATCCTTGTCCAACTTCTCGAGGGTCTCGGCATCGACTAGACGGCAGGTGTCGCCAGTAATTTCGTCGGCGAGCACGATCGAACCATCAGCCAGACGACCAAACTCGAGTTTAAAGTCGAGCAGGCGAATGCTGTGCTCAGCGAAGATTCCATATAACGAATCGTTGGTGATATCGGCCAGGGCACGAACCTGCTTCATCTCTGACCAAGTCAGTAGCTCCATGATGTCAACCGGGATCTCGTCGGAGGTGAAGAAGGGATCGTGGAGGGCGTCGTCCTTGAGCCCAATCTCGGTTAGGGGCTCTGACAGTTTCTGGCCAGCGGTGATGCCGTACCGTTTACAGAGACTGCCGTGTGCTTCGTTGCGCACGATCACCTCAATTGGGATGATCTCAACTCGTTGTACGAGTTGATGAACGGGACTGACCTGGGCGATCAATGTCTGGGGGATGAGATCACCGGTTTGCCTCAGTTCATTCATCAGAAATGAGCTGATGGCGCAGTTGAGGCGGCCTTTGCCAGCCTTCTCATCGCGCTTGACGGCGTCGAAGGCGGTAAAGGAATTTTTAAACTCCATCAATACTAAATCATGTTCGCCGGGGCACTGGCGGACACGCTTGGCTTTGCCGTCATAGATGAGGGGGGCGCGGCTAAGCTCCTCTTCTCCTGTTGCGCGAAGGGCGTCGGTTAAAACACCAATGGCACCGTCCATATATTCCTCCAGAAATGTCGAAGATCATCGCCTAACAGCGACACCCCATCCTAACAAACTATTGGATCTCACTCAAGCGATAATATCGCTGGTGTTAACGGGGAGATACTGGCCGGAAGCCAAGTCACGCAAACGCAGATGCCCGATGCGGACGCGCTTAAGCTCTTGAATCTGCAGATGCAGCAGCTCGGCGATGCGTCTGATCTGCCGCTTTCTCCCCTCTTTTAGGGTGAGCGATACAACATAACGACTGCCGGTCAATTTTTCGATAATTTTAACCTTGATCGGTTGAGTCAACGAACCATCCAGTTTAACCGGTTTGGCAAACTGTTGAATTTTTTGTTCATTACCTTTCAAAACAACTTCGTACTCTTTTTCATGTTCGTAGCGGGGATGAGTTAGTTTATTGGCCAAATCTCCATTGTTGGTTACCAGAATCAATCCGCAGCTGTCTTTGTCTAATCGGCCAACTGGATAAACGCGGATGTCTTTGGGGAAGAAATCGGCGATGGTTTTCTCCGCATGTTCGTCACTCACCGTAGAAGTAACGCCAACCGGTTTATTAAAGGCGTAGATCACTTCGCTTTCCGGTTGGACTACTTTATTTCTGAACTTGACGGTGTCGGCGGCGGGGTCGACGGTGGTCCCCAGCTCTTTACCGACCTTTCCATTAATCGATACCAAACCCGCCACAATTAGCTCATCGGCTTTGCGGCGGCTGGCTATCCCGGCGGAAGCGAGGAATTTATTGAGTCTTTCTCTGGTCACGACGCAGGAGAAATAAAGCGATTAAAAATGCGGCTAAATAGATGAGGGCGCCGTAAAAACAAGGAGAGAAAAAAGGATTGGTAACGGTAACCGGACAGGCCGAGGGGCAGGTTTCGCCTCGGAAGAGTTTATAGGCCACATAACTCCAGTTGCCCCAGGCAAAGATAGTGCCGAGGCCCAAGAGCCAGGTAATAAACCGTTGCCAGAGCTGGTCGATTTTATCAGGAGTAAAGAGGATATATAGGGCGGATAGGAAAGCGATCGATAGACCAAGAGCGCCATAAAAACACATTACTTTAAGCGGATTAAAACCGCGGGCGATATCGTCGGCCACCACATTCCAGGCAAATAGTACGCCGCCTAATAACACTAACAGCTGTAGATATTGGATAGAACGCATCATAGAATTACAAATTAAAATTATAAATTACAAAAGTTGAAGTGTCATTCTGAGCGATAGCGAAGGATCTAGCGAACCGGTCCTAAGGCCTGGATCCTGAATAAGTTATTTATAATAGGCCTACGGCAGTAAAGTGTTTTCAGGATGACAAGGGGGTGGGGATGACGCCCAAACGTCATTTTAATAAATTGATGACTTTTTTGAGGCCGTCGATCCAGTTGGCGCCGAGGCCTGCTAACGGCAGCTTGATCAAATTATCTGATACCTTGGCGCCGATGTTGCCCAATGCGGCAATAATATTTTTATCTTTTACTACGATAGTTAGTGTAATATTACATAAATATTCTATCGGTTTATTGCTATGAGCGATATTGCGGGCCACGATCGAAGTGATCTTTTGGGTATCTAAGGCCAATAGTTTCAGCTTGAGTAGATCAAACAGATTTTGGACCTCTTTGGGCAGATCGCCAAATTTCTCTTGCATCTCGGAGAGGGCCCCTTTCATTTCTTTCTCGTCTTCCACTAAAGCCAGCTGCTGGTAGATCTTGATCCGCTGGGCCTCGTTATCGATGTAACTGTTAGGTAGGTAAGCGGAGATTGGCAGATCGACGGTAATGGTATCGACCTGCGGTCGATAGCCGGTCTTCAACTCTTCGATAGCGCGGTTTAAGAGCTTGGTGTACATCGTTAAGCCCACGGCGCTAATATGGCCGTGCTGTCTTTTAGATAGTACGCCGCCAGCACCTCGAATCTGGAGATCCCTAAGGGCGATCTGATAGCCGCTACCTAATTCGGTATGGCTGGCAATAGTCTTGAGCCGCTCCAAGGCTTTACCTGATAGTTTGCCAGCGCTGTAGTAGAAATGAGCATAGGCTTGGATCTGGCCGCGACCGATCCGTCCGCGGAGCTGATGAAGCTGACTAAGACCAAAGTTCCCGGCATTGTCGACGATCAGTGTGTTGACATTGGGGTTGTCCAACCCATTTTCGATGATAGTGCTGGCGACCAGGCAATCGTATTTGCCCTGGCGAAAATCCTCCATAATTTTGGCTAGCAATCGTTCTGGCATCTGGCCGTGAGCATAGACAAACCGCACTTCGGGCAGCACTTCTTTTAACTTGTTGGTAATACTGGCAATGGTAGCTACCCGATTATGGACAAAATAAACCTGGCCGCCTCTTCTAATCTCGTTTAATACTGCATCTTTGACTGCACTCATATCAAACGGCGCCACAGTAGTTTGAATAGGCAGCCGGTTGATCGGCGGGGTCTCGATGGTGCTAATATCGCGGATGCCGGACAGAGCCAGATTAAGCGTGCGCGGGATTGGCGTGGCGGTTAACGATAGTACATCCACCTCGGAACGCGCCAACTTTAATTTTTCTTTATGCCTAACACCAAACCGCTGCTCCTCGTCGATAATGATCAGCCCTAAGTTGGCAAATTTAATATCCGGCGATAACAACCGATGGGTGCCGATCACGATATCGACTTCGCGGGTTTTTAATCCGGCCACGATGCGCTTTTGTTCTTTAGTCGAACGAAAGCGGCTTAAGGCAGCCACCTGAGTGCCAAATGGGCTCAGTCTTTCGGTAAAGGTTTTGAGATGCTGCTCGACCAAAATGGTGGTAGGGGCCAGCACCGCCACCTGATAGCCGGCGGTGACGGCCTTAAAGGCGGCCCGGATGGCCACTTCGGTTTTCCCAAATCCGACATCGGCGACTAATAATCGATCCATCGGTTTAGATTTCTCCATATCACTCAAAATATCTTGAATGACCTGTTCCTGGTCGGGTGTCTCTTCGAAGGCAAACGAATCAGCCAACGCCTTCTCCCAGAATTCGCCGCCTTCAAAAATGATGCCTTGATGAAGCGCTCGTTTAGCGTAAAGATCCAGTAGTTCTTTGGCGAATTCTTGCGATTCTTTTTTGATCCGGCTGACCAACCGCTTCCATCCCTGCGAACTGAGCTTGGACAGAGTGGGCTTTTCGCCAGCTACTGAGATATATTTGCTAATTTTGTCGATCTGATCAACTGGCACATAAATTTTGTCAGCGCCAGCGTATTGAATGGTCAAATACTCGCGAGAGATATCGTTAACGGTCATCGTGCCGATCTCGGTAAGTTTTCCGATCCCGTGATCGGCGTGGACCACATAATCCCCTTTTTCGATACCGGCCAAGAAGGCCAACTGCCGGCGGCGGGGCGTTTTTTTGGCGTGGCCGGTTTGGTCGGTAATGGGAGAAAATATTTCGGTATCGGTCAGCAGAATAATTTTTAATGCCGCGCTCATAAACCCTTCTGGCGCACGGCCTTCCAGCAGGGCTAATTTATCGGTGGGTTGATCCCCCATCGCAATTTTATGATCCAGGAGCACGGGCAGCAGCTGTTTGCTTTTTTCAGTGGCCAAAATTATCTGATAGTTCTTGCTGTCGTACTTTTTAATCTCGTTAGCCAGCCGATTGAGATTATTGGCAAACAGAGGGGCCGAGGCTAAATCAAATCTGATCAGATCACGCTCGGTGGGCGGAATAGCAACAAAGTGCCAGGCGGGCAGAATATCCAGCTGCTTGCTGACGGTAGTAAGGATGGTGTTGTCGCGATTGTTATTGCTGCCCTGATACAGTTCGTACAACATTTGAAACAGCTCGTCGGCTTGATGAAAAATGAGCAGGTACGGTTTGGGATCCGGCTCCATTAGATCGAGTAAATACTGGTTGATCTTGGCGCTTTTAATGGCGGGCACCTTGATCAAATCTAAATGATTGCGAGTGGCGGCGCTGACTGGATCAAATTCCACGATCTGCTCCAATTGGCTGCCATTGAACTCCAACCGGTAGGGATATTGATTTCCCAGCGCAAAGATATCAATTACGCCGCCTCGCATGGCCACCTCGCCGCTTTGAAAAACTTTGGTCTGCCGTTCGTAGCCATTGGCGATCGATTGGACCAGGAGCTCTTCTATGTTATATTCGCGGCCAACTTTAAAATCACTGGCGGAGGCGGGACTGGTGAGGGGTTCGATTAGTGATTTAGCTGGAAAGATAAAAATACCGGGCTCTTTGGTGGTAAGCGCGGCGGTAGCCGAAGCCCGTTCCAAGAAATCGGCGATGTATTCTTTGCGATTGATCCGCTCGGATTTGAGATCGGGATAGGTATAGATGGGTGTATTGGTTAACTGCTCTAAATCCTGCTTGAGAGCCGCCTGCTCACTTTCATTCTTAACTACATAGATGATCTTCTTGCTGGTATCTTGGCGAATCTGTGATAAAACTAACAGCTTCCCTGTTTGATTAAGGCCAGTAATATAAACTTTGCCATTGTTAACCTTCTGCTTAAGAGATTTATAAGCAGCGAGATTGCTAAATTTAGCAGACAGGTGGTGCAGAATTGATGCGACCAACTCTTGACTGGTTACTAATTATATGGTATAATGAGAAGAAATCTTAACCGTTTTGACAACCTATGGTACACTTTTCTATTCGGATAACTGCCGGAAAGTTGGGAGAATCTTGCTTGCAAGCCATTGTCCTACCCTCCTTGGACTACGCTTGCAGGCAGGATTCTCCCTGCTTATTCTCTCCGAGTTGGAGACCAGAGGCGTCCCGACCCACCCATTGTGTTGGGGTCCGGTACAAAAACTCTTTATCGAGTTTGACGCCTTCTTAGGGGGCTGGGGGAAAAGTTAAGAGGGGCCTCACCGCCCCTTTTAACATATTTAAATTTTCAGAAACTTTTCTTTAATGGTTCTTACCGCCACGGGTAAGATTTTCTTAACTTGGGATAATTGAGTGTTGGTAAAGTTGGCGGTGACATATTCGTTAGGTTCCAATTTCTCCGATCGGCTGATGCCTACTTTAAGCCGGGGGAAGATGTTGGTTTTTAGATTATCAATCACCGATTGAACGCCTTTGTGTCCCCCACTGCTGCCGATCTCGCGATAGCGGAGCTTACCCAGATCCATATCAATATCGTCGGCCACGATTAAGATGTCCTCCGGCTTGACTCGATATTTTTTACTGATCGTTTTTACTGATATGCCAGAATTATTCATAAAGGTTTGTGGTTTGGCCAGGGCGATCTTATCGGTTGCCCCGCCTACGGCCTGAAACTGGTCGTTCTTTTTTAACATTAGGCCTAGTTCTTTGGCCAAAGCATCAACTACCATAAAACCCACATTGTGCCGGGTGCGCTCATATTTTTTACCGGGATTGCCTAATCCGACTACTAATTTCATTGTTCCGCTTGATCGGCATCAGCTAACGCGTCCAATGCTTCTTGGCTGATGTCTAATTTATCGCCTGACGGCTCAGTTTTGTGGATGCCGCCTTCGGGTTTATGCAAAACATCCTCGTCGGGACGAGAGGGACTAATTTTCTCAACTTTTTCCACCTTCCGATTAGGATTACCAGGAAAGTGGAAGGGACCCTGCCCTTCAATTCTTATTTCGTCCATATATCTAATTGTTCGTGAAGCATTCGCCCTACATCCGCAGGATTAAAACCTCACGCCACAGCTGCTTAAGCTGCGTAGACCATTGTACCCTCTTTAAGGGGCTCGTCAACTTTGATGCCAATGATGGCACCTTTCTTGGCCGATTCAACAGCGGCCCGTTCGATCTGCATCGAATCAATAATCTGTTCGGTCTCGGTATCGCCCTTAACGAACTTCACCTTGTCGCCCACTTTAAGGGGCGCGGCTAATTCGATAATCGCTACTCCGATCTTGTCGTAGTAGTGGCTGACCTTGCCGATCGCCTTATTGGCTACTTTTCCTCCTGCCATCTTATCCTCCCTTGGGTTAGGATATGACAAATTGATTATACCACATCTTTTGCTATGATGGGCCGTTGGGGCCAAGGCAATCTTGGCCCAGGCAAGGCTTGAAAACCAGGACTGTATTGTAAAATCTGCCGCAAGGCAAACAGGAGAGTGATTAGGTATGAAATACCTCGACCAGACCAGCCAGTTGCCCCAGGGCAGACTGGACCTCACCCACCCCATTGCTCTGGTGATGTTGGGGGCGAAAGACAAGACTGCGGCCGTTGCCAGGCAGATCTGGCGCCTCGCCAAAGCCGGCTGGACGCTGTATGCCACCGGTGGGACAGCTAAGTTTCTGGCAGAAAAGAAGGTCATCGTTACTGATGTAGCCAAACTGATCGGCCATCAGCCGGCGATGGACCATCGGATGGCCAGCTGCAGTTGGGAGACTAACTCGCTGCTGATATCTGATCAGAACAACCCGCAACACGCGGCCCATCTAATAGACCAGCTCGGGTACTATCCCATCCAGCTACTGATCTGCACGGTCTACGGGTTGCACGACGAGATGCGCAATCCCAAAAGCACCTGGCAGTCGCGGCTGGAGCTGACGGACTTTGGCGGTCCAGCAGCGATCCGGGCAGCAGCCAAAGGCAGAAGGGCGATCGTCTGGCGGACTGACCAGCTAAAGCCCACTATCGACCGGCTACTCAAAGGCGACATGACGACAGAGTGGCTGGAGGAGGTGGCTGCTGAAGCCGAACAGTTCATCGCTCACTACTGTGGGCTATCGGCGGCCAACATCAGCGACGGTCGGTTGCAGACCCTGTGTCTCGAAAGAGTCCGGGGGCTGCGCCGCGGGGAGAATCCGTATCAAACCGGAGCCGCGCTGATGAAGAACGCGTTTGGCCACAATGATCCGTTGGCGCTCGATCGCTTCGATATCGTTGGCGATACCGAACCGGGGTGGGTCAACTACACCGATGTTGACCGGGCTTTAAACACCCTCACTACTCTGGCGGCGGTGTTGGAAGTAAACCACCGCTTTTCGCCGCCGAGCTATTTGGGGGTAGTGGTGAAGCACGGCAATCCGGTTGGCCTAACTACGGCCGGCACGGAGGAAGAAGCGCTGGAACTAACACTGACCGGCAATCAGCGGGCGGCCTTTGGTGGGATTCTGATGGTCAATTTTGTGTTGACCAAGGAATTGGCCAAGAAGATTATCCGCGGTTGGTTGCCTGATGGCGAATCGTTCCGCTACCTGGCGGGTATCGTTGCTCCCAACATGACGCTGGACGCGATCGATGTGTTGCGCGGCAAAGAGATGAAGAAGCAGCTGCTCATTAACCCGGTCCTGGAATCGATCGACCTCGCCAGCCTCGATACCAGCCCACAGTATCGGCCAGTCCGCGGTGGCACTCTGGTCCGTAACGGGGAGCGCTACTTGCTTGATCTAGCGGACAAGCGGTTGATGGTCGCTAATGACCATCTGCCGACTAACGATATCAACCTCCTGATCGCCTGGACGGCTTGTGCCACCAGTAACAGCAACACCACCAGTTGCGCTGGCAACTACCAGTTGGTAGGCAATGGCGTGGGGCAACAGGATAGGGTGGGCAGCTGTCAGCTGGCGATGGCGCAGGCGGGCGATCGAGCTCGCCTCTCCTCGGTGGTAACTGACAGTTTCTTCCCCAAACTGGACGGCCCCCAGGTGCTGGTCGAACACGGTGTTGCCACGGTGATGAACACTACCGGAAGCCGAGCGGACGATGAGGTTGCCATGTACTTTAAAGAGCACGGCATGGTTCACATCACCATCCCCGACGAGATCGGTCGTGGTTTCTTCGGCCACTAACTCTAAGTTATGTGGCCGTTCAAAATAAGAAAATAGGAGGTGCAAGAAGTGGCTCGCAGAACATACGAGA
>METE01000002.1:80006-80789 GCA_001771275.1 candidate division Kazan bacterium RIFCSPLOWO2_01_FULL_48_13
GACCGATAAACCCTGCCCGCAAGCAGGGTGTTCCGGGCACTTAGTCTATTACGAGGACCATTGCTGAGGGATTAACCGGTGTTACAGTTGTAACCAGTGTGATTTCAAAGAAAGAGCCTCCGATGACAACGCAGCCTCCAAATAGGTGTCTACTTGAAGGCATTATCCCTGTTGAAACGAGCAATCGTTTTGGCGGGGATTTTTTTATTTGTCCCACCCGCGTCATCCTGGCTTTGCCCAGAATCGTATTATACGATCCTGGAATCGTCCGTCAGCCGACGGACTCCCCAGAATGACGAAAAGTAAGGAGGGGTTAGTATTCGCGAATTAAATTGACTAACAGCTTCACCCCAAAGCCAGTAGCATAGGTGGGTGGATTCCACGCCTCGGTCTCTTTGGATTGAAAAGCCGGCCCGGCGATATCTAAATGGGCCCACGGCGTTTCGCCAACGAAGTGCGCCAAGAAAGCCGCGCCGGTGGAAGCACCCGCGTATCTCCCTGCGCTGCCTAAATTGGATAAGTCGGCCACCGGACTCTTCATCTGGTCTTTAAATGAATCATCTAATGGCAGCGCCCAAACTTTTTCGTTCGAATCGGCGCTGGCCGATTTGATCTGTTTCTGTAGATCTAAATTATTGCTGAACAGCCCGGCGTAGCGAAAACCCAGCGCGACGATACAGGCGCCGGTTAGGGTAGCCAGATCAACCACATAACGCGGATCGAAGTTTTTAATGGCGTAGCTTAGCGCATCGGCCAGGATCAGTCGGCCTTCGGCATCGGTGT
>METE01000002.1:80852-83049 GCA_001771275.1 candidate division Kazan bacterium RIFCSPLOWO2_01_FULL_48_13
CCAAATTTTCGGTGGCGGGGATGATGGCGATCACTTTCTTTTTGCTGCCTAACTCGGCCAATGCTTTAATGGTAGCTAACACCGTGGCGGCACCAGCCATATCGGTGTGCATCACTTCCAAAAAACCATCTGAAGGTTTTAAATTGTAACCACCGGAATCAAAGGTAACTCCTTTGCCCACCAGGATTACTGGCTTGTCTTTTTTGTCATGATTAAGCTGCAGCACAATCAGCCGGGGCTCGTAAGCGCTCCCGCGGTTAACTGCCAATAATAAATTTAAATCCTGCTCTTGCAGCTCCTTTTTAGTGAGCGCTTCAAAAGTGACATTGTTGTAAGTGTGGGCTAGTTTAGCGGCTTCGTTGGCTAAATCTTCCGGTCGCAGATCGGCCGAGGGCGCCATCACCAAATCGCGGGCGTAATGAACGGCTGCTACGATCTTGGTTAATTCTTGCAGTTCTTTTTTAAAGGAGGCATCAGTTTCACCAATAACGGTTAACGAATTAAGCAGTTTCTTCTTGCTTTTTTCGGCCTCTTCACCTGTTTTGTAGCGTAGGTCCATATAGTTGCGCAGCAGCAAACCTTCGATCAAAGATAAGGCGAGAGCGGGTTTTAAGTTTTTGTCCAAGATCAAGCCAACCGATTTATCACCAATGCTGCCCAAACTGGACCAGATTTTTCCGCCACAGGTTTTGGACAACTCGGGGTTTAATTTAGCCCTCTCCCCCAACCCGACATAGATCAGTTTCTGGCCCGCTGCTACATCCGAATAGATTTCGCCTAAATTAGCTTCGAACTCTCCCTGATCAATAATCTCCGCCAACCGACTGGTTGATTTATTGGCCTTGGCAAATACCGGCACAAGCAGAATATTCTGGCTATCAGCCCCAGTTTTAACTATCTTTACCTCCATCCGTCCTCCTAAAATTACCCTATATCATATCACTAACCGGGAATGGTTGACCCAGTAGAGAATTTTGGGGTGCTTTAGCTCTTTAATATGCCGGCGGCCTTCGATGTAAATACAGGCATCATTGCTCTTCACGGGGTTGACTTTTTGGGTTTCCGCTAAAGCGGTCAGGCATATTCTCCAAAATCTTCTACTGGGTTGACAGGTTAACGGGGGCAGGCAGTAGAATAGGTTATGGCAAGGGAAGTCGTGCTGCAACCATTGGCGTATTCGTTAAGTGAGTTTACGCTCGATACCGCTTATACTGCTCGGGAACTGTCTAAATCCCAAGCCGATTTAAGTGTGGCGGTGGCGCGCGGGTTTAAGATTAATATTCCGTTCTTGAGCGCGGCGATGCAGGCGGTCACCGGTCCAGAATTAGCTGCCGAGTTGGCGCGTTGCGGCGGCTTGGGTGTGATCTATTGCTCTCAACCAATTTTAAGTGAGGCAGAGATGGTGCGACGGGTAAAAGCGGCGCCTCCCAATGCCGATAACTATAGCTATCCGTTTAAAACTCTGTTGGATGCCCAGGGTCGATTGGTGGTAGGAGCGGCTATCAATACCAAAGATTACGCCGAGCGGGTGCCAGCGCTGGCAGAAGCCGGGGTAGACATTTTGTTTGTTGATTCATCGCATGGTAATACCGACTATCAAAAAGAAACGATTCAGTTTGTTAAACAAAATTATCCTTTAGTCCCGATCGTTGGCGGCAATATTATTAATTCCGATGGAGTAAATAATTTGATCGGCTGGGGCGCTGATGGCGTTAAGGTGGGGATGGGTATTGGCAGCATCTGCATCACCACCGATGTCAAAGCGACCGGCAAGGGACAGGCATCAGCCGTGATGGAGTGCTCGGCTACCAGAGACAAATTGCCGGAATGGGCGCCAGTGATCGCTGATGGTGGCATTGGCACGGCCCGCGAGATGTGTATTGCGTTGGCGATTGGGGCTGACGCCATTATGTTAGGTAAGTATTTTGCCCGATTGGAAGAAGCGCCCGGCAATAAGATCTCGCGCGATGATTTCTTGCGGATGTATCCCGCCACTAATGGCAAATTGGACCCGAGTATCGAATATCTCAAAGAATACTGGGGCGAGGGCAGCTTAAGAGCTCGCATCCATCAAGAGGCGCAGTATCGCTATGGTCAGAATGAATTCGCCGAAGGAGTAGACGGCTACACCGAATATGCTGGGCCGTTAAAAGAAAATCTTAGTCGAACGCTGGCTAAAATCATTAAATCGATGCAC
>METE01000002.1:83060-88254 GCA_001771275.1 candidate division Kazan bacterium RIFCSPLOWO2_01_FULL_48_13
TGCACGAAAAAGCGATCGTGAGATTAGCTTCGGCCCGATCGATGAACGAAGTAGGAGTACATGATCTGATCTCTTATAAAAAAGTTAGTCTGTCGTAATTCTGTTGTCGCGCTGAATTTTTGCCCCGTCGCTTTGTCCTCCTGAACTTGCCTCCAAGTCTGAGAGCTCCAGCCCGGAGAGTTTAAGGATCTTAGCCTAATATTTTTCTGCCTGGATCCCTGATCCGGACTGGGTTTATAGAAACCAACCGGTCCGGAATGACAATGCGCGCAGTTAGGCATTTCCGGGGCGGCAGTGATCTGAATAAAAAAGAGGCCCAATTGTGGGCCTCGGTTAGTTTTACGGTTGCGGAGGTATTTTAGAGGGGATTCATTAACACATCCCACTGGGTGCGCGGGTCGAGCGCGACCGAGCCCTCTTTACATAGAGGACATTCTGCTGGTGACCATTCGGATGGTTGTTTGTGCAAGTAGGATATTAATTTAAACTCTCTCTGGTCGATTACCAGCCAATCACCCGCAGTCCGGTTAAAAATGCAACCGATGATTGGTAACACTTCCACCTTAATGCCTACTCCTTTGGCATATCGGTAAATGGCGCGTACGGTTTGGGCGGCCGTGATGCCAGTAGTTACCACATTCTCCAGCACTAATATCTTGCTATCGTTGGTTAACTTGGTATAGTGCTCGAGCCACTCTTGGTCTTCCTCGGGTGTCCCTTCGCGCAGTTTCTTGGTCGCCGATGTCCGTATCTTATCGCGGTTAGGGTAATGACTATCCTGAATCCTTAGGGTGAACTGATTAACCAGCGAGACGGTTTCTCGTTCTGGCCCTACAACTTTATCGATTGCGACCTGTGCACTCATCGCTTCGGCGATCTTGTCGAACAACTCATACGCAATCGTCCGCATTAAATTAGGATTGTCGATTGGGGCGCGGAAGTAGTATTCGGAATGTAAACCAGATACGGGCAGCCTTACATGCGGGTAGGTTGGGCTGACAGCGGTGGGGCGTTCCCACAGACACTCATCCTGCACTAATAAGGGTTGGTAATCTTTCGGAGCAGCTTTTCCCATAACCTTACACCTCCTTAGCTCAAGTTGAGCAGGTTTTAGTTATGTCAAATTGCTTGTTTATGCCAAACAAGTTATCATAGCATAGTTAGAATAAGAGTTTTAACCGTTGGTTTCGGCCAGTAGGTGGTAGTAACTTTCTTTTAATAGCTGGGCATCAGTGAGGGCGTTGTGTTGATCTTTGGTTTTGCGGTGGAGATATTTTCTGGGATCGATACCGCTAAAGAATATTAGAGTAGCTAAATCTAACGGAAACCATTGATTATAAGTGGGTAGAACTTCTGGTAGGCCAAAGGTGCGCCAATAAAACACTACGTCAAAATGATTGATGTAACTAATAATGTAAGGATGATCGGTGCCGATAAAAGCTTCGATCTGCTGTTTGGCATCCGCCCTACTAATAAAATTACCACTTAGACGCGGGATAATATTTTCTTTTACCCAATCGTCTAATGTATTGGGGTCGTGTTCTATCTCTAAATACAGTTCTTCTCCAGTTGGTTTAACAAAAGCAATCGAGATAATTTCTCCCGTAGAAGGATCGATAGTTGAAAACTCCGCATCCATAAAGATTAAGTTGTCGCTAAAAGGTTTGATCATATCGGGTTGTTAGCTACTACTGATGGGCGCCCTCAAATCCTATCTTGAACGGCCGTTCAAGATAGGGGTGGGGTTATATCTTGTTGGAGCTTTTAATTATCTCCCAGCGGAGCGGGGCGCCAATTAGAGGATAGTGGTCACGGACTTTTTTCTCTAAATACCGCAGATAAGAAAAGTGGATTTCTTCTGGGTAGTTGACTTTAAGCGTAATGGTAGGCGGATTAACCTGCTTGATGCTCGAAAAATAGATCTTGGGAATCTTGCGGGGACCCGTGGGCAGTTTGGCTTGAACCGCGCTGCTGATAATTTGATTAAGATGCTTATTGGGAATTTTAGCGTTCAGCGACTGCCATACAGTTTTAATGGTGGCAATTATTTTATCGGCGCGCTGGCCGGTTAGCGCCGATACATAAACTCGTGGCGCCCACGGTATAAAAGGAAACTTCTGGGATAGATACCGCTCGTATCCAGCCATCAATTTATCATCTTTTTCTACCGCGTCCCATTTATTGATTACCAGGATCAGCCCTTTATCTTCAGACAGGATCATCTGGACTACTTTCATATCCTGGGCGATCACTCCCTCGTCGGCTTCCATTAACAGCAGAGCGATATCAACATTCTGCAGAGAACGAAGGGCGCGCAGCGAGCTGAAGTATTCGATCCCCCGACCAATCTTTCCCGGACGGCGCAGACCAGCCGTATCGGTAAACTCGATTTCTATTTCATCGCTATTGACCCGACCGACAATAGCATCACGAGTGGTACCGGGTTGGTTGCTGACAATCGCCCGCTTGCTTCCGATCAACTGATTAAATAAAGTTGATTTGCCGACATTTGGTCGGCCCAAGATAGATACTCGGACCACTGGTTTGGCGTCTTTGCCTAATTTGGAAGCTTTGCCAGTCTTGCGGATCTTTTTTAACTTTTTAACCAGTTCGTCCAGAATATCACCAATGCCTCGGCCTTGAATAGCGGAGATTAATTGAGGATCACCCAGACCCAGCTGATGAAATTCGTAGACTAATTGATCGTATTTAGTTCCCTCGGCTTTATTAATCACTAATATCACTGGTTTGCTTAACCGGCGAATCAGCGCGGCAGCGGCTTTATCGTCCGGTTGGAGACCGGTCTTGGCATCGGCCAGGAACAGGATCAGATCGGCCGAATCGATGGCCAGCTGAGTTTGGGCGAGAATGTCTTTCTCTAAATCGCTCCGTACCTCCGATTCAATGCCAGCGGTATCAGCGATGGCGAATGATGTCTTGCCCCAGGTGACGCTGCCAAATAGAACATCCCGGGTGGTCCCCGGGATATCAGATAAAATCGCCTGTCGCGATCCGACTAAGCGATTGAACAGGGTGGACTTGCCAACATTGGGCCGACCCACGATGGCGACCAGATATTTGCCAGTTTTTTCCATATCTCTATTATAGGGGTTCGATCCAGGTATAGCCCTTTAAGGCCCAGTCTAATAGTTTTTTGGCTTCAGTAAACCGATCGGGACTGTTAAGCAGAACGGCGATCACGGTTTGGCCAGCGCTGCCTTTAGCAGCGGCCACCACCGAGGCGCCCGATTCGATGGTAGTGCCGGTTTTGACGCCGATCACATTAAGATATTTGCCCACCAGTTTATTGGTGTTTTCCAAACTGTGTTTGAATTTGCCAGTAACATCCGTGACGGTAGTTTTTTGGATGCTGACGATCGAGCGAAAAATCTCATTCTGCAGGGCGTGAGCAGTAAGAATGGCGACCTCCCGAGCGGTGGAGAAATGAGCATCGTCATCAGCGCCGTAGGTGTTGGTAAAGTGGGTGTTGGTTAGTCCCAATTCATCGGCTTGCCGATCCATCGCGTCCACAAACCGATCCACATTGCCAAAAGTGCCCTCAGCGATGGCGTAAGCCGCATCGTTGGCGGAATGTATGAGCATTCCTTTCATTAAATTTCTGATTGTCATAGCTTCATTCTCCAGCAGATGCATCTGCGATCCCCCCACTTTCGCGGCGGCGCTGGAAACGGTGATGGTCTCTTCCGGGTTGGATTTATACCGCAGGACAACTATGGCTGTCATAATCTTAGTAATACTGGCGATGGCCAACCGTTCGTCCGGATTTTTAGAGAACAGCTCTTTACCGGTATCGGCATCCATTACCAGCGCCGAGGTAGCTCCCACTTCAGGGTCTTTGTATAGGGGGTTGCGGACTGGCTCTGGCTTAAGGGTGGCCGATAGGGCCTGAAATGGGTTGTTGGCAGAATCGGTGATCGAACTGATCAAACCGTCCTTAATATTATTTAAGGATCCGGTAAAAAAATTGATGATAATTAAAAATATCGCTACAGTTTTCATATTTTTTTGGTCATTCTGAAGCGTCAGCTGAAGAATATAGGTCCGACCCGTCGGACCGCTTACGCTAGATCCTTCGCTAACGCTTAGGATGACAACATCTTTTGTTATTTTTTATTAATTGAAATGCCGAGCTCTTTTAGCTGTTCGGGGTTAGCCGGGCGAGGAGCATTCATCATGGGATCCCGAGCCTTATCGGTTTTTGGAAAAGCAATCACCTCTCTGATGTTAGGCTCGTCTTGAAGGATCATTATTAATCGGTCTAATCCCCAGGCAATGCCGCCATGCGGTGGTGCGCCGTACGAAAATGCTTCTAATATGTGGCCAAAATCGGCTTCGACCTGCTGGTCGGAGTAGCCCATAATACTGAGAGCCGCTCGAAGGGCTTTAGGCTCGTGATTGCGAATACTCCCGCCGCCGATCTCCGAACCATTTAGCACAATATCGTATTGAGCAGCGAGAATCTTATCGATATTTTTTTTGGCCAATAAGTCGGGCAGGCTGGCGAGCATCGGAGCGGAGAATGGATTATGAGTGAATGTCCAGTTGGTGGACTTATCTTTTTCGAAGAAAGGAAAATCAATTATCCAGCAGAAAGATAGCAAGTCGGGGTCTGTTTTGTCTTCTCGGAGGTCAGGCCGGTCAGTTTTAAAGTTCTTTTGCGCTTCGGCATAAGTCATCCGCGGGAAAGGTACAGTTTGAATCCGTTTCTTGGGGTAAAGCGTTTTAATCAGTTCGATGAGGAGTTTTTCATTAAGCTCTATAACTTCTTCACGGGTGACAAATGACATCTCTAAATCGAGCTGAGTAAACTCGGGCTGGCGATCTCCCCTACTATCTTCATCACGGAGACATTTAGCGATCTGGTAGTATCGTTCTATCCCGGCGGTCATTAGCAGCTGTTTATATTGCTGGGGCGCTTGAGGCAGTGCGTAAAAGCTGCCCAAATGTTTGCGGCTGGGGACCAAGAAGTCACGAGCTCCTTCGGGGGTGGGGGCAGATAGCAATGGAGTCTCGACCTCAATAAATTCTTCTTGGTCTAAAAAGCTGCGGATATGCGCAATCAGTTTATGCCGTGCTTTTAAATTGTTCTTTAATCTTTCGTGGCGAATATCTAAATACCGATATTTTAATCGTAGCTCTTCATCGGTGGCTTTTTCTTTATCGATCTCAAATG
>METE01000002.1:88299-121849 GCA_001771275.1 candidate division Kazan bacterium RIFCSPLOWO2_01_FULL_48_13
TCTCGATGTTGCCGGTGGTTAACTTAGGGTTGCGATATTTGTCTCCGCGCTCTACAACCTGGCCAGTCACCGCCACCACATATTCTGGCCCTAATTCTTTAGTGAGATGGGCCTTAGTATCATCAAAGACTGTCTGAATAACTCCAGACACATCTCGCAGGTCCATAAACACGATCCCGCCCATGTTGCGGATGCTGTGCACCCATCCTTTTAGCAAGATGTTTTTACCGACCTGTTTTACCGCGCGTAGGGCCAAACTCCTCTTCATTTTTGGGATTTTACCTCCATATCATACCATAAACTATCAGTTACTTTTCCGAGAAAAGTAACCAAAATCTTCCGCCAGTCGCCCTCGCTCCTCATCAGATAAAATATAGCTTTCCGCCTCTCGCTGAACTCCCCATCCCCAGTTTCTGGAACTGGGGGATGGGTCAGACAACAGCTTCGGCAGCGCTAATTTTATCGATTCGGGACACTCGGGCTCCAATGGCGGAAATTAGGCAAATTATTTGCCGATCATCAATTTGGCCAGTGAGTTAAACACATTCTGCAAAATAGGAACGATCCCTGGGAATAGTACGATCACCAGCACAAACCACAGCCAGTTCTTTTTGATCAGATTCCAGAGAAAGGCGGCCAACGCCAAAATGATGATGATCGAGATTACCCATTGATACTTTTCGGGGAAGATCCCCACAAACTGGTTATAAATATTAAAGATCCTCTCAAAAAAACCGGTAGTGGCTTCTTCGGTGACTTTGTTGACGATGGTGTTGGCAATAGTGTTATTCATATCACTAATAATATTTTATCACAATATTCTTTTTGCCACCCCATCCGTCGGCTGACGGACGGGGTGGCACCCCAAAAGACACCCCAATCACCGATTGCTACCCAAACAGCAAAAACTGCCTTACTTAGCGCTATTGGCTGAACTCGGTCATCTGTCCATACAGCTGACCTCAAACAACAGCCGCGCCGTAGTGGCAGTTTTGCTATTGGCTAACGCAATTGGTTCAATGGGTCGTCACAAAACAAAAATAACGTCCCTCCTCTCCTCCCCTTGGCAAGGGGAGGAGAGGGTGGGGTTATTTTGCCATAGCTGCCTTAAACTGTTCCACCATATCAACTGGGGTGGGATCGATGCCGAGCTCCAAGGCCAGAAAATAAGATACCCAATCCATTAGCATTAAACTGCTCAGGACCTTTTCCAGATAATTATTTCCGATCATATTAATGATTTGGCTATTTATCCCCCGCCCTCGTAAGACGGTGGATAGCACCTCCATTCGGTGATTAATGCTTGGGTGATCGCTGGCATCTTTTAACATTAGGGCAAAATAACGGCCTCCCTGCGGATTGGTAAAACCGAGCATCTCGTTATGGTTCATCTCTGGGATAATATTCCAGAAGCAGGGCACCTTGCTGTTTTCGTTGATCTTGATCTTAGCGATCCGGGCCACTGGCCAGTAGTTGTCCGAGGCATAAATAAGCGGAGTGAGGCCAACTAACTGGTGAGCAATCTGCTGGCCGGTTTCTGCCAACCGTATCTGCCGCAACGCCGTGGCAGCGGTAATTAGCGCGGTGGCAGCTGATTCCGGCAAAATATTGGCATTGATTAATAGTTGGGTGAGCACGGCGATAACATAACCAGATGACATTCGCGGTTGAAAGTTCTCAGACTCTTTGGTTAGCCACACCAACGGCAGTGAATTAGCTATGGCCAGTTCGGATAGTTTCCCCCCGGTAGTGATGACGGCTACTTGAGCGCCCTGTTTAAGCGCTGCGGCGGCGGCCGAAATAGTTTCTTCGGTATTGCCAGAAAAAGATATGGCTATTACTAGTGTTTGGGGCGAAACCGGTTTAGGCAGATCGTAGCTACGATGGATCGAGAATGGCACCCTGATATCCTGCTGAAAAAAGGCATAGACCAGATCGGGCGATAAGGCGCTGCCGCCGATTCCGGCGATTATGATTTCGTTTATATCTGGCGACAGATGAATATTTTTAGCTAAAGCCAGCCCTTTGGCAAACTGCTCCGGGTAGCCTACTATCATCGAATACATATCGGACGGATCTTTTGGGTTCATCGTCTTGATTTATTTAGAGACAACTAAACTTCTCTTACTGACCCCCAATATACAGAGCGACCGCTCTATATATTGGGAAGGGCGGTGAGGGTTATTGGGCCAGGGTTTTAACATATTTTAGTTCTTTTATTCGGGCTGGGATGGCGCCCTTGGAGTCACCGCCGTAAGGCGTTTCCATAATAAATGGGAGTTGCCGCAGCTTAGGATGGTGGAGCAGGGCTTTAAAGCCAGCGGCACCGATATGGCCCCTCCCGATCAGCTCGTGGCGATCTTTTTTGGATCCCAGTTCAAATATTGCATCATTAATATGGATGAATTTAAGATGCTTGAGGCCGATCAGCTTATCAAATTTGCTAACTAACGCATCGATATCTTTTTTAGTACGCAGGTCGATGCCAGAAACAAATAAATGACAAGTATCCAAGCAAAAGCCGAACCGTTTTTTATTCTTTATCCCCTGCCAGATTTGCGCCAACTCCTCGATCGTATCTCCGATCCGGTGGCCCGCGCCGGCATCGTTTTCGATGATTAAAGAGATGGGATACTTCTCATCACTTAATTCGGCTAATCGGTTGAGGGTTTCGGTGGTTAGCCTAACCCCTTCGGCATTACTATTTTGATTACTACCACAGTGAAAATTATAGCCGTCCGCTTTAATTGCGTGAGCGGTGCGAATCTCCTCCTTCATCTTTTTTAGGCTCATGCGCCGAAGCGTATCTTTATGGCTAGCTGGATTAGGTAGATAAGCGGAGTGGACAAGGACTTTTTCCACCTTTGATTTGGCCAAAGCATCCTGATATTTTTTTATCTCGGATGGATCAACCACTGATGTTTGCCAAACTTGTGGGCTGCCCACAAAGATCTGGATGGCGTTACAGCCGATAGTTTCGGCTTCAGCGATAGCCCTATGCAACCCCCCAGCCGCCGAGACATGATAACCAATCAGCATATGTGTATTATCTCAGGGAGTTGCGGATTATATCTACCACCGACCAGTTGTTACCGCTATCGTTGCCGATAGTTACCACAAAATTATGCTCATTAACGACAAAGTCTCGCCTAATGGTACCGGTGTCACTCAGCGACCTAATAAACAGGTGCTTGTAGGGGTGGTTTTTAGCCGTGTACAGCGTGCTGGATATTTCTGGAGTTCCCCAAATCCCTGGATTAAGATCGGCGATAAAGTTTTGAATTGCTTGGTCTATAGTAGTGCCGGCATTGCGAACCAAATGAACACCCAACGGATAGTCGCCTTCCATTGGGACGGATGGGCTACTGAGATAAATTGCAGAGCTGAACACGCTACTATTCTCTTCGCTGAGAGAAAAATCGCGAGCAATTTCCCAGTTGTTAGGATAATCGAATACTAAATCTGAGCCCTGAGGGTTATAAGTCTTTATCTGCGAGGGGTTGTTTCCGATTACAAATCGGAACAATATGGATCTATATTTATGATTAACTCCTTTTGGCGTTACCCGATAGCCCCACTCGTCATGCTCTCTAACTAATGATAGGACCAGATCGTATGTGCCATTTGGTGTATTATCAGCGACCCTCACCGTCCAACTTAGATCCATGATCCCGCCTTTATTGACGGGAGCGCCATCATAGTAGGCCAAGCGGTTGCCATTAATTACAAAACTGGACGCATCCAAAAAAGATGGTTTATTATCCATCGGATCCCAGGTCCCGATACCAATAGCATGAGCATTGGGATAGCTGGGGCCCTCTTTTATCAGCGCGCTTTTGCCATACCAAACTTCAGCCCGCGGGTTGCGCGATCGATTTCTTACTTTAACCGACATCTGGATAGTTGCTCCTGGCGGAGTATTAATAATTGAATAAGGATAGCCGTCGGGGGTAAGCTGCTCGATCCCGCTTTGGCCCATCAATTCCCAGGCTAAAGAACGCGGCAGTTGCTCGAAGGCGATAACTGATGGTACGCCCGACCAGATTTGGCTGGTTAGTAGAGCCACGATCAGCCATAGAATTATTCGCGCTTTGTTCATATCTCCTCCAGATATTAATTGTCGGCTACACATTGATTATATCTTTAAATTTGGTCGAGCGGAGATTGGATAGTTGTACTACCATCTAATACAGCATGGGGTTAATGAATCGTGGTCTCATTGGATGCGTTTGCTTCTTGAATGGCTGCTTCCCTAAACTCCCGCCAGGCTGGCATATCCCAGGCCTTCGCGTCACTGAGTGTTGGGTGGTGAGGCAGCGTTCCGTGACATTCTATTTTGGATGAGTCCCGGGTGTCTTTGGCTGGTGCCACAAAGTGAACCGGATCATCTTCCGGTGTGATCTCTGGTGGATCAATTAGGCGACCATCACCGTTGCCACATATCCAATAAAAAGGGATTTTTCGAGCGGGCTGGTCGTTATTGCCTTCCACCTCGGTCCATTCCAAAATAACGCCACCCCTTTTTGAGAAATTCTCTTCTCGGTATTTAATATCGTCTTGCTCGGCCTGTTCTAACCGCTCGGCCCGCCGCCGCAGGGTTTCCCGCCAATTCTTAGGCACTGCCTCTCCGTGCTTAGGTATGAACAACATACGGCGGAGCTCCTCTTGGTTATGTCTTTAGTTTATCAGAAAAGTCGGCTATGCTCTTAAATGTATCGAATGCCCCCTGTATAATAAGTGCGAGGCGCCATCGTCTAGTGGTTAGGACGCCAGGTTCTCATCCTGGTAACCGGAGTTCGACTCTCCGTGGCGCTACCAGCCTACGCCAAGGCTACGGCCGGCTTCGCCATAAATTCCGCTCCTGGAGCGGTTTTGACTATATCTCCATATTTGATAGGATAAGGGGTCGAGAGGTGGCTGATGGGGGTTGGTCTCCTCAACAACACCTTGAAAACGAGTAAGCTTACTGAATTCTAAATACCCTGAAGGAGGGATTTGCCATGGCAAGAGATGGTAGCCTATCACTGGCAGAAAGGATTATAATCCCGCTGGATTTTTCAAGACCAGAGGAGGCTTTTGGCGTTGTGGAGATGCTAGTGTCATCGGGATGCTGGTTCAAGCTGGGGCTCGAGGCTATTACAGCCTCACTGAACCCAGATGTTCCGATCGTGGCTAACTGCATCAAGCTGATTAAACGGGAAGGTGGCCGAATCTTCTTTGACGGAAAATTCTGCGATATACCCAATACGGTCGGAGCCGCCGCCGCCAACGCAGCGGCGCTGGGGGGAGTTGATGCATTTAATATGCACGCCTGGTCTGGTCGCAAGGCTATGCTGAAAGCAGTGGCTAATCGAGGCCAGGCCGAGGTGTGGGTGGTGACGCTGCTTACATCCTTGGGCTACGAAGACTTGGCTGATCTGGGATTCTTTGGAATGCCATCGAACATGATGACTGGATATGCAAAAGAGGGGAAAATACAGTATCTTGTTAGACGGATGGCGGTGGTGGCAAAGGAGTGCGGCTGTCAGGGAATTATCTGTAGCCCACGAGAATTGCCGGCACTCCAAGACATCTCGCTGACTAAGATAACCCCGGGTGTTCGTCCAGAGTGGGCTTCTCAGGATGACCAGAAACGGATCATGACTCCGCGCGAGGCAATCGCGAAAGGAGCTGACTTTTTGGTTATCGGACGACCGATTACTTCTCCGCCCCCCACAATGGGTGGCCCAAAAGAAGCATTCAATCGCGTGCTCGACGAGATTTTGCTTGGCTTGGAAGAGCGCCCTCTCGGCAAGGTAGGTGCGTGATGAACTCTAACCTTAATCTGGTAAGCCAAGAGCTACTGTTGAAGTTCCTGGCGGAGCACAACGCCTACTATGAGTGTCCCAAAGACGAGACTGGAAAACGGCTGGGGCCACTGGTCGGTTACGCCGGCAAGTATTTAAAGCCCGGTGGGTCGACATATGTCAGCGAGCAGGCAAACTATGTTGGCGAAGTCTACTACAACATCGCCGCCCTCGAGCGTAAACCCCAGAAGCTGCGGAAGCTGACTGGCTTGCTATCGGACATCGTTCGCTCCGAGAGGGTACATGGTCGGCTGCGCCACACGGCGCAATCGGACATTGTTCTTTTGGCAGCACCGATGGGTGGACTAAGCTGCGCCCTGCAACTGTCAGAGAACCTTGATTTGGACTACACCTTCGCTGAGAAGAAGGTGACTAAAGCAGCGACCGAAGATGGTCAGCGCGAGGAATCGGTACTGGTTATGGGTCGTCACGAAATCTGCCCGGGCCAGGAAGTCTTCTTGGTTGAGGATGTATGCAACAATTTCTCAACCACCAAGGCGATTAAGCACCTGGTAGAATCGTTCGGGGCCAAGTTGGTCAGAATCATCTGCTTAGTTAACCGCTCACCGGCGGATAGCTGGGAAGGTATTCCAGTCATTTCGCTTGGCCACATTCCTACGGCTCAATACCAGCAAGGGGATCCATTCGTCGTCGACGATGTCGCTGCCGGCAATGTGGTGTGGAAACCGAAGCTCAAGTGGCCTGAGCTGATGGAGACCATGCGACGAGCGGCCAACACTGCATGAGCTGCAGCTTTCCAATCACACCATCATTCCGGGTGCGCTTGACCAGCGCCCCGGGTTTTTTATTGTCAAAATTGCTTACACAAATTTGTCATTCCCGCTTTACCCGTCATCCTGGCTTGCCGCGCCCCGTAGTGAGCTCTGCTCTACTACTGGGGTCCAGGATCTTATATTAGATTCTGGATGCGTCCGTCGGCTGACGGACTTACCAGAATGACGAAAGCAGAGAACTTGGAGTGACAAGGGGATAATCTTTTATTGTCATTGCGAGGGTGTTAGCCCGCGGCAATCTACTCCACAGAGATTGCTTCATCGTCCGTCAGCTGACGGACTTCTCGCAATGACGAGTACAGTGAGTGAGTACTCAAAATCCCGGCAAGCCGGGACATTGAGTTGGAGTGCAAAGTTAATTACTTCTTCTTCAGGATGGGCAAACCGGTACGGGCACTCTCGATGACCTTGTAGCCCTCGGGTACTGCATCGCAGGCGCCGACGCTGGCAACCTTGGCAAAGTAATAAATCATCTGCTTGCGTCCCCCCTTAAGGCTTACATTCTTGCTGTGCAAGAAGTAAGTGTTACCCTTGCTGTTCCTATGACTGTAGGCCATGTGCCTCCTCCCGAAGTTATTAATTATATACCAACATCTTAGACTCTATCAGATATGCACTCCTGTTGTAAAGGTGTTTTCCACCTATGGGAAAAGGCACCAGATGGGGTGTCTAATTTTGCTTATCTGGAGTATAAAAAACGGGAGATTGGTTGTGGGGACAACCAAGAGCTCCCGGGCTACTTTATAGTAACCATAAGATTAAACGATTAAACCTCGGCCCGGCCAGCCGGAACCGGCAAAGGGTAGTCGCCGGTAAAGCAAGCTGTGCAGAATTCGGTGGATCCCATTACCCCGAAGATGGCCGGCAGGTCTAGATAGAGCAGATAGTCAGCACCGAGCTCGGCACGAACCTCGTCGTCCGTTTTGTTGTGAGCGATCAGCCTATCCTCGTCGGGTGTATTGATGCCCATATAGCAGGCGTGGCGATGAGCCGGCGCCGTAACTGCATAGATAACACCAGCCGCCCCCGCCTCCCATAGTTGACGCACTATCTCTCTGCCTTGATCACCGCGGACGATTGAATCGTCGCTGACCAACACCCATTTATCCAGCACCTCGTCCGGATTGACAGTGAATCGACGCTCGATCATCTCCAGTCGGCTCATACTATCCCCTTGGAAGATACGCTCCGAGAAGCGATCCTTCAGAACCACCGTGATCATTGGAACAAATCTATGAGCATACTCGTAGAAACCAATCGAAGCTCCTTCGGCCGATGGTCCGCCAGAGAATGGCACCGAGCTGACCAGATCGGGCATCGGCCATCCTAATTCGATGATCCGCTTGGCGATCTGCTTGCCTAATTGACGGCGGATGGTATCTACCAACTGTCCGGTATTGTGCCGAGAGTCGGGCCGGGAAAAATAGAATCTTTCCATTAGGCACTCGTGCCGGTCGGGGGCGCAGACCGGGATTTCCTGCACTGAGCCGTCTGGTGAAATGATCAGGAGAGAGCCGGGCTTTACTTCCTGAACCTTGCCGTACTGAGCCAGTAAAGCCGATTCCGAACAGACAAGGGCATGGGTATCCGTCTTTACCCAGAAGAGCGGACGAAACCCAAACTTGTCGCGGGCAGCGAACAGCCGCTTGCTGGGAGTGATCGCCACTAAAGAGTAGGCCGCGGGCAACTCCCTCATCATTTTTGCAAAGGCATCGGCTTCGTTTAGTTTATCGATCCGCATGGCGGAGCCAATATACTTCACAATAACCTCCGCATCGCAGTTCGAGCCGAAAACACAACCACGATTCCGTTTTAGCCATTCGCGCCATTCGTCCAGCATTGGGATGTCCCCATTACTAGCGAGTAGCAGATTGTGGCCACCATCGTCATCGTAGAGTGGTTGGGCATTGCGCTGGATGCGCTTGGCGGCCGTCGAGTATTGCACGTGGCCAATGCCAACATCCCCCGCTCCTACCCCTTCCTTGAGGTGGCCGATCTCGTGCAGATCAGTCAGCCATTTGGTGGCTGCCATTGGTTTCTTGCGATGATAGGCAACCGAGCCAGGTTGCCGGCTGTTAATAATGGCCAACCCGGTGGAGTTTCTTCCCCTGTTCTGTATGTGGATCAATTTGTTGATGATGGTATCCAGTACATCATCACCAACAAAGCTGACAATACCGATGACTCCGCACATTTTGGACCTCCATCCAATGAAATTAAGAACAACCTAATTGGCAAAGAGCCAACGAACGCCCGTCAGACCATGCGGCCTGACATTTAATTCTAATCGATTTTCCTAAAAGCTCAACCCCATAGAAGATTTGGGGAGATACCGCTTAATTCGGCAAAGCTATCCCCAAAATTCTCTACTGGGTCAAGCCGCCCGCAGGAAAGCTTGCAGATCAGGGATCTCTTTGGCCAGTTTGGCTTTTTCGATCCGTTTAAGCAGCGCGCGGTATTCTATTAGATTAAAATAGCGGCTGGACGCCTCTAATAGATCAGCAGCCTGGCTAAATTGATCATGTTTAGAATAATGCTCTATTAAACCAATGTAATCGGCTTTGGGGTCCTTGGGTACTATTGTTGACTCAGCGGTTTCCGTTTTAGCCGTGGGAGGATCGGGGTCAACCGGCTCCTCGGTTATGATTTGGGCGGATGATTCGGTAATCGAAACATTTTCTGCTTCACTAACTACACTGCTCTTACTGTTGGCGCTGGCAGAATAGAATTTACTAATAAATGAACTCTGGTCGGTGGCCGCCATCTTTTTTTGACTCAATACAGCAAGCAGCCGGTTGCGTAAAACATCCAGCTCCTTAATCAAGCTCTTGATTTCGCTAATCAACAGGCCTTTGGCGCCATAAGTTAAACTATCCGCCTGATTAAGGTATCCGCGTTGTTCGCTCGCGGTTAGCAGGGTACTATTGGCGGCTTTCTCCAATTGGCGCAAGCGAGCCTCGCCGGAGGCGATAAACCGATCCAGATAAGGCATTAGCCCGCGCAGGTGGCTAACTTTAACACAGGCATCGATCCCGGCATACCAATCGGCCGCCTCTTTGGGAGTGAATACCCCTAAGCTTTCGCCGTAAGCTACGGTACTATTAAGATCGGCGATAAGGTCGAACGCCTCATTTGACATCATCTCGTCTTCATCTCGCTCCTCAACTATTTCTAACTCTTCTTTCTCCATCTTTGGCTCAATCCTAACTGTATATACGGTAGCTACCGTATATACCATCGGTGGCTGGTTTAAAATTTGACTTATAATTAACAAACACCTCTCGCGGAGAGAGGCTTAGTAAAAACACAAGGTTTTCCCTAACTCTTCTCACGGAGTTGGTTCTACGAATAACGTTGGCGACCTGGCTTACCCATTTCCAGTTCCAGAAACTGGGGATGGGATTACAGTTGCGGGACAGCGCCGGACTTGCACCGGACTTCGCAGCCGTTATTCGACCTAATCTTTAAGGTAAAACTATTATACACCCCCGACTGAACATTCTGGCAATCTGGCGGTGGTCGGAGTAGACAAATAAAAGGCGGCAATTCTGCTGTAGGGCAGAACTGCCGCTCACGATCCGAGCGATTCACTGACTAAGTCCGGTCAGGCTCGTCGTAAAGACCGGTGGAGCCGAAGCCGCCGCTGCCTCGCTCGGTCTCGTCCAGTTCGGTGCGTATGGACACGAGATTGATCTGAGGAATCAGCGCTGTAATAAAGACGATCTGGGCGATTCGCATATCTTTCTTTAGCTGAAACCTCACCATACCCTCGTTTACCAGCACTACTCCCACTTCTCCCCGGTAGTCTGGATCAACTGTCCCGGGAGCGTTACCGATAGTGATCCGATGCTTAGAGGCCAGACCGCTGCGGGGAGCCACTAAATAAAACATCGGGAAAGGCATGGCAGTGATGAAACCAATGCCAGCTAATACCGATTCACCCGGCTCGAGCCAATAGACCCATTCCAATTTGAGATCTTCTTCATCACTTTCTTCCTTCTCCGAACCCTCTACGAGTATGCCCTGGATGTGCTTCATCAGCTCCTTGTTCGGCAAATTGTATTTATTGGGGAGCGTGAAGTCAAACAGGGTTTTACGCAGGATGCCGTCCGGTTCCATCTCAAATGGAGAAACGATCGCCCGCAAATACACATCATAGCCGATGGCCCCTTCGGTTTGACGCTTAGGCATTTGACCGCCCGGTAGAACATGGATATCAATCTCTGGCCGATCATTCACAATCATCACTTCCTCAACAACTTTCTGATTATCAACCCCCGCAGACCCGCCTGATGGCAGACAGGGATGGACAGACTATTTTATCACACCAAAACCCCGAGCCACAAGGCCCGGGTTTAAGTTTTAATTGAACTTAATCAACTAAGAATTATCGGCGACCATAACTACTGCCACCACCACCACGATTGCCGCCACCGAAACCGGGGCGATCAACCTTGGGACGAGCAACATTCACCGAGATAGTACGACCATCGAGCTCTTTGCCATTGAGTTCATCAATCGCCTTCTGAGCTTCCTCATCAGTAGCCATCTCGACGAAACCAAAGCCCTTGGAACGGCCGGACATGCGATCAATGATCACAGCCGCGGATTCCACGGTACCTGCGCCAGCAAAAAACTCGCGGAGGTTATCGTCCGTAGTAGCATAGTTCAATCCACCGACAAACAATTTCTTGTTGTTATCCATGTGAGATCTAAACCTTACTTACTTAATATACGTAGGGCGGTCCTGCATCTCACACGGTCGAACGTTATACACTTTCTCCCAGGAGATTACCTACTCCAACGCCAGTATACCCTAACCAGTCAGAAAGTCAAGCTGAGGCCGGATTTTGCTCGAGATAAGCCATAGCCTGGCTTAATACTACTCGGGCGGCTGGAAAGGTAATCAATTTATTCGCCTCCTCCGGGGTAACCCAGCGGTAATCTTGCAGCTCTTCTTCCAATATCTTAACGGCGGAATCCCCCACCCGGCCCAAGAAGTATTTGACGGTTTTATGGATGGTATTTTTATCCTGATGGCTGATAAATTGATATTTTTCGGTAGCGCTCCAATTGGGAGCTAATTCGACATTGGTAATACCGGTTTCTTCGCGCAACTCTCTTAGAGCCGACTCCACTTCGTTCTCATTGCCTTCGGGATGGCCTTTAGGAAAAGACCAGTGCCCCACATTGTGGCGCACCAGTAGAAATTTAAGTTGGCCTTTTATCCACTGGACCGGGACTACTCCGAACGAATGTTGTTCCATAAACTTATCTTCTCATAAACGGCGGATTGCGAGCGATTGCCGTAAGGCACTCTCGCTGTATCACCTAAGTAGATGTAATCGTACTGCGGCAGCTTTTTTACGATTGCCTTAAGTAGGATCAAGCCACCGAGGCCAGAATCGAATACACCAATCTTCACGATAAATTACAAATTAAAAAGTATAAATTATTGTCATTTCGACCAACCCCCTGTCATCCTGAAAACACTTTACTGCCGTGGGCCATATTATAGATAACTTATTCAGGATCCAGGCCTGGATTCCAGATCGAGTCTGGAATGACAAAAGGGCGGACAGACAAAAACAGAGAATGGATTCCCCGCTGGAGTTTACCCTCAACTTCGATCTGGGGCAGAAACGACAAGTAGGTTAAAAGGTGATGGGAATGGTTAGCTGGTCGTCGTTGGCTGGCAATCCAGACGGATTATCTTTGTATAGGATTAGTGTGCCGGTTGAGCTCGGAGGTTGAAGCGCAAAATTAAGCGTAACGGTAAACGGCACAAAACTCGGTGTCATCCAGTCGCTTTGCGCCTGAGCTACACCTTCAGCCAGCAGATTGTTGCTGGCATCAAATAGTTTGACCGGGAAAGAGGCTTCAAAATACCAGCCGCCAACTGCCTGGCCGGTGATAGTTAGAGGGCTACTAATCTGCTGATTGGGCGACGGAGCAGTGACCTGAATTAAATCAGTTTTGTCGAGGGCATTACCGATATCTTCGGAAAAGGTTTTGCCTCCGTATGCGCACTGTCTCGGATAAGATTCCATTACCGGCTGACCGGTCGCGGCGCAACTGTTAAAATTGGTTACTGCTATTTTAGGGGAACTAAATGATTGCCAAACCCACACACCGACGGCTACTAAGATAATTAACAGGATAGCGAAGATCCATTGTTTCTTGTCCATATACTTATTGGCTTGGTGAAATATTATAGGTCTTAATTATACCAAAATCACCCCGCGAAGAGGTGACCTGGTAGATCTGATTTTCTAACTTAGTCATTATATCACAAATTCCGAGTGATGAATTATAATTAAACCAATGGCAAAATCAATAACGCATAACCGGGAGCAGTGGCAAAGTAAATGGGGATTTATATTAGCTTCGGCTGGTTCAGCGGTTGGCTTAGGTAATTTTTGGAGATTCTCTTACCTGGTGGGAATGAACGGTGGGGCGGCCTTCGTATTGGTCTATTTAGCCTCAGTGTTAGTAATTGGGGTGCCACTAATGATTGCCGAATTCCTGCTGGGAAAACTGACGGGTTTAAGTATTGTATCGGCGTTTCGGAAAATATCTGGTAATCGAAAACTATGGGTGGCCCTTGGCTTGATCGGCGTGGTTGCCTCGTTTGTTACCCTGGGCTACTACGCGGTGATTGGTGGCTGGGTGGTGGGCTATTTGGGTCAATCTTTATCTGGAAATCTGCCCAGGGATCCTGCGACAGCTGATGCGGCCTTTAGAATATTTAGCACTACTCCGGCTTTGCAGATCGTTTGGTATACCTTGTTTTCTTGGATCGTAGCCACTATTGTTAGTCGCGGGGTAAGAGCTGGCATCGAAAAATACAACCGCATACTAATGCTGATGTTTTTGATGCTACTTACTGGAATGGCCATCTACGCTTTAACCCTACCGGGCGCTCGTGAGGCCTTGAGCTTTATGTTTAAATTTGATGCCAGCAAGATCACTCCGCTGGTAACTTTATTAGCCGTGGGTCATACCTTTTTTAGCCTCAGCTTAGGTGCTGGGATCATGATTGCGTATGGCAGTTACCTACCCAAAAAAATCACGCTGCCGTTTGCTTCGATCGTCATTAGCGTCATCGATGTAATTGTGGCGCTGCTGGCCGGTCTGGTTATCTTTTCGATTGTATTTAGTTTTGGATTATTTCCCGATTCTGGTACGGGCATTGCTTTTGTAACTCTACCTCCCCTGTTTGCGGTTATGCCCGGAGGAACCTGGTTGGCCACGATCTTTTTCTTTATGTTGGCGGCAGCCGCTATTACCTCGGCCGTCTCGATCTTGGAGGTTGTGGCAGTCTATTTAATGGACGAGTGGAAGGTTAGCCGACAGGTCTCTACCTGGGGTTCGGCTATCGCCATTTATTTATTTGGATTAATCTGGACCGCTAACGATATTACATTGGTGGATAAGATAGCCGGGGGATATCTACTGGTGTTGGGTGCATTGGCCGTTGCGTTATTGGTCGGCTGGGTAGTCCCGCTCAGCAACTTAGCTAAGCTTTTGCAGACTAAAGCTACCCATCCAGTGCTACGCGGTTTTTACTTTCTCAATCGCTATCTGATACCGATCACTCTGGTCTGGTTACTCTTGAGTGGCACATTTTAGGTGACAACATCCAACCCACCTACTCGGTGGTAATGCCATCAAACTCTTCTGGCTTAAGCATAGCCTGAGTTTTGGTTGTTCTAATAGTCCCATCGATGTGCTCTGGCGGAGAGTAAAGAGTGTAAAACTTTAGTGGTTTATCGGTGGAGGTGTTAATTACATTGTGGTCGGACCCAGCTGGAATAATCACCCCAAATCCATCACTAACCATATGGTCAACTCCATCGATCACCACCTTGCCCTCGCCTTCATCAAATCGGAAGAACTGATCGATATCGTGATGAATCTCTGCGCCAATATCTTCGCCAGGTTGTAATGTCATTAATACTAACTGAGTATGACGGCCAGTGTAAAGAACTCGGCGGAAATCGGTATTGGTGACCGTTTCTTTTTCTAAATCAATTGCATATCCTTTCACATTGCCTCCAAATGATTGTTACTAATTATGCAGTTTTTATCCCGTCATTCTGGTAAGTCCGTCAGCCGACGGACGCATCCGGAATCGTATTATACGATCCCCGACGAGGCGAGGATGACGATGCGCGGTGAACATCGTCATTTTTTAATGTAGTGTTCTTTTAGTAAGTGCCAGATAGCGGGAATAACCGATACAACGATAATGCCAATGATTATCCAAGTGATATAACTTTCTGCTCCCGGAATAACTTGAGTGAGGTAAAAGCCAGAGAGGGTTAAGCTTAAGGTCCAGAGCAATCCACCAAAGATATTATAAAATACGAAAGTTTTGTATTGCATTTGGCCAATACCAGCCACAATCGGGGCAAAGGTGCGCACTACTGGGATAAATCGCGCTAAAATAATTGTCATCGGGCCATATTGTTTGTAAAAATTATGGGCGCGAATCAGGTTCTTTTTGTGAAATAATATAGAATTTTCTCTCCGAAACAGTTTAGGCCCTACTGTTTTTCCAAAAGCATACCCAAAGTTATCACCCAAAACCGCGCCGACAAAAACGACGAGTAGAAGCGTAGCGATGTTGAGATATCCCTGTGAGGCTAACAGGCCAGCCGTGAACAACAAACTATCACCCGGTAAAAAGAAGCCAATAAATAATCCAGATTCGGCAAACACAATCCCGAATACACCTAAGTATCCGACCGTTTTGATCAGCTCAATTAAATTTTCGCCAGAGAACCAGTCCATTACCCAATCATTATACCGTCAAACCGCCCGAGATAGCTGATTTAATTAAGGATGGCGAGAGTCTACCAGTTTAGGTTGGACTTAACCCGATGCATCACAGAACTATTTTCTCGCTCTTTGGGCGACAGAGCGGCTACTTTTCTCCAAAACAAGACAAGATCATGTTCTTTTAGTTGGTGATAGGGATGCGGGTACAATTCGGGCTCGTTAGTCATTGAGGGCAGTGCAATAGGGTTAACCGGTTCCCCCAGCACACCTGCGTCATCTTGTTCATCGGCAGCTGATAATTCTGCCCGGCCACACTGTTGAAGTAGGCCTATATATAATTTGATGTTTTTAACTAGTCCGCGCCGCTTAGCCTCAAACTTTAATTTCCTTAATGCCCGACTTTCGATTTGGCGAATGCGTTCTCGGCTTACATTGTAATACTGGCCGATCTCTTCTAATGTACAATCCGCTCCGGTGCTTTTATTTAATCCAAGCCGGAGATTTAATATATGAATCTCTTTTTTATTCAATCCAAACTGCTGCATTAATGTCCGGAGTTCCTTTTTGGCCGTCTGATAAGCCATGGCCAGTTCGGGGTCAGCCATCTTTTTATCAGAGATGAATTGATGGCGGGGAGATTCCTCGTCCAGACTCCCTCTGCCTCTTAAAAGGCCAGCGTCCAGAGATTCAATTGTCCGATTGTAGTTCAGCACCTGTTCCATATCCTCCACCCGAACTCCCAATCGAGCAGCCAATTCCGACTGGGTTAGCGCATCCCCAGCGTCCACTGCTGCCTGTCTGATAGCGCGATTTAGCCTGAAGATCGATTCGAATACATGTATCGGAAGGCGAATGCCCCGACCTCGGTTGCTAATCTCCCGATAGACGGCCTGTTTAATCCACCAAGTTGCCAAGGTGGAGAGTTTCAATGGTTCGTCTTTAATTACCTGTCCAGTTTCTGGGTCGCGGATACGATAATCTGGATCGTATCTTTCTATCGCCCTAATCAGGCCCAGGTTGCCCGCCTGGATCAGATCCAGGAAATCCAGACCTCTGCCTGTATGTTTTTTGGCGATCGAAACCACCAACCCCAAATTGCTATTGATTAATCTTTCTTTGGCTGACATATCACCTGCCCGATAACGCAAAGTTAGGGAACGCTCCTCTACTACGCTCAACAGCGGGGTTCGTCTAATGGCCATCAAGTAAGCTTTAACGGAATCCTCGGTCATGCGGTCCTCGGCCAAGAGCTGCTCGGTAGTTTTGGCCGGCCGGCCCGAATCCTTCTCAACCTCTTCACCCGCATCATCGTTGGATGCCGGCTCACTGTGCTCTTTGCCCTCGGGGGTTTTATCATCGGGCAGCTCGATTGCGGGCATACTCACATCCCTGGTCTCCACCCGGTGTCGTCTGTTGTCGGAACTGGGTTTGGGAGGAGGCGCAGTCTTTGCCCCGTTAATCCCTGGGGAGAAAGATGGCTCTGAGATGGGATTATAGGCAAAATCGACTGCCAAGCGAGCCAAGATCAAATCGGCCAGCTCCGGGTGGACAAACTGGCCATTAGCGTATCTCCGGCACTGCTCGGGGCGTCTTGATCCTTCTTGCTTAATAATAGAAATCATCTCGTTGGCTTCTGACCGCGAGCGCCTAATAATGTCCTCGACTTTTACATAGCCAACCGGAGCGGCCTCTTTAAGGGCCGCCACATCACTTAATATATCCCTTAAAGTTTTGGAGTCGACGACTTCTTTATTGTTAGATTTATTACTAAAATTATCAGGATAGGCCGTTCGATAACGCCCAATAATCTGGGGCAGGCGCTTTCGATCATCATCCCCCACCATTTCCAATATCTCATCGGTATGGACCCCGGGTATTTTGGATTCACTAAACAGCTTAGCCGTAGGGTCGTTTGATGGCGGTAATTCCACTGATGGTAAAGATATTTTTTCTTTCATATAGAATCTGCTAACTAAAATCTGGGTCGGTATCATTAAAAGACAAGTTGGTTGATTTATTATCTATTCTTTCTACTTTAGACCAAGTTAATTGATTAGACCGAGTAATTAAGCGGGGCTTGGGGAATACAATCTCGGCGGCTCCTTTGGCCGAAAGTTTCTTTTTCTGCCAGTCAATAGCCTCCTCTGTCTTACCGTCAGATTCCAGCTCTTCTAACCGATATGCCTCTACAATATCGGCTCGACGGCTTTGAACTAAAGATTCCAAGCAGGCCAATAGTACCGGGCCAACGCCCTTTCGTTTAACCCAAGCCTTAAGTTGGTCTATCGCTCGCTTTTGGATCTGGCGAATGCGTTGTTGGGTAAAGCCAAATATAGCCCCGATCTTTGCTAAAGTAGTTTCCGATCCTTCGGGATTATCCAAGCCGTATCTCATTTCTAATATGTATATGTCTTTATCGGATAGACCGCTTTTTTTCATCATATGTTTTAGCTCGCTCCGGGCAGCTCTGTACTCCTCCACCAACACCGGATCAGGAGGATACGAATCGCTCATCATCTCTATAAATTCTGTTTCTTTCTCCAACCCTCCACCCAATGAGTTAGGATTGTCACCGTGTTGAACCCCCGTGTTTAATGAGGCAGTTCTCATTCCATAAGCCAATAGCTGTTCTAATTTATCAACCGGAGTTTCGAGCCTTTCGGCCATTTCGGCGATAGTCAACTCCTGGCCCTTAGAACCCCCTAACTGTCCCATTTTCTTGCGCAGAGCGGCCAACTCCAGATGTATATGGGCTGGCCGGCGCACAGTATCCCCCTGAGTTTCTATTGCCCGATTAATCAACTGGCAGATCCACCAATGAGCGTAGGTGTTAACCCTAAGCGGCCTATCTTCTCCAATTATCTCCTGAGTTGTTTTGTCCCGCTTGCGATATTCGGGATCATATTTGTCTATCGCTCGGATTAGCCCTTTATTGCCCTCCTGAATAAGATCTAAAAACGACAATCCACGGTTGGTGTATTTTGGATTTTTAGCGACATACACCACTAATCTTAGGTTATGATTGATGAGTTTCTCCCGAGCAGACATATCACCCTCTTTACGATACCGATTAGCTAATTCCACCTCTTCCTCGGTAGTCAATCGGGGATACTTGCTTATGTATATGAGATAGGATTTAATTCCACTGAATAGTTGATTGTCTTCGGCGGCCAACCGTTCCGAATCCCCTATTGGTTCATCTTCTCCCCAATCTACTATGTCAAGTATATCGGAATCAGGGTTATTATAGGCTTCCTCAACCTCGATTTTAACTCTCTCAATTTCCGATACATCCAATATGGTAACTCCCGGCATTACGACTTCGGGCAGTTCCCTCAACCTGCGCCATCTACTCGATTTTTGGGGAGTTTCGCTTGGGTTATCGGACATAGCCGATTCTATGACTTGTGATTCTTTAACCATCTAAAGGTAAGTTAACAGAACTATGGCCCGTCTATATCTGACGAACTTCCTAATATAGCACAAAATCAGGCCTCCAACAGGGTAACGCGGATAGTTAGGCTATTGGCGCTTATTGCGGTCCGCGAGGCTCAAAAGATAGATAAACAGTCCTAAACACACTAAAAAGATGCCTAAACCGATTTTGGAGATTGTCGGTACAGCCGTAGTAGAAATTGCCGGATTTTGAGCTATGTAGTATATAAATGTAATGCATTTTGTTGGCTGTCCTTTGCTGTAGCTATGGAGCAACGGATGGCCAGGGCGGAAGGATTTACCCTGCTGTATATATTTTATAAGTCGGGTATAAACTTCGAACCCTATCATTCACATCATACAAGAAAATCCCGAACAGTAAGTTCGGTATTTTCTTGTGGCTGGGGCGGAAGGATTCGAACCTACGATCACGGGACTCCCGCACCAAAATTTATTGTTTTTTCACGCTGGCTGGGGCGCTAGGATTCGAACCTAGGATCATGGGACCAGAACCCATTGCCTTGCCGCTTGGCTACGCCCCACTAATAGGGCGTGAAAAAATAGATTATCAATAAATTTGGTACGGGACAGGCGCCACCCAGATGCCTTGTTTACCCCGTAGTGAGCTTCGCTCTACTACTGGGGCCGCTTGGCTACGCCCCATCACAAGTCGACCCTATTATCACCTATGGGGTGGCGATGTTCAAGCTCTAAGACCGCTTAATAGATAGAGATCAAGATCGCGGCTAATAATCCGAGCCAGGTCAGTGTCAGCGCTACTAAGCTGATAGCGCCATACCACCGGCCCTTAAGCACCAGGGCGAGCGGATATCCTAATACAGCCCCGCCGCTCATCACGGCAGTAATAATAAACACCGATGGCAGCACTACCATACTAGCCACGGAGGGTTGATTGTTGCCGACATTCATCCATTTTTCGGCATTGGTGATAAATAAGGACCACAGCCATAACACTAATCCAGCTCCGACGGCCTGAACGATACTTAAGACCAAGATCGAATACACTTTTTTCTTCATCTATTTATTTACCCATTATCTCTTTATAGAGCTTACTGGTGGTCTGGGCCATCCGATTAACTGAGAAGTTGCGCACAGTCTCCCGACCTCCAGCAATCAGCTTGTTCTGGAGTTTTTTATCGTTTAGTAACTTCATGATTGCCGCGGAGAGCTGTTTGGGATTACCGGGGTCAACTAATAACCCGTTTTTATTAGTAGTTACTACCTCCGGGATACCGCCGACCTTGGTGGCGATTACCGGCACACCGGCTCGCATCGCCTCGAGAATGGAGATGCCAAAGGCCTCGGACTTAGATGGCAACACAAAAACGGTAAATAATTGAAGGATACCGCTAACCCCCGATAGAGAACCAGTAAACACCACCTGCTTATCGATCTTTAGCTTTTTAGCTAACCACTCTAATTTGCGCCGCAGAGGTCCGCCGCCAACCAAAACTAAACGAGCTTTGGGTATTTTTTTTAACACTCGTTCCATCGCCTTAATCAAAGTAGCGGTATCTTTCTGGATATTCAGACTACCGACTGTACCAATAATGATGTCTTGCTTGCGCAAGCCATACTGATTAATAATATCCAAAGTCGGCTTATCGATATGTTTGGGTTCGAACGACTCGATGCCATTGTAGATCACCTGCACTTTATGGGGCCGGGTGATCTTATTGTTGATCAAAAAATTAGCTACGGCTTTCGACACCGCGATATTCATATGGGTGGTCGAATCCAGCATCTTCATCGCTCGAATGTGCGCCCAGTCCAGCACTGGGTTTGCCAGATGAAATTGCGGCGTTCGAGCATGTTCAGTGTAAACAGTCTTAATAGGTAATCCTCTCACCGCTAATCGGGCCAACAGCCCAGCACGCTGCCCGTGGGCATGCATAATGTGCGGATCATACTTACGGAGCAGTTTCTGGATCGCCCTGACCGCATCAGTATCTGAACGAGCCCGCATCGGCACCATAAAAGTAGACACTTTCTTTCTTTTTAATGCATCAGCTAACGGTCCTTGCGGGAGAATAACCGACAAGGCAAAATCTTTGTCCGATAGATTATCCACTAATGAGAGCAGGTGGCGAGGCGCCCCGGTTAAGGAGCTATCGGCAATCACATAGAAGATGCTGATTTTCTTACTGTTCATACGCGTAGTAAATTATTTCCGCTCATCTCGTTATTCCCATCTTTTTTTCCTTTGTCATTCCGGACTTGGTCCGGAATCCAGGCCTGGATCCTGAATAAGTTATTTATAGTAGGCCTACGGCAGTAAAGTGTTTTCAGGATGACAAGGGGGTTATTTATTGTCTTAGTGTCAGTAAAATGTTTTTATGATGACTGGTGGGGACAAGATTAATCAAGTTTCTTTAATGCTACTTCTAATCGTTTGATAGATTCCTTTTTACCTAATGCGCTTAACAGCTCAACTGGACTGGGGCTGCCGGATAGGCCAGAGAGCGCTACCCGCACTGGCCAGAAGATATCGCCCGGCATCAAACCTTCGGCTGTGGCGGTGATGTCTAATATTTGTTGGAGCTTCTTTTCCGTCCAAGATGGTTCACTGATAACGGTGAGAACCTTGATGGCAATAGAAAGTCCGGTAATGGTTTGGGCTGGACTGGATTTTTTGAATACTAACAGATTTTTATCGTAATCCAGGTCTTTATAAAAATAACTCATCAGCTCTGGCAGTCGCGCTAAATATTCGGCCCTGTCTTTAAGCAGAGCCAAAACTTTTTTGTGATACGCTTCTGTGCCTTTAAATGGAATATACGGTTTGGCCAATTTATAGTAAGCGCCGATACTTAGTTCCGATAGATAATGATGGCTAACATGATTAAGATATTTTAAATCGAATACGGCACCAGCTTTTTGGACTCGCGATAATTCAAATACATTAACCAATTCTTTTAACGAGAAAAATTCTCTGCCCTTCGGATCGGACCAACCTAATTGAACTAAAAAGTTAATTAATGCTTCGGGCAGATAACCTTTACTGATGTAATCAGCGAAGTTAACATCACCCGTCCGCTTACTCATCTTGCTTCTATCCGCATTAAGAATCAGAGGGATATGGGCATATTCTGGAATAGGAGCATTCAGAGCCTGAAATAATAAGATGTGCTTGGGGGTGTTAGAGAGGTGGTCTTCACCCCGAATTATGTGAGTAATCTTCATATCCCAATCGTCAATCACATTCACAAAATGAAAGACAAATCCCCCATCACTTTTTTGAATTACAAAGTCTTCGACTTCTTTAGCATCAAACTCGACCGAGCCTCTGATAATATCCTTAACTACAATCTTGCCAGTGGTGGGGGTTCTAAAGTAAATCGCGCCATCTTTTTTGTAAGCTAAGTCTTTTTTAAGTAGCTGTTGGAGATATTTTTTGTATAAAGTGGTGCGTTTGGATTGATAGTATTCTTCGTCCCATTTTAAGCCCAACCATTGCAAATTAGTTTTAATATCTTTTTCGAAAATCTTTTGGCTCCGCTCTTTATCAGTATCTTCGATACGCAAAATTAGTTTGCCGGAATGACGCTTGGCAAACAGATAATTAAACAGCGCAGTGTGCGCGCCACCGATGTGCAGAGCGCCAGTTGGACTCGGCGCAAAACGTACCCGCACTTGCCTCCTCATATCTTAATTGTACCAAAACGACGCCCTAAAGGCGCCACTGTTGAGCCACTTCCCCCGATGGTTAAAGGGTATAGATATAGTCAGACAAGGGGAAATTCTTGACCAGATAGCCATTAGTCCAATCCGCGGAACTGGTTTCGATTATCCCGTCATCATCAAAGGTGGATAAATGGGGTAAAAATGAGTAATCCGACCAAACAAATTCCAAATCGGTGTTGTCTTGAACGCCCTCCCCCTTTTGTAAAGTAATCACCTGCTGAACACCACCAAAGTCGGCATCTGCATCGGATAAATAATTAGCCTCAATGGTAGGAATAGTGGTGTCACCCAATAATGTGGTGCCGAAAAAATCCATAACGGCAAACCCTGTGCCACATTCAGCCCGCAAGGTGTAGGCTCTCGTTACGCCAGCGCTAATCACCTGTTCTCCTCCATTCGCCGGAGTGTTGTTAAAAGCAACCTGAACCCAATACCAACTATTATTTTCTAAATCATTGATTCCTTTGGTTTTAACATTTAGCGGGGAATTTAAATAAGTCACGCCATCATCGTTGGAGATCTGGGTAATCTGAGCAGAATTAGTGATATCGGTGCCATCCCGCAGGAAGGTAAATCCTCCTAGATCAGCCGAAGAAGGATTGGTAGTGCTGCTGTCACTAATAAAGATCCGAAAGGTAAATTTTTTAATAGCCACATCCCCTGCCGTATCGGCAGTGACTTTAAACTTATACAGATCAACGGTAGCGCCCGGCTGGATAATGCCGGGACCACCTGGATTATTGTTGGTTACGGTTACTCTAGTGTTGTACAAGACCATGGCGTGACCGAATTGATCCAGCACATCACTGCCATCTAATTCGGTGCCGGAAATTTCTCCGACAGAACTGAAGTAGGCGGTGTCGTTGCCAGTGGTATCCAACCCCACAGTGAGGGTATCGCGAAAAGTGCCGCCCCATTCTTCCCCCACTTTCTTAGCTTTACCCAATACGGTTACCACCGCAGAACTATCTTCCGGTACATACATATCTAAGTTGTCGAAGGTAGTGCGCGCAGAGCCAACTGACGCCTCGCGGCTGGCGGTACCGGTTTTAGTAGGGAAGATGATCTTTAAATTATCCATCGAAGTGTACCCAGCGCTGCCAGATAAAGTAACCTCGTCCATGGTGAAGGTTAATTTAGTGACCAACTGGGATTCATCAAAGGCCAAGAATTTGAATTTAGCCAAAGCAGTGTGACTGGAAATGCCACCGATCACAATGGCTGATGCTGGGGAATCACCATCAACCGAACTGACCAAACTACCCGAAGCAACTACTGTCATGGTTTGACCCGTACCTCGATAAGTAGCCAACACTTCGCTAGCAGTATCATTGCCGATGGCAGAAATTTGGCTAACTCTAATGGTGTGGGTATCACCGGCCGGGGTAGAAACACCTAGGTCAGATCTAAAAGCGATCCGAACCGATGTGTCAACAATCAACGGGGTAGCGAGCATAAAAATATGGGTTTCAATTAGAACGCCAGTATCCTGACATTGTTCGGTATTAGAAACTTTTGTTTCATAACTACCATTACCATCTAAATCTGCCCACAGCTCAGCATTATCTAAAGCGTTAAAATCATCTCGGGCATCACCCAGCGTATCTTCGATAGTAATATTGGTAACCCTAATGTCCTCCCATTCAGCCGTTTCGTTAAGAATTTCGGTGTATGTCCAATCAAAATCCGTCCTGCCCACCACTATATTTCGAGAGATGGGAGTATCGAGAGTGGTAACTAAGGCCGTGGGTTGGTATTGCGGGGGCGCTTCGGTTAAAATTGCCTCAAAAATCAGTTCATCAGGAACCGGTTGAAAAAAGAATAGTAATGGCAGCCACCAGCGATCTGTAAGATAAGGGTATTGGTATAGGCCCTGGAAAGCGGTTGGCCACAAGACCGCCCGAAGATGAAAATCATCCGGATACATACCGGACGGGTTATCAATGTATGTCAAATAAACATGGAGCTTTCTCCAACTATTTTCGGACAGGCTAACCGGCATATTGGAAAAATCAAACCGCAACCCTTTCAAACCAGTCGCATCAATGGTTTTAAGAATTACGCCAGTATTATCAGAGACTTTGGCGCTATCCACGATAGGGGCAGTCAATTGTATACCCAGTCCGGTCAGCAATGTGGTGCCCGGCTGCGAAGCCTTCGCTTCAATCACTATCGGCGTATCTTGTTCACCCCAGTAGGCCTCGTGTAAGCCGATTGATGTCTCGGCAATTCTAACCTCGGCTATCGGTGCCGAGTGTACCACATTAGGATTAGGTGGCGCTGCTAAGGCCAAGCCCGTCACAACTAACTGGCCAATCCCGGTGGTAATTAATAGAGTGGTACCGATTAAGCTAAATAGGTAGTTTCTAAACACTGTTTTGCCCTAAAAATACACTTATTAACAGATATGGCCTGACTGGTCGCATTCTACTCTTTTCTGCCAAAAAGTCAAGATAAATCTGCTCCCCAGTCAGTCTTTTATATATTCAGCCTTATTGGGATGATGTGGGACAGAGATTGCCCCACGGGCTATCACCCCCACAATAACTATACGCTGAGTTACAGCGACCGCTTTATCTCAGCGTAAGAGATAGAATAACACCTCCCTGCCTCCTCTCACCCTAAGGGGATGGGTTGTCCATGATGACAAGAGTGCGGGGATAATAAGTAGGCCGGTTCACCCCCCCCCTCTTCCTCTTGGCACGAGGAGGAGGGGTTAGGTTACTACGAGTTATCACCCCTCGTAATGACTAAAGGGTCTATCGGCGGGCGAGCTTGTATTCGAGGACGGTGCGCATAAATTCGAGCGTGGCGGTTTTGATTCGTTCTTTTCGCCAAGGCTGGGTGAGATAGCGCCAAACCCACTCTAAACCTCGTTTCTGTAAGAAGTAAGGGGCTCTGACGGCCTTAGAGTTTTTGGTGGGGTCGTTAATAGCAGTAGCGCCCACAATAAAGTCAAACGCACCCCCGATGCCCATCAACACCCCTCGATCTAACTCCCGAGTGTATTGGCGCATCCAACGGAGCTGCTCAGTGGCCGGAAAGGCTAAGAAGATGAAGTGCGGTTTAACCTGTTTAATCCGATGTATCACTTCTTCTTCTGGCTCATAGGGTGGCCCGGCCATCACCTCGGCGATCTGCAGTCTGGGATACAGCAGCTGCAGTTTGCGTGACACTTCGTAGGCCACTCCCGGAGCCGCTCCCAGCAGAAAGATGCTTAGCCCCTTAACAGAAGCTAACTTACTGATCTCCCACAGCATATCTACGCCAGTCACCCGTTCAGGAATCACGCTGGTTAGCCACTTAGGATAGATCACTACACCGGCGCCCACGATCAGTAATTGAGCCCAGGCCTGAATCCGAGCCCACCAAGCTATTCGGCTCAAGGGAATAGACAAGAATTTAGCTGCCCATAAAATTCCCACCCCATCGGCTAAAGCCAGGTCAGCGTTATTAACCACTTCACGGAAGTGGCCATCCTTAAGCGCCTGCATTACGAACTCGGGATTGGGCGTAACGATATAATGCGCCTGGCGATCGCGCGCCAATTCTTCAACTTTATTAAGCGCCTGCGGCATAGTTAGCGCATCAATCTGAACTCCTAAAATGTCTACTCGTTTCCTGTTCATAGATTTATTATAGGATTCTGAGCAACCCTACCCTACCTCCCCTTGGCAAGGGGAGGAGAGGAGGGGTTAGATTGCCATGGGCTAACGCCCTCGCAATGACCTATTTTGTAATTTTTAATTCTTAATTTTTAATTGCTGATTAACTATTGTCATTATATCTTGCTTAAATTTCTCGCGGCTAAATTTCTGAGCGTGCTGACTGATCTCTCGCCAATCAAATTTCTTTTCCATCGTAATGAATCTGCGAATTGCTATAGTTAATGATTCTGTTGTAGGCTCGTCAAAAAATAACCCGGTAACTCCATCCATCACGCTTTCCCGGGCTCCGCCAACACCATAGGCAATCACTGGCTTGCCGGCAGCCTGGGCCTCAACTGGCACGATGCCAAAATCTTCTTCGCCGGGGAAGAGAAGAGCCCGCGCATTCCTGAGATACTCCAACTTGCTTTGATCGCTCTGCCAACCTAAAAATTCTATAGTGGGGCCGGCTAATCGTTCCAGGTTTTTGCGCGCCTCTCCCTCGCCGATAATCACCAGGGGCAGCTTAAGGGCGTTACAAGCTAAAATGGCCCGGTCGATCCGTTTATAGCCAGACAGGCGTGATAACACTAAGAAATATCCAGCATTGCTCTTCTTGGGAATAATCTTATGGGTATCAACCGGTGGATAAACCACCTGCGCATCGCGCCGATAGTATTTATGGATCCGCTTTTTAACATGAGTGGAGTTGGCCAAATAGATGGATGGCCGACCGGCCGATAATTTGTCCCAGATCCGTAAGTTGTGCAGTAGCTTTTTAATAATTGTTTTAGCCCAGCCCGGCAAGCGCTGTTCATCGACATAGGTATGATAGGCGTCCCATAGATAACGAGTGGGTGAATGACAGTAGGAAATATGAATTGTCTCGGGCTCGGTAATAATTCCGCCAGCAAAAGAGTTGTTACTGGAGATCACCAAATCATATCCACTAAAATTAAAATTTTCGACCGCTCCCGCCATCCACGGCAGCAGGAATCTGACCGGGATCCGAAAGGTTTTAAACCAAAACTGCAGCGGCGACACGATAATTTTTTTATTGGCAAATAATCGGTCCAACTTGTGATGATACAACAGGGTATAGATCGGAGCATCGGGAAACATCTCCGCCAAAGTCAGCGTCACCTTTTCGGCACCGCCAAAGTTTACTAAAAAATCATGAACGAGAGCTAATTTTATCCCGTTAGAGATAGACAACCTAGCGTTACTATTTGAACTCTGAGATTTATGCATGCTGATCTATCTACTTGCGAAATTCCCCCGCCAATCAGTTGTCGTTAGGTGATCTCTAACGGGATTTAGAGGTTTTGCCATAGCGCCATTAGTTTCTCGGCCGATCTCTCCCAGTTAAATTCCCGTAATCTTACCTTGCCCTTCTCGATAAGAGATTGACGCAGGTCATTATCCCGCAGCAGCTTTAGCATTCCGCCTGACAACGCATCAACATCGTCTGGATCGACCAATAGCGCGGCTCCGTCCGCCACCTCCGCCATCGCGCCCAGGTCGGAAGTAATCACTGGCACCCCAGCCGCAAAAGCCTCTAAGATATTGAGGCCAAAACCCTCGTACTGAGAAGGAAAAACCAGTCCTTGTGATTTTTTATACAGGGTGGGCAGGTGCTCAGCGGGCAGATAGTTCTTAACAATGATGTAGCCCTCGGCTTTGAGCTGCTTGATCAATTTGATGATCCGAGTATGACCATAGCCTTTCCCCCCGCCCAATAACAACTGAACTGGCTCATCCGCCTGCTTCTGAAACTCGACAAATCCCCGAATTACATTGAGCAAGTTCTTGCGCAGCTCCAACCGGCCCACATAGATAAAGTACTTGGTTAGTCCGGGATAGGCCGCCGATAGATCGATCTCCGGCTGATCAAAATCAGTTCTGAGAGCATGATAGATTACCTCAATATTCTCACCCGGAACATTAAAGTACCGCTTGAGATCTTTTTTGGTCTGCTGGCTCACCGCGATTAATTTAGCCGAAACTTTGATCGCCCGTTTTAATGTATAGATTGATAGCAGCCGCGTTTTAAGAGAGTAGCTCTGCGGATAAAGATAAAAGGCCAGATCGTGGATGGTGGCTACCGCTTTAGCCGGCAGATGGTTTGGCAAGAAATTGGCCGGCGACCAAAAGATATCCGGTCGGCGCTGTTTTAATTCTTGGCTTAATGCTCTGATCGTCCATAGTCGGCGGCCGGGCACCACAATATTTTTGATTCTTTCGTTAAACTCGATTCCGGCAATTGGTGTGGGCGAATAGAGCCAATAAGTATTCTCAGTGTCTAATTTTAATAATGCCCGGATTAATTCGGTAGTTGATACCTCGACACCGGTTTTAGCGGCGGTGAGCAGCTTGGACGCATCGATGCCAATGATCATCTCGTTGTCTCCTCAGCTGCTTCTTCAACCCGCTCCACTTTAGCGCCCAGGGCTTTTAATTTATCGACGATCCGCTCGTATCCTCGATCGATCAATTCAGCTCGGCTAATTACGCTTTTACCATCGGCGATCAGGGCGGCCAGCACCAGGGTGGCGCCGGCCCGGATATCTAAGCTTTCGATCTCTTTGCCATGCAAGGGAGTGGGACCAGAGACGATCGCCCGGTGCGGATCCAGAATGCTAACTGTCGCTCCCATCTTCTCCAGCTCGACAAAGTAGTTAAGCCGGCCATCATACATCGTTTCGTAGATATTGCTTGTCCCACCCGCCTGAGTAAGCAGAATAGCAAACGGCGCTTGCAGATCGGTGGGAAAACCGGGGTAGATATCGGTACGAATATTAACCGGCTTCACTAAGGTAGTGCGATGAATCCGGATCTGATCAGTGCCAATCAGATCAAATTTAACATTGGCATCACGCAACTTTTCGGTAAAGATATCTAAATGGTCATGGGTATACCCCTTGATCAGCACATCGCCGTGAACTACCGCAGCGGCGATGGCAAAAGTGCCTGCTTCTAATCGATCAGGAATAACAGTTAATTCAGCACCGTGCAGTCGCTCGACTCCTTCGATAATTAATGTATGAGTACCAATCCCGCTAATCTTGGCTCCCATCTTGTTTAAACATTCTGCTAAATTATTAACCTCGGGCTCAGCAGCAGCTAACCGAATTTCGGTAATGCCGCGGGCCAACACAGCGGCCATAATAATATTTTCTGTGCCAGTAACACTCATCTCTCCTAAAACTATCTTGGCGCCAACTAATTCTGGCGCTTCGATGTAATAAAACTGGTTATCGGAGCGAACGGTGGCGCCTAAATTCTGAAAGGCCTTGAGGTGCACATCAATCGGTCGGGCGCCGATGTGGCAGCCCCCGGGATGAGTTACTTTTATTTTTTTAAATCGCGCCAACAACGGACCTAAAATTAAGACCGAGGCGCGGATCTTGCGCACCAAAACTAAATCCGGATCCCGACCATCAACTTTACTGCTGTCGACGGTTAACCTATTATTAGAGAAGCTGGTGACGGCTCCCAGGCTTTCCAAGATCCGGGACAGCGTACGGATATCCTGAATATCTGGGACATTATTAATAACACACGGCTCCGAGGTCAACAAGGTGGCCGCCAAGATCGGCAGAGCGGCATTTTTGGAGCCGCTAACCGTTACCTCACCCGACAGGGAGTGCCCCCCCTCAATTATGAGTCTACTCATGGCGATTTTCTCCTTTCCCTGACTACATTTTACCAGTAATTTAAACAGATACCAATGAGGCAAAATTGGTGGGCACTAACAGGTTACACAGCGGCTGTTTTGGTGTTTATTGTCCTCGCTACCGGCGTTACTCTATTTGCCACCGGTTACAAGTTTGATTGGGGCACTAAGACACTCAAAAAGACTGGCTTCCTATTGGTAGAGACCTACCCCAAAAACGCCAACTTAAAAGTTGCCGGCAAAAAGACCGGCACTACGCCAATAACAGTAAAACGGCTGTTGCCGGGTGATTATTTAGTAGAGATGGGAAAAAACGATTATCGCAACTGGACCGGTACTTTAAATGTTGAATCGGGGTTGGTGACTGAGAAACGCAACACTCTGTTAACTTTTAAAGAACTCTCTCCCAAAATAATATTTGATAAGCCAGTAGACCTGCTGGCGGTTACCCCAGATCATAATCGAGCCGCGTTGGTAGTGGACAGCGAAATGCTGCTGCTAAACATTGCCAATGGCTCCACCTCAAATATTTTAGCGCCGACTTTGATCTTGCAGCAAATTAAAGGCGCGGATGGTAGAGACCTATCTACCGCCAAGATATCAGCGATGGTGTTTGGTCCGGATAATCACGGGCTGTTAATCAGCGCCGTTGGCCGCCGCAACACCTACCAGTTGCTGTTAGATACCGACAACGGCCAGATGACACTACTGTCCAAGGGAGGATTAATGAGAAATGAGTGGTTAAATAGCAACCAGCTAACCTTCGCCCAGGTTGGCATCTTATATCTTTATCAGATGGGCGATAAAGCCCCTAAAATAATCCAGAACCAGCTAATCGACTACTCGATCGTGGAGGGAGCTATTTATGGGATAACCAGCGACGAGTTTGGCAAGCACTCTTTGTTGAGAATCGAAACGGATGGCAACAGCAAAATAGAGACCGCCGATCTGCCAGTAGCCAAGACTTACCAATTAGCCAGAATAGACGACAGCTGGATGCTAATTACCGGGAGCGGTGGCCCTCAAAGTATCTGGATGAGCGAGCGGGCCGAGGGCAAGATAAAATGGAACAAGTTTGCCAGTAATGTCACCTCAAGGGTGTGGTGGGACAACAACTATCTCGCATATATTGCCGGCGGGGGCTTGATGGTGGCCGACATAAAGAAGGAGATCCAAGAAGCGGTGCGAGTAGCAGTCGCCGGCAATTGGCAGACCCTGCACTTTAGTTTTGACACGCTGCTATTTGTCAGTAACGGTAAATTAAGCAGTATTGATATTACGGGGAAAAATCAATACCAACTATTGGAACTGTCTGCCGCCAACCAGGCCGAACCGATCGCTCCCCAGATTAGCCGACTGCTTTACATTGGCCAAGATAAAAAGCTATATACCGTAAACCTCCGGGACGAAACCACCGGCCTGCTTAATCTAAATCCGTTTAACCCAATCGGCTAACCGTTGTTTGTCATCCTCGGGCTTGACCCGAGGATCCAGGCCTGGATCCTGAATAAGTCATTTATAGTAAGCCTACGGCCCCAAAGGGGAGCCTTAGACTCTGGCGAACGGCGGGTTTTTATAAACCCAGCCAGGATCCGGGATCTTAAGATTCTTGCCGGAGTTTACCCTCGACTGCGATCGGGGGTAGGAATGACATTATAGGGTGCTCCGAAATGACAGAAGATCTACAGCGGTAAGATAACCGGAATTTTAGGGATATCGGCAAATTTGTTCAGCTGATCGACATCAACTGGCGGAGTGGAGATAAGATCGGCTGTGACGATCAGCCGGCGCAGATTGGTTCCCACTGGCACACAGGTCATAATCGACATAGTGGGTGTGGGGGTCTGTTTTAATACGCTGGTTTCTTTGGGGCTAACTACCTTGCTGCCGTTGACTCGATAAACATATTCACCGCCTTCGTAGTAGACATACAACAGGTCGTTGGTTTTAACCTGCTCGAGCAACGCAAATACACGATTATAATCGCCGCCTCGCCACCAGTAGTAAGAGCTGTGACCGGTAATAAACATATTGCCTACTCGGCCGGGCAGAGCCGTATTGGCGTAGTGGGCCACCCCGCTTTTCAGCGATTCCAAAATATCTTTGTTGTTAGTGCTCTCTACTATCACGATCGGAGCGTTAACATTAATCTTAGGAATAATCAACCGCGTATCTTGCGGGATAGGCTGGGTCCGTTCGCCAATTTGAGGGGCGATCGAAGCATAATCGGGTGAGGAAATGGGAAGTCCCAAGTTGGTACCGGCCTTCTGCCAACTGCCGGAATTTACCCAGTAATGCACCTGAGCATAAATATTCGGCCACATAATAAAGGCAGTAGAAATAGCAAAAAATATTAGAAAGAGGCCCAAAAACTTGAGTATCTCCATAAAAAATCCGCGAGCGCGACTGCGCGGTTGATGATTTGAGACATAATTTAATTGCTGTTCCATTACTGTCAGTATACCCCGTTAGAAATACTGGTGGCAATTACAGGTCAAAGCCAATCTTCTCAGCTAAAACCTCAAACTTTTGTACGCCCTCCAACCTACTACTATCCTTAAACTCCCAAGTGGGATATAACTTAATATTTTCGGCCCGACAGGCCGCATTTTGTACACCACTATTGACACTGACATCACAGTTGACATAAGTAACAAACTTCCAAGCATCAGCAAACATCTGCTTTTGATATTTGCAAGCTGAACAAAACTCCGAGCCATACATCTTCACCCCTGCCGCAGTTAAGGCTTTGGCCAGACTTTCGATCTTAGCGGACGGAAAATCACTAACTGGCGCGGCGTTATTCGCGGGCGGCTTAGCTGCAGCACAACCCGCCCCCATTAAGGTAACTAACATCAACATCGCTATCGGCCAAAATTTAATTTGGTTCATCATGAGATTATCTTATCAAATAAAATCGCAGGGGTTACTTAATTAAATTGAATTACAAAGTTATACATCCCCATGGCGCACAAGCCCTGCAACACAGTCCCCGCTGGTTGAGGATACACTTCTACGAGAGTCTCTCCAGATATTGGAAGATTAGTCTGATACCCAATACTGGGAATCACTAAAGCCGAGGAACAATCGAAAGTTCCTTTAGTGACGATTTTAATAATAGTTGGGGTATTAGCTTTGGCCACCGTGCCGCGGGGCGAATATCCCCCTCTGGCCGTGATGGTAATGATTTGCTTACCATCCACCATGGTGACATTGTTTCTCTCGGCGGCTGTTGGTTGTGTTTTTGGTAGTATGCGAGCAAGAATAACCGTTCCGCCAATCAAGATAACTACCAAGGAGATGGTAATGATAATCGCTTTCATCTAATTACAATAATATCAGCTAAAAATTAAATACGGGGGCGATGAGTCCGGCTGCAACCAGGCTGTTAATAATGTTGAACAACGCAAAGATGATAACTATTAACCCCGCGCTCTTGTAAAAGATGCCGGCTTTAACATTATCTCGGATACTAAATGAACTAAAGCTGACTAAGGCTAATACCGGTAAAGTTCCTAACGCAAACGCTAACATTGTTAGCCCACCCGACAGGAAACTGCCAGTAGATAGCGTATAGATCTGCATTGATTGAGTAAAACCACATGGCAAAAAAAATGTGACAATCCCCACCAACGCAGGTGTTAAGGTGTGATTTATTTTAGT
>METE01000002.1:121868-130564 GCA_001771275.1 candidate division Kazan bacterium RIFCSPLOWO2_01_FULL_48_13
TTTTGCCCAACCAAAGACATCCAATAAATTGATACCCAAAATCAGCATCACCAATCCGATTAGCATGCCTAGAATGAATATTCCCATGGATCCAAGCTGAAACGCCAAACCGACCGCGCCAATTACTCCACCCAGAATGAAAAATGAAATAATTCGGCCAAAATGAAAAAACAGTTGTGGTCGGAGCTTGTCCCCTTCGCGCGCAAAGGTGGCCGACATCGACAACAATAAGCCCCCCACTACTGCCAAACAAGTGGAGAGTGAGGCGATAACGCCGATCATAAAGGCTGTACCGTAAGTTACCTGACTGGCACTGACTAAATTTATAATCCCCAGTTTCTGCAACAGCACAAATAACAGTACGAATCCTAACGCAATCGGAACAGCAATAATAAATTCTTTCCAGTTGATTGTCTGTCTCTGTTTCTCAATAGACAGGCGGTGTTGGGACAGTACGCTTGTCAGCTCCTCGGCAACTTCTGATAATGTCATATCGCCAAAATCGCCACAGACTTTAATCGAACAAGTCGACAAACTGGATTTTACCGAGATCACTTTGGGATGTGTTATTAACTCACTTTCGGTTAAAGCTACGCATCCATTACAGTGCATACCATGAACCTGCAAGATATAGGTCTTGAGTTGCTCCATTATAATTTTTTAGCTTTCAACCGCAAGGAATTGCCAACTACCGATACGCTGGAGAAGGCCATCGCTAACCCTGCAAAAACCGGGCTTAGCAACCAGCCAAAGATCGGATAGAATATTCCGCTGGCCAATGGAATGCCCACTATATTGTAGATAAATGCCCAGAATAGATTTTGTTTGATACCCCGCATAGTGATCTTCGATAGCCGGATGGCTTTAACTATCCTCGAAACATCTCCGTGCAACAGGGTGATGCCGGCCGATTCGATCGCCACATCAGTACCGGTACTCATAGCTATACCGATATCGGCTTGGGCTAAAGCTGGGGCGTCATTGACACCATCTCCCGCCATAGCTACAACCTCGCCATCCGCTTGCAATGCCTTAATCTTAGATAGTTTATCCTGAGGTAATACTTCCGCGACCACTTCATCAATTTCTAATTGATCAGCGATATACCGAGCCGTATTTTTATCATCCCCGGTTAACATAACGACTTTGATTCCTAACTGATGAAGTTTGGCCACCGCTTCTTTGGCTTCTGGTTTTAATGCGTCAGCCACCATTGCGATGCCTAACACTTTTGTGTTAGTGGATAGGATGACTGGGGTCTTACCTACCGCAGTGTCTTTGGCAATAGCATCTTTATCAATTAATAACCCAAGGTCGTTCATCAACTTAGTATTGCCGGCAAAATATCTTGTACCATTGATTAATCCTTTTACGCCCTTGCCTTGGATTATTTCAAACTGTTCGACTGTTTTAGTTTCTAAATGATTATCTTTGGCGTAAGTTACTACGGCGTTCGCAATTGGATGTTCAGAGCGAACTTCTAAAGATGCCAGAATCGATATTGCTTCATCTTCTGCCATATCTCCCAGTGTATACATCGAAATTAGCTCTGGTTTACCACGAGTTAATGTACCCGTCTTATCTACTACTACTGCGGTTACTTTATGTAGTTTTTCTAAAGTGGCGGCATCTTTTACTAAAATGCCTTCCAGCGCCCCCTTACCAACTCCAACAATAATGGCGGTAGGAGTAGCCAGACCCAACGCGCAAGGACAAGCAATTACTAAGATCCCGACAAAGGAGACCAAGCCGTAAGAGAGGGCTTGAGACAAACCAAGCGACTGACTCCCCAACAACAACCACATTCCAAACGAAACAAAAGATAGCACCAACACGATTGGCACAAATACGGCCGAAATTTTATCTGCCAAAGTTTGAATTGGCGCTTTACTCCCCTGCGCCTCCTCTACCATAGCCACGATGTGGGCTAAGAGTGTTTCTGAGCCAACCTTAGTAGCTTTAAAAGTAAATGTGCCGGTAGTATTTATAGTGCCAGCCACAACCGTATCGCCCGCCTTTTTCTCAACCGGAATCGGTTCACCAGTAATCATCGCTTCATCAATAAACGAAGAGCCTTCTACTACTACGCCATCAACCGGGATTTTGGCGCCAGGTTTTACGATGACAATATCACCAACTACTACTTCGGAGATGGAAATTTCCATTTCTTGTCCATCTCGCATCACTAATGCAGTTTTGGCTTGTAAGTTTAGTAGCTTACTAATTGCGTCGCCGGTTTTTAGTTTAGATTGGGCCTCCAAATATTTGCCTAAAGTGATAAATGCGATCACTACGATCGCCACATCAAAGTAGCTGCTTTCTACATCAATGTATGGCCTCAGCGCATCAGCAAATATCAAGACGGTTAAACTATAAAGAAAAGCTGCCAATGTACCGATACCAATTAGAGTATCCATATTCGCCTTACCATATCGCAAGAATCGATAGACTCCCAAGAGATAGGGTTGTCCCACTATAAATAAGGCGTAAGCGGCAAAGATTGGCAGCAGATAGTGAACAATTTCTTCAAAAATTAGCGGGGGAGCCGCCACTACATTAAACTGCATTAAAATATCCCAACCCATCACCAAGATGCTGAAAATGGCCAGCGGGATGATAGAGGTTATTTTTATTTTTAAGCTGTTTAACTCTCTGATTTTTTCTTGTTTTGATTGATGAATGCCGGTATGCGCCGTATGCTCATCTTCGGACATCCCCATATCTTTAGCGCTTTGGATAACTAACGAGTAGCCCAGGGGTTCAATCTGCTTGGAGAAGGCCTCGGGGTTGGTCTGGATAGAGTCAAAGGAGACCCTGACTTTTTCAGTGCCATAATTCGCCTCCACTGACTCCACCCCGGCTATTTTTCTAAGAGTTTGTTCGATGGTGCTGGCACAAGAGGCACAGTGCATCCCTTTAACTTGGAACATTTGCTGTTGGTTCATGATCAGTTAGAGAGATTATAGATCTTCACCAATTCATCGATCGCCTTGGCTTTGTTCTCCTTCATCTGATGGATAACACAGGTATCTAAATGCCCCACCAACAGCTCTCGTTTGGCGGTTTTTAACAAACCTATGACACTATCCACTTGTTGAATGACCTCCGGACAGTAGCGATCCGCCTCGATCATCTCGATGACCTTGTTCAGAGTCCCCTGCCCCTGCTTAACGCACTTCAGCGTCTTCACCTTACTGGTAGTAAGTGTTTTCATGTGGTGAGCTTAACTAATAACCTATAACCTATGGTAGAGGTTATATGGAATCTGTCAAGAAACCACTCGCTTGTATGGGTAGTAGATGGTGGGCAAGAGAGGAATCGAACCTCCACGGGATTGCTCCCACTGGATTTTGAGTCCAGCGCGTCTACCGTTCCGCCACTCGCCCTAAGAAACTACTGCGTAGTTAATTTTCAATCTCCAATTTCCAATCATTGGATATTGGGCATTGGATATTACGGCGAAGCCGTTGGTTATTTGGGAACTGGGAATTTGCGGCAGAGGGTTGCCACCTCCCTTTTAACACTTTCTAATACTACCCTACTGCCAGGCTCCCGAACAACTCGGTTGATCAGCCCAGCCAATTTAAACATCTCCAACTCTTTCATCCCCCGGGTAGTTACCGCCGGCACTCCCAACCGAATACCTGAGGGGTCAAACGGGCTGCGAGTGTCACCCGGAATCATATTCTTATTAACCACGATACCCACTTTTTCTAAGGCGGTTTCTGCCTCCTTGCCAGTTACACCGATCGAAGACAAGTCCACTAAGATTAAGTGAGTATCGGTTCCCCCCGAACAGATCGTGATGCCCAGCTGCTGCAGGGTATCAGCTAATCGTTGGGAATTTTTAACTATCTGTTTGGCGTAAGTTCTAAAAGCAGGCTTAGCTGCTTCTTCAAAACAGATAGCTTTGCCAGCGATCACATTTTCGTGCGGACCCCCCTGAATCCCCGGAAAGACCGCCTTATCGATCTTGTCGGCCAATTCCTTTTTACAGAGAATAATCGCCCCCCGGGGGCCCCGTAGAGTTTTGTGGGTGGTGGTCATTACCACATCGCAATAAGGCACAGGACTCTGATGTACTCCACCAACTACCAACCCGGCGATGTGGGAGATATCGGCCAAGCAGTAAGCACCGACTTCGTGGGCAATTTCTGCAAATCTTTTAAAATCAATCTCTCGGGGGTAAGCGGTGGCGCCACAGACAATTAGTTTGGGCTTAAAGATGCGGGCCATCCGCCGGATCTCTTCGTAATCTAACAGTCCAGTCTCTGGATTAACTCCATACTGGACAAACTTGTATGATTTGCCAGATAGGCTGACTTTGTGGCCGTGAGATAAATGGCCACCGTGAGATAGATCCATTCCCATTACCGTATCACCCAAAGCTATCAGCCCGGCGTAAATTGCCAAATTGGCGGGAGTGCCAGAATATGGCTGGACATTGGCATGTTCGGCCTTAAATATTTTTTTGGCCGAGCTGATCGCTTCCAACTCCACTTGATCGATGATCTGATTGCCGCCGTAATAGCGCTTGCCCGGATAGCCTTCGGCGTATTTATTCATCAACACCGATCCCACCGCTTCACGCACCGCTTTAGAAGTATGGTTCTCTGAAGCGATCAGGCTTAAATTATCCTGCTGCCTTTTCTCTTCTTTTTTAATTAGTTCTTTAATGCTCATAGAATTATTCTGACATATTAACTAATGTAGATGGCGGGTTAAAGGCCAACTCCCCCGCATCGATTATCAAATCAATCATATCAGCTCGCTGGCCTACTTGGGCTAACAGATTGGAAATCGAATGAACTGGTGTCTGCCAGCTGATGTTGGCCGAGGTGGTGACTACGGCCTCCAGCAGACCCGCCATCAACAGCCTGGTAAAAGCGTATTCGGGGATACGAATCCCCACAAAATTGTTTGGGGTGATCCAACTGGGAACAGTAGCTTTTTTGTTGATGAGAACGGTAAATCGACCGGGCAGATATCGCTCGGCGCCCGGCTTAAGCTCGCCATAGTAATCGGCCATCGCCAGGTCTTTAACCATGATCGAGAGCGGCTTATGCTTCGCCCGTCCCTTGATCTCTTTAATTCGCCGGACCGCCGCTGGATGGCTGACTATCGCCCCCAATCCGTAAACCGTATCGGTGGGGTAGGCAATAATTCCACCCCTAAGCAGGGTGGCGCGAGCCTGGGCGATTACATTTGGTTCGGGCTGATTGGGATTGATTTTGACGATCTCCATATTTGTAATTATAACTGGGATTATTCCATTTCATGATGTCATCCCGAGTTTTTTGTCATCCTGCCTGCCCGCTGACGCGCCTGTCCGTTTCATCGGGACGCGGCCAGGGAAAACACTTTACTGGGCCAAAGGCCCCCCTTTGGGGCCGTAGGCCCTTATTCAGGATCCAGGCCTGGATCCTCGGGTCAAGCCCGAGGATGACACAGTAGGGGGGCAGGAATGACGAACTCGGGTAAATAAGATTATACTGTTTTCGTATGCAGACATACGCCTTCCTATTAGGCACTCACCCCACCTTAAGCTTGGCCGAGCTGATGAGTTTTTTGATTAATCAAAAGATTACTCATAATGATCCCGTTTTATTTGATTCGATCGTAGTAATCGAGATTAAAAAAACACCGGAAGAGGTTGCCCAACTTCAGAGCGAATTAGGAGGCATCATTAAAACCTTTAGCATTATTAAACAGTTCTCCGGCAAAATATTTGAGGTGGAGAAGATCCTAACGCCCGAGATTCTGTTAAAACAATTCTTTGCCCAAAAAAATCAAAAGATTAATTTTGGTATCAGTGTCTATTCTGATCCCGATCCCACTTATGCCGAATTAAACTGGCTCACTAACTTTGCCCATAATATTAAGCGCCGCCTCAAAGACGAATACAGCATTCGCTATGTGGAGGATCGGGGGTGGCATCTCTCCAGTGTGCAGGTGGAACGGAATCGGTTGATCGACACTGGCGCCGAGATCGCCCTCATCCGCAATGGCCACGACTTTTATTTGGGCAAGACCCTGACCGTGCAGGATTACAAATCTTATTCGGAACGCGACTGGGACAAGCCGTCACCAGACGCCAAATCAGGAATGCTGCCGCCCAAATTAGCCCAGATGATGATTAATCTAACTCGCGACAAAAGGACCAAAACTATCTACGATCCGTTCTGCGGCAGCGGAATCGTGCTGCAAGAAGCGATGATGCTGGGATTAAAAGTCTACGGTTCGGATATTTCGCCCGAGGCGGTCAAGAATACTATCAGTAACCTGGAGTGGCTGGCTAAACTTAAGAAGATCGCCGCCGGCAAGATTGGCCTGCGGGTGAAGGTGGCCGACGCTACTCAGAACGACTGGAAAACATTGGATAGCCCCGACACCGTTATCGTGGCCGAGCCCTACTTGGGACCCGCCTTAAGAATGGCGCCATTTGCCCCTCAGGCTCAAACCATTCTTAACGAATTAACCAAACTATATTTGGGGTTTTTTCGTAATCTAAATCAGCATTTCCCCCACATCAAAAGGGTGGGGGTAGTGTTTCCGGTTATCCGGAGCCGAGATGGCCTAAAATACCTAAACATCCTTGACGAGGTGGCCTCGCTTGGCTATACTCGGAAGTTGATTTTGCCAGCCGAGATAATCAAGAAAGATGCTGGGGTTAGCCCTCGGGGCGGATTTCTTTATTCTCGCCCAGATCAGCTGGTGCTTCGAGAGATTTTTGTATTTGAGAAGCAGTAGATTTAGGGGCTTCTCTGTTTGATAATTTGTATTCTGTTCGGATTTGGAGGTAAGCGAAGTGGTGACAAAAAGGCGTAGATGTTTTCGGAAAAAGCAACTTGCCAAAAGACAGAAGAAGACAACGACCAATCGCGGATTAACAACATTGGTGTACACTCGCAAGGAGTTGTCAGAGGACGAGAAGAAGAAGCTATCCGTTGATCGGATATTATGGCGGTTTCTATTGTTGGCACAAAAAGCACTACTGATGGCGATGTTCTTGGGGTTTGTAGTATCAGCACAACAGATTATCGTCATCGCCGTGTCACAGCCCCCCATAGCCACGCATGTTTTACCAGTCGCACTTCGGCTATTGTTGGTATTGATAGTGGGTATTTATCTATACCACAAGATTCCCGATGTGATGTATACCCACCTGTGGCCAAAGTGGGGAAATTTACTTGAAAGGGATTAACGCACCCCCATCAACAGCCATGATTCTTTAGCCCCTTCGGGGGCTTTTTTATTGCCTAAAGAAAAAACTTGACTGAGAGCGGATTTTGGCGTATAAAGGCGATGAACCTAAGGGTTCAGTATTTTGAATGCCCCGACCAGATGCCACAGGTGAAAGCCGTGAGTTATGGCGGAGGCAAAGGAGTGGAAATGTACGTTCACAACTCGAAGAGTATTGACCGCAGGGTCGATACAAGTTTACCAATCGGTTGGGGAAACCCACCGGTTATTGTCATCATGCCGTTGGCTGCTTTGTTGATTGCATTGGTCCTACTTACAGAGGGTGAAAAATTGGCAGCAATCGCCATTATTATCCCAGCTGCTGTTGCAGCTTTTTTGCTCGTATCCGGTCTGAACGGATTTGGGCGTCGTCGCCTAAATTCGCACAGCTGGATTGTAGCTTCAGCAATCCGTCAGCATGGCTCGGTACTGATGATTAGCACCTTCCCAGAAGATAAGAGATTAAATGTGATTGGGAAGTTGCGAAAATATGACCTTCGAATGATCGACGGTGATGATGTTGGAATTAATTACGATTATGATAAGACATCGACATCACTAACCAAACCCAAAATACCCATAGGATTCGATGTTGTCATACCATCAATAGTCAAGTACATATTGGTTTATGACTCGCTTGGTCTAAATCTTTACGCCACATCTGACCACAACTCCCCGCTGGCAGGTGGGAAAAATGTGACAGAACTGCTATCTAACGTCCCGCTTAAGGTAATGATTGATATCAAAACTTAAGAGTGAGGTTGAGCGAACTTTGTTCTCGATTTGTGTAAACCACAGCCCTCGGGTAAAACCGGGGGCTTTTTTATTGTCCACTTGACGGGGAATATTAGATACGCTAATCTGTTCAGGTATAAGAAGCTTCATTAGCGAACCTAACCTATTCCCTAATCTCTATTCTCTAACCCCCATCCAATGGCACATGTAAAAGCGGCTGGTACAGCCAAAAACCTCAAAGACTCTAAACCCAAAATGCTGGGGGTTAAGATCTATGGCGAGCAGAAGATCAAAACCGGCCAGATTATCGTGAGACAGCGCGGCCAGAAATATCGGCCGGGCAAAAATGTAGGCATGGGCCGCGATCATACCCTGTTTGCCAAAATGGATGGCAAAGTTAAATTTGCCAAGAAACAGCATCGCAGTACCGCCCGCACCAAGTTAAAAACGGTAACCTTCGTTCATGTTGTGTAGCCACATCCGTCGTCCTCTGGTTTGACCCGGCTTCCTCTCGGCCATGAGCTCGAGGCCGAATGGCGCGGGTCCGCCAGAGCCTACGGCTCCCCTTCGGGGCTGGCGGAGGAGTCGGGAATGACACGCACAGAAACTGCCCTACCCGGGCGGTTTTTTGAGTCAACTCACAATGATTACCGTACCCGCCCATAGTACCTACGGTCCGGATCGTCGGTACTATGGCTATATATACTGGTGTATATACG
>METE01000003.1:0-15467 GCA_001771275.1 candidate division Kazan bacterium RIFCSPLOWO2_01_FULL_48_13
TCAAAAGTCATAAAGATAAATCCCAAACATACATTGGCAGTTCTTCCGATTTGAAAGCACGACTAAAATCTCACAATGCCGGACAATCTCCACATACGAGTAAATTCAAACCTTGGGATGTGGTTTGCTATATCGCTTTCAAGACCAAGACTCAAGCTGAAAAATTCGAAACCTACTTGAAAGCTGGTTCCGGTAAAGCCTTTGCCAACAAGCGGCTATTCTAAATCTCCTTTGCAGGACCGGTTTTTTATTTGACACCAAAGCCATCGTTGGGACATAATATGCCCATCACGGGGGCTCTGACGTCCCTAAACAATAAGGATGTGGTGAACATGCCCGATACGCCACGGTGGCAAGAAGAGGCATTCGCGATGAACCGTTTTCTGGTTTCGAATGGCATTGATTACAGTCAGAAGACCTATTACTATACCCCTCTGACTATGTACCCTCGGTCTTTAACGCCTGCGGTGCAGCCAGAAAATGTGTTACTGCCTCGCGATCTTTCGACTTACCGTGCGATGGTGTATGTTCACATCCCATTCTGCACGGCGAGATGCACTTTCTGCCCATTTCAGCTCGATGTGGGCAGATTAGTACCAGAGCGATATGTGGAAGCGTTGGTTCGTCAAGTAGAGATGTTGGCCGCGCAGGTTCAGATGCCTTCGCAGTTCAACATCTACTTCGGTGGTGGCTCGCCAAACCTGCTGTCTATCAGTCAGCTTAGACAAATCATCAGTGCAATCCGAGCCAGTTTTGGCGGATTGGTCGAAGAGGTCAGCATGGAATTGCACCCAGAGGCAGCCAAGCGAGTTGGCTATCTCGAAGCACTTCCGGAAGTTGGTGTTAGTCGGGTAAGCTTCGGTCTTCAAACGACTGATGCCAAGGTCTTGCATACCACCGGTAGACATCACGCCAACGACGCTCTCGACAAAGTGGTGCCTCTCGCAAGGGAGCTCGGCCTTGGTGTCAACATCGATGTCATGTATGGAGGCTTTCTCGGTGAGACGCCAAAAGCAGATAGAAGCACATTCGAGCATGTCTTGGGCCTTAACCCAGACTGGACGACCGGTTACCAAGTCTGCATCCAAGAGGGAACTGCCGAAGCACTGCGGTTTGCCAAAGAGCCTTCTCGATACCCGGACGCTAAGGGGATGTTGAGTGCTCGAGCACTACTCCATGAACTTGCGGGAGAACGAGGGTATCATTACCTCGGCGGTGATTACTTCTCCAGCCGACCTTCACCGGCACTGTATCAAGTTCGGAAATGGGCAGAAAGAACAGCAGTTTTGAGCCTTGGCTCGGGATGCTACTCATACGTCGTTGACGGCGTCAGCGAGAGTAAACTCTGGTGGGCACCATTCACTCTGGCAGGCTACTTTGACTTCATCGATCAGGGACAATTTCCAGTTGCAAGGTGCGTTGATGGTAGCAGAGAGGGTGTCGAGAGTTGGGCCACTATTGCAAGACTCAAGACGGGTGGGGCAATCACCGAGATGCCCCACCACTTAGTTGGGCAGATTGAAGCCCTCATAGGGCTCGGCTTGCTAGAGAAGAAAGGCGGACTACGGCTTACCACAAGCGGGGTTCTGATTGAGGACCTCATCTACGCATCGCTGATACCCGAAGCTGTCTGGCGGGAGTTTAGTAGGAAACGCCGGAGTCTTGATTACACCAAAACTGATGCGAGGTACGACTGGTTCTTTGAACCGAACACGGTATTGAAGTTCCAAGCTATATTGCGTCAGTAAAACGACCTGAGCATATCTGTCTGCTCCCAGTTCAACCCTGACTGGCGATTGCGAAAGCAGTCGGAACAGGGTTATTTTCATACCCAAACTCCCTTATATAAGTTCCCACTTCATCCAGAATGCACCACCACGAACCACTCACATTCGTTCGGGTTCGTGGCGGCGCCACGAACGATAGGAATACAAAAGTGGGAGTGCCCCGAACCGGAATAGAATGACTGGTTCTGGGGCTTTATAATATACATATGTATTATGTTTATGTACTTCGAAGCAAAATCGACCACAATCTATACATTGGATTCAGTGAGAACCTCAAACAGCGAGTGCTCGATCATAACGCTGGAAAAAACATTTCTACTCAGTTGCGAAAACCGCTCGATTTGATATTCTACGAGGCTTTCTCTAATAAGTTTGATGCTCTTCGCCGAGAAAGATATCTCAAAACCAACAAGGGCAAAACAATGCTTAAACAATTACTTCGAGAGGATTTGAAAGATCAAAACCGTAAGTTCTAAATCTCCTTTGTGGGACTTCTTTTTTATTTGACAGCCAGTTCCAGCCGTGAGACGATGGCGGGCAGCAATCATCCCTAAGTCCATAACCAATAAAGCCATTCCTATGACAGAAGGATTCAGGCCAAATCAGGAGAACTTGTCGGATGTGCCGGGCGAGCCCATTACCGGAGCAGTCTTTGAGTTGGATCAGGAGCTGCGTCAAAGTGTCTCGGCAGAACGGGTGTTGGAGATGGATAGATATGGCAGAACGGCAACTTATGATCGAATCTCCCATTATTTAACGGGCGATGTGCGAGAAGCATTTTTGCTGGTTAACTATGTGCCGGCGATTGTAGATGACGAGATCGACCGGGACGGCAACATCAGACGCTTAGACGATGCCAAGGCAATTTTGAGTCGCAGCTTTGGCGAAGCAGACCCGGCGCTACTTGAGGGATGGGAGGAGGGCGTGTTCGATTTAGGAAGAGTGTTATCCAAACTGAATCAGGATGGTTTTGGCCAGGCGGAAAAAGTTTTTGCCGAGGTCATCAATTATTGGGACATTGAGATTCAAAACCTCCGTCGTATGGGGAAGACCCTGGGTGCTGCTGCTTTAGACGATCTGAACCTCCAAATTGGCAGATCGGTGGGTTTGCAATTTTTGTATTTGTTAACCCCTCAGTTGGATGAAAATTCGAGGGAGTTAGTGGCGTCATCGTATGGGTTTGCCATTAAGTTGGCAGACAACCTGTCCGATTTAGATGAAGACATTAGACAGGGTTATATTAATATTTCTCGAGAAGACGCCGACCGGTATAACTTAGACCCATCTGCCTTAGGCGGGGAGGGTGTTCGGGCGTATATGAAGTCAGAGTGGGCCAGGGTTAAGCAGTGCTATCAGGCTAGCGACGAGATCTTGAAGAATGCTTTAGGTCAAAACCCGGCCTGCCGCGAGGGGTTGATCCTATTTAAAGATGTTGCTCATTCATGGCTGAAACAAGCCTCCGAAATCTGCGCGGAGGATTAAGCCAAGCGCTATTTCCCGTTCTAATCTTGAGCATAAAAAAGACCGGAGTGGTTACCGGTCTTATATTGATTGTTGGGTGCCTGCTGTAGCGACTGTCAATCGTCGTAGCCTAACCTCCGCCGTTCTTCTTTAATCTTCCGTTGGGCCTCCTCCTGTTCTGACTCACTTGGTCCCGATGCAAAGGGGCAGATTAAGTAGACCCCCTTATCATATGGTGTTACTATGGCACAAATCCCAAAACTGAATCCGCCACCAACTTTGCTGTCCACTTCATCCCAATTGTAAGTTAGCGTGGTAGCGTCTTTGGTCTGCGGGGGTAATTGCTCCAAGGCGCTGAGGACAACCCAGTTACCAGCGTCTGACGCATTCGAGTTGGGTAGTTGGGCCGACCCGTCGCCGGAAAACTTGTCTGGATCTTTTTTGTACTCTCCCATCAATCTTTTTCCCTCGGCCAGCTGCTCTGGAGTGATGTTAGACAGCGCGTAAAGACCGTGGCGGGCAAGATCCCAGGTCTGGTCGTACTGAACTTTCAGTTTATTGCCCTGTTCCCAGACATATACCGGAATTCTGGCCAGATTCTGAAGCGTTTCCACATCTTCTGCGGCCCACGGATTCTGAATCCGCACCGACTTGCCTGGCGTATCCCAGGCGACGGGGGACAATGGCTGGCTGTTGACTATCAGCTTGGGCGCGGAGGCGGGCAACTTGTTTGACGACGACTTAGGGCAGCTGGTGAGCAGCATACCCAACGCTACGATCGTGATGGCAATGAACAATCTCATGGTATTTCACCTCCTTTTTTGTATTGGATACCTTGAGAATGTCAGCTTCAGCCTAACCCTTTTACCGGTGGTGTCAAGCTAATTTTTGGCTGCCAGAGCGGATTAAAAAAAGACCGGGATGGTTACCGGTCTATATGTAGATGTTTTGTCGAGTTTGGCTTGATTAGTATCAAGACATGAGGATGTTAATGATCCAAATACTTTTTGTGTCTGCCTCCACCAACACCAACATCTTTTCGGTCATGTCAATCTCTTTTTCGCCTCCACTAAAGTCGGTGTTGTAAAATTTAGCCAGATTGGCGGCAACATCGGTGGTACTGTAAGTAGTGATTTTGCCGACCGTTTGGCCAGTCAATTTTTCTCCAAGGGTAATGGTAATAGTCCCGTCATCGCTTCCTTGAAAGTCTTTGATCCGATACAACCGGACCGCATTACCTTGAACCCTGAGTTCGTTTTCTGAGACAGACCAGTCTGCCTGGCCGACCATACTTCCCAGCTCGTTTTTAAATTGAATCTTGGTTGAACTGATTGATGTTGCGATGCTTGGTTTGACGGAATTGACTATTGTCGGGTCGCCCCTACTTGCAGTTCCGCTTCCGCCATCGGCGACTGGTTTGGGGCACCCACTAAGGCAGATGCACAAAGTAATCAACAAAATAGTAAAGAACACTATTCTCATGGTATCTCACCTCCTTTTTTGTATTGGATACCTTGAGAATGTCAGCTTTAGCCTAACCCTTTTACCGGTGGTGTCAAGCTAATTTTTGGCTGCCAGAAAAGATAAATCTTAGCTATGCAAAGATCCCGGATCCAGTCTGATCCGACCGCCGTCCGCCAGAGCCCAAGGCTCCCCTTTGGGGCTGGCGGACAGGATGATGGGGGTGGTTGGTTTACAGCTCGGCAATAAACGGCTTAATCTGCGATATCTCTTTATCTGTATCCCAAGTTGGTTCTAAGCTGATAATCAAATTAGTAAAGTTATCTAACGATAAGTCGGGCGATAGGTTAATATCTACTCCCAATTTATTACCAGAAAAACGACCGAGTGTCTCATCTTTCTTAACATACGGCCCTTCAAATTTAACCAAGTGGGCCTCGTAGATGTAGCCTAAGTTGGCAATATCCGGTAATTCGAGGAAAGTTATCTGCAACGACGGGTTGCTTTGGCCTTGGACAGTTTTAATCTGTAGGGCACCAAGCAGAACAGATAAATCAACCGGGAAATTTAATTTTGCGGTGAAGGTTTGAGTATCCTGTTCGTTTTGGTTTAATCGGCCGAGCAGCACCGTTGACCCAATCTGTCCACCGCCATCGATCATCACTAAAGCAGAGTTATACTCGGCAACATCTCCGGATAGGGCGAAGGTATTGGTGCCACTGTCAGCTGCCACCACTTTGCCTTCGGCATTGATATCAAAATTACCGAGTGCTATGACGGCTTGGTTATCAGCCGATGGCAGCTGAGGAATAGTTCCTCGATTATCCATCCGGGCTAATACTAACTGGTAGGGAGCGTTAGGCAGGGGATTTAGCACCCGAGTTGTTAGGGTGGCCACCCCACCCTTGATAGTTAAATTGGCAGTAGGAAAAGTGGATGAGCGATATATAAAAGTTGAACTGCGCTGATCGGTGACTACATTGGGCTGAAATGTCTGTTGGGGCAGCCAAAATAAGAAATACCAAATAGCAGCCCCCGCCGCTAACAGCAGGATTAAAACCAGCCAAAATATCCACCGCTTTTTCTTCTTCGCCTCCGGCTTTAGGGCAATGGGTGTATTGGTAGTCGTTTGTTTATCAATTTCTGCCAATTTATCTTCCAGCACCTTTTCTGTGCTAACAGGAGCTGGGGTCGGCAGAACTGGCTCAGGTGTTCTGGCCATTAACTCGTTAGTCGGATCCGGTGGAGTAATTCCAGCATTCTCTAAATTGTTTTTGTTCTGTTCGTCCATAATAATTTATTTATTGAACCACGATACAATTTTACCCCAAATTGTCTGCCAAAAATTAATTCTCGGAGCAGGCGCAGCGGCGCCCGTATCGGCCTGCGCGCCCGAAACATTACCAAATAGCTCGTCAATAAATGCGGCCACTTGGTTAGTAACGCCGCTTAAGCTCTGAGCCAGTCTGCTATTACCAATCATCAAAGCCTGATCATTGGAAGAATAGTCGCGGGTGGGGTTTAGCATATCCACTCCAGCATCGGTATAGGCGTTTTTGGCTTGAGGGTAGCCCGGGTACAACGAGCCAAACTTGCCGCTCCGGCTCATTATAATCAGCGGATCGTAGTCGCCTTGTTTGGCGCGCTGGATGGCCTGATCCAACTCGCGTCTATCCGCCTCACTCTTTTTAGGATCGTTACGATATTCTTGATTCATCAAATCCAAAGTGGTATCGCCCAAAGCCGTCCAAAGTTTCTTAACTTCCGAGTTATTTCTTTGGCTCTTAGTGCCACGATAGATCTCCATTCTTAAATCCTCGACGATTGTCTGCCAGTTATCTGGATTATTCTTAAGCTCGGTAATATAGCTTCTGATCGTGTTCTTATTGCTATCACTTAGATATTGGCTATTCTGCAGAGTTGTATTTAGGTTATCTAACGATTGCCGGGTGTTGTTGGGCAGCAACGGTTTGTTGGGATCAAAACCCCAGCCGCCGCTTTCGCCACCCGATGACGAATTGTTGCCGTTATCCTCAGGGGCTTCGCCCTGTTCAGCCGCGCCAAATAAAATTATCTTAGAGCCTATTTCGGCCGCCGGAGTTTTAACTTGTCCCTCCGGTTCAATCCGATAGCTGGCTTTAATCGTGGCGGTTGCTCCGCTGGATATTTTATCACTCTCGGTTTTAAACTTGGTTTCTACCGAAACAGATTCTCCGATGGGGGCACTACCGGTATGGGTCTTCTTGCCATTATCAAATATAGCTGGCCCCTCGGTTATTTCAAAATCTACCTGAATTACACTATCAGGATCACTCTCGGTCGTTTGTCCTTTCCGGGTTAATTTAACCGTTGCGATACCTTTTCGATTTATAGCCACAGCATTTTCGGGGATGATTAGTTCAGCAGTGTATCCATCGGTCGGGAGGCTGGGCTGATCGACTTCCTTAGTCTCTTCGCTGGGGCTATTTTGCACTGGGTTAGTTGCCACGCCCTCCAAGCCAATTTTGATATCTAAACCTAACATCACTTCTTTGCCGAATAAACCGCGAGCAAAGAATGCTAATAAGTTTCCCCAGCTAAGGTCCCAAACCAGTATGTCTTTATTAGCGTCTTTGATCGAAGCCATTCGAGCAAAGCTGGTTTTAACCCCAATCGTGTCTATAGCTGAATTACCTTTAGTTAAGTAGATCTTCCCTCTATAAACCAGATCGGGGTCCATAGTATCAAATGATTTATCAGTAAGCTGACCTGTCTGGTTAGCAACATAATAGACGGAGGAGTACTCTGAATCTTTTATCATTCCCAGAGGGCCAATTGTTTCCATGTCTTCCTTCCGCTTAATATCACCCTTTTGAGTAAACGCCACACCATCGCCAACCAACCTCATCATTAGAACATGGAATAGCTTAATCTTCTGAGTTTGTCCCAGGATAAGGGCTCGGAATATCAAACCTCCGGGCGACACAACTAAGGCCGCGCGAAATAATGCGTTTTGCTCATATAAGGCGCGTGCATCCTGCCAAAATTGCGAAGCTCCGCCCGGCACCCCGACCCCCCCTGGTATCTTAATGGTATAGTCAATTACCACCTTATCCTTTGGCTTAACTAAGTCTTTTTCGGTCGATAAACTCACCTTGATTCCTAAGTTAGAATCAGTGATCTCGTTGTTGATTGGTTTAGGCGTGGCTGGTCTAGCCGTATCTCCTTTTTGAATCGCGCCGCCCCTCTCGCTCAATACAGTCTTACCAATAATTGCGCCACGGACAGCGTCCGAGCCTCTGTTGGCCCAAGCATTTATAGTGGTTGGAGTGTGCCGAGGAGAAACGGCTGGGATAAAAGCCGCTGCTCCCTCACCTTTTGCGGTTAACTCAAGACTAAACCAACCGGCAGGATCTTTAATCTGATCGATCTCTCCTGGCAGAGTAGCGTTTAGTGGTTGAGGCTCGAAAGAACCATCTGGCAGAGGCTTAAACAACCAACCGTCATCGTTATCATCCGTTGGTGGATTAATTAGTTCGATATTTTTATCCTCCATCGAGCTGATGCCCTCTAATAGCTTGTAAATATCGGATTGATTATTTATGCCGGGGATCTTAAGCCATTGCCCCTCGGGATAACTTTTAAGTGCCACTAATTTTGGCATTTCTTGATTAGCATCTTTTTCCGGTATCACAACTTGGACTTGGATTACCCATGCCACTTGTTCTTCGATAATTTTTTTCTCAGCCGAAGATAGGTTGCCTTCTTTTAGGCGATCAACTAATTCGGTATAACTTAAACCGCCAAAATTTTCTGCTGCGGCCCTATCCCAAGCAAGAGGGGTGAGAGGGGTGAGTTTAATCTCCCTTTTTTCAACATCGGTCACGGATTCAGCATCTTTTAATACATCGATATCTACATTAAGAAACAGATCAGATTTCCTGCCAGTTTTTGGGTTGATGTAGGTGTGGCTTAAGGTAATGTGGCCGGTATCAACCGCGCCATTTTCGTTTGGCTCTAATTTTCTAACTTTGTCCCAATTTTCTGGTGAGCCGGGAGCGTAATAGAAATTAGTATAGCCCGCGGTACCTAACTGGGCAGTAAGGTCGGCTAATTTAATCCCACCTTCGTCACGGTAGCCACCGCCGAAGAAGTACTCTTCATTTGTGCCTTCGGCCGCCAATAAATGAGTGCCGCCTTTAACATTTTCGTTAGTTAAATTAACTCTGCCTCGGATAGCGCCAGTTTGAGCAGGACTACCGGCTTCACCTTCAGTTACTTCAACCAATAATGGCACATAGTATTCTTTGGAAATAGTGCGGTCGTACGGTAACCTTAAATTATTACAGTCGGCTGTTCCACTTTCAGCGCCAAGCAGACCTCTTTCATCAGCATCTTTTAGGGCGTCACAAGTTTCTTTGGCCTCTACATCGTAGAGATCGGAGATGCGGGTGCCGCTCGATGACATCGCGCCACCTGTATTGTACTCAATTAAAGTCGGCATTGAGAACAATCCACCACCGGCGAGCGACATCCCCGTTCCCTTACTGGTGTGGGTGCGATACGGCGTAATTGCGCCAAATGCGGCTTGAGTCCGATCGCCATAGACGCTAACTGTTCGATATCCATCAGTCACCTGATCGATTAGCACTCGCTGGCTCTCTTCGTCCTCGCTGGTTGAGTTGGGACCTTGATGGATAATAATCGAGACATTGGCTGGTGGAATATCATCGTACTCTTTGTTGTTGAGCAAGGCGGCCGCCTTTGCCTCAATATTGATGGTAATCTCGCGCGATTTACTATCCAACTTTGGGACATACCAAAATGTAAACTGGCCTTTCAAGATTGGGTCAGTGGCAGTCCCGCCCAGAACACCATCTCTGGCGCTACGGACCCCCTCTAAAGTCCCGACGATTTTATCGCTACTGGTCACCGTCGCAATGATAGTACCTTGACTCGCTTCATTATTAACCAATACTCGGCCAGTGATAGCTATTTTATTACTCTTACCGCCACTGCGATCAACCAATTCAACATCCATAGCGCCATTGTTAATCCCAATCTTGCTGGGGTCATATTTTTTCTTGTTAGCTATTGCATCAGCTTTCTCTTTTTCCGCTCTTTCTTTTTTACTAATATCAGTAATCTTGTCTGGGTTGGCTTGTATCTCCATTGCGATTTGGGGCTGATCCGGATTGCTTTGATGGAAGACCAGGGTCTGTTGAGCCAACACATAATCTGGAAGTGCCGATCCGCTCTCCGGCTTTTCCACCGCGATGGCGGATTTTTCCACCAACTCTTTATTGATTGGCAGACGGCTGATCAGTTTGACGGTAATGTTGAGATCTCGTTCGCCCCAAGCTCGGTCATTAAGCTGCAGAATATTCTTAGCGCTACGGTCAGCGCCCCAAGTGAGAACTTTATTCCCGCCGGCGCCGGTATCCGGCGTGTCTGATTTACGATTAAAAGACAAGAAAACGGTGTCCTGGGTTTTTTGGAAACTGGCGGCTGTTTCTGATTGGTCCGAGGCGGCCCCGCTGAACTCCAGGCGCAGTAGGCCTAAGTTGGGGGATTGAGTTGATCCTTCTGCCAAGGTCTGAGAGGCGGCTGCTCTTAAATCTACTTGAATCGCTACCGCCTTTTCGCCATTAGAGTTATCGCTGGCTCCCAACTTGGCATCCATTTCCACCTTCAAGCCATCTTGGCCAGCCACTTCGTTCATCAGATCATTGATATCCCGGGGTTCTTCGCCGCCGGTACTGGGGGTTAGATTGGTTAACTGTTCCTCGGCGGCCACTATATTTTCGACCGCCGAGTTAGTGATAATTTCCGGATTGTTGTTAACTATCTGAAACGGATGGCTATATACTGGTATACCCAAATTCTCTTGATCAACAAAGGTGGTGGCGTAGAGGTCGATAATATCTTCGAAAGAGGAATCAGTGGTAGCGTAAGTGGTCCGGGCTTCGCCGTTTTGATCGGTGGTCTGCCAAGCGGTCTTTTCATTCACCTGCCCGGTAGTATCAGGGAAGTAGACATTGCCCGAGCTGAAGAACACCTTGACCTCAGTCACCGGGTTGCCGGTATTTCTATCGGTCACTGTGGCGATCACGGTGGCAGTAGATTTCTCCGGTTCTGCTTTATTAAACGGTGTCTCCAGGATGCGCTTATCGGTAGTGAGATTGATCAGCCAGGGGATAGCGGTGGTCTCGGTTGACCCAGGGCTCTCATCAGCGCTGGTAGCATCCGTCTGTGCCCATACCTTAACCGGCAGGGTAGATAACAACAAAGACAGCGCCACTATATAGGTAAGTGGCCGAGTCAGGCGGTTCATAAGGTGATTTTTATTTTGCATTTTTTCGATTGATGCTTCACATCGGCAGCCCATCATCGTTTTTTCATTATACTACGAATTAGCCATTTTGTCAATCCCAATCAGACAAAGTGGCCCACCGCTCAGCCGTAAGCTATTGCCAAATACAATTTTTTATGTTATAATCAACTTAGATTGTGTCAGCAGAACTGTCCTATAAAAGTCAAAAATAAATCTCGTGCAGCTGCCAAACACCGGCTCAAACCCATCTAATCCGGTTACCATCGGCTCTGACCCTGATGGCCGTTTTAATTGGAAGAAAATCAGTCTTTGGATGGTCGGTGGGATAGTTCTAATACTCCTACTATTATGGTTCTCTCGAACCGGCACATTTGGATTGGGTGAAGGCCCAGCCGAAGCCTACTACGGTTCGTTCAAACAATTAGGCAGCGCTCAGGAAGCTAAATATATTTTAGGTAGTTCGCTTAATCGAATGTTCCCGCAGACGATGACGATGAGCGATGGCAAGATCTTATTCTATCAAGATGCCTACGATTTAGATTGGCGTGAAAATTTTAATATATTGGAGCCCAACGGGGATTTAGCCAATGGTTGTGTTGTTCCAAAACTTTATACATTCGACCCAACCACTCAACAGTTTGCTTCCAACTACGACCAAGTAAAAATTGTTAACCCGCTATTGGCACAGGCGCGGTTACTGCCCAATGATAAATTATTTGTCTTAGGCCATGCGGTACCGACTGGTTGGTGTTTGGAGGGGAAATCTTTGCCAGCCTATGAATGGAAATATGGCATAGATTTTTCTGCTACCACCTATTTGGCGATGGTCTACGACCTTAAAACCGGAGAGGCCGGCGAAGCTAAGATTGCCAATCCGCCGATTGCAGGAATGAATCGGATAATTGGAGAGCTAACAACCAGCTTATCCCCCGGTCCTAACTCGTATACCACGGGACTGTCTGCATCCTCCCCAATGATATTAGATTTGCCGAATCGAGGCCTCTTAATTTCTACCGTTGAATATAAAGGCAGTGGTCAGCTCACCCATACTTATATTTATGACTATAAAAAAAATAATCTCAGCCTATATCAATTAGAAACCAATCTCCCTGCATTAGAGCAAGAATCGGAGGTGCTACTGCTTAAAGATGGTCGGAGTTTGGTTTACGATTATCACGGTCGAGCGCTCAAGCTATTTAACCCCAAAACTCTTAAGGTCGAGCAGTCTCACCCTGCGCGGTTAGGGGTGCCTAAGGCGATGTCTTTCTGGCAGTTAGATAGTCGATGGGTGTTAGCTTGGGAAGAGCATCCGAATGCCGATAGAGTGGAGCTTCCGTATGGCAGTAACCCATCCACGCTTTATTTATATAATATAAAAACCAATCAGCTATATCAGCGGGGGATAGAGGATTGGCCACTCACTCAATACGCTAATCAAGTGCCGGGGGCGGTCGACGATCATAGTTTACTCTCGGAGCTGTTGCCTAAGAATAAGCGTTTTCGGTTATGGCCGGTCGCTTCCGGTGTATTATTAGTGGCCTCCTTGTCTTATCAAAATCTACCGTGGAGTTTTGGCTTATTTGCAATTGATACTTTAGAACAACTATCAGTAGCCAACATAGAAGATTCAGCAGATTTAAAACCAGCTAATCACTTTATGGGCGAAACATCCTACCTACAAAATATTCAATTCCCAATAGAGCTTAGTAATCATCAAATCTTATTTTTTAGTTCTTGGACGGAGGATAATAGAGAGTATCTAATCTATAATCCAAACTCCAAAAGCACTTCGTTCCAATTGCGTCATGCGGTTACTGATCTATCGGGTTGGGAAGAAATAGCCACCGAATAAAAACACTATGTCTACTGTTAACTCATCATCAATCAATCTACCGCGCTGGCTGGTATTTAGCTGGATCGGCGGCATAGTGATAAGCGGCAGTTTGTGGCTGGCCCCCAATGACTATAGCATTCGGGCGGCTAACTTAGAGTTCTTAACTGATGCTCCCAGTGTCCAGGCCAGTTACGCCTACTCTCAGAGTGGTGGTCCGCGGGCAGCTTCCCTCGCTCAATTAGATGATTTTTATATGGCGGTAATGCCGGATAAGCAGGCGTTGGTGATAGATGGCGCCCACAGCTTCCTTTTTAATCCAACCACTCGCGAATTTTCCCAGCTGAGCATGGTCGATCTGAAGACTGGGACCGATGGCGACATAACCGGTACGGCTGAGGGACAGGTTAGCGCCAACGACAGCACCGTGTTTGGCCGATATAACAACATCGTCATTGGACAGGATGTTTGGCAAGTTGGCGGTTTTAATATTAAGGCCATCTCCCCAGATGGCACTCGTAATTATCCTTTAGATATTAATCCCGGCTATATGCCGTTGGTAGTAAAGCTATCCGACACAGAGTTATTGATCGCTGGGGCGGCGAGAAGCTCCGGCTCGGCCACTTCCATCACTTCGACTAATGATTTAAACGATCCTAATAATAAATCTAAGCTGTTTAAATATAATATTAAGACTCGGCAGCTGTCTGATACTGGCAAACTAACTCCTGCTCTATTTGGCGGCTCCGACCACTTTACCACCTATCACGATTTTGGCGATCGGGTATTGATTTGGGAGCGCAGTAGTGGGGGAGTCTATTTATTGAATAAGCGCACCCTCAGATTCAAACAGGTGGCCGATGGCATTCAGAAAAACGCTACCAGCCAGTCGGGCGCCAAATTGACTAACCTGATCTATCATCCATATCCCGTTAATAGCTCACTGGTGTTATTCGCGCCCCAGTCTCTCACCATTGATGACGCTGTCTATCTGTATGATCGCCATAGCAACCAGCTAAACCAGCTGACTTTAAGCGCGATCGCCGACTCCCACATTCTATCCCGCGCTCGGCTATCTTCCTCCACGGGCAAGATCTCGGATATTAAATATATTCCGATAGTGTCTGGCGGTCGCTTCTTATCGTTAATGCCGTATCAACTGTCTGGCCTGAGCGGCCAACTGCAGGATCTGTGGAACCATCGGATCGTATTAGACTTAGTGCTGCGCCGATTTGTAGATGTCGAAAATCAATCGATCAAGATGAAGGCGGGGTTGGTAAAAAATGATAATGTTCGGTTCTGGGCGGCTTGGCCGCTGTCGACCGGTTGGTCATGGCTGGCCGAAAACTCCGGCCAAACAGCGGTGTATTGGACGGGCGTTGGTATGGCGCCGCTATCATGGTTGACTTGGCAGCAGCTGGATTATCCGTTATCGTTCGTCTTTTTGTCGTTGTTAATCGGTGGAGTGATGCTACTGTATCTTCGCCGAAAAACCGTCCGTTCCTTGGGCTCGATACCTAATTCGACCCCAGCGATGGATAATAAACAGCGTTAATCCACCCAGCGCCATCTTGGCTATCTGGTAGATCAGAAATGCCAACCAGATGTTGGTGTGTGGATTAATCGATTGAGCGGATGTCCCATTGGAAATTGGCAGCGCTGCGGTGGTGTAGGGGAACGGCGCAATTTTTGTAGTGGTCGAAACAGCGGTGCCCGCTGGTTCGGCGGAGGTAGTGGGGGTGCAGGAGTACTGAGTAACCTCCTTCTGATATTTATCCCACTTTTCGGCTCGGTCAGGATCGTTGGTGGGGTTGGTAAAGTTGATGTTCATGTCGAAGATATCACTGCAGTTCAGGCGCTGGAATTTTTTGATAATTTTTTTCTCGTCATCGCTGTTGATCGGTGTACTAAAAAAGTCGTCCAAGAGCTGGTTAAGGCCGTAATCAATCTGCGCGTTGGTAAAGTTCTGCATTTTTCTTATAATTGTCTGCTCATCACTGCTGCCGGCTGGCGCGTCAAAAAAAGCTTGCCAAAGTTGTTGGTAATCATAACTGATATATTTATCAGTGGCGCCCCCGGTTACTTCGTCAAATTTGCCTCGATCGATGCTCTGGGGTTTAGCTTGATCCGTAGTCTCAATCGGTATTTGCCCGTCTCGCGTCGTCGTCCAACCCACCCGGCTATTTAGCGCCTTGGCGGCATCAGCTGATAATACTGAGAAATTCAATTCGGGAGCTAACCACTGTTTGCCGTTGTAGAGGAAGATGGCTTCTCCCACTCCCTGTTTAAGTTCTACTTCGATAGTTGGTGTTGCGCCCGATATTTGGTTGCTAAGTTTGCCGTCTTTGAATTCGCCCCCAGTAGCAGTTAAACTGCCCACTTCATACACACCAGCATAGCCTATATAGCCTCGATATTTTCTTAGCGGGTGAGATATCAATAATACCTTATGATCAATCCCTACATAGGGTTGGTTAGTTTCGGAATCGTAAGCTTTGACAGTTATTTTAACTTTCCGATTCTGTTGGGCGATTACGAATGGGGGATCGAATTGCAGGTTGTAATAAATGGTACTTTTTGTTACCGCGGTTTGAATCGGTAACTCGACAAAATT
>METE01000003.1:15477-22458 GCA_001771275.1 candidate division Kazan bacterium RIFCSPLOWO2_01_FULL_48_13
TCTTCCATTACCAAATTAGCGCTGGTAAACATCATCGCCTTTTCCCAATCTCCCTCAGGCAGGGGGCCGATCGAGCCGGCGATTCGGATATCGACCACGCTGTTGGGCGAATTGGCGCCCCCGTTAACTAATTCGAAAGTGGCGTGACCCGTAGATAGATCTATTACAGTAGTAGTAAATTCTCTGCCGGTGGTGGTATCGGCTGTAACAGCAATGGTTTGGGGGGAATAGATATAGGCCAGATTAACTGCTGGCTCTCGGTAAGATTGGGGCGAATTAGATGAATCATTATAGAATGGGCGATTAGGCACCATCAATCCTTCGATGCTGATCTCGGCCACCAGGGGGTCATCGGGCCGATGGGGGGCATAGTTATTCCGGGCAGTAGCGGGCAGCATTTTGGCGGGTCGGCCGTCTTTTAATAGCTCGATGGTGCCGGTTACTTTGCCGCCGAGCATATACGGAAAATATGGTTTATCGGTGGTCAGCCTGAGACCATAGGTATATCCGCCAAATTCGTACTGCTTATCCTGTTTCTCGGTGGTGATCGGTGAAGTGGGAGGTATCTCATGGGCAGTATCCTGTCGATCGTAGTTGGCCGGCAGATAGGCGATGCGCTGTGGTTGATTCAGCAATTTATTTGCCAACAGCAACACTACGGCCAGCACCGATATGGTGCCGACCACTCCGCCAAGTATTCTTTTGGTTTTGCGAGTCATTCTACTGCTTAATTGGGATGCCAATAATTTGGTCCGATCCTAATACGCAAGCCCGGCCGTTAGCCGAAGCTATCAGCGATTTGTCGTAAGCTGTTAACCGGATGGCGATGAACTTTAAGACCGATTGCTCGCTGGTGGCGGTCAGCTCTACTGTCATTGTGTCGCCGGCTGAATTGAGCGTTAGGGCAACTCGGTTGGGTGTTGCCGGCTCGTTGGGCGTATCGTCGGCGGGATTATATTCTTGCCCCGTGCTATCGGCCAGTCCGCCATCGTTGTAGCCGCTAAAGTAAGCTAGACGGTTTCGCTTTAACCAGTCTTTGCCGTGCCGATAATAATAGCTGACTCCAAACGCTGGTTGGGACAGGGTATAGCCATCCTCAATTTTTAGTTTAATTGTATCGTGGATAGTGTGGGGCAGCGTTTTGCCGGGCAAGGCCTTAGGCTTAATCATCATCGTTAATTTCTCCCCCGATTGTCCGGTGAGTTGTTTGGAGTTCAATGTTACTTCGTAGTAGTAATCTGATTTATCAGTTCGGAACAGGTCTGTCACATACTCTAATCTTTGGCTGGGAGGTTTTGGTGATGAGAATTTTTTGAATTCTCCTATCGGTACAGTGGCAATAGTATAGATATCATTCTGGTAATGGTAGTTTTGCCATGAACCGGTGCCGATTACTTGGTAACTCCCTATCGTTTTTAATGAATCAGTTGAATAAACCGGTTCTTCGTTGGCGATGGCTATAATCTTAATCGGATTGGCCCGCCCTAAATTAATATAGCTAAACTCTCCTTGGCCTTCGGTTAGCATCACATACTCTCCGGGAGCGCTCGCCCACGCATTGGCTATCCATGCCGCTTTGGCATTATCGTATCCAAATTTGGTATCAAAGCAGGGGGAAACTGCAGAATTGGAGTAGGTGATTAGATCCAACTGGGTAACCTCCTGGATGGCGGGGATAAATTCGTAGGTATTGCTGCCGTCCTCTTTGCGTTTCCAGTCTCCGGCGGTGAGACCGATCAGCTCGTCGTGATATTCGGCATCGGTAGCGATGGCGGAACCGGCTACCTTGTAGGTCTCGGAATAAGAGTAGATGTCGCTGCGCTGTCGCAGGAAGTCCATAGCTCCTTCTACGAACAGCTTCACCCCGCCATTGACCTCTGTCGCCACTTTATCCTGCGCGTTTAATACGGTGATTTTGCCTCTGGCGATCGAGCCCGGGTAGGGGTTGAGTGGTACCGTATCCAGGCTGATATCTATTTTGTAGCCGGATTTTTCGCCGGCCTTTTGGTCCTGAGTTATACGATAGTCCTGCTCGGTTGCCGGGTTACCTGCTGGGTTGCGGTTTGACCACCACAACCAAAGGATTAACAGCAACAGTAGCGCTATTCCCAAGCCGATCAGCAATTTTTTACGGTTGATTTTTTTTAAGTTCACCCCGTTAGAAGCTTATCTAATATAGTAAACACATGATTGCCTGACTGGGCTAAATTTATCCCATTAGTCCTTGTCGATTCGGGAAAATAATTGCCGGACAATTATTTTCCCCACGAGCTTCTAACGGGGCCCATCACTTATTAGTATACCCCGTTAGAAATAGGGAGCGCCATCGCTCCCGAAGCTATTTAATCAAATATCCTGTAATTTTCCCGCCAGCATTTCTAACGGGGTATAACTCAGGAGCTGGTTCGGATAGGATATACTGGTTAACAGGAGATAACCATGGCAAAACTGCCGGCTGAATTTGAGGTCGTGATCGATAAATTGGTGTTTGGCGGAGAAGGTCTTGGTTATTTTGAGGGACGGCCGATATTTGTGGTGGGAGTATTGCCGGGAGAGCGAGTGCTGGTAGCCCCAGCCAAAGTTACTGGGAAGTTTGCCCAAGCGAGGTTACTTAAAATAATTAAACCATCGCCGATTAGGTTGGAGCCGAAAGAAACCCAATATCTTTCGACCAGTCCGTGGCAGATTACGCCAGTGGCAAACCAACAGCAATTCAAGATTGATTTAGTTAAAGAAGTTTTTTCTAAGTTTGCCACATTGCCACTACCCGATGTAGCTTTAACGCCCAGCACATCTGAGTGGGGGTACCGAAATAAAATGGAGTTTAGTTTTGCAGTTGATGAGCAGAATAAGTTAGTATTGGCTTTTCATCAGCGCTATTCGTGGAAGAGATTCGTGGCTGTAGCCGAGGTTAAAATCGCTCATCCGATGATTAGCACGGTCGCCCATAAAATTCTATTAGAACTGCGTCAGCGTAATATCCCGCTTACAGTACTTAAAAATTTATTAGTGCGGTATAGCCATCATCAGAATAAATGCATAGCCGCCCTGTATGTAGTGGATGCAGAATTTACTCCTTTTAATATCGACCTGCCCGAACTATCAGGCTGGCTGATAGTTTATTCGGACCCCAAAAGTCCCATTGCTAAAACCACTAAGATACTCTGCCAAGTTAAGAGCGCCACTTTAGTAGAACAGCTCGGCGATAAATTATTTCAATATAGTTACGAAAGTTTTTTCCAAGTTAATCCCCCATCGTTTAATTTATGTGCTCAAAGAATGCGCGAACTTGCTCAACCCCACCCCACCTCCCCTTGGGAAGGGGAGGGGCAATTACTTTCCCCTCCTTTCCAAGAAACTGTTGGCCCAACAGAATCCCCTCCTTTTCAAGGAGGGGTAGGGGGTGGTTTATTGGTGGATCTCTATGCGGGTGCTGGAGTAATTGGGATGCTTCTCTCCGATAAGTATCAAAAAGTTGTTATCGTGGAGTTTGATCCTGCTGGAACGATAGCCGCCAAAGAGAATATTCAACTAAACCAACTTGATAACATTGAACTGATCGGTGGTCGGGCGGAGAAGGAAGGCTTGCCATCGATTTTGGCCGGCGCAGACACCGTAGTGGTCGACCCACCCCGCGAAGGGTTACATCAAAAAGTGGTCGAGAAGATTATCGAAGCCAAATCATCTCAATTAATTTACCTCTCCTGTAATCCTGCTACCCAAGCGCGAGATTGGAAACTATTATCTACTCAATATAAAGCCACCCATTGGGAGCTGTTCGATTTTTACCCCCAAACTCCTCATGTCGAAAGCCTGATTGTGGCCACCATCAAAAAATAGCTCCGAGGCAATCCCTCTCAATTCCGCCAAAATGTACGATCGTGCATTTTGGCGGTACATCCATACTATTGCGTCATTCCTGCCCCCTCTTTGTCATTCCCGCCCCCGATCGTAGCCGGGGGTAAACTCCGGCAGGGATCTATTTTAATTATTCCGACAGCCTGGATCCTGAATGAGTTATTTTATAGAACCCACGGCCCCAAAGGGGGGCCTTTGGCCCAGTAAGGTGTCTTCAGGATGACGAATAGGTGGAAGAATTAGCCGCGGCGGTGTTTGACCCCCCCAACTGGGCTGCTATATTAGGGGCGTCGAAACCTCGACAAAAGGGAGCGAGAACATTGAAATTTAGAAGATGGTTATTAAGAAATGTGGGATCGTTGGATGGCGGGTTCTTTTATTTCCGGCCTAATTTACGGCGGATTTCTCGATCGCTCTCTTTTTTCTTAAGTCGCTCGCGTTTGTCGTATTTCTTGAGGCCTTTGCCGATGCCCAACTCGATCTTAATATGGTTGTGTTTAAGGTGGACATTTAGCGGAATTAAACTTAAACCTTGCTCCTGAAGTTTACCAATAAATGATTTTAGCTCAGTTTTACGCAGAAGTAGTTTGCGGTCCCTCGTCGGTTGGTAACCGGCTGGTGTGCCGTGAGGGTAGGGGGCGATATGAGCGTTCATCAGCCAAGCCTCGCCGTTTCGCACTTTAGCAAAGCTCTCTTTTAGACTGATCTGCCCATTTCGAACAGATTTTACTTCGCAGCCCAATAACGCCACTCCAGCCTCGAACCGTTCGGTTATCTGATAGTTGCGGGCGTTTACATTTGTCCCTAACACCGTCATAGCTTCACTATACCTTATGTTATTTCCCCCGCCATCGGAGGATATTTTTTCTTTATGCCCTTACGGAGCCAAGCGTGAGCCATTTGGAAAATCGCCGTCGCGGGGTCGTTGTCTGAGGAAGGCTTTAGCCTGACGAGTTCGACCCACCCGCCCGTACCGAACGGTACGTTCGGGCGGGTTAAGCGGTAAGGCGATTTTACATTATGGATAGCTTGGCGCAGTCGGGCCGCCCTTTTGGCGCTACCGTTTTGGGCGAGCAAAATGGTAGCAAATAAGCTAAGAAAGAATATTAGTAAAAACAAAACGGCCTTGAAGGCCTGGATCCTGAATAAGTTATTTTATATAGCCTACGGCAGTAAAGTGTTTTCAGGATGACGGCGGGGGAATCGCTCAGAATGACAGGTCTGTATTACAGGTCCAAGCGATAGACCTGCGTTCCGGAGAGGATCCAGAGATTCTTAGCTGCCTCATCGGCATAGATATTAGTGGCGCCCGTAATGCCGGAAAAGATGTACTGCCGTTGATAAGCGCCATCCTTGGCAAATACCAATACTCGGTTGTTGGTCGCATCCAACACATAGAGGCCTGAGGTAGAGACAGAGGCAAAGATATCGGTCACCGTTCCCAACCCACCGGTGTAGCCCGGTACATCACGAAGTGAGAAATCTACTTTTTGACCAGAGGTGTATTTAGTAATTGTGCCGTTGCCAAGTGTGTAAACATCACCATCAATCTCAAAATCGGTTACGCCCTTAAGATCAATCGCGGAGTTATCTTCAAAATAGGGGGCAATTCGAGTGTAGCCATCGGTCAATCTCTTATATTTCCAGATGTTGTTATTATCTGCATCTAATAGATAAAGCTTATCGGTATAGGCCACGATATCGGTAGCGTTGTTCCAATTGCCAGAATCTAAGCCTAACCCCTTCATGGAGTTATCAGCCAAATCAAGGGAATAAACACCGGCTGGATTAGTGTAGAAAACCAAGCTGTTGTCTAATACTGTACCAACCTTCAGTTTCTTTTCGTTGCTAACCAGCGAGTTAACAATTCCCACCTCGCTTCGGCTGCCGTTGTATTTGTAGATCTTATTATATTCGGTGTCGTAAGAATAAACATCACTGCCGACTCCCAGCAGCGTATTGATATTAACCTTAGCTGCACCCTTGCCAGCGGTATCGATCTGGGAAGCAAGGGATGCAAAATCGGCGGCTAATTTAGGACTCTCGATCCTTTTCACTCGGCCCACTTCATCCAACTGGCCCTTAATCTCGGCTAACACCAATACAGCCTGGGCTTTGGTGGTATCGTGTTTGCTGGCTGTCTCGGCCAGTTGATATGCCTCGTACAGTAAAGTGGCTGCCTTGTTATTGTCTTGATAGATGATGGCCGCTTTAGCCGCGTCGCGCTTTTGAACGGCGGAGTTAAGTGATTCGATCGCCACTTTTTTGCTGACCCGGACAGAATTGTTGCGCGCCAGGGCGATGGTCGAGCCAACCACGATCACTACCAGCACTCCAACGGTGATCATTAGTATACGATTGCCATTTGGCCGTTTGCGGATGTTATCAACCCAGTCGCTGACAAAATTGAATATCAAATCAATTATCGCCAACCCCACCAACCCGGTATATTTAAGATAGCGCCATACTACATTGCCAGTTTTCTTAAGGTTAGGATTTTTGGCGATCGAAGAAAGAGAGGATAACGCCCCGCCCGCTGCCTTTAATCCTTCACCGTAGTTTATTTTAGGCATAGCAAACTTAACCCCGGGTTTGAGTGATGGTTTAACTACCTCTTCGGTTGGCTCCTCCAACTCCTCGGTTATATCCAATTCCTGGGCCATCTCGCTCTCGCCTTTAGTAGTGGGGGATTGATACTCGTGGACTGCGGCGCCGGCGATCGGTTTACTGATCAGGTTGCCTATGGCTGATCGGTTCTCGCGCGGGGCGGCGGTTTCTCGGGCAGCTCCCACCCAGTTGTCTTCTGGGGCAGTCTCCGCTTCCGCATCGATCAATTCTGGTAGCGAGAATTCAACAATAATTAAATTAGTTTTGCGAACATCACCCTCTTGAGCCAGCTGGGTGGCGATCTTTTGGGCAGCGCCGGCTGGTGTTTGGCCCTCAATGATCCGCTTGAGTTTCTCGACCGATAGGTAATAGAACAGTTCGGCCGTGCTTATTACCACCTTGTCACCGACTGTGAGTTCGCCTTCGATAATATTAGTTAAAGTCTCTTCTGGCCGCGGGGTTTCACCCGGAGTATACATTCCTTCCGATAAGCTCATCATTTTGCCGTTGCGCCAG
>METE01000003.1:22469-37125 GCA_001771275.1 candidate division Kazan bacterium RIFCSPLOWO2_01_FULL_48_13
GCCAGTACCGCGATGCACTGCCAACAGATGGTTGCTGCTGATGGCGGCGATCATAATATTGGTTTTGCCCACCCAGCTCTTCTCACCCTCTTTGGCGATCGCCGCGAACTCCTCGTTAGCATTTTTTAATGCCGCCTCAAAACTCTGAGCTGGATCGCGGAGCAGGTCGCGGTAGTACTCTTCTTTAACGATATCGATCAGATTGTAGGCAATGTCGGCAGTCAGCGGCGAATCGCTGTTGATGTCGATCACAAAATAAAGACTGCCGTGTTTCTGCTCCTCGGGCACATCTGGTTTGTAAACCAACGCGGTCGAGAAACCAGTGGCCCCCGTACTCTTGGAGAGCACCTTGCCGATGCGGGTAGCAAATTTCGATTTAGTGGCAGTGGGACTGACCGGACTTATCTCTGTCATAGCCGATTAATTAACAAGGTTATTATAGACTACAACTGTTTAATCCATCAAATTTATTGTTCCAAGCGTCTTCCGCTAATTGATGGGCTGATATATCTTAAATATGTGGATGGAACAAAGATGAGGCAGCTGGGGCGGGTAGCCCTCTGGGTGATTTTGGGGGTGATGGGGGGTTTGGCCCTGACACCGTATTTTAAGGGAAACCTCACAGTTAATCCAGTCCTGGCCAATTTCTGGGGTTTTCCTCTCTATTGGTATGGGCTAACCATGACTGGGGCTGTTTTAGCTGCTTTCCTCTGGTGGCGGCGGAGAACAGTGGCTAAATTAGGGGAGGTCCACTCCATCGATCTGGTTATCTGGCTGGTCCTATTTGGGCTAATCGGCGCCCGGCTCTTATTTGTGCTGCTAAAGTGGTCGGAGTTTAGCGCTTTGCCGTGGTGGTCGGCCCTCAATCTGCATAGCGGGGGCTTAAGCATTCATGGCGCGCTAATCGCCGGGATTCTGGCTACTATTATTTATGCGCGGCGGTACCGTCTGCCGATATTTTCTTTGTTGGATCTGTTGGTTCCGCCAGTAATTTTGGGCCAAATCATCGGCCGGTTGGGAAATTTCTTTAATCAGGAAGCATTTGGCGGACCAACTGATCTGCCGTGGAAGATGTGGGTGGCGCCCATGTTTCGGCCCGATCAATTTATAGATCAAGCTTTCTTCCATCCAACTTTTCTTTATTCGATGGTGGGTTTAACGGCTGTGCTGCTGATCGTTTTAGCAGTAGAACGCCGATCTCACATAGCCGGCGCCGTATTTTTAACCTATATTTTGGCTTACAGCGTTGAGCGGTTTGTGATCGAGTTCTTTCGGGTAGACAGCGATCGCTGGAGCGTCCTTTCGTTGGCCCAATGGGCCAGTATCGCTGCCATTATGATTGCTCTGTCAATTAGTTTAATATGGAGAGGTATACCCCCCAAAAAGATATGACCCTTGCTCTCATTATTATTGGGATAGTTGCCCTGGTCGCCGTCGGCGCGGTGATTTGGTTGTTGTCCCGTCCCTCAGCCCCGGTCACTTCTGATCTGTCAGTGATCAGCAAAACCCTTGATCTGTTGATGAAAAATACCCAGAGCGTGCAGGTTGATCAGAAGATAGCCAAAGAAACGGATCAAACCCTCCGCACCGAGCTCCGGTCTTTAAGTGATACGATTGCTCAGCTAAAAACTCGTCAAGAAGAACGGCAGCGCTCCGAGAACGAATATAATACAGCGGTGCAGGGTTCGATCAAGAATATTGAGAGACTGTTTCGCGGTTCTAAATCCAAAGGGGCGGCCGGTGAGAACTTGCTTCGAGAAATTTTTAAAAACTTTCCACCGGAGTGGATCGTATTTGACTATCGGATCGAGGGCAAACCGGTCGAGTTTGGACTTAAGTTAGCTGATGGCCGGATTATGCCGATGGATTCCAAGATCGTGGCGCTCGACGAGCTCACTCGCTTAGAAACCGAGACAGACGAAGATATGCGGGGACGACTAATCAAAAAGGCCGAACTCGAAGTGGCCAAAAAAGTTAAAGAAGTAGCTGGCTATATTCATCCGCCCGTTACTTATGATCAAGCGCTGATGCTGATCCCGGATGCGCTCTACTCAATTTTAATTGATGCGCATCAGCAGGCCTATAGCCGGGCGGTAATCCTGCTGCCTTATAGCATGGCGTTGCCTTACATCTTAGCTTTTCGCAATCTGCACAGCCGCACCCTGGCCAACTACGATGAGCAGCAGATCACAGGATTCTTAGAGGATTTAGATCGGATTCTTAATGAGATGGAGACGGTGCTGGAGAATCAAGTTTCTCGCGGCAGCACGATGATTACTAATGCCTATAGCGAATATAAAAAGTTGATCGGCAAGGTCAGAGGGAGAATGACTTATCTAGCCGAGGCTGATAAGCATCCCGAATTGACCACAGGGGGGAGGGGTGAACCCCGTTAGAAGCCCGCAGTAAAAATAATTAAAAATTATTTTTACGAATCGCTGGTCAACCCCATCCTCAACACATCTATTTTTATATCACTAAGTTAACAGCTAATTTAATAGGTTTCTAACGGGGTGAATAAAAACGATCGGGTAATTAGTAAAAACAGCTTTGTCGCCCTATTGGTGGTGGTGTTGAGTTTGATAGCGATCGGCACGGTCGGCTATATGGTGATCGAAGGCTGGGTCTTCTTGGATGCCCTATATATGGTAGTTATCACCTTAGCCACCGTTGGCTATAAAGAAGTGCATTCATTGAGTCCGGCCGGTACAGTCTTTACTATTCTACTGATTGTCTTCGGGATAGTTACCTTATACTATGTAGTCAGAGTATTTGGAGAATATATATTAGCTTCCCGGTTAGATCCGGACTATCGAAATCGTCAAATGCAAAGCAAGATCCAAAATCTTAAAGCGCATTACTTGGTCTGCGGTTTTGGCCGAGTGGGTGAGAAGGTAGTAGAGGAGTTAGTTAAAGAGAATGTTCAGTTTGTGGTGATCGAGATCGACCCCAAGGTTGCCGAAACTTGCCGGCTTAAAGGCCATCTCTGTATCTTGGGCGATGCCACTAGCGAAGATGCTCTGTTGGAGGCCGGGCTGATGTCGGCCAAAGGCCTGATCTCCACCCTGGGACGGGATAGCGACAATGTACTGTCAGTGATCACCGCCCGTACCATCAACAGCGATCTATTTATTGTGGCGCGGGCCAACACCGATACGGCGATCGCTAAACTACTCCGGGTCGGAGCCAATCGCGCCGTTTCGCCATATCAGATCAGCGCTTTTCGCATGGCCACCTTTGCCCTGCGGTCTGGGGTAGCCGATTTCGTGGATAGCGTGTTAGACCCACTGAGCAGTGAGGTGCAGATTGCGGATGTGGTCGTGGGCTCCCACTCGCCACTGGTGGGGAGCCCCATAGAGAAATATCTGGCCAATCGCAAATCGGGGGTAACGGTGCTGGTGGTTCACAGAAGCGATGGAAATGCTATTATCAATCCATTGGGCGATACCGAGATTCAAGCCGGAGACCGCCTGATCATAATGGGTACCCGCCCTAATCTACAAACGATCGAGAAATTAGTTAACCGTTAAAACCATGAATCAAACACCCCACAGTCAGGATTTTTTGGCCGCTCAGCGCCAGGCACTGCTCGAAGAAAAAGATCGGTTGGAAAAAATATTAAACGACTCGGCCACTTATAACGCCGAAGAAGATAGATATACTCCGAAATTCCAGGAGTTTAGTCCGGACGAAGCCGAGGACGAAGATGAAGCGGTTGATGAAGTGGTCAACTACGAAGAGACTGCTGTCCGAGTAGCCGATGCGGTAAAATCGCTCAACGAGGTTAACTCCGCTTTAGAGAAAATGGCGGCGGGCCGTTACGGAGTCTGCGAGGGGGGCGGAGAATTAATCCCCGAAGCGAGGCTTAAGGCCTACCCCGCGGCCGCTACCTGCATCGAGCACGAAGCTTAGATTCATTGATGATCAAACTGGCCCACAAATTGCTCTGTCTGGTTTTCGGCGGAGGTTTTTTGGTGGCAGCCGATCAATTTATGAAATACCTAATTTGGCCGGAGCCGTTCCGGAGCCCGGTAATACCCGCCGACCAATACTGGTGGCTGACCCAGCATCAGAACTACGGCATCTCGTTTGGGATCGAACTACCATACTATTTATCGGTGGGGTTAATGTCAGTTTTTCTGTTGTTGCTGCTGTGGCTGTTTTTTCAGCGAAGCACGAGTCGCTTGGCAATGGAGTTGGGTTTGATCTTAAGCATCGCCGGCGGGCTTAGTAATCTAATCGATCGGATCAATTTAGGGTTTGTTCGTGACTTTGTAACTCTCTCATTTTGGCTACCCATTTTTAATGTCGCAGATGTGCTGGTTGTTAGTGGAGTGCTGTTGATACTAATTGAAACATATCGCCATGGCCGGACATAAGTTGAATTTTAAGGTCTTGCCTAATGAGGCCGGCGCCCGGTTGGACGCTTTGCTGGTTAAACATTATCCGGATCGTTCGCGCAATCAGTGGTCGGTCGCCATTAAAGCCGGCCGAGTATTGGTTGATAATAAAACCGCCAAAGCTCGTCATCTGCTTAAAAGGGGACAGCGGGTAGTGATAGTGGCGCCGAAACCGGTTCTATCCGATAAGCCCAAAATTAATCTCCCCATCCTTTACCAAGATCGAGACTTGTTGGTGATTAATAAGCCAGCCGGGTTGGTAATGCATCCGGCGGGCCGTCATCATAGTGGCACCGTGCTGGATATATTGGAGGCCAAGTTTTCCGAAGCTTATTTAGTCCATCGATTGGATAAGGATACTTCCGGTGTAGTGTTGATCGCCAAGAATATTAAGACCAAAGAATTTTTGTCTTCGGCTTTTGCTAAGCGGTTAGTTAAAAAAACTTATTTGGCCTTGCTGACAGGGAAGATGGTGCCCGCCCAAGCGTATTTGGACTTGCCAATTCAACGCTCTCGGAGCGGCAAATTTGAAGTGTCCGCCAAAGGCCGCAGCGCCAGAAGTTTTTATAAAGTATTAGAATATCTACCTGGGTTTAGTCTGGTCGAAGTTCGGCCTACGAGTGGCCGGACTCATCAGATCCGCGTTCATTTTGCCGCCCTCGGGCGTCCGGTAGCTGGTGATGAGATTTATGGCCAGAAAACCAGCGGGCTGGCGCGCCAGTTCCTGCATGCCGCTAACATAGAGTTCGTGGATGATCGGAGCATCACTCGTAGTTTTAGCGCGCCGCTCCCCGATGATCTTAAAATGTTTCTAAATGAGTCCCGTTAGAGATTCGTGGTAAAAATAATAACAGGTATATTCGTAGAGGGATGAACCCCGTTACAAACTCGCAGTAAAAATAATTTAGTAAAATTATTTTTACGACTCGCCGATTAACCGGTAATGATATATATAATTTTTCATCGCTAAATTCTCAAATGTTATTTCATAAGTTTGTAACGGGGTGAACTACGCCAAAAGTAAATTAGCCAACAAATTAGTGGTTATTACTGGACCATCGGCTTCCGGTAAGGACGCCATAGCCATCGAAGTGCTAAAATGGCTGCCGCTAAAAAGAGTAATCACTACCACCACTCGTCCGCCGCGGCCTGGTGAAAAGCGGGGCATCAACTATCATTTTGTCAGTCGGGAACGATTTAGAGAGATGATAAAACAAGATCTGCTGCTGGAGCACATTGATTTTAGCGGCAACCATTATGGTACCCAGCGCCAAGATCTGCGCAAAGCCGCCGCCGCCGGATTAGTGCCGCTCTTGCGAGTTGATCCGTTCGAGGCGCTCAGGGTCCAGCGGCGCAATCCCGATGCTTTGGTAATCTTTGTAAAGCCAGAGTCTCTGCAGATAATCAAAAAGCGGTTGATCGAGCGGGGCGCTGGCATCGATGATATTGATAAGCGATTGCGCTTGGCCAAGGAGGCACTATCCAAAGAAAATATCTTTGCTTATAGCGTGGTCAACCGCGATGGGCGGTTGGACGAGACCGTTAAGATCGTTCGACGCATTATCAAAAACTACCTCGGCATTTAGCCCCTCCCTCTTCATTCCTCCAACCACCCCCAGCCCCTCCTTATCCAAGGAGGGGAATACCCGCGACTCCTCCCCGCATCATCGCGAGATACAAATACTGCTCCTCCCCTTATCAAGGGGAGGTGGGGTGGGGTTGTGGAGATTTAGTTAGATGCTGCAGGATAACCTCAACTACACTATCGAGATTGGTGTAAATTTCTGTGTTGAGGAATCTCAATATGCGTATACCCAAAGACTGCAAAAACAGATCTCGCCCTGCATCATATTGTCGGCTAGCGTCAGTTACGAAATGAGACTCTCCATCGACTTCGATGACTAATCTATCCGATGGGCAGTAAAAATCCACAATGAATTTACCTATACCCTGCTGTCGACGAAATTTATACCCGCTGAGCTGACTATGTCGCAATCTTGACCATAATAGTTGTTCGGCCAAGGGCATGTTTCGCCTAAACAGTTGCCTCTGCCGTTTGTTGGTAGCTGGATTGAGAATTTTGTCTGTTGGATTTATCAAACCACCCCCAGCCCCTCCTTATCCAAGGAGGGGAGTAAATTATTAATCCAATTTGGATTCGGCGGTTTCCAAGGCCGAGATTATGGGGGTAAGGTCGCCGTCCAAGATCTTTTGGATATTATGCCAACTTTCGTTGATTCGGTGGTCGGTAATGCGATCTTGAGGAAAATTGTAGGTGCGGATCTTTTCGCTGCGTTCGCCGGTGCCAATCTGAGATCTGCGATTTTCCTTTCGTTCTTTATCTTGTTTCTCGTGTTGAGCATCTAAAATCCGCGTCCTTAATACTGCCATCGCCTTCTCTTTATTCTGGGTCTGCGAGCGTTCGGTTTGGCAAGTTGCTACTGTGCCAGTTGGGATATGAGTGATCCTAACTGCCGAATCGGTAGTATTTACCGACTGACCGCCCTTGCCGGAGGAATGAAACACATCGATCCGTAGATCTTCGGGGCGGATCTCGATGTCAACCTGTTCGGCCACTGGCATCACTGCCACGGTCGCAGTTGAAGTGTGGATGCGGCCCTTGGCCTCAGTTTCCGGCACTCGTTGGACCCGATGCACACCGCTTTCAAATCGTAATTTGGCAAATGCGCCGTCGCCCTCAATTTGAACCAATGCTTCTTTATATCCATCTCCGCTTTCAGTCGGGCTTAATGAAAGGGGGATAACCTTCCAATCCTGTTCGGTAGCATAACGGGTGTACATCCGAAGTAGATCGCCGGCAAAAATAGCTGCCTCATCACCGCCGGTACCGGCTCGAACTTCTAATATGACATCCTTGGCCAAGTCGGCGCTGTCTGGATTAAGGAGATATTCCAAATCTTTTTTATACTTAGTCTGATCGGCCTCGAGCGTTTTTAATTCTGCGCTGGCTAGCTCCGCCAATTCGCCAGTTTCGGTAGCGACTATATCTTTATTGTCAGTTATCTTTTTCTCGGTGCTTGCCAATTTATCGGCCAGGGTTAGTACTTTGTTTATCTGAGATTGGCGACGCGAGAGAGTTTTGATCTCTTCGGGTGTCAAAGATTGGATTCGAGAGAGTTGTTCTTCGATCCCGGTCAGCTCATCTTTTAATGCTTTGATACGGTTATCCATATTTAGAAAACAGGCATAATCAGCCACTCTTATTATATAGAAAGAAAACTCGCCCCGTTAGAAGTCCGGAGGGCCGTGTGGGATAATCCAATACCACCGCAAAGACGGGAATCGTTTCACCTACTCCCAACCGCTGTTTCATAATGTAAGCCCCATCAGCGACTTCTAACGGGGTTAATTACTTGCCCGCTTTGGCTTGCCCCTTAGGGGGCTTCTTGGTTGTCTGTTTGGCGGTGGTTTTGGCCACTCTGGCCTTAAACTTCTCTACCCGACCAGCCCTGTCTAACAGCTTCTGTTTTCCGGTATATAAAGGATGGCAGGCCGAGCAGACCTCGACCTTTAGATTTTCCGCCACCGACCCAACCTCCAGTACATTGCCGCAGGCGCACTGGATCTTGGCCTGGGGGTAGTAAGCTGGGTGAATATCCTTTTTCATTTGATTCTCTGATACCCTGATAAACTACCATCTTTGCTATTACCACGCAAGCCCCGATAGTGAAAACTGGCGCGGCTCCGCCGAAGTGATGAAATCACGCCAGTTTCTACTACGGGGCAAGCCCCACCCTTCTCGCCATCCTGAAAACACCTTACTGCCGTAGGCTCATATAGATAACTTATTCAGGATCCAGGCCCTCCCCATTTGTCATTGCGAGGGCGATAGCCCGTGGCAATCTATTCCCTAATTACTTTTGCCACCCCATTTACTTGCCTGCCCCGCGAATGCTGGGGTCCAGAATCTTACAATATTCCTTATTAATTTAATTGTTACTTTCCGCTTGAGGAAAGTAACCAAAGTCGCCCGCCAGTTCAGAGGAACTATCAATTGGCTAAATCCCTGGGCGTTCTCGGCGGTATAACCGCCTCCACCCAACCAGGATTTAGCTCAATTGAGGACGTTCCTCCTCCGATGGCGGAAATAACAAGAGCAACTGGCTCCATTGGTCCTAAAATAAAGCACCCCTCCTCCAATGGCGGAAATAACAAGGCGCAATCGCCTCAATGGGTCCAGAGACACATAGGCTCTGAAAGGGGAAAGGGACTGTTCTTGACAAAGGGGGAATTTTATAGTACAATAAGAAAACAAGTCGAGACCCCAAAATAGAGGGTTAAGCCAAAATAAAAACCAAAACCATGCTTGAGGAGTTGTATAACATAGTTGTTCCCAGGGTGTACTGGTGGAGAAGCCGGGCTTTCCGTATAGGCCTGGCTATTTTCGTGGGCTTGGCCGTGATCGCCGTAGTGTTATTCAACCGGCAGATCGGCGATCTATTGCGTTCGTTCGGCATTAAGGCTGCCAACGAAAAAACTATTACCTTAACCGCTGAAACCCCGGTAACGGGTGAGTTTTCATTCTTGGAGGATAGGGAAGGCTACTATACCACCCCGTTTACTGACTCGTTTAAGATCGAGGGCGGAAAATTGATGTTGGATCCATTAGCCAGCGATACCGACCAATAATTATGAATAGTTTAGTCCATCAAATTAGTTCTGCCATTAAACACTCGCGCCCGCGAGTTGCTTCAGCGCGGTGGGCATTAGTTTTGGTATTAGCCGGTAGCGCTATGGGTTGGATGGTGTATCAAGGCGTCAGTCAGCAAGTTAACGCCCAAATCGCCCCAGCTGCTGCGCAGATCGTTTACCCAGTGGCTAACGAGCAGTTGTTATGGAAAAGTCGCTATACAATCCACTATACGGCCGTAGATCCCGGCTCTGTGATAGTGGAATTTTGGGTTAGAAATAAGCAGGGGACAGAGGCATTTGTAGGACTAGGCGTTCCATCGGGTGCCAGCCCATATAAATATACTTGGACTATTCCTGAAGCTACATCGGGGACGGGATTTCTGGAGAATGGTTCCAATATCGTTACCCTGATAGCTAAGGTAGGTGGGAATCCAGTTGATAGTCGTACGATTAATATTTGGAAAGGCAGCAGCACGCCGGTATATGGATCGGTTGGCCCTGTCGTAACTTTTGATTGGGCTAAACCGGTGGAGGACTCGCAAACTTTTGGCGATGATCAGAAAGCCTTAATACTAAAATGGACTGCCGGCGCATTTTTCCCGCGCAATGAATCGGGCAGCACATTCTACAATGGCAACAACTTACTTTTAGGCCTGGGATACTACTATCCCTCGGATCAGCCCTTAGACTTTAACTTGGTAAAAATATTTACTGAAAGCCCTAAAGATACCAATAACACACTGCTCGAGGGCAAAGAATATTTGTGGTCAAATATTCCGCCGGATTTCACCAACCAGCGGAAATTAGAGGTCCGATTCTATTCGTATTCCAATCAACGCGGCCTTCCCTTGCCGGGAGAAACATTCTTCGGTAGCCCCACCACTATGCAAGATGGCAAGTTTATGGACTGGGAAGCTCCCAAAGCGGACTTAATTCCTCCCGAAGTTCCAAAAGTTCAGCCAAAAGGAGTTTATCAACTTCAATGGCAACTTAATGATGCGGCTAACGCTCCTATCAGTGGGTTGCGATTAGATATTAGTCTGGATTATACTAATACGAATAATCAACTAGTTAAAATCTTGCCGCCTCAACTATTTGAGGGTGGGTTCAAAGGTTCTGATTTTGGAGATCCTTATGGCACACCCGGAATTTATAATGCAAAAATTCCTGCTGATGTCCAACGCGATTCTAATTTAGATTTTCACATATCAATTTATCGAATTGTTAATGGAGTACGGCAGGAATTTAGCTACAACACTGCCACTTTTCATGTGGCGGCCAGCCCCAATTCATTAAGTGTCGAGCTGATTACCCCAACACCAATTAAAACTGCGCCTGATTATGGCGTAGTTAAGCCGGTGGTGGTGGATGATCAACGGAGATTTGTGTTGAGTTGGAACAATAATTCCGCATTGGCCTCCAGTACGCGAGTGGATATTAAATATGTCATCGATGATAATCCCACGGTTGAGTATGATGTTACCCGTGTGGGTGCGCCGATTCTGCTATCGGCTGAACAATATCCTTGGATCAACCCGCTCGAGTTTTCAACTGACGGCCAAAAAAATGCCGCCCAGTATATTGGTAGAAGGGCTCACTTTATTTTTAGAACGGTTGATGGCGCGTATGAGTACAAAAGCTATCCGATAGTTTTTGGCGGTCGTTTAAGTATTGTCACACCGGCTACCGGCGCGGTAATTTCTGGACAGCCATACACTATCGATTGGACCTACCAGCCGGCTGGTATTAATAATGATCCAGCTGTACAAGGCAACACCCTTTGGTTAAAGATTTATTACAGCGCCGCAAATATGGCTCAAGCCGCGCCAATCACCACAATATCTCCAGCCGACTTAGGTGCTACTTCTTTTGATTGGAATGTCCCAGCAGGTTTAGAGTCACGCAGTGATTATCAGTTCAGTTTCGTTTGGGTTTATAATTTATCAGACGGCATCCAAAATGCTCAGAGTAATTTTAAATCCGAACTGTTCACTATTGGATCGGCTATTACACCGGGCGCTATTGATATAATTTATCCCAATGGTACGACTGCCTTAACCAAGGGTCAAACTTATGATATTCAGTGGGAATTTAACCCCTTGCCTGATGTGGGTTACCGTTCCGGTGATGTTAAGTATTACTATGCATTGCAATCCAACAACCCGAGCTATGTAGAAATTGGTCAAGGAGAGTCTATCGCCATACTGGTTGATGCCACCGAATATACCGACAGTTACTCTTGGGCGGTTAATATTGATAATCTAAATCCAGCCAACAATTCTTACATCATTAAAGTTGAATACACCCCTGACGCTTCTGGCGGTAGTCCGGTGGTGACGGTCAGCGAGGTATTTGCCATTAATAACCCGGTACCGCCTACGCCGCAGCCATTGGCCGGCACTTATTTCTCGGCTTTGATGGCTTTGGATAGCGAGCACCCTACTTTTGGCCCGCTCAGTTTTGATAGATTCCGAGCCGTCTCCTCAAATCTAAGTGGGACAGAAGTCAAGTTCGGCCTTAAGTTCTACAACGAAGCTGGCGTATTAAAGGGGGTTAACCAGTATCATCCGACTGGTCAATACGATCTAATTCTGAATGAGGTTGGCGAGGCCGACCTGAGTGATTTTGAAAATATTTTAGCCTCTGAGTTTAATCAGATTCGCCAGGTACAGTTTGTGATCTATATGTCCACTGAGGACTATTTAACCTCAATGCCGTGGGTGCAAAGCGTTAGTTTGGATTACTCAATGCCCGAACAGGTGTTGGGGATAATCAACTTTAACCCCAATACTCTGGTCAACTATAATCAAACGGTCAATCCCGACGGCGCTACCATTACCTTTAACCTCGAAGCCATTCCGTCGGTTGATCTGGAAGGTACCCCCAATATAGTTTTGGATGTCAACTGGACCGCCGGCAGTGAACCTGCGGGCATCGTGATTAATATGCCGGTCATCTTAAATATTTTTTCTACTGGTCCAAGTCGGGCTTTTGAATTTCAGGTTACTGCTGATGACAACGCCATAGCTGGTGACTACACTTTCACTATCACCGGCCACGGTGCCACCGATGTTAATCGGACGCTAACCCCCTCGGCTACCGGCACGCTAACTGTCGGTGGTACATTACCTGTTACTCCTGATTTCTCGCTGGAATGGGTGGGCCCGATTTCTCAACAAGTGCGGGCGGGCAGCTCGGTTACCTATCTAATATTAGCCAAATCGCTGAATGGCTTTGCCGAGGAAGTTAGTTTGACTACCAACATTAGTGGACAGTTTATGCCACTATCTACGGCAGTCACCGGGCAGTTCTTCCCGTCCACGCCATTTATTCCAACTGCTGCGGGGAGCGAGGTGTTGTTAACCGTCAGCGTGGCTGCCGGAACTCCCGATCAAGGACCCAATGCCTTTACCGTTACCGGTACTTCGGGGGACAGCACCAACATTCTGTCCGGCGCTACGCTACTGATCAGCGATACTGCGCCCGAACATCCCGGTATTACTATTAACGCAACGGTAACGATGGAGGGGACGCGCGGCGTAGATCAGCCGCAGTTCTTCTTCCGCTTGTACCCGCAGAACGCTGCCACTCGCGCCGCTAAAGTATTCCAAAAAACCGGCATCCTGCCGAGCGAGTTTGTTAACGACGCGCTGAGTATTGATGTGCCGGAAGGTTTAGTATCGATCGGCGGACAGTACACCGGCTATCTGCGAAGCACCCGCCATTTGTGGAAGAAATCCACCAGCAATATTACTATTAACGCCACCACTACTGACTACTCGATGGCCTTTGGCTTGGCGAGTAATCCGATGGTGATGGGCAATGTGGGCCCCAACCCTGCCTCCGGGAATTTCTTGGAAGATGACGAGATCAACTCGCTGGATTACACCAACTGGTATATGGAATTTGTGGGCGGTTGGCTGACCAAGTATGCCGACTTTAATGGCGATGGCGCCGTCAACACCTCCGATATTACTTCTATCTTAGGCCAGTTATCTGGCGGCGGCAGCCGGTGGGAGTATTCGGGCGATCTGCAGACTAATCTGCCCAACTAATGGAAAACTATAATTTTGATTTAGGCCTAACTCCCGCTCCGGCTCGCCGCAAGAGCCGCTGGTTAAAGTTCACCGCTATTGCCACCAGCATCGTAGTAGTGGCTGGTCTGTTGGTTTACTCCGGTGGGATGGAGTACATGCTTAAACTACTAGGCGTCGGCGCTTCTGGCATCTACGAGATCTCTGTTAGCAATAACCGCCAATTGCTGGGCGATGCTGAGTTTTTTGTTGATGGGACCCAACCGGAGCTAGTGGGGGTGACTGTGTTCGATCAATTTAGCGGAACGCCAGCAGATATCGATCAGAGCGCCACGGGCAAGGGGTTTGGGGCGGCCATCTTTAGCTCTCCTGCTAATCCCGAGTTAGAATCCTACACCGATCACTACTATGTTTCGGCGCCGATCGATCTTACTTTAGATAGACCGCTGTTAAGCGCGGTGGAAGTTACCGATTTTAACTCGGCTGATTCCACTATCAGTTATGCTTATCGTAGTTCAGCCAATGCCGCCGCTATCCAGTTGGCGCCGTGGCAGCCGCTGGATGTTAGTGTGCTAAATAGTGCCACCGAAGAGGGGATTAAAACTCACGCCGCCATAGTAGAAACTAACATCGAACGATTTGCGCAGATCAAATTTATTTTTGATCGGGTTGATCCGATGCAGCGCGCCGCAGTTTATTCCGTCAGCTTTCAATATAAAGCCGAAGAAGCGATCGGCGGGGGAATGGTGGGCGAAGACGCTGTTGAGCGAGAAATCTCACTGATCTATCAATCAGTTAATGCGCCGGCCAATGTTGATGTAGATATTCTGTCGAGCGCGTCCGATAATCGGGTGGTCTACACCGAAAAACAGATCGATCTCTCTGAACGGATCAGCTACACCTTCGCCACTGCTTTGACCCCGGGAGCTTATGCTGCGGTGATTAGTGGTCCGACCCTTGAAACCCAAATCATCCCGTTTGTGGTGAGCGCCCTGGACAAGCAGATCGAGGTAGAACTGGGCTCCTTTGCCTACCCTACTGGCCAAGCTTCCGGCTACGACCTCAACGGCGATGGGGTGGTTAATACCCTGGATCTGACCATCCTGATGGGCCAGTTTACCCAGTAAAGCCGCCCCGAAACACTCGGGGCAAAGGGGCGAATGCCCCTTGACAGAAGGCAAAAAGTGTAGTATAATAAGGTAACAGGTCGAGTCTCCTTAGGAAAAGGCCAAAAACAAAAATGAAAAAGCTGATTGCAACCATTTTAGTCGGATTCCAGCTGATCGCCGCTCCTGTGTTAGTGGTGGCTCAGAGTACCACTACTCAGCCGGCGGTGTTGTATTTTAATCCGGCGGGAGAGACTGCTGCTACTGGCAATGTCACCTTAGACTCGGCCGGCAATTTTACCGTGGAAGTAAAGGTTAATACTCACAACACCAACTCGGCTGGAGCGGATGTAATAGTTACTTACAGCACTGCCGAGCTGCAGTATGTTAGCGGTACCAATGGGACTTTCTATCCAGTGCCAATATTGGGCGCGCCCACCAGCAATACCCCCGGGAAAATTCA
>METE01000003.1:37153-37640 GCA_001771275.1 candidate division Kazan bacterium RIFCSPLOWO2_01_FULL_48_13
GGGTCCAACCCGGTCTATAGCAATGGTACTGGTACCGTTGCCACTTTAAAATTTAAACCCAAAGCCGCCAGTCCGATAGGAACCAAGGCCAATTTGGGTTTTGAGTTTGCTTTAGGTTCGACTACTGATTCTAATGTGGCTGGCACGGCTGCTGCTAACCCGGATATCTTAGGGGCGGTGCGGAGCGTTGAGTTGACCATCCAGGCTGGGACCCCCGGTTCGGTATTAGATTCAGTTACTCTGACTCCCGCTACGGCTACTATTGCTCCTAATGCTACTCGTACCTTTACTGCCACTGCTAAAGACGAAGACGGTAACACTCTCTCTTCGGGCATTACCTATTCTTGGGATCTAACCGGCGACGGTGACTTGAGCGGCACTACGGGCAGCTCGGTTACTTACACTGCTGGCAGTTCGGCCGGTTCGGCTGACATCGCCGTTACTGCCACTCAGGGCAGTGTTGATGTTACCGACAGCTCAGCTATTA
>METE01000004.1:0-34605 GCA_001771275.1 candidate division Kazan bacterium RIFCSPLOWO2_01_FULL_48_13
AGCGATTCGAGAACGAGAAGTTCGGTCACAATCGTAGGCTGTTAGCGTAGCTAACCGTAGTCCGTCTTCATGACGAATACCTCCCAATGTCGCCTGACAGTACAAATTTCGCGACATTGAGTCAGCTATGATGCCAGCGTCTTACGGCGCCGGTAGACAACGACACTTCCATCGTCGCCAGGGATGGTGACGGGGTAATGTTCGGGCTTGCCGAGCATTGTGTGCTCGAAGTCCGACGCGACCTGAATGAGTGCGCGACGCGGTAAACATTTGCCGTGCGCATGTGTCTTCACTAACTCGCGTATCGCCACCGCCTTTTTGTGGGCGGCGGCGATTGTCGCCGGTTGTGGCATGATCAGCTTGAATGTACCGCCGACAATGCCCTCCCTATACAAGTCCGGGTTGACCGGACAAGAAGAGAATCTGAACAGGTCTGAGATGTCGCGTGTCCACGGCAGCGCAAACGAAAATGATCTCGTGCTGATCTCCGACTGATAAAAGTATCCCGCATAACAGACTTCTACCTTCACAACCTGCGGCCGACGGTTATCCAGCGCTAAATCAGACCAGAAAGCCTGATTCGTGATCAGCCCAAAATCCCACCGCTCGCTCCAAGCGGCGTTGTTGGAATTTACCTCGATATTCGCCACGCCGAACCATGTCGGCTGAATATCGGACAGAGTTGCCCAATGGAAGCTTCCGCGTTCAAATCCTTCCAGCCGCCGCAGCTCCCTCAGGACACGCTCCGCCGCGACCCGACGGATTAACTCGCTGCCGAACATCCAGGCACAAGATACTGGATGTCCTTTCATAAGGCTGAGCACCTCGTTGGTGCTAACCTCGAACCTCAACTCGTTTAGGTCTTCATCGCCCAACGCCTTTAAACGCTGAATTTCCCCCTCGATCTCCCGCTGGGGATTCAGAAACGACTCATTCCAGTCTACAAACCTCTTGAACATTTCCTCTCCTTCTGCTGGGCATCACCCAGACAGTACTTCTACTGCCGCCCGGTAGCACCAGGGCTACAATACGAACATTCGCTCCTGATGAGCGGTTTACTGTACACCTGTGGAACAGATATATAAGAAACCGCCCACCAGATACAGGAAGGGGTTCGATCACCTAATTATCAAATGGCATCTTACTCTTCGAGGGTACTCCCGCAGAGACCGACTGTCAATAGTTTCTCGGCTCTCAGAGCCACTTTCCTCCTATATAACCCCACCCCACCTCCCCTTGATAAGGGGAGGAGTAATTTTTCGCTATCGGAGGAGGGGAAGCTTTCCCCTATCCCATCGGAGCCCGAGTGTGCTGAATCAACAAAACCACCGCTGTCGAAGCTGTTGTTTGAGGAGGGCTTTAGCCCAACGAGTTCAGCGAGAGGCGGAAAGGCGGTTTTGTTAGATGAAGCACAAGGGCGACTGGGCGTCCTTTTGGTGCTACCATTTTGGACGAGCAAAATGGTAGCAAAAAGCTGAACCGGAACAAATGGGTGGTGAAAATAATATTGTAAGATTCTGGACCCCAGTAGTAGAGCAAAGCTCACTACGGGGCGCGGCAAGCCAGAATGACGAGGCAGAGATTGCCGCGTCCGTCGGCTGACGGACTCGCAATGACAAAAATAGATTCCTGCCTTCGCAGGAATGACAAGACAAGATCCTGGACGATGCCAGGATGACGCTGCGAGGTAAACAGCGTCAACTAGCGAACTTCGAGAATCGTATACTGTCTCGTTCCATCCGGCGTAGTCACATCAACCTGATCGCCCTTCTTCTGTCCCATTAAGGCGCGACCAATCGGCGACTCGTTGCTAATTTTGCCTTCGGCTGGATTTGATTCGTTAGAGCCAGTGATCACAAACTGTTTAGTATCACCATTAACTTGGACCTTCACCGTAGAGCCCAACGCCACCCGGCCATTGGTCCGATTATTGTCGTCGATCATTTTAGCGATCTTTAACATCGACTCGATCTCGGCGATCCGGCCTTCGATAAATGATTGTTTGGTTTTAGCTTCTTGATACTCGGCATTCTCCGACAGGTCGCCAAACTCCCGCGCTTCTTTGATCTTAGCGGTGATCTCTTTTCGTTCCTCTAACAGTCTGGAGAGCTCAGTCTTCAGCTCTTCCAAACCGGCCCGAGAAATGTATAAATCTGGTTGCGTCATAGATAATATTTAAACACTAATAAACTTGCCTCCTTATAGACAATATGTACATTTAAGCAAATCAAGGAAGTCTGTCAACCCCGTAGTATAAACTGGCGTGACTTTGTCATTTTCAGCGGAGCTGCGCCAGTTTTCACTATCGGGGTCAAGGGGAAGAAAATCAGCTCCTGCGGCTTAAAATTTTGGCAGCTTGGATCACATTATTAATCAATGCGCTGACCGTGAGCGGCCCAACCCCGCCGGGGACTGGCGTAATGTGGCTAACTCTTTTGGCTACACTGGCAAAATCAACATCCCCCACCCAGTGGTTTCCTAATTTATTAATACCGGCATCAATCACTACCGCCCCCCGCTTAACCATTGGGCCGTTAATTAGATGCGGTACCCCCGCCGCGGTAATTAAGATATCTGCCAAGACGGTTTTGTGTTTAAGGTCCTTCGTCGATTCGTTGAGAATCGTTACGCTCGATTTTAAGTTGGCCAGCAGAATACTAATTGGCATCCCCGCCACTTTGCCAAAACCCACCACCGTCACATCCTTACCCTTTAGGGTGATGCGGTACTTCTCGATCAACTGCCAGATGCCCAGCGCAGTCGCCGGAATAAAGCGGGGCTGGCCCAACTCGAGCAACCCTAAGTTCTCGGCGCAGAGACCATCTACATCTTTTAAAGGATGAATGGCATTGATCAATTTAACCGCGTTGAATTTTTTGGGGACTGGCAACTGCACAATGATTCCGTGCACCTTCTTATTCCGATTGAATGCGGCGATCACTCGCAGCACCTCTGCCTCTCTTACCACTCTGGAAAAATCCTTCAACCAAAAATTAATTCCCAATTTATGGCAGAGCTGGCGCTTTTTTTCGACATAGATGCGCGAATCTGGTGTGGCTCCTACCATAATGATCGCCAAACCCGGGGTAATTCCCCGGCGCTTTAATTTGGCTACCTCCAGCCTTAGTTTAGCGTGCTGTTCAGTTGCTAATTTTTTCCCATCCAGTAAAATCATATAAATTATGTGTTACGCGTCCGTCATTCTGGTAAGTCCGTCAGCTGACGGACGCATCCAGAATCTTAAGATCCTGGACCCCAGTAGTAGAGCAGAGCTCACTACGGGGCGCAGCAAGCCAGGATGACGATAAAAACTAAATTAGCTTGAGAATATCTTTATAAGTCACAGCGACAATCAGCGCCATCAACAGTACAAATCCAATGGTATGCACCATCCCCTCCACCTGTTGTGAGATCTTTCGGCCTCCCCGCAAAACTTCTAAACCAACAAATAACAACCTCCCGCCATCTAAGCCCGGAAAAGGCACCAGATTAAGGATGCCTAAGTTGATCGACAGGAAGATCACAAACTGCAGCATGCGAAGCGCCCCTAATTGCACCAAATCGGCCGTGATCCGGGCGATTCCTACCGGGCCCGCCAATTCGGCTGGCAGACTCGCAGTAGTAAATAGTTTATAGATCAAACCCACCACCGCCATCACTACCAACCAAATGATCCGCCAGGTTTCTTGTAGCGCGATCCACGGCACCTGCCACCAGGCATAGTGTACCTGCTGGATCGCTCGATCGATCCAGGCGCCGATCACCACGCCATCCGAGGTTAGGGTGGGCTTCACTGACACGGCTACCGGCTCGCCCCCTCGTTCAATTCCCAACTTAATGGTTTTATCTGCCTGGTCGGCGATCAGAGACTTAAAGACGGTCGGACTGCCCGCCGCCACTCCATCCACAGATAGGATATAGTCTCCCGCCCGAAGCTGCGCCGCTGCCGCCGGCGACTTATCGGCCACCTGCAGCACTACTACCTTGCCCTGCACTTGAGCCTCCGCGGCGTAGTCCTCCACCGGTCCCACCATCGGCGGCATCGACAGCCAAAACCCAATCATCAGAAGCACCCAAGCAAGCAGGATATTCATCAAGATTCCACCGCCCAATACCCAAAACCTTGCCCCAGCGCTTTTGTTAGCTAAAGAGTGTTTGCCCCCTTTTTCATCTCCATTCTCGCCGTGCAACCTGACAAATCCGCCAAACGGAATCCAGTTAATCGAATAAATTGTACCTTTATATTTAATCCCCCAAATCTTGGGCGGCATCCCCATTCCAAATTCTTCCACCCTAACACCATTACGCTTAGCAAAATAAAAATGGCCCAGCTCGTGCACCAAGATAACTAAAGTAAAGATAATAATAAATACCAGAATAGCAATAAACATTTAGCGGATGCGATTAACAATAAAATCTATCCATTTGCCAAATAGCTGCCTGGCTCGCGAATCGGATAATTTATTCAATGCTGCCCGGGCTTGACCGGCATATTTATTTGCCACACTGGCGGCATAATCGATCGAACCCAGCTCCTTCAGTATAGTATGAACCCGCTCGACCTCCACCGCCGATGCCCGCTCATTGCCCAGCACCGATAGCAGCAATTGTTTCTGAGAGGCATCAGCCACTCGATAAGCGTGCGCGATAATCACTGTCTTTTTCCCCTCGCGAATATCCGAGCCCACCGGCTTGCCCAGCTCTTTTTCGTCCCCCACTATCCCTAAGATGTCATCCCGCAGCTGAAAGGCTAAGCCGGCCTCTAAACAGATCTGTTGGATGGTCTGAACCGTCGGATGCTGCTTATCTAATTTATTGATCCCAATCATCGCCCCAGCTTGTCCGGCAAACCCAAAGGTAGAAGCAGTCTTTTGGGCCAACATACCCAAGATCATCTCCTCGGTTACCTCGTCCAATGAGAGCTGAGAATACTCCAAATCCAATGCTTCCCCCGACATCACCCGGGGCACCCAGTAGTTGGTCATCTCACGGATAATATAGCGGAACACCTCGGTATTAACTTGATCGCTTAACTCGTTGATCATGCTCATCGCCCAAGCTTGCTGAACATCCCCCACCAGCATCGCCATGCTTCTGGCGTACTGCTCCAACTCGGCGCTGTCTTTTATTTTTGGCCTATTTAGCTCACGATAGTAAGCGTGAACACTCGGGCCACCCCGTCTTAGATTGTCGTTATCGATCAGATCGTCGTGGACTAATGTCCAAGTATGCGACATTTCGATCGCCGCCGCAGCCGGCAGCGCCAATTTTGGATCGCCGCCAGCGGCTTCGCACGCCAACATTAATATAGCCGGCCGCAGCATCTTGCCGCCTCTGAGTGTGTATAGACCAGCGCCGTCCGCGATATACTTCGGCGTTATTTGAGACTTAAACGGACTATTGAGAATGTAGTCGGCGATCAGTCGCGATTTTTCCTGCAGCTCCGCCTGAAGATCGATCATGAGAAAATTATTTACCAAAATTCCGCTGTCGCCGGGTGTACTCCCGGATGGCTTTCTTTAGATCCTTCTCCCCAAAGTCCGGCCACAAAGTATTAGTAAAATATAATTCACTATATACTCCTTGCCACGGCAAAAAATTACTTAACCGCATCTGGCCACCGGTTCTGATGATCAGATCGGGATCCGGCAGACCAGCGGTATCCAAGTGGGCCGCCAAGCTTTTCTCATCAATTCGTCCTGCCCGGCTCGCCTTCGCGGCTGCTCTGGATATCTCGTCCCGGCCGCCATAACTTAAGGCGACGGTTAATATATCGCGCCGATGCGCTTTAAGTTTATTAACCGACTTATCAATAGCGCTCTGCAGACTTTTTGGGAAATCCTTTACCCGGCCAATCACCTTTAACCCCACCCGCTCTCGATCCATTTGATCGGTGTATTCCTGAATGGTTTTCTCTAATAACTTTAGCATCGCGCGGACCTCGGTCTTGTTACGCTGCCAGTTTTCCGTGGAGAACGCGTAGACCGTTACATAATGAATGCCCAGCTTCTTGCAAGCCTTCGCCATTTTATCCAACGCCTTAACCCCCGCCGCATGGCCAGCGCTAACCGGCCGGCCCTTTTTCTTGGCCCACCGGCGATTACCGTCCATAATAACTGCCAGGTGATTAATCTGACTCTTGGCCATAGTGTTAACTAAATCGATCGAAGATCGGCAGTCTTTCGCTCTAAGAGCTTATCAATTTCGGATATGCCGTTATCGACCACTGTCTGATATTCTTTTTTAAATCGCTCTTGGTCGTCCTCACTTACCCCGCCGTTCTTCGCTTCGCGTTCCATATGATCGATCGCTTCGCGGCGATGGCTTCTTATATTTACTCTGGCTTCTTCGGCTAATTTATGGGCGACCTTAACCAGCTCGTCTCGGCGTTCGTCGCTTAAGGGCGGCACATTAACCCGCACTCGGTCGCCTTCATTGGTTACACTCAAACCCAAGCCCGATTCGCTAATCGCCTTTTCGATCGCTCCTGCATTGGCTTTATCCCACGGTTGGATCAGCAGCTGTCTGGGGTCGGGTACCGTTACTCCCGCTACCTGATTGATCGGCATCCGCTGACCGTAAACATCTACCATTATCTTGTCCAGCAGCGAAGCGGAGGCGCCGCTGCTTCTTAAGCAAACAAGCTCCCCGGTTAGATGAGTAATTACCCCTGCGATTCTTTCGCTCAACTCTCGCCTAATATTTTCCATGGCTATTCTCTAATTTTGTATTCTTAACTTTTCACTTATCACTCTCTTTTACCTGTCCCCCACCTCAAAGCGCACAAACCGCGCCACTTTAATATTTTCTTTTACTATCCCCACTACATTGTTGATCAGATCTTCCACCTTTTTGTCCTGATCCAGCACAAACGGCTGGCGCAGCAGACAAACCGATTCGTAAAATCCGTCCAGCTTGCCGGTGATAGCTTTATCGGCTACTGCTTTGGATTTGTCCTCCACTTGCGATTTATAAAGTTCTTTTTCGGCCGCGATAACATCCGCAGGCACATCTTCTGGCGCGACATAGAGGGGCTGCATCCCGGCAATATGAGTGGCAATCTGTTTGACTAATTTCTTAAAATCATCTCCCCGCGCTACAAAATCTGTTTCGCAGTTAACCTCGACCATCGCTCCGATCTTATCGCCCGGGTGCAAGTAAGTAGCGATTATCCCCTGCGAAGCAGCTCGTTCGGATTTACTGGCGGCGATAGCGGCTCCCTTCTCTTTCAAAATTACCAACGCCTTGTCGGTATCACCCTGAGCTTCGTTGAGCGCCTTCTTAACATCCATCACTCCCGAACCAGTCAGGTCGCGCAATTTTTTTACATCGCTCGCTTTGATCTCCATATCTTTACGCCTTCCGTTTAGTAGTAGCTCTTTTTTCTCGCTTTTCCGCCTCTAATTTTTCTTCTTCGTGCTTGGCCTCGGCTAACTGCACCTCTTTCTGCTCCAGCACTTCGGTAATATCCTTGCTATCTAACGCCTGCTCCTCCAACTGCTCGACCGCCTTTTTAGACTTAGGAACTACTCCTCCCCGAGCCTTGAGGCTCTCTGAGCCGGAGACAGGCCGCTTGCCGCCCAAGGTATCCACGATAGCCTGACTGATCATCCGAATGCCTTGCTTAGCATCGTCATTAGCCGGGATCACAAATTCAATTCCCGAGGGGTCAGCATTAGTATCGACCATCGCGATTACCGGGATATTTAAGCGGAGCGCTTCTTTAAGGGCGATCTTTTCTCGCAATACATCAACAATGAACAGGGCATCGGGCAACGCGGTAAGATTATCTACCCCGCCAAATGATTCCTCTAAATTAGCCAACTCTTTCTCCAGTAAGCCGACCTCTTTCTTGGTCATATCACCAAAATCCTTGCTCGCCATCTTCTCGCGCAGCTGCTTAAGATAGTTGATCCGATTTTTGATCGAAGAAAAGTTAGTTAAGAGTCCGCCCGGCCAACGATTTGCTACATACGGCAAACCTGCTGCCTTGGCCACTTCGGCGATAATATCGCTGGCTTGGCGCTTAGTGCCAACCAACAGGATATTGCCCCCTTGTTTGGATAGCTGCGCCGCAAAATCCAGAGCCGCTTTTAGTTTTTCTTCGGTCTGCACCAGATCAATAATATGAATACCGTCTCTGGCATCAAAAATGTAAGGCTTCATCTTGGGGTGCCACCGAAAAGTCTGGTGGCCAAAATGCAGCCCCGCTTCTAACATCTCTTCTACCGATAACTTACCCATTGCCTATTTCTCCTTATTACTTCCGGCCAGATCACTTCAGATAGAGATCCCACCAATTTGACTGCCCCAATAGGGTGATCTCGTCCTCGAGATTAAATTGGCGGGACAGGATCTACCTGATCCCTGAACCGTGCTTATTACTCTTAAGAGATTAGCTGAACTTCGCCTCCTAGTCAACCCCGTAGAAGATTTTGGAGTAGCTGCTACCCTAATTTGGCGAAGCCAAACTCCAAAATTCTCTACGGGGTTAAGTCGTGTATAATTTAGCCGAAGGCGATTAGCTCAGCCCCCACGGGGTCCCTTCGGGATTGGTTAGAGTACATTTCGGGCGATTAGCTCAGTTGGTTAGAGCGTTCGGTTCACATCCGAAAGGTCACTGGTTCGAGTCCAGTATCGCCCACCACTACCACATTACCGCTCAAAGCGGCCTGCCCCGTAGTGAAACCACCGCTGATTTATCGGCCGAGATAAATCCGGCGTTTCTACTACTGGGGTTTTAATTTATAATGAATTCATGCACGCTCAATCCGATTCGGCTACTCGCTCCCGCCAGCCACGCAATATTGTGTTGGCAGTATTTGTTAGCATCGTCATTTTTATCTACGATGTTTTTAAAACTGTCACGACCGTTTTGGGCGTGGCGTTTCTGATCCGCTTCTTCCTAATCCAGCCATTCTATGTCAGCGGGCAATCGATGGATCCCACCTTCGAAGATAATCAGTATATTATTGTTGATCAAGTGTCTTATCGCTTCCACCAGCCCGATCGAGGCGATGTGGTGGTATTCCGCTACCCTAAAAATCCGGCCTTTAGTTTCATTAAACGAATCATCGGTTTGCCGGGAGAGACCGTGTTGGTTCATAACGGCGAGGTGACTATCTTCAATAAGCAGTACCCCGATGGCACCAAACTAACCGAGCCGTACATCCCTTATCAAACCAGCGGCGAGGTTCGCCTCCAACTCAAATCAAATGAGTTCTTCGTTCTGGGCGATAATCGTCCTAATAGTTCCGACTCACGCAGCTGGGGCATCCTCAACCGCAGCTTTATGATCGGCAAGGTCTGGGTAGTGCTATATCCGTTCGATCAGTTTAAGACCGTCCACACACCGATCTATGGTAAAGGCCTCTAAGAAAGGTCGCCCTTAGCGGGCGCGGCAAACCATAGCCATTGTCATTCCCGCGCAGGCGGGAATCCAGACATAAACATAAACTGTTTTGCCACCCCATCCGTCGGCTGACGGACGGGGTGGCACCCCAAAAGACACCCCAATCACCAATTGCTACCCAAACACTAAAATCCTCTTACTTGGCACTATTAGCTGAACTCGTCCGTCAGCTGACGGACTCAGACAGCAGCTGTGCCAAACGAGGATTTTACTATTGGCTGACGCAATTGGCTCTATGGGTCCGGCAATAAAAGCGCCCCTTCTCCAATGGCGTAAACAAAAAGCGGTCCGCTCGGCTCCGTAAAGGCATAAAACAAAAGCGCCCCGATGGACATCGGGGCGCTAATAAATTTAGGCGGAGATTTTAGTAACTTTGATCCGTAATACTTGCTGGCGATGGCCAGTCTTTTTTCGATAGTTCTTGCGCCGGCGCATCTTAAAAACTACCACCTTATCGGTTTTGTGCTCGTTGACTATTTCTGCCTCTACTGTGGCGCCCTTAAGGAGCGGATCCCCAACCTTAAGATCTTTGCCATCATCAGAAATGGCCAGTAATACTTCATCAAAGGCTATCTTGCCAGATTCGGCAGGGGATTTCTCAATATCTAAAACATCACCCTCGCCTACCAAGTATTGCTTCCCTCCGGTTTTGATTACTGCTTTCATTGCCATCTGATTATCTATTACAAAGGCGAGTATATATGGAAATCCCCCCAATAGTCAACCCAGTAGAGAATTTTGGAGCTGGCTAAGCCAGTTAAGCGATATCTACTCCAAAATCTTCTACTGGGGTCAACCCCACCCCACCCCCGCCATTGGAGGAAGGGCATCCTTATTTGAAACCCATTGAGCCAATTGCTCTTTTGTAGCCCATGCCATCGGAGGAGGAATGTTATCAATTGAGCTAAATCTCAGCTGGGTGGAGGCACTTGTTTGACCCATCTCCAGTTGCTTCAACTGGGGATGGGGAGTTGTGCCGAGAACGCCCAGAGACTTAGCCAATTGATAGTTCCGACGACTGGCCGTCCTTTTGGCGCTACCATTTTGGACGAGCAAAATGGTAGCAAGTAAATTAAGAAAGAATATTGCAAAGATTCTGGACTCCAATAATCGCGGGGCAGGCAAGCCAGTCCGCCAGAGCCCAAGGCTCCCCTTTGGGGCCGGCGGAGACGATGAGGGTTGGCCTGACAAATTAGGAAATTAATACGAACTTGTCCCCTGCCTTTATCTTATGATCAAGGGCAGTCCCAGATGGCACCTCTAAGACATAGCGGGCCGGAAATTGATTAACATACCGCTTGAGATGGGTGGGCGCTACCCCCGGTTCTGGCGATATATTGCGGTCGATCTCTACTACCCGGAGAGCGTCATCCACCCAGATAATGTCAATCGAAAAATTCATATCTATCATCCAAAATGGGTAGCGGCCCATCTGATCAAATACAAACCACATCCCGGCATCCGCGGCCAAACTGCTCCGGCCCGACAAACCTTGTTCTCGTTCCGATGCCGTATCGGCCACCTCGGCTTTAATAAGATAGCGATCAGGCAGGCGAATACTCACCCGATCACTATTAGGGTTAATGGTCGATCGTCCACAGCCCGACAAACTCAAAACAACCGCCAACGATACTATTAGTAAGCAGCTGTTATTAATCCATCTAATCATTTATTTTTTCTTTAACCCCAACCGAAATACTCGATCGCTTATCAAGATCTTTTCTTTGGCCAGTTTAGCATCAGCTTTGATCTCTACCGCTAAAGTCTCTCCCTGGATATATTCTGCCCACTCGATCAGTGTTTTCTTGATCAACTCATCATCAGTTGCATAAAACAATTCAATTCGGTCAGACAACTCTAAGCCAGACATTTTACGCAGCGCCTGCGCCGCCCGCACGATCTCGCGGGCCAACCCTTCTATTTCCAGAGCTGGAGTGATCTGAGTGTCTAATTCATATTTGGCCAGCCCAAACTTTACCTGTTTGACATTTAATTCATCAGCGATTAGCTCAGCCAACTCGACTCCCAAGTCCGGTTCGGTGGATCTCATCTCGGACAACGGTTGTCTTACCTTGATCTTGGCCTGCTCTCTTAAGGCATGGCCTATCACGACCACCCGCCGAGCCGCTGACATCTGAGTCAGCAGTCCCACATCTAATTCCGTAGATTTGGGCCAATTATTTAAATGAACCGAGAGGGGATCCGTCTCAGTTTTTAAGGCCCCATAGACCATCTCGGCCAACATTGGCATAAACGGCGCTATGATCAGCGCAGCGGAACGCAATACGGTATACAAAGTTTGATAAGCCTGCTGCTTATCCGCGGCATCTTCATTTTTCCAAAACCGCTTGCGACTCCTGCGGACATACCAGTTAGAGACATCGTTCACTAAGAATTCAATGGCTAGTCCGGAGTTCATCATATCGTAGGCCTCTAAGCCATTGGTAACTGTTGCGATCGTTTCATCCATCCGCGCCAGAATCCAACGATCCAATAAATTCTTGGGCCTAACCGATCTGGTATTTGGCTGCCATCCGTCCAAATTAGCGTAAGTGGTAAAGAAGGATAATGTATTCCACAAAGTTAATACTAACCGGCGCGTAACTTGTTTTAATTCATTTTCATCAAAACTCTTAGACAAATCCGGTTGACCGCTGGTGCAGAGATGCCACCGCAATACATCCGAACCATAGCGATTAAAAATGTCCCACGGATCGACCATATTGCCTTTGGATTTGCTCATCTTTTTACCGTGCTTATCCATAATGTGGCCGTTCACTAACACATTTTTATACGGCGCTCCCTTATCTAACAGGGTAGAAATGGCTAATAATGTATAAAACCAACCTCTGGTCTGATCGATACCTTCGGCAATAAAATCGGCCGGAAATGACATCCCCTTATCGATTCTCTCCTTGTTTTCGAACGGATAGTGCCACTGCGCAAACGGCATCGCGCCACTATCAAACCAAACATCAATCACCTCCGGCACCTTAAAGTATTCCTTACCATCTTTTATCAGCACAATCTCATCAATAAACGGTTTATGCGGATTAAATTCTTTTTTGTCATCCCGAACTCGTTTCGGGATCTTTTTGTTAGATTCTGAACCAAGTTCAGAATGACCGGTAACTATCTCGGGATCTTTGGCTAATGATTTTAATTCCTCAAAACTGCCAACGCAGATATAATCATCTTCGTGCCGCCAAAGTGGCAGAGGCGTACCCCAATACCGATCGCGTGAAACCGCCCAATCTTTAACTTCTTTTAGCCACTCACCAAACCGGCCTTCTTTAATGTGATCGGGGATCCAGTGAACGGTTTCGTTGTTAGTAATTAACTGGTCACGCAACTGCGACATCTTAATAAACCAGGAGTTCGTCGCATAATAGAGCAGCGGCGTATCACATCGCCAACAGAACGGATAGTCATGTTCGTAATCATAGTCGTCCAACCATAGTAGCCTCTGCTTCAGATTATCGATTATCCCCTGCTCTACCTCAGGATCTTTTATGTATTTACCAGCCCATTTTTCTACCCCCGGTAAGAACTTCCCCTCAGTTGATACAGTGTGAACTTTAGGCAGATTTACCTGCTCCCCTAACCGATAATCATCCTCGCCATACATCACTGCCGTATGCACCACTCCCGTACCATCTTCAGTTGTTACAAAATCCGCCGGATAAATCTTAAACGCGTTGGTAAAATTTTCTACCGTGTCCGAAATTGATCCCGGAAATAACGGTTCATATTCTTTTCCTACCAAGTCCTTGCCAGAAAACTCTTCGACAATCTCACCAGGTTCATTCACATTGTATTTGGAACCTGGCCCCGGGGGTATTTTTTTGTGGACAGTAACCCCATACTCTAAGCAACTGCCAATCGCTCCATATAGTGGGTGAGTATTATCGTGTGATCGCTCATAAATTGTCTTGGCCAAAATAACATAAAAATATCTCACCGGTATGAACTGCCCTCCTGGAGAATATGGTAATTTGACCTTCACATACTTAATATCTGGGTTAATCGCCAACGCAACATTCCCGGGTAATGTCCAGGGTGTGGTTGTCCACGCCAAAACATAAGTGTCTTTCTCATTTTTAAGTTTAAACTTAACATAAACCGATTTGTCGGTAACTTTTTTATACCCCTGAGCTACTTCGTGGCTCGATAACGCCGTCCCGCATCGTGGGCAGTAAGGCACTACCTTATGACCGCGATACAACAGCCCCTTGTCCCAGACCTGCTTGATGATCCACCAAACCGATTCGACATAGTTAGGATCATAGGTGATATACGGATGCTCCAGATCTAACCAATAACCGCTCCGGCGGGTAAACTCTTCCCAGTCCTTTTTGTATTCCCAAACACTATCTTTAGCCTGCTGGTTAAACTCCGCTACTCCATATTTTTCGATAGCCTGCTTATTCTTAAGGCCTAATTTTTTCTCGATAGCAATCTCGACTGGCAACCCATGAGTATCCCAACCAGCTTTGCGCTCGACCAAGAACCCTTGCATCGTTTTAAACCGAGGAAAGATATCTTTAAAGTATCGCGCAATTAGATGATGTAACCCCGGTTTATCGTTGGCTGTGGGCGGCCCTTCAAAAAACACATACCGCTTTCCTTTGGCTCTTGCCGCCAAACTTTTTTCGAAGATCTTTTCTTTATCCCAAAACTTCAGAATTGCTTCTTCTTGTTCTGGCAGATTGAGCTGAGAATTAATTTTTTTGAACTGGCCCATCACCTCGTCCGGTAATTAAAAACTTGCGGATGCTGCTATCCAGATCGACAAAATTATCCGCCAGCTCGCGCAACTTACCGGAAGCGCTTCGGCCAAAGGCCATCACTTCTACGCGTTGTCCTAAGCTCCTTAAATGTTCTAACAACGGAATAAAATCGCCGTCGCCCGAAACTATTACCACTACATCGATCTTGGGCGCTAACCGGATAGCATCCATTGAGATTCCCACATCCCAATCGCCTTTTTTATGGCCGCCGTAAAATACCTGCAGTTCCTTGCTTTTAACCTCAAAACCAATCTGATCCAGCGCATCAAAAAACTTCTGTTCCTCGGGGTTCTCTGCCTTGATCACATAAGCGATCGCCCGAACTAATTTACGATCACCAACTGCTTCTTTTAAAACAGCCTTGAAATTGACCTTCTTGTTGTACATTACCCGCGCCGAATGATACAGATTCGACACATCCACCAGCACTCCGACCCGCTGATCACTATGTTGAGTAGACATCTTGTAATATTAAAAAATACTCTCCCATTATAGCCAAATCCCCCCGGATAGCAACTGACTTGTCATCCTCGAGCTCTGTCTTTGTCATCCTGAAAACACATTACTGCCGTAGGCCTATAAAATAACTTATTCAGGATCCAGGCCGTGAGCCCTCCTACGATCGATTATTCGACTACGCTAACGCCCCACTCCGGATGACAAATTACGACAGTTCTATCACCTTATCTCGGCTGGTCGCCCCCCGAACCGCCCGCAATTTACTCTTCGCCACTCCTAAATGAGCGGCCAACAGCTTGAGCACGGCCGCGTTGGCCCTGCCATCCGTTGGCGCCGCCGTCACCCTAACCCTAAACCCCTCAGTGGTCTTTTCCACCGCATTCTTTTTCGATTTCGGAAACACTCTAACACTAAACCTCATAACTCTATTATTCCACAATTAAAAAAGCAAGCTTACTCATCGTGATAAATCACGACTTTCAGCTCGCTGTGAAGCTCGAATGGGATAGAAAATTCCAAAAACCAAAATCCCAATGGATTATACTGTGGCAGAACGCCCACCGAGGCGATTACTGGCGCCGCCACTGCCCGGAGATATAAGCTGCCAGCCCCAGCCATCTGGAAGAGTGAGAAAGCCAGCAAAAATCACCCGACCCCGAAAGAACGACCCAAGTAGACGGGCCTGAGCATCAATGTCTGGATAAGACCCGTGGATTATTTTGCAGAACTGGCTAAAGACAGCGTAAACCGTTAGGCCATAGCCTATAGCGCCCTGCTTAGCAAGGATTTCTCGAAGCGTAGCTTCAGTCGTATTAAGGTAGGGAGTATCAAGCGAGCTTTCAATAAACATCCAACCCGACATAATCGGATCTATCACCACATCGCGATTAGTCGCCTCCGGACAGAACTCATGCCAACTGGTAGTAGAAGGGAAAATATCGGTCAAGATGCGCAGGGCTGGCACATCAGATAGTTGGTCCGCGACGAAAATTAGAATACGGCCCCGGCTCTTTTCCTCTTGTATCTTCTGGGGGTTATTGGGAACTTCGGGAATTTTCAGCCATAAACCCCACCATTGGTAGAGCAGTTGCCAACCCCGCTGAATGTTTACTGGATCCAACGATAGGCAAAAGTCCCTAATACCATCCGTTGTGAACACCCTAACTGGTCGATCTCCCTTAAACGACTGCAAAACATCCAAGACACTCCGGATTTGCTCTGGATTACGCCCACCCTTGGGAGAGCGAATCAAATCCCTGAACGAAATTGATAAGCTATCAAAACGATAGACAATATCGTTTACCTTCTCTTTGTCGGTTTGAGCGACCATTTCTACCCCCTCCCTGTGGTATCCGCACAGGGCCAATCTCTGTAATCCTTGATAGGTGTCTGATTGGCAAAGATCAAATGCACCCCCGACTGTACTCAAAAAACCACCCTCAGTCAAGAATTAATCACCCCCACAAACATAAAAACAACTTACTGCCAAGATGTACGATCGGACGTTTTGGCGGTTAATATTCAATGCCAATACGAGCAATTTGGCCTTTATCAAAATAATGTTTAACTTTTTTCATCTCCGTCACCAGATCGGCAGTTTTAATAAATTCTTTGGGAGCAGTATGGCCAGTAATAATTACTTCTCCCTTGGCCGATGCTTTTTTAATTAAACTAATGGTTTTAGCTAAAGGAATGAACTTTAACTCCACCGCATCCACAATTTCATCCAGCACCAATACATCATATCTTTTTTTGGCGACCACATTCTCCAAAAATTTAAGTCCTGATTTCGCCAATCTTTTGTGCTCGTTCGGCCCCGGTTTATCCCAGGTAAAATGACTGGGGCCAAACTGATGGATGGAAAAATTAGAGCCAAGTAATTTAGCCGCCTTCATCTCGCCAATATCACTTCGCCCCTTCATCCACTGCAGAAAAATCACCTTTTTGTCGTGCCCCACCGCCCGTAAAGCCAAACCCAATGCGGCGGTAGTTTTGCCCTTCCCCATCCCATAATAAAACTGTATGTAATGTTGCTTATTAGAAACCATAGTACGACCAATGGATTAATAGCCCGCCCACGACCAGCCCGGAATAATAAAATGCCGGGAATGGGCCAATCCAAACTTTATGCCATGGCACATCTTTTTTAAAAAATCTCGCCAATAAAAAATGCGGATTAAATACAAACCACAAAAAATCTTCTATTACGAATAGACACAACAAACTGCCAAGCGCCCTGGTCTCCAACTGCCAACTCCACTGACTCAACATTATGAACGGCAGATGAAATAGCGCCAACAAAAATAGATTAAGACAAAGATGATAGCCAGTAATCTCTGCCCTGCCTAATAGTTTATTCCAAATGGTGTTACTAATCCGCCAGGTCGGCAGATTCTTCGCCCAACCCGCTCCTCCCTCGATCTGAATCTCCAACAATGCAAAACAAGTAGCTACAACCACCAAGTATGCGAGCAATAGTCCCATAAACTTATTCTATCCTTAAATGGCCTCTAATCCCATTGAACGAATTGCGTCAGCCAATAGCAAAACTGCCGTTTGGCGCGGCTGTTGTTTGAGTCCGTCAGCTGACGGACGAGTTCAGCCAATCGTGCCAAGTAAGGCAGTTTTTGCTTTTTGGCTAGCAATTTGTGATTGGGCGTCCTTTTGGCGCTACCATTTTGGACGAGCAAAATGGTAGCAAAAGAATATTGGGCAAGCAAAATGGTGGCAAAAAGATATTTAAGGATTCATTGTACGATTCTGGACCCCAGTAGTAGAGCAAGGCTCACTACGGGGCGCGGCAAGCCAGAATGACGGGATGATATGGTAGCGGTTAGCTACATCCCGTCGTAGTGCCGCATTCTCGACACGAGAAACAAGTCCCATTCCGTATCATCAGCGCTCCACAAGTTGGACATGGCGGCGCATACTTGATCCCATTAGTACTGCTCGATTCCTCTGTGCTGATCGACAAGACTGGTTGCTCCACCGCTGGTTCGCTATGATGATTGCTCTCTTCCTGCAACAGTTTAGCCGAAACATCCACCAGCCCCATTGCCACTTGCCGATCAAGAGGCAGAAATTCTTTACCTAACCAGCGAGCGATATAATCGGGCATCGATTTAGCCATCGGGATCTCCGGGTTATCGGTAATCCCCCACGGATCAAATCTTAAATTGAGCAGAGAATCAATGATCGTATCGGCCCCCACTCCTTCTTGCAACATCTTGGAAGACAGCCGCGCGATGGTTCCCAGCAGCCCGTTAACGATTGAGCCCTCTTTACCGGCAGTAATAAAGATCTCGCCCAAATCCCCATCTTCAAACCGATTGGCGGTAATGTAGATCTTGTGTCCGCCGATCGAGAATTTATGAGTCAGTCCGGCCCGAGTTTTAGGCATCTCCCGCGTCCGAGTTGGAATCTGTAGGGGGCTTACCCCGCTATCTTTTCTGGTAGTAAGCGGCTGGGAAGATTTGCTGCCATCTCGATAGATCGCCAAAGCTTTTAAGCCCTTGCGCCAAGACTCCACATAGATCTCTTCAATCTCATCGACCGTTGCTTCATTGGGCATGTTAACCGTCTTGCTGATCGCCCCCGACAAAAATGGCTGAACTGCTACCATCATCTCCACATGCGCTGAGGCCCTAATAAATCTCTCGCCATCACCACACTTATTAGCGCAATCAAAGATCACTAAATGCTCGTCGTGCAAGTTGGGCGCGCCTTCGATCTTGCTGTTGTCCAATATATATTGCTTGATCACTGCAATCTCGTCAGCGCCGTAACCTAAATATTTCAATGCCGGCTCAACTGATTGATTAACAATCGAATATCCGCCACCGCCTGCCAACTTCTTATATTTTACTAAAGCGAAGTCCGGCTCGATACCAGTGGTATCCACATCCATTAATGGGCCAATCGTACCAGTAGGCGCCAATAGCGAAACCTGCGCATTTCTAAATCCATACTGTTGGCCTAACTCTAATGCCCTATCCCAATCCTCCATTACCGCAGTTTTAAGATAATCGGGCAGATTATCCAATTCCGTGGCAGCCTGATGATGCAACCGAATCACATCCAACATACTTTCCCGATTAAGCTGGTACTCTGAGAAGGCTCCCACTCGTCCGGCGATCTCAGCTGAGACAGCGTAGGCGTGGCCGGTCATAATTGCCGTGATGGCCGCCGCCAGACTTCTTCCCTCCGCACTGTCGTAGGGCAGACCCTTCTGCATTAAGTAGGCGCCCAAGTCGGCGTAGCCCAAGCCCAATGTCCTAAACTTATGCGAATTAAGCGCCATATCCGGATACGGGTATGAAGCAAAATCCACAATGATCTCCTGCGCCAAAATAAATATTTCGACCGCGCGGCGGAACGCCTCGACATCAAATTCACCATCGGGTTTTACAAACTGGGTTAAACGGATCGAAGCCAGGTTGCAGGCGGTATCATCCAAGAACATGTATTCGCTGCACGGATTGCTAGCATTGATTCGGCCCGACATCTTGCAGGTGTGCCACCGATTAACAGTAGTATCGTACTGCATTCCTGGATCAGCGCAGCGCCAAGCTGATTCGGCGATCATTCGCATCAGATCACGCGCAGGGTAAGTTTTATGCACCTCACCGGTAGTCTTAAATTTAGTCTGCCAGGTACCACCCGAAAGATAAGCTTGCATAAAGCTATCCGTAACCCGGACCGAGTTATTGGCGTTTTGGCCAGTCACGGTATGGTATGCCTCACCGTTAAAATCGTCATCGTAACCCGCCTGGATCAGGGCGAACGCCTTGTCTTCTTCCCTCGCCTTCAATTTGATGAAATCCTCAATCTCCGGATGATCAACATCCAAGATTACCATCTTAGCCGCCCGCCGAGTGGTCCCGCCCGATTTGGTTGCTCCGGCACCAGTATCAAACACCTTCAGGAACGACAACAGCCCGGAAGAGGTGCCGCCGTTGGACAGCTGTTCGTATTTTGACCTGAGGTTGGAAAAATTAGTCCCCGTACCGGAACCATACTTAAATAATCTCGACTCGCGTTTAACCAGCTCGAAGATGCTCTCTAATGAGTCTTCGATCGACTGGATAAAACAAGCACTGCACTGCGGATGCTGATACGCGCCAGTTGATAACTCCACTTGATTAGTCTCGGTATTGTAATAAAAGTTCTCGGTTTGCTTGTCTATGTGATAGTTGTGCCACAGGCCGACATTAAACCATACCGGTGAATTAAACGCGCCTTTTTGATGCAACAGCAGATAGCTCAGTTCGTCTTTAAAGATCTTTGATTCTTCTAAACTCTCAAAATAACCCAGTTCTTCGCCAGCCTGGGTCAGCGCGTTCGCCACCCGATCGATCAGCTGCCGTACGCTCGTCTCACGGCCTTCTGGACCGGGGATTCCCCGTTTTCTTAAATATTTATAAGCAGCAATGTTAACCGCCGTATCCGACCAAAAATCCGGCGCCTCAACCTCGACATCGATTAATGCCTTATCTTGTTTAGCGTCATAGATATAAGCGCGCCGCTTATTCCACTTCACCTCCGCGAATACATCATCACCGTCGTGAGTAAAATATCGGGTTGCCAGTTCGCGGCCGGTGCGGATTTTGGTCAGTGCCATCGAGCTTTCCTCCTTATTAGTGTCATTCTGAACTCGTTTCAGAATCCTTCTGATCCGAGATCCTGATCCGCCAGTTGGCGGAAAATTCAGGATGACATTAAATTAATAAAATTTTAATTCATTCCTGTGACTCGTCCGTCCGTAGTCCGTCAGCTGACGGACGCAGGAGGAAGGCGGGAATCCAGAAACAAAAACGAAAACTTTCTTTTTCTGTCTGGATCCCCTCCGCCAGCCGGCGGAGTCGATGCGCTAACGCTGTCGGCTCGAGGACGACAAGTCGACTACTTGTGCACTAACTTCTTGATCTCGGCTTGAAAATCGGTAATATCGACAAACTCGCGATAAACCGAGGCAAACCGAATATACGCCACTTTATCTACCTTTTTGATCCCGGCCAGCACGATCTCTCCGATTTGGCAGCTGGTTACTTCGGAATCGTATCGCTCCATAATCTCACGCACAATTCGACCGATTAATCCTTCAATCACATTTTGGCTGATGCTCAGTTTCTCAAATGCCTTATAAATTCCGCGCGCTAATTTGTCGCGATCAAATGTTTCGCGCGATCCATTTTTTTTAACCACTAACAAATTCGGCGATTCAATTCGTTCGTAGGTAGTAAACCGATGATGGCATTTTTCACACTCGCGCCGACGGCGAATACTTAAAACATCTTCGCTCTCGCGCGAATCAATTACGCCTGTCTCCCCTTTTTTGCAAGCCGGACAGCGCATCCCGTTACAAATCTACTTAGCAGATATATTCGAACATGGACTTAACGCGATTGTCCCAATAAGTGATTTCTAACGGGACAAGTAGTAAAACGCAAGATATTGTGTTGCAACTGATAATGTAACACAAAATATAGTGTATACCAAACTATTGTCAAAATCCGCTTCCACTCTTTCTAAAGCCAGAAATTATCCACCTTCCCTATCAAAAAGCCCCAATTAATTGGGGCTTTTTGATCAATCAATGTCTAATTAGCTCTTAATCTTCTTGCGGATAAAGGCGGGAACATCCAGTTCGGACCTGCCCTCCTCGGCCTCTTCCTTCTTGCGCTGCTCGGGACGCTTGCGGCTGCTGCCCACACCATAGGTAGCATCATCAAAACCAGTGGCCACCACCGTGATCTTAACCTCGCCCTGCATCGCCTCGTCGATCACCGCACCAAAGATAATATTGGCATCTGGGTCGGCGGCTTCGGTGATGATCCGAGCCGCTTCGTCGATCTCATACATCCCCAAGTCGGGCCCACCGGTGATATTGAATAGAATACCCTTGGCTCCATCGATTGAGAGCTCCAGCAAGGGGCTGTCGATTGCCTGCTTGGCGGCTTCCAGAGTCCGGCTATCGCCGGTGCCTCGGCCAATACCCATCAAGGCTGAGCCGGAGTTGGCCATAATCGCCTTAACATCGGCAAAATCGACATTGATCATCCCGTGCTGAGTGATCAGATCGGAGATGCCCTGAACGCCCTGGCGCAATACATCATCTACCACCGAGAAGGCATCGTAGAGCGAGGTCTTCTTGTCGATCACCTGCAGTAGCCGGTCGTTCGGAATAACGATTAAGGTATCGACCCGGCTGCGCAGCTCCTCGATCCCTTCATCGGAGATCTTTTTACGACGGAGACCTTCAAATGAGAACGGCTTGGTGACTACCGCCACCGTTAACGCCCCTAACTCTCTGGCGATCTCGGCCACGATCGGGCCGGCTCCCGTACCGGTACCGCCGCCCGCGCCGTAAGTGACAAACACCATATCCGCGTCCTTCAACGCGTTGTAGATATCTTCCTTATTTTCTTCGGCCGCTTTCTTACCTAACTCCGGATCGGCCCCGGCACCTAATCCTCTGGTGGTGGTTTGGCCGATATGCACTTTGCTGGGAGCATCACAGTAATGCAAGTCCTGCGCGTCAGTATTAATCGCCACAAACTCGACTCCCTTGATCTTTGATTCGACCATGCGATTAACCGCATGCGAACCAGAACCACCAACGCCCACAACTTTTATGCGAGCAAATACATCTTCCCCCATAAAGTCACGAACTGCTCCTCTTCTTTGTGCCGGCATCTTCTGTACCTCCTAAGTACTTATGGACTTTAATAATCCCCAACTACTCCACACTTTATCCACCCAAATTGACTTCTCATTATAGCTGGGGGTCATTGGGAAGTCAAAAATCTTTTTCTAACTAAAATTATTAGCTCCCACAAGACAAAAACAGCCGACCATCATCAAGTTATCCACCACTGGTCGACTGTGGATAAGCCCCGTAGAGAATTTTCCAGTTGCTTCACAATAGCAGTGAAACCGCTGGAAAATCTTCTACGGGGTCAACCTTATTTGAACCAACCCCTGATCCGAGACAGCACCGCACCGATGTTGGGCTCGTGAGCATAGGCTGGCGCATTCTGCTTCTCGTCCATCCCCCACATCATCAATCCAATTCCAGTGGCAAACCGCGGATCGTCCAACCGATCCACTACTCCCCTAAGTTCGATCGGAAAACCAATGCTGGCTGGCAGGCTAAGATGATCCTTAGCGGCTTCGGCGATACCAGGCAGCTTACTCCCCCCACCCACTAACACCGCGCCACACGGCAGCATTCCGTCCCGCCCCACTTTTCTCAGCTCAGTTTTAACTAACAAAAATATCTCGGCCAATCGATCTTGGATGATCTCTGCTACATATCGACGAGAGACTGTTTGATCCTCGGATTTATCAAATTTAGATAGATCAATCTGGTCGCGTTCCGATAGAGTAACGGGGCTGGCCATGCCATACTCCAACTTAACCGCCTCCGCTACTTCCAATGAAGCCCGCAAGCCAATGGCGATATCCGAAGTAATGTGGTTAGAGCCGATCGGCAAGACAGCCGAGTGGTAGACATCACCGTCCTCAAACACCACCATCCCGGTGGTACCGGCCCCGATATCGATCACCGCTACACCCAGCTCTCGCTGTTTCTTGCTGAGGATGGCAGTACTAGCCGCCAACGGGGACAGCACAAAGCTGTTGATGCGGACCCCCGCCTGCTCTACTGTTTTTTGCAGATTCTTGATAAATGGAGTCGATCCGGTAATTACATGGGCATCTACCTCTAATCGAACCCCCGTCATCCCCACCGGATCCTTGATATTGTCCTGGCCATCCACCATAAACATCCGCGGGATGACATGAACGATCTCCCGATTGGGTGGCATCGCTACCGCCTGCGCGCTCTCGATTGCCCGCATTACATCATCGTGAGTTACTTCGCCCCGCGCGATCGACACCACTCCCCGAGTATTAGAGGCCTGGATGTGCTCGCCATTGATACTAATATAAACATTATCGATCGGGACACCCGCCATCCGTTCTGCTTCTTGGAGCGAGGCAGCGATCGCCGCCACCGTCTCTTCTACATCGGTTACTACCCCTTTTCTAAGACCGCTCCCTTCTCGAACGCCAACACCAATAATATTGGGATGAACTTCGCCCTCTCGGCGATGGCCAATAATGGTCACCACCTCCGAGCTCCCCACATCAATACCAACAGTAATCTTCTCTTTCATGCGATAATTTACCCCGTCATCCTGTTAAATCCTGCACTTATTATAGGTAAGAAGATCGGGTAAGACAAATCGGCTATTTATAAGATAGCTGTCACGATCTTATCTTCTAATCTCTCCATTACATTGGCGTCGGCTTTATCCTTATGATCGAATCCCAGCAGATGCAGCACCCCGTGCACAAATAACTGTATAAATCGCTCCCGGGAGGTTTCATGCAGATCATGCGCCTCACGCATTAGCGTGGGGTACGAGATATAGATATCGCCAAGATAATTTTTATCTTTACTGCTATCAACTGAGACAAAGTCTTTTATCTCATCATTGGCAAACGATAGCACATTGGTTGGTCGATCGTTGCCGCGATAGCGATGATTTAAATTCTTAATGTGTTCGTCCGAAGTGATCACCAACCCCACCTCCGAGTTTTGGTCACCCGCGGCATGCGATAGGGTCATATCAAAAATAAAATGGATGAAACTCTCATCCACCCCCTCCACTCCAAAGGTGTCATATCCAATAAATACTCTCGACATTCCTCTCCGCCCTAACCTTTCAGCTGTTGGCTGACTAATTTAGATACCACTCCGCCATCCGCGTTCCCTCCGGTTCGCTTCATTACCGAACCAATGATCTGCCCCATTTGGGCACCCGGATTGGCCGCCACCTCTTCTATGACGATCTTTAATACCTCTGCCTCGTTCATCATCTGCGGCAGATAGGCTTCCAGGATCTTGCTTTCTGCTTCTTCTTTATCGCCCTGCTCGGCTCTGCCACCCGATCGAAAGCTCTCGGCCGCCTCCTTGCGCTTTTTTACCTCTCGCCGAATCACCGCATAAGTAGCCGAGTCGTCCAATTCGCCCCCTTTGGCGATCTCTTCGTTGTGTAAAGCCGCCGATAGCATCCGCAGAGTCTGCAGCTTAAGATCTTCGCGATTCTTCATCGCCTGCTTCAGGTCAGAGCTAATTTGGTCCTTAAATGCCATCGTCCGCCTTTATGAAGTTCTCTGATTCGCTAACCCCCTAACCTGCTGACCTGCTAATCTACTAATAGAGCTCTTTCTTCTTCTGGACTTTAATGCGTTCTTTACGCACTGCCGAAGCTCGCCGCTGACGCTTGGTAATTGGCTTAGTCTTAAATCGCCGCTCCCTGGCCTCGGTGAGAACCTTGCTCATCACGACCAATCGGTTAAACCGGCGCATCATCGCCTCAAAACTCTCCTTTTCCTTCCTTTTGACATTACTTGACATAATCGAATAATAAGCTCTAAGACTGCTTTGGTCAACCCATCTCCAGTTGTTGCAACTGGGGATGGGCAACCCCATCACTTTCTGTCGTTTTGGTAGAGGGGTCAATAAATCCCGGTAAGCGGGATCTCTTGGGCTCGAACCTTCTTAGCGATGGCCAAACCACGAACTGCTGATGGGGAATATAACGATAGGGCCTTAAGCCCGGCCCTCATGGAGCTCCCTGTAGTAACAACATCATCAATTAGGGTGACATCCTGCCCCCTAATCAAATCAGGATTATTGCATCGTAAACTGCGAAATTGCAAAGTAGCATTGCGCGTATTCTTGGCAAGGGAATAGCGTCGCCCCAAACAACCGCTTCCGTTCACCCATTTAGCATTCATCCGACACAAATGTTTAACCAAGATAAACGGCAATTGTTTGCTCTTTGCCTTAAATTTATTAGTCGACGGGAACGGAACTAAAACTGTCCTGCTGTTTGATATTTCGTCCCGCAGCCAGCCAGCGATCTCTTTGGAGTAATCTCGCGCCCCCCGCTTTGTATCTATCACCTTGAGGGTACGACTACCTCGCAATCTATGCTCACCTAACTGATTACGATCCCGTTTCTCTATAAAGTAATTTACGAATACGATATTGTGATCGCCAAATAGGTCTTTTTTTATCACTTCCTCTGATTTATCTTTTTATATAATTCGTCGAAAAACGATACGAGCGCCATTTCCGCATCTTCGTGCAAGTATAGATCAACTTGGGGATTGTTCAGGCTACACTTTTTCCCCACCATAATTAGCAGGGCATCTGGCACATCTTGTTTTATCAAGGTATCATTGATCAAACCGGCATCGGTGTCTCCGATGTGCAAAATTATGTGATTACTCGAAGAGATCTTGGCCCTTGCCAACCACTCCTTGAGACCGATACCCTTATTTACAAATGTGGTTAGTTTAGACAGCCTGGCAAAAATCAGATCGTGTTTGTCATATTTGTCGCTAAAGAACACCTTTCTCTTCAAGGAGTAGTTCCTAAAAATATCATTGCCCCTCACCCCAAGTAATCGTCCGAGTTGACTGATGTTATGCTCCGTTTTAGCAGTCAATCGCTCAAATAAGAGTCGATGACCAACCCACGATCTTATGACTGGGAATTCGACCCTCAACACCTCTCTTAATCCCTTATCGGATAATCGCCGAATATTCCGGATAGGCGGTAATTGTCCTCCCTTAAACCAATCGCGCGGATTCTGAGCAAAAAATAAATCACGGTAATCTAATGCATGATCGTTATAGTAAACTATCCGACCTTTAGGATAGGACAAATCGACAAAAGGCAGCTGTCCACTTTCGACCCCCTTAAGCAAATGCCGCAAGGCGACTCGATCAATAATACTATTCTTATTAATATATTTTTTACTGTTATGAACTATCAAACCACCCGAGTAAAGAACGGCATTCCGCAAATTTAGAAAACTTCTGCTAAACGCGGAGAAGCCCAGTAGATCCCTACCGGTATTAGGCAACAGAATAATTAGCTTGTCGGATACTAAACTCTTGATTATAGCCTTTACTTTTTTATTGATGTAATTGGAGCCTTTGTCGCGAATAACCAAGGTATTATCCAAGTCCAAGCTAACTACTATGGGCAACCGCTTGCCCACAATATGTTCATCTAAAAAGGCGTCTATCGCTTTTTTCATCACACTATCAGCTATGTATATCAACCATCTTTTGGTCTAAAAAATCAATCAGGCCCCCCGATCCTGGATCGGGTTGCGCAAAATGATTAGCTAGTATCAACGATAATATCAAGTCCTTTTCATCCATACCCGCTATGTCCTTAACTCCAATCGCCCGTAATAGAAACGCGCTTTGCAGTCTTCCTACCAACTCTTGTTCGCATCCGGCTGGCAATAATCTGGTGACCGGCCGCACTACGCTATCCCGAAACTGCGTGTATATCTCTTGCTTTAGTTTGGGATAGGGAAACTGGCCATTAACCACCAGCTTCTGGTTTTTTCTATCTAACTCGCACGAAACAGTAACGCCAGACGAGAATTCCGATAGGCTATCATATTCCTGTCTATCCCTACTTCTCATGTCCGACAAAGTCTCTGTATTGAAATATTTGGGAATAAAGTAATGCCCTCCCGAGTAGTTGTAGTACGAAAAAATAGCAATATCTTGTATCAGATCGTTATAACCGCCGGTTTCAAAATCAAAGAATTTGCCACACAGCGCCATATTAGTTTCGGTGGGATCACCCTGTGACAGTACAAAGAATCGATTGTGTTCCGGCGATAAGTCGTGCCGCGCTTTTTTAATCAACTCCCCCAATGTCAATGACATTATCTCTCCGTTGACAACAAAAGTCAGTTTTGATAAATCTTCGAATGTAATGCTTTCGGACAGGGATGGGAAATTAAACATTCTCCCAGCGTACAGCTGATCGATGCGGCCACCCGGCTTGACCCTATCGTAAAAGAACCTGTCATTTTGGCCATGCAAAATAAGCGGCATTTTAGTAAAGTGTCTCTGAAATATGCTTCCCATTGTGTCAAATAGCCGCCCAGTGCCTTGCAGCACCTTTTGAACATCTTGGGTATCAATCTGCTGTAAAATCCGGTTGATCTGACTTTGCATCTGCCCTTCCGAAGTACTGATTTCCTCACAATAATCTTGCAGATAGAGTCCATAATCATCGAGGAAGAAGTGATCCACGATTCTCTCGTGAGGATATTCCGCCGCAATCTTATAACCCTGCAGTTCTTGCAGTATGCGACTCGGCTTAGATATTTTGAAAAATCTTTTTTCCCCCTCGACTTCTACGCACCCAAAAACACTTTTGCGTGTTTTGTGCGCTTCGACAACGCGATGATTAACCACGCCATATTCAGAAAGGCATTGATCAATTATCCCCTCCGCTTGGAGTCGGATTCTTTCCACATAGTCGCCCTCCTTCTCGACAGCCAGTCTATTTAAGGATATCTCCGGCTCATCAGGTTGTGGCGGCACACCTTCGATGTTCATATAGATCTCACCTTACGCATTATCTCTATATAAGAATCGGCGATGTTAGCCAATAATAGATCGGATAGCCCCCGGCGACCAATATGCCTTTTTATGGTAATCACATTAATAACAAATTTATACAGCTTAGCCCGATCAGGTAGGTAGTAATCGGCTATGCTGTCTGCGATTGTCCGAGTGAATTCCTCTTCGAGATCGCTCATTAGAACCTGCAAAACAGGATCGTTACTATACTCTGTATCTATCTCTAAGGCACCAGCCTTCAACGACACCACAGCTTTACCGCTATTACCGGGGGCCTTTCCGTCTCTAATGTAAGCAACCCGATAGAACCTGTTCGCAAAATTAAACAGCTTGCCGATGTCCATCGCTAAATCGCCCAGCTCGTCTCCATTAGAAAGGTCCACTACCTTAAACCCATCCGGCCCTAAGATGATATTTGGTGGCTGAAAATCCCCCGTAATAGCCGAAAGATACGGCGGGTTGAACCTTTGGAATAATTGCACCACATCATCCACCATCTCGTTGATGGACGGCAACGATATGCGCTCATCATTACTATTCAGAACAATTTTCATATTTATCAAATCAGCAAAACCAATGACTGAGTCCCCGATCTGGATCTGCAGGTTCTGAGATAGGTCATCCAGCCGATCGGTCATATATTTTTCCACTCCACCCGCAATCTCAGTTTCATTCTTAGTGAGGGTGTCCAACCAAAGATGCTTGGCTGCTTGTTGCAATATACTGCGGATGCAAGTGTACACTTCACCCCATTGCCCATTTTTTCTCAATATAAAATCATCGAGAGTTTCTCCATCATAAAATGGCAACACCAATACCTCATTACTAATATTAGGGATTAAAATGGGTGACAGAAGAAACGGCTTATTACTGAACTTCGGACTCTGATAAATATTGTTCTCGCGTTCTACTTTTTCTCCTATTTTAACAAAATACTTCTTGCCGGAAGCCAAAAAAATTACTTTGCGAGCGCCGGTTTGCCCCCCTCTAACTTTTTCTTCAGAATACTGACCATCGCCAAAATACTCGCGGAGCACTTGCTCAATATGTTGAAAGTAGCTTTGGCTAACCAGCTGTCTTCTCTCGGATGCATTTATGATTCTCATAACGCATTTACCCTCGCAACAAAATCACTGACTACATCTTTTATCAGCTCAACCCCAACATTACGCGCTATCCCCCATCCACTATCAGTGGGAATAATAAAATTATAACAACCCCGGGTATTGATTTTGTCCATAGACAATACAGCTAACAGATTGGATGAGGTCATTTGTTTGACCACTCTCCGATCCTTTTCTACATAGCGATGGAAAAGGCCAAATGTATCGACTATGCTTTCGAGTCTCGATTTTTTCAGCTTCTGCATCCGACGGGCAATTAAGGCGGCAAATAATATGCCGTACGCAACTGCCTCGCCGTGGTTAATCATCGGGTCTCGCTCTAAATAATTGGCTATGGTATGACCCAGGCTCAAGGCCCTATGATGCCCGTTGGCATCATAGGGGTCTGATTTAACAAAATGTGTCTTGACGGTTAACGATTCGCTAATTATATCGAGTGGCAATTTAGTAAATTGTCCGGTAATTAAAAGATGCTCTACCTTGCCCAAAAGTGAAGTGTGGCGCCCCACTATGGCATGCTTCCACACTTCAACCAGACCACAGACAATCTGCCGTGGAGATAGACTATCCAAGAAATTAGCGTCGCAAATGGTATATCTTGGCGAATAAAAAGAACCTATCAGGTTTTTCTCTCCCATAAAATTAATTGCCACCTTGCCGATTATGGAGTCGCCTTGGGACATTAGGGTGGTAGGCACATATACCATAGTGATGCCCCGCATATATACGGAGGCGATGAAACCCATCAAATCACCCAGATGGCCGCCCCCGATAACCACCAAACAGCTCTGACGACTAAGGGGAAACTTGCGCATACGGTGCAACACCCTCCCTACTTGGTTATAATCTTTACGAATTGTATCTGCCAATAAAATGAGAGGTATTTTGAGACTTCGCTTCAACCGACCTGCCATCATTTTAACCCGCGGGCTCTCGTGTACCTTCGCATCAACTACCAATAATAGCTGGTCAAACTGACCATCTTTAATAAACTTGGTTAATACCGGAATGAAATTGTTCCCAACAACAATGTCTTGGTTAACTCGGGGCAGATGAATGCGAATTGTCTCGTGGATTAATAACATGTTTTATCAGCACTCCATTTGTTAAGCTTAGAACAAAATAATCGAACCAATACCATGGCTCAATAGCATTACTCCTGTTAGTAAGAGCCAGCCCCTATCTAACTTCACTTACTCAGCAGGACGGCGGCCTCGGTATAACTGCTCAACCGCTCGGTTAAGGGCGCCCCGCCCAACAGATGAAAATGCAGGTGTGGCACCACTTGTCCGCCCCACTTGCCCACATTTACCGTTACCCGATAACCGCTATCGGCGATGTTTAACTTCTTAGCTAACTCCTTGCACCGATAAATCATCTTGCCCATCAGTTCCTTATCCTTCGGAGTGATATCGGCCAAACTGGCGATATGTTTTTTGGGAACCACCAACACATGGATCGGCGCATGGGGATGAATATCATCAAAAGCGATCATATCCGCATCGGCAAACCGTTGGCTGACCGGCAGCTTGCCATTAGCGATCTGACAGAACGGGCAATCCTTAGCTGACCTTTTGAGAGGACGCTTCATCCCGTTAGAAATCCTCGGCACAAAAATACATAGTCTTTTTGTGCGCAGTTAATAATATATAAGCTTTAAAAATAGTTGGTATCTTTAGTTGAATATTAAAATGGGTTAGCGGCAGACTTCTAACGGGATTCATCCAGTTTAATTATCTGGTTGATAATATTCTTTACTTCAACCGCGATCAACCGCTTATTCTTATTATCCCTCTCCCCCGTCGCCAAATCGTAGAGGATGCCAGTTAACGACAATACAAAGGTCGGCTCTTTGTCGGCTCCCGTCAGCCCATATCCAGCTCTAATCTGATTAACCCAAGTTTCCAGACTCAACTTTTCATCATCAATCTTTAATAATGTCCAAGCCAAGAACCGCATCGGCACATAGTGGCGTGGCCGGGTGGTGATGTCTATATCAACTACTCCCATTCGATGTTCTAAGCTATCATACGGCACAATTAAATGATCACCATTCGGGTCTCGCCAAATCCGCACCATATCATTTAACTCGGATTGGTGTCGCTGAGTATAGGTCTGAACCTGATCAATAAAATTCTCATTAATTAAATCGGACCGGGTTAGCTCAGCGTCCGCCAAGATCGGCTTTATCCAACCCTTCTCATCGTTGTTGGACAACTTTTGCGCTACCCACTCGCGTCCATTATCAGCCTCATCCTTTTCTAATGGCGCTTGGTTCAATAGGCCATCTATACTACTTAAAGTCTCAAACACTTTTTCCATTAGGTCGGGCTGCTTCCAAAACTTTTCCCGCGACACTGGCATGCCCTTTAGATGCTCAAATAATATATACCGACCCGGTTCCTCTCTTTTAACCTGAGGAACCCGAAATAACTTGTTGTCAGTGGCCAGCTGACGCAGATGATTAGTCTGTTCTGCTTCGCGATCGTTGAAATTGCCAATCTTCAAGTTGAATTTGGTTCTATGGCTGTCCTCCACCAAGAACATATTGAATTTGGGCTTAATCCCATCACCAGCCGAAAATTCACCAACTGGATTATGATTCAGATCAATCTTTTCTCCGCCGGTAAATCGCGCTGACGGCCGAACACCCAACTCATCGCAGAGCTGATCTAATGGACTAAGCTGTGACCAACGCTCAATCATCGATTATTTGATTAGATTATCCGCATCGACTGCTTCCCACTCACCACCCACCTCTCGATAAACCGCGAGGGTACTGCTTTTTTCGTCCGGTGAGTAGATGTATTCGTACTGAGCTGCGCTTTTGCCCCGCCGGTGCGCCCCGATTATTTTTTTATCTAAAACTACCGGCTTAACCGTTCTGACCATTTTAATTTTTCCGATCGGCGCCTCAAAGATCAGGGTTTCGATATCCGACACACCCTCTTTTGTCTGCTCGCGGGAGAGCACCTTAAAATTCGTCAGAATCCGATCCAATACTTCTCCCCATTTTTCATCCTTCATCCCGTTAGAAGCCCTTAGCAAAAAATAATTTTAACCGATTATTAATATATCGTTTACCCATACCAGATTTAAGATATCGCTCTCTGGCCCTCGCATCATCCCGGTTCAAAGATACCTCATAGTATATCAACTTCCAGGGCACTCCAGATTTAGTTGATGTATTTCTACTGTTATTGTGGGTTAAAATTCTTTTTTGCAGATCGTTGGTCGAACCAGTATACCACTTTCCATTTCGTTGACTCACCAGAAGATAAACATACCACTTTGACTGGCTTCTAACGGGACTCATATATGGTTGGTACTCTTAGCCCCTTTTCTTCCAATTTCTTTAAAGTAATCTTAACCATATCCCGATCGATCACTGTCTCCTGTGATCGGTCTTCCATATCTCTGATGATCACATTCTTATCGTGCACTTCTTGGTCACCAATAATAATGGTCAACGGCGTGTGCAGCTTGGCCGCCAAGCGCAGCTGGGTTTGGATACTCCCCCGTCCCAGAGCGCTCGAAATCCGCAGATTGGCTAGCTCCAGTTTCTCGACCACTTCAATTGCTTTAGGCTTAGCCCGATCACCTAACTGCACAATAAATACATCACTCTGGATCAGATCCGGCACAGCCAACGCCTGTTGTTTTAAAATATCAATCACCCGTTCCACCCCGCCGGCATAGCCAAAGGCGGGCGTATCCGGACCGCCCAGCTGTTTAACCAAAGTATCGTAACGGCCGCCGCCGCCCAAGGATAGTTCCTCGTTGCTGCGCGCTACTACCTCAAATACTGTGTGAGTATAGTAATCCAGACCACGGACCAATTTGGGATCTAATTCGTATTCCACCCGCATCTCATCCAAATATTCCAGTACTTTGGTAAACCGTTTTTTTGATTCGTCATCCAAACTATCGATCAGCGACGGTGAGATCTTATCCAGAATCTCCCGACATTTGCCGGTCTTGCAGTCCAACACCCGCAAAGGATTCTTTTTTAGCCGCAGCTTGCAATCGGCGCAGAGATCTTTCTTGTTTCGTTCCAATAGCTTGCCCAATGCGGTCATCATCTTGCCTTTGGCCCGTTCTGTGCCTAAACTGTTGATCTTAATTACGATGTCCTGCATCCCCAGTTTCTTATGGAACTTAGCTACCGTTTGGATCAGCATCGCATCCACGATCGGATCGTAATCCCCCAATAACTCCAATCCGCACTGATAAAACTCTCTGTATCTGCCCGCCTGTGGCCGATCATATCTAAACATCGGACCCCAATAATACAGCTGAACCGGCTGCGGCATAGTCTGCATCCCGTGCTCGATATAGGCCCGCGCCACTCCAGCTGTACCTTCGGGCCGCAGGGTTAGGCTATTAGCGCTTTTGTCTTTAAAGCTGTACATCTCTTTGCTGACGATATCAGTAAACTCGCCCACGCTGCGTTTAAACAGCTCAGTAGCTTCAAAAGTGGGGATGATGATCCGCTCAAAACCAGCAGCTTGCGCTGCTTCGCGAAAATTATTTTCGACCCAAAACCAATACTTCTGTTCGTCCGGCAATATATCGTGGACGCCCCGGGGCGCTTGGATCTTCTTTTTATCAGTCATAGGACTATCGATTACTATCTCTCTCTCCGTCTACCCATCCATAATAGAACAGGGGCAGCAATAAAGATCGAAGAATAAGTGCCAATTACTATACCGATCAGCAAAGCCAGGGTAAAGAACTTAAGTGTCACCCCGCCGAATAAGGTCATCGCCAACAACACTAACACAACCGTAAAAGAAGTATTGATCGAGCGAACAATCGTCTCCGAAATGCTATCGTTACAGATAGTTTCCAAGTTCTCACCTGCCCGCCGACGCAGATTCTCTCTGATTCGATCAAAAGTAACAATGGTGTCGTGGACAGAAAAGCCCAACAAGGTAAGGAGAGCAGCTATAAACATACCGTCGACTTCTGCTCCAAAATAATGACTCAGTACAGCATAGGCACCCAGAAGAATTATTACATCGTGAACCAAAGCCACTAATGCCCCAAACCCAAAATCCCATGAGGTTAACGGCTTAGGTACTCGGCGGAAAGCGTAGGCCAAGTAAAACATAATGCCCAGCGCTGCTATGATCACAGCTAAGATAGCCCGTCGAACAATATCGGCGCTAATGGTTGGATCAACACTCTCGAATCGCAACTCCTCGGCTTGTTCGAATTTAGCCCGAAGATGACCCATAATGGCATTTTTTTGATCATTATCGATTTGGGCGCTCCGGATAAAATAACGATCATCCTCCGTCGATTGCGGAGCCACATCTAAACCAACTACCTGTTTATAGGC
>METE01000004.1:34632-38283 GCA_001771275.1 candidate division Kazan bacterium RIFCSPLOWO2_01_FULL_48_13
ATTGAAGTAATGCTGGCTAAAATTAAAACCACGGAGACGACCAACCAAATTTTACGAGTGCCTAAGATATTCATCCCGTTAGAAATTCTTGGCGCGAAAATACTTTAGTCTTTTTGCGCGCACTAATTATTATGAAGTGAAGTGAGCAGTTATGCATCTTTGGTTAATAGTTTAGGGTTATCTCCGACAAATTTCTAACGGGATTCATTATTTTATCTCTCTTGCCCCCCAGAGCCGGAAGTAACGGGATAACCCTGTTATAGCGACTAACTGTAATAAAGTGTGCGAAACGGTAATGGCGGAAAACAAACTAATTACCACCCCGACGCCTAAGGTAACAGCAAAGCCCCGAATCAGACCGGAACCAGAGTAGTATAAGATAATACAGGTAATGATCGTCGAAATGTTAGAGTCGCGAATCGAACTCCAGGCCCGCGAGAAACCAGCATCGATCGCTGCCACAATGGTTTTACCCTCTCTCAGCTCTTCTTTCATTCTTTCGAATATCAGGATATTGGCGTCAATCGCCATCCCAATCGAGATAATAAAACCAGCAATTCCGGCCAAAGTGAGCGTAACCGGTATCGCAATATATACCGCCAAAGCTACCAAAGCGTATATTACCAGAGCCCCAGCGGCTACAAGTCCTGGTAATCGATAATAGACTAACATAAACAATAACACCATCAATAGACCCAGTAGCCCAGCTACCACACTCTTGGTTACCGCTTCTTGGCCCAAGGTCGCGCCGATATTGTTCTGTGATATAAGTTTAACTGGCACAGGCAGCGCCCCGGCCTTTAGCTGAATGGCCAGGGATTTGGCCTCGGCCAAAGTAAAGCCGCCGCTGATCACCGCTTTGCCATCACTAATCTCAGTCTGCACCGTGGGCGCCGATAACAACTTCTGGTCCAAAAAGATAGCTAATGGCTTTTGGAGATTCTTCTTAGTCGCTTCAGCAAAAATCTTGGCTCCCCGGCTGTTAAACTCAATGGCTACTTGCGGCTGGCGGACGATCGAATTATTGGCCTGCGCCACCTGCGCCTCGGCTGCCACAAAGTCTGCGCCGGTTAATCCAATATCTTGCCAATCCTGATAGTTCTCGGATTTAACACTGCCGGTGTCATCCAAACTTTTTTCGGCAATCCCTTCGCGGAACTCCAGTTGGGCAGTCGTCCCAATTAGATTGATCGCCTGATTAACATCGCTAATGCCAGGCAGCTCCACGATCACCCGCGAATTATCCCGGGTTTTTTGGATTACCGGCTCGGACACTCCCAAACTATCTACCCGTCGGCGGATAACATTAACGACCCCCGTTACCGCATCATCCGCGCTACCGGTATTTTTACTTAAGTCTGTTTGATAAACCAAATGGGTGCCGCCCTGCAGATCCAGGCCCTTATGGATAGTGAGGCCGTCTTTAAAACCTAAGAACTTGGCTACCGCCGGAACATCAACCACCAGCGCCGCCAACAGCACCACTACAATTATTCCTGTAATCAGACCAGTTTTTTTCAGCATTGCTATCTGTCCTGCAGGCTTAATAACTACCTATTATTAGCACATTAGAGGTACTGGCGCAATTTTTCTTCTTTCTCCATCTTTTCGACCAGTTTCTTTACATCCTGATCCCGACTCTTCTTGATCACCAACACGGCATCGGGGGTGTTGATCACTGCCACATCCTCAAGGCCGACTACTGTTACCAATTTGCCTTCATCCTCGTTAAACACCAGCACATCCTTGGCATCAATGGTAATCGCCTTGCCCTTGGTGGCAACTCCATCGCCATTTTCTTCCATCACTTCGTGTACCGACTGCCAACTGCCAATATCACGCCAGCCGAGTCGCGCTGGCAATAGCAACATCTGTGGGCCTTTCTCTAACACCGCATATTCTAACGAAACTTTAGTAAAGCCCGGATAGATCCTTCCGAGAATCGCATTCTGTTCATCGGTGTCCCAAGCCATAATGATCTCACTTAAGCCTTGATGAGTCTCGGGCACATGCTGGCGGTAGAGCTCCATCATATGGCTGGCCCGCCACATAAACAGCGCTGGGTTCCAGAAATAGTTGCCAGCCCGCATAAATTCCGAAGCCTTCGTCACATCTGGTTTTTCTACAAATCGTTTTACTCTTAAAGCGCCCTCTTCGTTAGCTGAACTCATTTCGACCTCTAAATAGCCCAAGGCGGTCGATGGGTATTCGATATGCAATCCGACACTCATAATTTTGTCAGGATGTTTTTTGATAATGTCATAGGATCGGCGAATAGTCTCGTCATAAGCCTCCTCCAAACCATAGTGATGGTCGGCCCAGACATTCATTATTAAGGCTTCCGGATGGCGTTTGTGGACGATTCCGGTCGCCAATCCAATCGCTGGGCAGGTATTCCTCAGCTCTGGCTCGATAATTAAATTGACGCGCGATAGCTCCGGCAACTGCCCAGCAATCATCTCGGCGTAATCTGAGGTGGTGCTGAGGTAGATATTCTGAGGCAAGAGCAATCGCCTTACCCTCTGCCAAGTCCGCTGGATTAGGGTATCGCTACTATTTAAAAACGGCTTCACCTGCTTGGGGTTGCTAATTCGGCTAACCGGCCACAACCGGCTACCCACCCCTCCCGCAAATATTACCGCGTAGAGATCTTTCATAAGTTCCCACTCCTCTTGTCATTCCGGACCGGCTCGCCGGAGGCGAAGTCAGGATCCGGAATCCAGGCAAAACATTATTTTTCTTTTCTGGATCCCCGATGTCGGAGCGCTGTCGCTTCCGGCTCGAGGACAATGCCTAATACACTTTACATATATAGTAGGCTGATATCGACGCCTTGTCCAATGGCAATTTTCGGCCACCACAGCCAAATTAACCAAAATATACCACGCTTATCATTCCAATACTTGCCCCGTTAGAGATTCGTGGCAAAAATGACAATCATTTTTGCGGTTCACCATCTCACCAACAGCGTATAATCTTGATGAATGCTGATATCAACTCTCGCAAATATAATGGTAAATCTCTAATGGGGTGAAAAAACGCCTATTTGTCGCTATTAATTTCGATCCGGCCACCAGATTAGCCATCGCCCGCCAGACAGCGGGGTTCCCCGATCGCCCGGGGCTGAACAAGATCAGAGTTGATAATCTTCATCTAACCTTGCTATTTTTAGGGGATACCGATGAAGAGCTGATTCCGGAGATCTCTCGGCAGTTGGACGACATATCTAAGAATTTCCGCTCCCTAATCCTAAAATTCGGAAGATTGGGCGGCTTTCCCGATCTTAAATATCCTCAGGTAGTCTGGGTAGGAATTGAAGGGCCAAATCTAATTGAGCTGCGACAAACTATCGCCCAGCTGCTGCTGCCCCTGGTGCCAACAGCCGATACCAAGCCATTCCACCCCCATCTAACCTTAGCCCGGGTCAGCTCTTCCACCCACCCCGAACTAACAGCCATCTTGGACAGCCAGGGCCAACGGCCTCCCTTCGAGACTAACCTACCCTCAACTACAGTCTCCCAGATCGATCTGATGGAGAGCACTCTGACCTCTGGTGGCTCCATATATAAGAGGCTGTCTGCCCACCGCCTTGTAAAAACCCCTGAATCCTAACTTCATAACTCCCCTCTTTTGTCATTCCCGAGCCGAGCC
>METE01000004.1:38321-41181 GCA_001771275.1 candidate division Kazan bacterium RIFCSPLOWO2_01_FULL_48_13
ATTTTTTTATGCTATAATAAGACAATTGGGTCAAGGCTGTTAGTAAAGATAATCAGGGTTTATAAGGGGTAAAAACCAAAATAAAATGAAAAACCACAAGCCCCGTTGGGCAAAACCGTTGATCGATTGGGTCGAGCGCGAACTGACTGCCGTAATGGCGGTCGCGATTGTGCTCGCTTTTATATTTAGCCAATCCCTGGCCATCGATGGAGACACCGCCAATGGCTTGGTAGCCACCTCCACCGGCAGCGCCATCACCACCCAGGCAGATAGCACTACTTTATCCGAGGATGGCAACCAGTTGCTGTTTGGTAGTGTTATCGATGGAACTAATAGCAATACCACCGTATGGAGTGGTGGAGAGCCAGTCAATATCGGTAATGGTCTGCTCTTATTGGAGAGCGCTACTGTTACCACCCTGGTTAATTCAGGCACATACAACCTTAAGGTAACCGCTAAAGGAGGAACAATTAAGATCAACTCGACTACCTATGTCTTCACCAATAGTTACGGCAGTCAAACCGAACCGGTTACCCTACCCAGTAACCAGATGACCGTTAGCATCGAGCCTAACACCACTATTTACTCGATCGAAGCAGTCCCCTCGGGTGATAACACATCCGACGGTCCATCCACGATACTTCCGCTAACTTCCATTAGCGTTTTACCCTCCAATAAGAACATCATTATCGGTTCGACTGGCAAGATCGTCTTCGCCCCAGTAGTTTATGTTCGTGATTCACTGGGAAAGATGGTCAATAATGTCCCGATGACTTGGACATCTAGCAACTCCAATGTCGCTTCGGTCAATGAAGATGGCGTAGTAACTCCCAAGGCGCCCGGCACGGTTACTATTACAGCTAAAGTAACCGGCACGACTTTAGCCGCCGCTACTTCTGTAAATGTATTACGAGCAGTTACCACCCCTACAGTGGATATAACTCCCACTGCATCTAATGAAGATGCTACCACTAATCTAGTGGAGAATTTTGTAAATAATCTGATTGGCGATAATAGCGAAACCTCCAGCACCGATGGAACTGACAATCAGACACTGTTAGATAGATTATTTGGCAACAAGGATAATGCAAGCGTCGCAACTGATTCAAATCCCGAACAAAAAATCCCCTATCCCGGTGCTGATGAATCGGCTGTCTACCCTGATGCCAAGGAGATGTTGGATGCTTTTGCCAAGCAACAGGCACGGAATTACACCGACACCGGCAGCACTCAGGTAACTCAGACCCAGATTAGTCAGATGGTCCAAAAGCAACCCACCACGGTTGCCAGAGTAGCTGCTCGCATTAGATTAGGTGTGGTCGAGGTAGTCCAAACCCTCCGCGAGATCGTGTTGGGTCGAACCATCGAGGTTGATGGCCAGACGATCGAGAAGTCGAGTGCCTGGAAGATAATTGGCAATTTCATCAAGAGCAAAACCGCTGGCACTAGCGCCGACACAATGGGCGCTTCATTCGGTGGCACAGATGAGCCAATAGAGTAAGAGGGAGCCATGTCAAAAAAAGCAAACAAAGTGTTCCTTTGGTTAACCGAAGAATGGCTAATCGTTCTAATCGCCATCTTGATTCTATTGGCTATCGCCATTGGTGCAGCTAGCGCGAGGACATTATTTGATCCACTACTAACAAGTAAGACCACCCGGACTCTTAGTGCCAGCGTAGGTGGTAGTGACGATGCAGAATAATTGATGTGGCGAGAGTAACAAGGCGTAAAATTTATGACTGTAGCTTAGCTGCAATCATTTTTTTATCAACACCAGCACGACATTTATCACTCAATTTCAATGCCAACAACAAGCTACTACGAGACCGTGTCGGGTCAAGGCTCGTAGTTATTTCTCCCATGAATCGATAAGCATCCATCGCAGAGCTGTTCATACCTACAGACAAGAATGCTTCAGCTTGCGTACTAATAACTTTAATAAAATCTTCCAAAGAAATATATTTATCCAAATAATCAGCATAGGCTGTAATATAAACATTGATCATACCAAGCCTGGCATCATCAGATCGTACACTCGAGAGCTCAGCCCCGGCAGATAATGTATCTGGACGATCCAATCTTAATAGACAATGGGCTAAATCAATACTCAGACCATCAGCCACCAGTATATTCGTGTTCATAAAAAATTCTTTTGCATCTTTCAGATGATCCACTGCCCTAGGGAAGTTTCCGATTGCCATATTTAGTGATCCTAATCCTAGTTGGCTCCATGCTCTCGTCCGTGGACGAAATACCCTGGAAGTAATATCCAACGAACGGGTAAAAGATGCCTCTGCGCCATCTATGTCGCCCAACCCACGCATCACTTCAGCCTGATTGCCCAAATAGGCTGCTTGGTCTGGTAGATTGCCAGCTCCTTCGGCTAAAGATAAACATTCTTCATAGCAACGGTTAGCAACTTCCCAGTTGCCTAACTGCCTCGACACAATTCCTAAGCCATTAACCGCTGAGGTTGTAGTATCATAATTGTTTGCCATACGGGCATAACTCACTGCCCGTTCAGCTAAATCGCGGGCTTTGGTTAAATTATCGATTCCATCCATCCTCCTATAATAAACACCGAGCCGGCGGTAAGTATTACTCAAATTAATAATTATCAGCTGACGCAAATCATCTGGAAGCTCATTCAAGGCTGCTTCTTGTTCGAACGGCTTAAGCATATCCAATGCCACCTCATAATATTCACGAGCTGCTCGCTCTGGTTCTTTGTCTCCTACCCTCAAACCTAAATCGGAGAGAATCCGAGAATGGTAAGCGGCCCAGGCAGCCGGATAGGTTTCTCGCCCGTCTTCTCCACCATAATAGCGATGAAATATCTCGTGGGCTGATTCTAAAGTAG
>METE01000004.1:41206-43466 GCA_001771275.1 candidate division Kazan bacterium RIFCSPLOWO2_01_FULL_48_13
TGATTCTAAAGTAGTTACCTCGTCTATCCCTCGAGATAATTGATTCCAGATGAACCGGATAAACAACAGCCGCTCCAACTGCTCATTAATTAGCTGCCATTTCTGCTGCTCATCTACCCCCGGGAATCCCTGCTTTTCCAATTCCACAAACGCCTGAGAGCCCCGTTCCAACACCGAGATAGCGCCGGATTCCTCAACATAGTCTCTTAACTGCCGGCCGTAGAGATCGGCATACTCCATTATTTTAAGTAGATCGCTGCCATTCTTGGCGTGGAAGAACTTGGAGGATAATTTCTCATACTTATTGGGATACTCCGCTTCCAAAATCGCCAGAATCGTCTCGTGCGTGGCGCGTTTCTCCTCGACATTAGCTATGCTTCCGTAGATTACCTCCTGGGTAATCCGGTGGATAAATCCAAAATTACCATTATCCAAATCCTGGGCAATCCCATATTCGATCAGCTCATCCAAACATATATCCAAGCGCCGCTCGGACATTCTGGTAAGCCTCAGCAGCATCGGTTTAGTGCACTCTAATCCTAAGATCGACATCTTCTGCGCCACCACCTGGGAGTTGGAACTGACCCGCTCCATCCTCTTTTTTTGGATATCGACAATCCCGCCAAATCTTTCCCACAGCGCTTTCTCCACATCTTCGTCCCCTAAATAATAGAATCGGCTATTTTTAACTTGCTCTTTGTCTTCACCCGGTAATGTATAGTCAGCAAAATGCCATCTACCGGTATCGGGATGCGCCACAAACATAACCACCGGTAATTTTTTGCCCCCCCGGCCGGCTATCTCAATGTCGTGGATCATCGACAAGTAAGACAAAACTTCTCGCACATAGTAGATGTTTCCGTGAGAAACATCCTTAGAAAATACTCTCGAGATTACCTTGGCGGCGCCTAACTTATTGCGAGACAGTTCTCCCTCATCCATCGGGAAGACCGAACAGACCAATGGCCAGGCCCATTCGGAGTTCTGCTCGAACCAGGTTATCTGCGCATTGCGCAGCTTAAGATAATAATCTTTGCGGGCCGCCGCATCAGTAGCCTTCTCGCCCGGATCTGGTGGGGGGACAAACATAGGAAATGGTTCAACATCCAACTGATGAGTCTGTTCTGGCAGATTATGTTTAAGCCCGTTAATAATTACCCTCTCAATGTCGTTAACTGCCGGCCGGGTCGGGATCGCCCAGACTATTCCATCGTTGGCTGTTTCTCGCATAAATCCAACCAAGAGATCGGCCGATTGTTTATCGATAAACTGCCAATCATCCGCAAAGATTACTGGCACCTCGTGGGCCATCGACTGGCGCTTAAGCTGAAAGATGTCTCGCATCAATTTAAGCGTTTCTTCGCGCCGCGCCGAACGCTCTAACCACTGCACTCGCTCGGTGGTTGGCTTAAAATCCGTGTCCAACACGGCGTTTAACAGAGATATTCGTTCGATAATATCCGCTGGTAGTTCTCGGCTTAAAATCCGCGCCTCCAAATCCTTGGGGTCTTCGATATCATCCGGGATATCCAACAGCTGACGGACAAATTGTTTAGCGGTGCTTAAAGGCAGCTTGCGATTAGATTCATCCGACCGCACATCGATCTTATATATCTTGCCGGCCTCTAAATCATGGGCGATGGCCTTGGAAACGATGGCTGTCTTACCCACCCCCTGTTCGCCCTCTACCACTAAAACTTGGCTTTTGCCGGTCTCGATCGCGAAATCAACCAGCTGCCCAACTTGGCTTTCTTCTTTGTCACGACCAACAATCTTTTCGACTTCGGCATAGCGTCCCGCCCGATAATCGATTCTATTTACCACAAAGACTTCAACCGAACCTACCCCTTTTAACTCTAACTCCTCCCGTTCACCACACCTCAATCGATGGCTAGCTCCTCGATGAGTAGTGCCACTAATCACCACATGATTTTCTTTGGCCGATTGCATGATTCGGGCCGCTTCGTTGACTCGTTTTCCTATGTTAGTAAAAGTATGCTGATCTTTAGCCCCTGCCTCACCCGCAAAAGCGTAATCGGTAGAAATCCCCGCTTCAAACATAAAACCGGCCTGATTTAATATCTTGCCCGATTCGAAAGTAGCCCGCGTAGCGAGGTACTCATTGCTGGGTCCGGCAAAAGTGGAATAGACAACTCCCTCGCCGGTGATTCGTTCCACCGAACCACCATTGCGATCAACAATATGCAGGATATCCGTAAATGGCTTATTCAGCCTCTCGTGTAGTTGCTGGTTGCTCTCG
>METE01000004.1:43499-51274 GCA_001771275.1 candidate division Kazan bacterium RIFCSPLOWO2_01_FULL_48_13
CCATGTACTTTAGTAAAAGCGGTGGACACCCGCAAGAACTCCCAGGCGGGAGAAAACTCCACTGGCCGACCCTCTTCCAGGGCAATGGTAACTGCGGCCCGCATCTCGGCTCGCCGATCCGTTGGAATGTGCGCCTCGTAGAAATGGGTTAGATCCTCGATCGGAATATTCGCTTCATCTTCCAACAGACTAAGCACTACCGGAAGAGGCTTATCCTCGGCATGCAGGGCCGACAGCACATAGTTGCCGCTCTCGGTTTCCTTAAAGTACGACTTGGGAGATAGCAATGAGCGAATAGATTTACTCACTGCTACTTGGCGCTTATCTGGATCGGCCTCCCGTTGCACTGCATCTGCCTGGGCAATTACATCACCAAATACTGCGAAAGTCCTAAGATAGTCATCACCAAAACTAGTCACCACCAAGTTGCCAGTTTCTTTATCAGTACAATCTACCCCCACTCGAAACACTAAATCAACCGATCGGTCTTTAAACCTGATCGGTGGTAATGTTTTGGTAGCTTCCTGGAATTGATTGGCCACAAACACCCCGCGCCGCGCTGTTTCTGCCAGATCTTCGCCCGGCAAACTGGGAAAGAATATGCGCCGTCCATCGCCTTCGGCCGTGATCATCATCCCACCATATTGTTCGGCAATGCCTAATAGCTCGGCATCGGCTTCGACGATCAGCAGACCAATTCTGTCCGCCGCCTCTTTCCCCACCTCATCGGCTAACTGCGTAATATTCTTGGCAAAATCTTTGCCATCGGATGAGAGTGTTACCCCCGGCCGATCGCCAAACTCTCCCCGCAAATCGTAAGACAGCAACTTTGAATTATGAGCGCGAAGCAATCTTAGATATTCCGAAGTTTTGTAGGGGTCAATCTCTGAAGTTGGCTCGATCTCCGACAGGTCAAATTTAAACCGTTCGGCATCAACCGGTTCGAGCTGGCTGCCCTCGTGTTGTTCAGTCGATTCTACCCCGCCCCATTCTTCAAGCGAGGCAGTAACCTTATCTATAGATGAAGTATCGCTTTCGTTAGCCATAACACCTGATTATACCTGATAAAATAATCCGCTCCCAGAGCAAATTATCCTACCACTTCTCCCCCATTTTGTCAACCCCGTAGAGAATTTTCCAGTTGCTTCGCAATAGCGGCAAAACCGCTGGAAAATCTTCTACGGGGTCAACTGACACCATTTACCTTGCGGGGTCATCCCCGTCCCCGCCTACGCGAGGATAAACTCCGGCGGGGACCCAGACAAAAACAGAAAGCTTTTGCTTATTATGTCTGGATCCCCGATGTCGGAGCGCTCCGCTTCCGACTCGAGGATGACGAGGGGGTTAGATTCCTGCCGAAGCTTACCCTCGACTACGAACGGAGGCGGGAATGACAAAAGGGTTATAAAAAACCCCCAGAAGTTCGAGACCGCATTCGTGCAGTCTCAATCTTAAGGGAGTTATGCTCTGGTAGTTGGCCAACCGCCGCGGCTTAATGCCGGATAAACACCGTCCACTGGGCCGAAGCGAAAGCATAGTCGCCCGAACCCGATAAGTTAATCTCAACCAGATAGGCATTACCCTTGCTTGGTCGGCTTACATTCAGCGCGCCCATGTCCTGATTGGCCTCGCTAATCATCATCTCGTTGCCCTGGCGCGTTAATCTATAAAGATTCACCCCGCTCTCCATTGGAGACACCTGCTCGCCAGAAACGGTTCGATAACAATACCTCAGCTTCCCCGAAGGGGGCGAAACCACTTTTTGCTCGAACTCGTCAACGGAACACAGCCCCCGCTTAGCGTTAGGGCCAAAGATGCTGCCACTGACCATCATCGCCAACGGGGCAGATACCTGCTGCACACCGTTAGTGGTCCATCCGGCGCCAATGTCGATGTAGGCGCCCGGACTATCGGGCAGATTACTGCCGCCTAAGCCTGCCCCGCCGAAGTTCTTGTGCCCTTTTGGGCACGATGCTACCCCAAGGCAAATAATTGCCAGGAGTAAGAAAATTATCAACGAACGCACTTTTCTCACCCGCCCTGCTCGGGCCATGAGTAGTCACTTGTTTACTCTGAGAGCTAAAAACCAAGCGCCACCCCAAAGATAACACCCCTCCCCCTTTTGTCCACCCCGTAGTAGAAACTGGCATGTCTCCGTCATTTCAGCGAAGCTGTGCCAGTTTTCACTATCGGGGTCCACCCAGTAGAGAATTTTGGAGCTGGCTTCGCCAGTTAAGCAATAGCTACTCCAAAATCTTCTACTGGGTCCACCCCACCCCCATAACCACTATCTGATGGTAATACGGTAAGTACCGTATTACCACGCCTCGACAGACCAAACACACGGTCAAGACCGTATACATCTAAGGACTAATTGAGATAATCGGCGATGATTGATCCCTATGGACCCGCCTAAAGCGCCAAGTCCCCTTTGGCATAGTATTCGCTGATCTTGCCCATCTCTTCCATTACTTTGGCCGTCTTTTTTGGGTCGGCGTGCCAATTATCGCGTGTGATCTGCCGATCATCCTCTACTGGCACTACCAACAAACTCGCGCCTGAGAATACCTTGCGAAAGGTCATCAACAATCGGCGGGCGTGATATGGCTTGGATACTAAAATGATTCTGCCAAACTCCCAGATCCCTTGTTCTAATAGAGCCAGGGCAGTAATGGCATTCTCTTTAGTATTAGTTGAATTGCTTTCTTGCAGAATATCTGCCAGAGACACCCCGCCCTCGCATAAGATATTAGCGGCCCAAGCGCTCTCCACCATATTTAATTTGTCGTTGAATCCACCTGTGCATAAAACCTTACTCGCCCAGCCTTGCCGATAGAGTTCGGCCGCTTTGTCGGCTAACTGGCGATGACTGGTCCCGGGGATAATTATTAGATCGACCTTTTGCGGTTGATCATCCACAAAAATAAAATCAGTGATCGCTCTTACCGCGCTGATGGTCATCAAGCTGGCAGCTAATCCTCGTTCCATCGATACTCCTCTCGAAAAGTATTAAATGGCTTCTCTTTCATCATAGTATAAACTTCGCTCGTCACCCGCTCCGGAGCTGACATCTCCTTCGGATCTATCCCGATCACCCGGCAGATAATTGTTAGATCCTGATACGCGCGACCTATCAAATGTCTTACATCACCCAGTACAAAGCCTGGGTTTTCGGCTAAGTGAACCAATCGATCCAAAAAATCCGCCTCCACGCTGAAGAAAGCTTCGCTTAAACTATTAAAATTCTGCCGTTCATAGAACGAGGGGGCTTTTTTAATATTCAATATCTTATCCTGCCCCACCGCCCGGATCTTATCCAAACAATGGGTGAATAATAATTTCATCGAACCGTAAACGGCCGCCACCTCCCGCGGCATCACATAATTGTGATATCCCTCAAATGGATTTTGCTTGATTAATCGACCCTCCTGTTCTAACTCTCTTTGAATCGGGGTACCATCGAAGACCCGCAACGACTTACTTAGCGCCGGGGTAAACTGGCGTTCGCGGAGATAGTTAAGATCGCGCTTGATCGAGTCCAAAGTAGTGTATGGATTAAAGATCATAAAGCCGATGACGGTCGACATATTATTCTCTGCTACTAACTCGACTGCTCGATCCATCCCGGCGATCGTCTCACCCTTCTTAAACTGGCGCAGAACGGCATCATCCGAACTCTCGATCCCAACCAACAATCGCTCGAAGCCAGCTCGTCGCATAACTGGCAGAATGGTGGGATCGGCGGTTAGATCGTTGCCCCGGCAAAAACCCATCAGGTGTAACGGCAAACCACGGTCAATCACACCCTGTGCTATCTGCCGCACATGTTCTACCCCTTCCAGCCCAGGTCCAAACATATTGGGATCGTTAAACTTGAACACCGTAACTCCGTGTTCTTGATATAAACCCCCCATCTCATCTACCACGGTCGCCGGGCGGCGGGGTCGCCAACGCGGACCTCGATGGGCGGTCTCGAACGAATAGTTAGCACAAAAACTACAGGCACCGTAACATCCCCGGCTGCCTATTATCGTGGCGTAATTAGTCTTAGCCAGATAATCATCAACCCGATCTCGAGCCGCAAAAGGAATCTCGTCAAGATTCACCACCCCAGCCGGCAAGTTAACCACCGAGCCTTTATCGTCCCGCCAAGCAATACTGGGAAGCGTTTGCCAATTATCTCCCTCCGCCAATCTGCCCACCAACTGTCTGAGCGTCTCCTCACCTTCGCCTAAAACAATTGAATCAACTTTGTCGCCTAACCGCTCTAAAATATACGGATGACTAAGCGTAGGGGTTATCCCGCCACAGGTAACATGGCCCCGATAGCCATTCTGCCTTAAGCCAGTGACGATCTTTTCGAACGATGGCAATGCTCTTTGAAATACAGAAAAACCCACCACCGGCGGATTGGCCCGTGTGATCTCATCGATCACCTCCTCCGGAGTCTTGGCCGCAAAATCAGCATCAAACAGCTCGACCGACCTACCGTCACGACGCAGGCTCGAGGCTAAATACATCAGCCCCATTGGTTCTTTGGGATTATAATCCGGCATCCGACCAGTTTGATATAGTGGTGGGAGCACCAACATCACCTCTGGCTTATTAGGTACAACAATTGAGCCGATTGGCTCAATTGTTTTAGACACGGTTACACTACTTGGAGAATCCGGAGTTACCTCTCCCGACTGACTGAGAACATCGAGACTAATCCGTTCCAATGCTTCTCCCATATAATTTACTTTGAAGCTCATCCTATCACCCTAACTACTACTGTCAATCACCCATCCCCCTCCCCAACTTCCCCACATCCGGCGGTACTACGGCGTACACCGTAGTACTACACCCCTCGATAGACCAGTACCTACGGTCCGGACCGTAGATACTACTACAATATAGACAAATATTCGGTGATATAAATATCGAGGTGGCCGACGAGGATAGCGGCGCGAGCGTCTTTTACTAACGAGTAGTTGTGGTGCCAGTTATGCGCCATCAGTTGTCTAATTGCCTCTCGATCTCTCTGCTTAAATCCCGCGCGTAATCTGGCTCGCGAGATACCAGATGAGCAAGTAGGACACTTACAGGTCTCGTCCAATACTCGTTCATCGTTTTCGAACTCCGTTTTACGGATATCAAAATATTTACCGCCTTTAACCCACACCCGGCCGTGTCTCCCCTCTCTCGTCGCCGCGATGCCATCGAATGTATCCATCCCCCGGCGAATACACTCCAACACATCCACGGGTTTGCAGATACCCAGCATATGCCGCGGCTTATCCTCCGGCAACCGCTTAACGCAAAACTCTACCATTCGATACAGCGCGGGGCGGGGTTCGTCCCAGGCCAACCCGCCGATTGCCACGGCCGAGATTCCATTATTCAATTGTCGGCGCGCATCCCACAAACTAATCAGCCGCGCCAATTTGTTCAGTCCGCCCTGAACAATGTAGTAAAGTTTCTCATCGGCGATGCCGCGGGATCTTTGGTGCCAAACCGCCGTGATAATGGCCGAGCGGATAAACTTCCACCAATTTTTGTCCATAGTATAAACGGTGTTATCCAGCGGCATAATTAGATCTACACCGGCGCCTCTCCCCCACTCCACTACTTCGTGCGGGGAGATAAAGGTTGATTTGCCATCTAAATTGAAACCAACACCATTAAAATTTTGTCTAAGATGCTGGCCTAAACTAACCATCTGAAAACCACCCGAATCTGCCATCGTTATTCCCGGCCAACCTATCCCCTCACGGATATCCTTTGCCCCCCGCCGTTTCAGCCAAAAAGCATTCCGCAACAAGATTACATCTTTAGCATCGGTAACATCCGAAGGCCCAAATCCCCAGTCCTCTAACGCCTTAGTGTAGTTTAAAGTTACGCATGGCGTTTCGATATCACCGCGCGCGGTCTTCAGCACCCCCGCCCGCGCCGCCCCATCCTGAGATTTAATTTCGAATGCGATACTCATAATCAAACGATACGCGATTATAGTGTCCTCCGCCATCGAGGCCTGAGCTCATTTTTCTGGAACCCATTGAGCCAATTGTGTAAGCTGATAGGAAAATTATCGCAGCGAAGGCGTTGTTTGACCCATCTCCAGTTTCTGGAACTGGGGATGGGGAGTTCAGCCAATATAAGCCAAGTAAGGCAGGTTTTGCTGTTTGGGTAGCAATTGGCGATTGGGGGGTCATTTGGGGCGCCACCCCGTCCGTCAGCCGACGGATGGGGTGGCGAATAAGTTAAGAATCGGCATATCAAGATTGCCACGGGCTATCACCCTCGCGATGACGGATGAGGAGAGGCCTGGATCCCGGATCAAGTCCGGGATGACAATGTTGATTGTCTGGGTCCCTGTCTTCACGGGGATGACGAGCATGGAAGAAAACAAAAACCCTGCCGTTGCCAGCAGGGCTCCTGCTTATTCCTGATGTGAGATAACAGATCCTGAAACTAGTTCAGGATGACAGTTATTGAAGTTCGACAGTAGCACCAGCCTCTTCGAGCTTCTTCTTGATCTCTTCGGCTTCCGCTTTCTTGACGCCCTCCTTGATCACTTTCGGCAAAGCATCAGTCATATCCTTGGCTTCTTTCAGGCCCAAGGTGGTAACCTCGCGGATGGCCTTGATCACCCCAATCTTATTAGAGCCGGCCGAGGTAACATTGATGTTAAACTCGGTTTTCTCTTCTGCGGCCGGACCAGCGACAGCGGCACCACCCGCAGCTATCATGGCTACCGGAGCGGCGGCGCTGACGCCAAACTTGTCTTCCATTACTTTAACCAGTTCGGCTAACTCTAACACGGACATCTCACCAACCAGGTCGACAACTTTCTTGGCGTTGCCGGATAGCTTACTCTCGTCCCTCCGGGCTGGAGTCTCCGGGCCGGAAGCCGCTTTCTTCTCAGCAGCAACTTCTGTCTTCATCTCTTCGTCTGCCATATCTACTCCTTATTAAATTAATTTCTTAATAAATTATTTTAACTGTAATGCCTTAACGGCGTTGTAGAATCCCTGCAATGGACCGTTCAACACCCGGACGAATCCACTAATGGGAGCCGCCATGCTCCCCACCACCTTGGCCAGTAATTCATCCCGACTGGGCAACTGAGCCAACTGTAAAATGGTGGCTAACGATACAACCTGCTTATCGATCACTCCGGAGAAAACTTTGACCTTATCGTTGCTGGCTAAAGCAAAATCATAAACTAACTTAGCCACGGCAACTTCGTCCTGTCCGCCGGTAGCGACCGCTAACTGGCGACTAACCTTGCGAACATCCCAATCTTTAATCCCCGCGTCAGTGGCCGCCTTGGATAGCAGGGTGTTCTTTACGATCTGCAGCTTGATCCCTTGCTTGCGCGCTTTTTGGCGAAAACCGGTCAGATCGGACATTAATAGCCCGCTAAACTCAGCGGCGATGGCCGCTTTGCTTTCCATAAGGTTCTGGGAGAGCTTGGTTAGTTCAACCCCTTTTTGTGCTCTGGTTTTTGGCATTTTTTAGTAAATTAGCGAGTGAGTATATTAGCAGGTCAATAAAAAAATTCGTCTCCTCCGAGACGAAAGCTAACCTGCCTACCAGCTAACCTGCTGATCTGCTGTTAGTTTCCTTCTCGGTAGGATTTACGCTAGCCCGGCATAGTTCTGGAGAACGACGACGGGTTGTTACCTACGGTCTTCAAAGGTGTAACAAGGGAAGCTTACTATAGCCCCCAAGGGGTGTCAACTCAGTAGTGAAAATTGGATAGCTGTGCCAAAAGGCGCCCCGATGGCCAT
>METE01000004.1:51288-80256 GCA_001771275.1 candidate division Kazan bacterium RIFCSPLOWO2_01_FULL_48_13
CAACCCCGACCGCTAATGTGCTATAGTTGGGGGTGAAGTTACTACTAAATTAATCTTCAGGAGGTAGAGTAATGAGTACATTGACAAGGCGTTTTGCCGAAGAGGAATTCACTCCTGAAGAGCTGCAGATCTTAAGCGGCTTTGTGAGTAACCCCAACGGCGAAGTGTTTGTGGTCTACGATGAAAAGCTCTCCGGTCTTACCGGGGCCATTTACGCTCGCTATTCGCGGGCGAGTGGGGGCTTTAGCCGCACGCTCCTAAAGGAGTTTGTGGATGAGGCCGGCCAGCCCAAAGCGAGCAAAGCGGACGATCTGATCCGCCGCGTATTAGTCGCCTTTGGCGACGATTCGGTCGGCGAGTTGGAGGGCGCCCACCTTTCGCTGGAGAATATCTCCAATCTCGCTACCAAGGAGATCGAAGATCGCCGAATCGGTTTATCTCCGATTGAACAATCATCGCGTTATGTTACCTACGACCAAAAGGACATCCACGGTCGCTGGCGGTATCTGCGCGATGAAACGATTCTCAATTCCCGCGTGGGGGCACAGTATATCGCCTCGATGGACGAGATCTTTTCCATCTATGCCGATCTCTCGGCCAAAATGGAAGTTTACTTCCGCGAGCGGTTCCCCATTGAAGAGGTCGAGTACCAGATCAGAAGCGATCGGCCCAAGCAGCGTCTGGGAGAGTTAACCGACGAGGGGGAGATCAAGGATTTCAAGCGCACCTACAAGATGGATATGCACACCCGCGCTTGTGATACCGCCCGCATTCTGTTGCCGGCGGCTACCCTCACCAATGTCGGGTTGTTCGGACTGGGTCGGGCGCATCAGTATATGATGACGCACCTCTACAGCCATGCGCTACCCGAGATGCGCCGGATCGCTGCCGAAGCCCACGCTGAACTGAACAAGGTTATCCCCCGCTATGTCGAGCGGGCAGCGGAGAGCAAGTACTTTATCGACATCCGCACCAACATGTTCCGGCTGGCTACCGAACTGTGTAGCCAAGACCCGGAGATGCCGGGGCATAAGGTGCAGCTACTACCGGACATTGATCTCCCTACCCACACGCTGGCCCAGATGCTCTTTCGTTACTGCGAGCTTACATCCGAGCAGCTGCGCGAACTAGCTCAGGGATTAACCCCCGAACAGCGCCGGCAACTTATCCGTACTTACCATGGACAACGGGAGAATCGGCGCGAGCGGCCCGGCCGAGCGCTGGAGGCAGGTTATCCCCTAACCTACGAGTTCCAGGCCGACTTCGGCATCTATCGCGACCTGCATCGGCACCGGATGCTGACCCAAGAGCGCCAACTGCTCTCTACCCGCTTAGATTTTGTGGAGATCCCTCAGGCTTTTCACGATATCGGCGAAGCAGCAGCAGCAAAGCGAGCCGTACAGCTCTCTCACGAGCTGTACGAAGCTATCCGGGGAGAACTAGGCCCCGAATTTGCCCAGTACGCCGTGCTGTTCGGCTTTAATCTGCGCTGGACGATGGGGATGAATCTCCGCGAAGCGATGCATTTGATCGAACTGCGCACTGGTCCGCAAGGCCACCCCAGCTATCGCCGAGTGTGCCAAGAGATGCATCGCCAGCTGATGGCGCGTTACCCGGAGTTCGCCGCCGAGATGAAGTTTGTTGATTACAATGACTACACCTCTGCCCGCGGCGAATCGGAAGCTCGCCAACGCCGCAAGGAAGCCCAGCTTCCTTCATAAACTTTGGCAACCCCAAAGCCACCCCGCCATTTTTCAGCCCAACTGTGAGACTAACTACTCACACAAGGTTAAAATGGCGGGGTGATTTTTATTCAAATTAAATTCCTAAGATAGCCCGGGCTTGGGCGGCAATATCGGCTATCCCCTGTTCACCATTGATTAACTTCATGTGGGGATAGTTTTCCATCAACCGCAGATAGTTCTGCCGAATCGACGAGAGCTTTTCTTCGTATTCAAAGAATTCTCTGGCCTCTCCCCTGCCCTTTACCCGCTCCACCGCTACTGTTGGATTAACATCCAAGAAAAAAGTAGTATCTGGCACGGGAAACTGCTGATTTAGCTCTAAGAGGGTCTGATAATCGGCTCCACTACCAGATCCGTACGCCACCGTACTGGGCACATACCGATCGCATATTACCCATTCGCTACCCGCCAGATGTTGTTTGATCTCCTCCACATGGATTCTCCGATCCTCCACATACAACTTTTGAAACTCCAACGGATCGCTTGGCATCGGGAGTTCACCGCGTAATGTCGCTTTAATGTTTCTGCCCGCTTCAGTAAATAAGGTCGGCTCGTTAGTCAACCAAACCGAAGCATTATGCTCGGCTAAATAATCCGCCAACAACTTGGCTTGGGTGGTATGACCAGAACCGTCGATCCCTTCAAAAACAATAAATCTGTTATTCTTCATCCCTCAATTGATTATTGCTGAATTGTTGAATTGCTAAATTATTGATTGTCCGTGCTCCCAAAGCCGCCACGGCTGGCGCCCACGACCTCGGTTAATTCTACAAACTCAGCCTGGTCTACCTTTACAAAGATGCCCTGGCCGATCTGCTCGCCCCGTTCGACCGTGATCGGCACACTGCTAACATTTTGGACTTGAAATTTGATCTCGTCCTCCGGTCCGCAGTAGTCTTGATCTACCACGCCAATAGCGTGCGGTTTGATTAAGCCAGGTTTTTTAACCGGAGTACTGCTTCTCATAGTTAGCAGCAACATATACCCTGGCGGGGTTTGAACAACTATATTGCTGGGGATACGAGCGATCGCTCCGGGCCCAATTACCGTTGCCTCTCTAGTAACCAAATCAAAACCAACCGAACCAGCAGTTTTATATACCGGCAGAGGTAAACTCTCATCAATCCTCTTAATCTGTACTCTCATGCTATTGTTTTTATCCCCATTGAACTAATTGCGTCATCCGGCAGCTAAATTGTCGTTTGGCGCGGCTGCTGTTTGAGTCCGTCAGCTGACGGTCGAGTTCAGCCAATAGCGCCAAGTAAGACAATTTTGGTAGCCGGATAGCAATTAGCGATTGGGCGTCCTTTTGGTGCTACCATTAAAGACTAAGCAAAATGGTAGCGAAAAAGATAATTAAATTGTTAAGCTAACGAGCTTAAATCAACCCTAATTCCAGGCCCCATTGTAGAAGCCAACACCACCTTTTGTAGATAAGTGCCTTTGGCGGAAGCGGGACGAGCGTGGGATAAAGCCTTGAACAAAGCCGTAAAGTTGCTCATTAGACCATCCTGCTTGAGCGAGATCTTGCCAAACCCCATGTGGATAATGGCATCTTTATCTAGTCGAAATTCGACCTTGCCCTTTTTGAATTCTTCCACTACTTTCGCCACCTCTTTGGTTACGGTGCCGGTCTTGGGGTTAGGCATTAGCCCCTTAGTTCCCAAGATCTTACCGATCTTACCGATCTTAACCATCATCGAAGGTTCGGCGATCGCCACATCAAAGCCCAGCCAACCGTTTTTGATCTTTTCGATCAGATCTTCGCTGCCGACAAAATTGGCACCAGCTTTTTTGGCCTCAGTGGCTGCAGCTCCTTCGGCAAATACCAAAATGGTAGTGTTCTTGCCTAATCCGGCCGGCATCGCCACTGTTCCTCTAATATTCTGCTCGGCTTGTTTGGGGTCTAAGCCGGTCTGAATGTGAGCCTCTGCCGTTGCATCGAATTTAACCGGCGAGGTTGCAACCAACAGGTCGATCGCCTCTCCAATGGGGTATAACTTAGCGCGATCAACTAACTTGATCGCCTCTAAATACTTTTTACCCCTCCCCCTCTTCTCCACCGGAGCAACTTTGCGTTCCTTGGTGGAACTTTTGGCGCGCTGAGCGCTCTGCTTTTTCTCTGCCATCTTGCCTCCTCGTGGTCTTGCCCCGTACCGACATTCCGCTGAAATTGCGGCTTAGCAATTTCCGGTTTGTCTGGTACTGGGGACTAACGCCGTTAGGCTCCCACAATTACGGATATATTAGTCGACCTTTTAAGGTCGTCCCCGACTAGCGCCTAGCGCGATATTCGGGGATCCAAAATAATTTTAATTACCGTTCCCGTTACCAACTTCTACCCCCATATTCCGCGCTGTGCCCTCGATGATCTTCATTGCGGCTTCAACATCTTCGGTATTTAAATCGGGCATCTTGCGCTCAGCGATCTCTCGCACCTGCGCCTTGGTTAATTCACCCACCTTGGTCTTATGCGGCTCGCCTGAGCCTTTTTCCAACCCGGCTGCCTTCATAATCAGGGCGGCAGCGGGCGGTTGCTTGAGGATAAACTTAAAGCTCCGATCATCGAAGATCGTCACCACGGCCGGCACCTTCATCCCCATCATGCTAGTAGTCTTTTCGTTGAACTCTTTGCAAAACTCCATGATCTGAATGCCATGGGGGCCTAAGGCGGTACCAACCGGCGGGGCCGGATTAGCTTTCCCTGCCTCAACCTGAAGCTTAACTATTGCGATAACTTTCTTAGCCATTTCTATCTGTTGAACAATACTTCGATACTATAAAGCTCCCCCTTACTCCTGTCAACCCAGTAGAGAATTTTGGAGCTGGCTTCGCCAGTGATAGCCCTGCTACTCCAAAATCTTCTATTGGGTCAAGCGAAAAACCGACTCCCCCAGTCGGTTTTTCTTTAAGAGCTTCGGGTTGACCTTAATATAGGGCGTTGGTCCCAGCGATATCCCCGGACTCCAGGGTTTGTTTATTAGTCTCGCCGTAGTCAGCATAGCCGTACATAGTCTGCTCGAGTGCCTCCAGATTATATAGATCGGCTAAGCCGATGCTGTGCCCCAACTCGTGGGTAGCGATATTCTCAAAATCCATCTTGCCCGCTTCCCCAGAAGCTGACCAGTCGTAGTCAACATCGTCGTAAACCTGATCCCACTCAACCAGCTCGCGGCCTTGGGGTGGCCCCCCAAAGATACCCCAAACGATAGTGATGGCGATGGCTCCGGATTCCGATACATCGGCAAAATACACCTCATTCAATTCATCGGGACTTACGGTATCCGCCGATAGCTGTGCTGATGTTTCCGTACCATCACCCAGAATATTGCCCGAAATTCCGTTGCCCAAAATCCCATCAGTAGCATCTTCCCATTTGCTGATGTCAGCTGCTGTATTGTTGAACAGCGTAGTGCCATTCAAATTGCTGGCGTTAGCCGGATTCATCAACCACGGCTCCACGGATTTCCATTTGGCGCCTCTGGCTAAAAACGCATAAAGAGCGCCACCTGGTTTTCCCCCGCCACCATTGCCGCCCTTGGCGTAATGGACTATAGCATAGCCTTCCACCATCTTCCCGGTCTGGGGATCCACCGCGGAACCCAAACTGATCACCGACGAGTGATCAACTGCTGCTGTCGGTAAAGTCAATGTTCGCTGTGTCCCCGGAGTATTTAGATCAGCCGGATTGCGTTCGGCCATTGCTACCACCGGATTGGCACTCAACAAAAGCGCCAAGCCAACTAGTACACTTAATATTTTGTTGCTCACGACCCTCCTCAAAATTTATTTATATGGCTTAGCAATTATACTATGAAATGACCGCTACTCGGTTGAGAATGCTGATGGCCTTCGCCACCTCTCCCTTAATATCACCAATACAATCATAGGCCTGTATCTCTTCGGCGTTCACCCAGGCGTAATCGGTAAACCCGCCGCGTTCCAACACTACCTCGCCGCCAAGATACTTGGCCGCCATCTCCACCATCATCACTGGTGTTTCGTCCGGCCGAACAAAAGCCACACTGGTGATATAAGCAAAATCTCCGCCGATCTCTACATTGGCTTCCTCTTTAGCTTCGCGTTTGAGCAGGTCTTCGAGCGCCCCGACGTAATCGAGCACTCCATTATTAATCCGAGTCGGGTGTTCAATATCTAAATCATTCCACTCTAATTTCCCGCCGGGAATCCCCCACTTACCCGGATGAACTTTCTCGCGTTCATCGCGCTTGATGATCAAACAGCGACCGTCTGACTCACGATAGACCACTACCGTGGCCACAAAGTAAAACAGCTTCTCCGTTTTAGCATTGTCTAAGCTGATCTTGGTTGCTGGCATAAAATTTTATCAATCTAACTATCAAATGTTTTCCGTCCGACCGTTGGTCGGCCGAAAAACATTCTGGAGCCGGAGAGAGGAATCGAACCCCCAACCGTCATCCCGCCCCAGATAATAAATCAGATGTGGAGCCGGGGACAGGACTTGAACCTGCGACTTACTGTTTACAAAACAGTCGCTCTACCACTGAGCTACCCCGGCGCCGGATCTGGAGCGGGATGCTGCACATTTAAATAATTTTCAATTCCGTTGAGCTACTCCGGCCCTAATTGGAAATTCTCAAATCTAATAGGTTGCCCAGGCTACATCCTGACGGACTGTGCAGGGCAGTCTTCGCTTTTTAGTCAAGCCTGGCGAAGCCAGGCGTAGCTACCGTTAGGTAGCGAAGACTGGAGCCCGCGAGCAGATTCGAACTGCTGACCTACCCCTTACCATGGGGTTGCTCTACCAACTGAGCTACGCGGGCTGGTGCCGAGGCTAGGATTCGAACCTAGGAAGGCATAAAGCCAACAGATTTACAGTCTGCTCCCGTTGACCACTTGGGTACCTCGGCGCAATGGATTTTTAGGTACTAAGTTATTTTAACTTCTCTTCTGCTTCTGCCAAGAGCTTTTTGTACTCTTCGTTATGCGGCTCTAAGATCAGGGCTTTTTCGTAGGCATCGGCCGCCTTACGATATTTTTTGGACATAAAGTAGGCTAATCCCAGATTCATAAACCGCGAAGCAACTTTATTGTTGATGGCGATGGATTTTTCGTAGCCCTCGACCGCCTCATCGTACATCCCCTGTTGATAGAACAACAGCCCAAAATTATTGTAGAAAGTATCGTTATCCGGCTCAATCTGCAGCGCCTGTTCTAAGGCCTTAGCCGCATCCTTATACTCCTTATTACCCAAATAGACCAAAGCTAACTTATTGTACAGGCCGGCCGCCTGCGGGTCTTGGGTAATCAGCTTTAGATATAGCTTCTCCGCCTTAGGGTACTGACCCTCCTGGGCTAATCGATCGGCCCGCTCCAGCAGATTATTGTTTTCATCGTCCTCACTCTCCCGGTCTTCATCTTCTTCGTGATCCAACTCGCGGGCCTCTTTAGCCAGCTTCTTGACCACTTCTTTCTCTAAGGGAAGTTTCCGGAGGATGATAATCAGCAAGATTACCGTGGCCGCAAAAATTATCAGCTCTAACATAGTTATCATGTTATAGGCTTCGTAAACTGATTATATCCCGTTGGGGAGAGAATTATAAGCTTTTATTGGCGCCCAGTACCAAAGCCTCGATCACTATCCGAACATTGGCTCCGCTGTTAAGCGCCTCCCCCGCCTCCTGCAACCGCGCCAAAAAGGCGGCCAATCCCTGATGACCGGGCAATCGGTTTAGCTTACCGGCCCAACCCGCCGGCTCAGATTTTAGATCGGCTAACAGCAGCCTGCGAGTCAGATTAGTCCAGGTTGCCACCAAATTCTGAGCTACTTCCCGCTCTTTAATATTGGCGATCGCCATCCCGCGGACCACATTCCCACTCATCAGGATTTCAAATGCATCGATCTGTGCCAAGCCTCGCTCTAACCCCTCTTCGTCTCGGGATAGTTCGTTGGCAACCCCCCAAGCTCCGTTGGCAAGCAAAGCAATCTCCTCGACGCGTTTCACTTTCTGGGCTTTTAAATGGTTTTTGATCTCGGCATCCGACAAGCTATTCAGCCGGATGGTCTGCGCCCGCGAACGAACAGTCGGCAACACCGCATTAATGTTTTGGGCAGTGATAATTATTTTGGCGTGCCGTGGCGGTTCTTCCAGGGTTTTGAGTAAAGCGTTAGCCGCATGAATACTCAGGCGATCAATATCATCAACTATCAACACTCGGTAATCATAATTCGGAGAGAGGTTAATCAGATGCACGGTGTCATCTACTGTTTTTTTCCATTTATTATATTCGTTCTCTCCACTGTTGAGGGATAGTACTTCATCAAAGATAATGGTATCTAAATTTGGCTTACTAAAATCTAAAGAATTGTGCCAGCTGGCCGCGATGATCCGGGCTAGCAAACCCTTGCCCACCCGCGGCGGGCCCACTAACAGATAGGTCGAACACACTCCTTTCTCTAATGATTTTATAACCAGCTCCTTGGCCATCTCTTGGCCAATTAGCAGTTTTAAGTTGGTTTCGATGATCTTCCTCTCCACCATCTCGTATCATACCAACAATCCCGACCTTCCCACTATCCAAGAGGGAAAGGGTGTTGGACTACTAAAAAATATTTTGGGCAATAAAAAAGCACTCCGACCTAAGCGAAATGCTTTTGACGCTCGATTGCAACAATAGTGGCACAGGTTGAGAAAATACCCTGCCCATCCGAAACTACCTCCTCATCACCACAAATATCTCTGATCGTTTGATGGGGACGCGGAATTCGAAACTGGAAACTCGCTGGCATACTGCCATCTCTGTGTTGCATGGAAATTAATACCTCTATTAGTTTGGGGTTGTAAATTCCCAACTTAGAGCTTAAAAGTAGGATAAGAGAAGTCTCTACTGGATCCTTAGTCTCAACATCACCGTTAGGGCACCCCAGTTCGTAACGAACATAATAAGGGGTGCGCCACCAATATGCGTTGGGCCCATTCTGTAATAGATAGTTTTTGGCTCTCCGCACTGAGGTAACGTCCTTGATTTGGTTAATAGCCAGAGAAGTTACACAAGAGTGTGATGAGCACCACCCAGCACAACTGGAATACCCCATTTCTCTTACCGTTTCTGGTAGGTATGTAGTAAACCCACCATCTGAAAGTTGGTGGTGAAGCACAAATTTCTCAGCATCCGCAATAACAGCATGGTTAGTAAACCCTATCTTAGATAATAGCTGCATAACTCGTAGGGTTGTATCTGCGTCTGCGGGGACGTTCTGATTATATGACCAGCCTCCATTACTACACCGGAGGGAAAGAACCGCTTCGACTATATCGCGAGGGACAAAACCAAATTCAGACAGCGCTGAACCAACGCAAGCAGTTACCCATGCCCAACTTGGGCCATGTCGCAGTTGGTGAAATTCCAAACAAAGCCCATTGTCAATCTTTGATAATAGATACTCTTTACCAAGATCGACACATTGCAACATTCTACTAACTAAGTCAGCCACAATTATCGCCTCCTTGTAAAAATACTCTATCCGATTGGATAGGCACCTCTCTTATACTTTAAAAATAGCTCCCAGTCAACAAAATACACCGATACCGCCATCGGGTTCGGAGAGCCCTATCCCATGGAGCAAATTGCGCTTTATTTTCCCGCCATCGGAGGAGGGGTGTACTGAAATGAGCTAAATCTTTTAGGGGGTGAAGGAGGTTATACCTCCGAGAACGCCCAGAAGATTTAGCCATTGAATAGCCCCGACGACTGGCGGGCGACTTTGGTTACTTTCCTCAAGCGGAAAGTAACAGAAATGTGTTGGACGAGCAAAATGGTAGCAAAAGAATATTGTAAGATTCTGGACCCCAGTAGTAGAGCAAAGCTCACTACGGGGCGCGGCAAGCCAGAATGACGCAAAGAAAAAGACCCCGATTTAGAGCCGGAGTCAATTCCAAATTGAAAGGTTGGGAGAATTAGAGGACTTTGTCGATGATGCCGTAGTCTTTGGCCTCTTTAGCCTCCATAAAGAAATCCCGATCGGTATCCTTCTCTATCTTTGAGAGCGTTTGGCCCGTATGCTTGGCCAATAACTCGTTAAGCTTGCCCTTCCATTTGAGAATCTCCTTGGCATGGATCTCAATGTCGCTGGCTTGCCCTTGCGCCCCACCTAATACCTGATGGATCATCACTCGAGAATTGGGCAGCGCATAACGCTTGCCCTTTGCCCCACCGGCCAAGAGAACCGCCCCCATTGAAGCCGCCATCCCAACACAGATGGTCGAGACAGTCGGCTTAATGTGTTGCATCGTATCGTAGATGGCCATTCCATCAGAGACAGAACCACCTGGGCTATTGATATAAAGCGAGATGTCTTTCTTGGGATCTTCGCTGGCTAAAAATAATAGCTGAGCAATAATCGCATTCGACAAATTATCATCGATCGGTCCACCCAGAAAGATGATCCGATCTTTTAATAAACGAGAGTAGATATCGTAAGCCCGCTCCCCAAAAGCAGTTTTATCTATCACCATCGGAATTAAGTTCATAGCATAAAGATTAATGAGTACACTCCTCTCTCATTATAACAGCTTGGCTTTATATCGCCATTGGAGTCCGAGCGTACTGAATCAACAAAACCACCGCTGCCGAAGCTGTTGTCTGACCCATCTCCAGTTTCTGGAACTGGGGATGGGGAGTTCAGCGAAAGGCGGAAAGGTGAGTTTTGTTAGATGAAGAGCGAGGGCGACTGGCGGAGAATTTTGGTTACTTTTCTTGGAAAAGTAACAGAAAAAGTTTGGACGAGCAATCCGCCAGCTGACGGAGGTCGCGTCGCGAAAGGGTGTTTTAACAAAGGGGTTATAGCTCACCGACTGCGAGCTGGCGCAGGGCCTCCACGGCTTTTTGTCCGGATAGCAGATGAGCCAACCGCTTCTTTTCTATGTCACTCTGATATTTTTCGGTTAGCTTGCCCTCTTCGGCCGGGTAAACGGTTTTTAACCTGGCAATCTCAGCCTCTATCTCTTCATCCGTGACGGTGATGCCTTCGCGTTTTTTGAATTCGTTGAGCGCTAGCCCTGCGATTACGCGCTTTTTGGCCTGCTCTTTCCACTCTTCACGCATCTTTTCTTCCGTCAGCTTGGCGCGTTCCATATAATCTTTTACATTCATGCCCTGGTGCGATAACTGATGCTCGAAATCTTCCATCATGGCGTTTAACTCTTGCTCTACCAGCTGAGGCGGGATATCGGCCTTAGCGATCTTGATCAGTTGTTCGATCGCTTCGCTCCTCTGTCTATCCAGCTCTTTTTGCTCGGCGTTCTCTTTGAGCACCTTTTCGATATCTTCTCGCAGCTCTTTGAGGGTGGGCTTGTCGCTGATCTTTTTGGCAAATTCGTCGTTTAGTTCCGGAGACTGGACTTCTTTAACCTTGTGCAACTTAGCCGAGAACTCTGTCTTCTTGCCAGCCAGATTAGCCTGATGATAGTCCTTAGGAAAATTAACCGGGAAGGTCTTTTCTTCTCCCGCCTTCATTCCCACTAGCGCCTCTTCGAAATCTGGCAACAATACTCCGTCGCCAATGATCAATGGATGATTGGCGCTTTTGCCGCCATCAAACGACACGCCGTCGAGCTTGCCATCAAAATCTATCTCCACCCAATCCCCCGGCTTGGCCTCGCGTTCGATCTCCTTAAACGAAACCTCGCGCCGTTGCAGATTCTTCAGCACATTATCGATCTGTTCATCGGTAATCTCGACCTTTTCCGGCTTTACTTTAATCTTTTGGTAATCGCCCAACTCGATCTCTGGCATTACCGCGATCTCCGCCGTAAATTTGAGCGGCTTATTTAACCCAATTTCATCCACGATAATTTTTGGCGGACCCACCGGCGACACCTCTTCCTGCACAATTGCCTGATAGTAGTATTGATTGATCGAGAGTTCACTGGCTTCACTTAAGATGCGGGTCTCGCCCACCTGAGCCGTGACCACATCCATCGGGGCCTTACCCTTGCGGAAACCCTTTACCTCGATCTGCTCAGAGATCTTGGCCGAGGCATTTTTTAACGCCTCCGCCCACTCCGTCGCATCTAACGCAATATGGAGAGTTACAATTGCCTTAATCTGATTCTTTTCTACTTTCATAATTCCTGCCCTCCCTGCCCCGTAGCGAGCTTCGCTCTGCTACTGGGGTCCTGCTTTTTGGTTATCTGCATAATGATTAATTAGTTGGCCCCAAAGGGGCCCCTTAAGGGGTATCAAAACCATTATACTTTGCCCCGCGGACGCGTCTGTGTCAACCGCCCCGATCCAACAGGGGTGGACAGCGACCGACATAGGTGTTAAAGTTGCCAATGTAGTCGGCCAGGCCAACTGGCCACTTTTTTATCACCCCCATAAAATCATGCGCGAAGCCAGCACCATCAGAAATGTAGCGATTATTTCGCATGTCGACCACGGCAAAACCACCTTAGTAGATGGTTTGTTAAAGCAATCCGGCACTTTTCGGGATAATCAGTTGGAGATGAGCCAAACTACCATTTTGGATTCAGGCGATTTAGAGCGCGAACGCGGCATTACCATTTCGGCTAAAACCATCGCCATAGAGCACGATGGTATTAAAATAAACATTATCGATACGCCGGGCCACGCCGATTTCTCCGGCGAAGTAGAACGCACTCTGGGCATGGCCGACGGCGTGCTATTAATTGTTGACGCTCAGGAAGGGCCAATGCCACAAACTAAATTTGTGCTAAGTCGCGCCTTAACTTTAGGCCTTAAGCCGATCGTGATTATTAATAAAATAGATAAGCGCGATGCGCGGGTAAAAGAGGTTGAGAAAGAAATCGAACATCTTTTTCTTGATCTAGCCACCCATCAGAATCAGTTAGATTTTCCAGTCTACTATGCCATCAGTCGTACCGGTAAGGCCTTTACTAAGATGCCCTCCCACCCCAACACCGCCAAGGGCGACCTTACCCCAATCTTTGATGCGATTATCAAATATATCCCAGCGCCTACCACCACCGCTACTGGCGCTTTTCAAATGTTAGTTAGCGCTTTGGATTGGGATTCATACCAAGGTAAGTATGCAATTGGTCGGATTCAACGCGGCCAAATTGCCGTCGGCAAATCAGTTGCGCTGATCGGAACCGACGGCAAGGTTACACCTGCCAAGGTTGAGAGGTTATTTGTCTCTCATGGATTAGAAAAATTAGAAGTGGCAGATGCCGCGGCTGGCGAGATCGTTCGCATCACCGGTATTCCCAAGGCGCGCATCGGCGAAACTATTACTAGTAGCGAACAACCGGAGGCGCTTCCCGCCATGCATATCGAAGCGCCCACTCTGCAGATAACTATCGGCCCTAACACCTCCCCGTTCGCTGGCAAAGAAGGTAAATTTACCAATTCGCGCCAAATCTCGGATCGTCTCCAAAAAGAACTGGAAACTAATGTTAGCCTGCGGGTTGCCATCGAGAACACTACCTTTAAAGTATCTGGTCGGGGCGAACTTCATCTATCAATTTTAATCGAAACTCTCCGCCGCGAAGGTTTTGAATTAGAGGTCGGCAAACCAACTGTTGTCACTCAAGAAGAAAACGGCGTAACGATGGAACCAATCGAAGAACTAATCATCGAGATACCAGAAGAGTTTACGGGCGCGGTGAGCAGCGAGCTTGGTCCGCGTCGGGCTACCCTAAAAGAGCTGGTAGCGACCACCAAAGGAGTTACTCGAATGGTATATGAACTCCCCACCCGCGCTCTTTTAGGTTTACGCAACATTTTACTGACCCAAACCAAAGGCACCGCGGTGATGAATAGCTTACTTACGGGTTACGCGCCGATGGGACCAGCTATTAAGCAACTGCGTAACGGTGTTTTGATTTCTGACAAAACCGGCACCGCTGTTACTTATGGCCTAAAAGTGGTGGAAGATCGCGGCATTGCGTTTATCGGTCCGGGCACCAAAGTGTATGAAGGTATGATCATCGGACTCAACCGTCGTAGTAGCGATATGGAGATCAACGCTTGCAAGGAAAAACAGCTCACCAATGTCCGCTCTTCTTCCAGCGACATATCATACCGCTTAGTTCCGTTTGTTCAGCTGTCGCTCGAAGAGGCCCTCGACTTTATCGAGAGCGACGAACTATTAGAAGTTACCCCGCTTAGCCTGCGGATGCGCAAATGTTATCTCACCGCCCTCGAGCGCAAACGCCACAAATGATCCCAATCGATTAGTTTATTGCAACCCCCAACCGCGCCAGGTCTTGCCTAAGCTGTGCGGGATTTTGATAGATTATCCCGTGTATACCCAGCTTACAAGCCGCTTCAACATTACTTGGCTTATCATCAATAAACACGCATTCTTCAGCTACCACCCCCATCTCGGATAACAAATGTTGGTAGAATCTCGGATCGGGCTTTCGCATCTTCAGTCGAGATGAATAAAATAATTTTTCGAAATAATGATCAATATCGAATGCGTGCTCGTGGCGATTAATCCAACCACTCCCCAGATCTGACAGAATAGCCAACCGATACCGACCCTGGAGTTGTTCAACATAGCCCCACACCGGATCAATAGGCATAAACAAGTCGCCTATCCTGGCATCCAACTCCGCCCCAGACTCAGCCAAGTTAAAGTGTTGGGATATCTTATCAAATAATTCCGCCTCGCTCATCTCGCCCAACATCACTTGGTCGAAAAATGGGGCAGCAAAATTTTGCAGATCAGCTAGATTCAGGTCACTTTGATCTGCTAACTGACATAGCAATGGGAAATATGAATTTTCCACTAGCACCCCGCCGATATCGAATATAACCACCTTGATCACATCCGGATTATACCCTACCCATCTATTTGTTAATGAGAGACAGCTTCTCTATGCGAGACAGTTTTTTGATGCGCGCTTCTTCCTTGGACGCGTTGGACCGATTCCGAAACCGTTTTGAGAAAACTAATTTAACCGGTCGCCGTCCCCGCGTATACTTGGCCCCCGAATTAGAAGAACTATGTTCTTTAATCCGTCGCGTCAAATCCGCGGCGATGCCGGTATAAAGCGTCCCGTCTTTACACTTAACAATATAAAGTCGATACATCATTGTTGGCTGGGGCCTGTTCCCCAAGGTGTTTCGCTGCTCGGTAAAGAACTGCTATTTGATCCGCCACTCGAAGGCAAGGTCTGGTCGCTATCGCCAGTCCCCCACGGCACCAGATCTGGTGGCAGCTGAACTGGCAAGCTCATCGATGGAACGGGAATCTTGATGTTGAGAGTACCGCTCTTAAGTGTCGCGTTAACTTTTGCCGACTCATAAGTAAACGGCTCTTCTACCTCCAATTCGCCTACTATATTGGTGTTTTGTTCATCATTTTGCGCCGGCAGTTCGACATTGTTGCTAATCATCGCCAACCCCACTCCGGCGCCGATAGAAACTATTGCCACTACGATCGCTACCCAATGTTTGGAAATCCACTGCATGAATTTATCGTTGATCTTTTGATTAATTTAAGTATATCAATGCAAAAGGCTCCCGATATTCATCGGGAGCCTTTTATGTCACTAAACTAACCACCCCTCCTCTCCCCCCCTTACCAAAGGGAGGTAGGGTGGGGTTTTAGTTAGCAGCTTCGTCAGAGTTCGCCACCGGGGCGTTCTCGTTAGCTTCCTGATCGGTAGCAGTATTGCTATCCGTTGCAGGGGTCTCTTCCTCAGACTGGGTGGTCTCTTCCCCATTGATGGGGGTAGTAACCTGGTCATCGGTCGGATTCACCGGTTGAGTTGTGTTCTCGTCCATGTGATTTCTCCTCTTCGACTTACCCAATATAATTACTGCCGCCATCCTGCCCCTATGGCAGAACTGCGCCCACTTACCCTATCACAGATTTTTCGCTCTGGCAATAGCTAAGTTTTGATCGAGATCTTCGTCTCGGCGGTTGAGCTATCCATTTTGATCAGCCGGGCCTTAATTTCATGCTCTTTACCGTCTAACTTTGGCGGGGTAACCATATATCGAAAGGGTTGGGCGCTGGCTTGACCAACCGATTTTCCATCATAAAAGAACTCAACCATCTTGGCAGTTGTTAAATCACCAACCATCGCCTCGACCTCAAATGGACCGGTGGCTTTAAACCCCTCCGACGGGTTAGTAATCGTGATACCGGGGATTGCGCTACCATCCAGTGGCCCCGTATAGATCTCGGTCGGCACATTATTATAACCGTGGTCTTGAGCCCATTTAATTACTGGATTCTCCCAGTTGGAATTGTCTGGCCGCTCGGCATGCAGCACTGTGAACACCTTTTCTTCCACCAATTCAGCCGGGGCGCCCTCCGGCGCCAATTTATCGGGCGCGATCTTCATCACCTTAACTTTTTTATGAACATTATCAGTCTCGGTTGGGACATTGCTGGGCGCAAATATCTCTTTTTTGGTTGACGGGGTGTCGCTGCTCGGGAGCAGTCCAGACAGTTCATCGACCTCGATCTCCCTAATACCGGATGGTATACTAAATAACTTGTCTGGCACACCGGCCAAAGCTTTGCGCATATACATATTCCAGATCGGAGCAGCTACTAATCCAGAAGCTGCCGTCATCGATTCGTTATCGTTGTTGCCCGACCACACCCCTGCCACCAGATCCGGCGTATAGCCGATCGCCCAACCGTCTCGATATTTATCAGTTGTTCCGGTCTTAGCAGCCACGGTGCGACCACCGATCGACAGCGGCCCGCCTATCCCAAATATCGCCGCGCGCGCTTGATCATCACTTAACACATTGTTGATTTGATAGGCGATCTCCGGATCGATCACCTGTTTAGGCTCACTAACTTTATTCTCTTCTAACACTCGACCCTTAGCATCTTCAACCTTAATCACCGCCCAGGGCTTTGCCCTTAAGCCACCGGTCGCAAATACACCATAGGCCGATACCATATCTAATAAGGTGACTTCGCCGCCGCCCAATACCAACGAAGCGCCGTAGCGTTCCGGATCATTTAGCGTAGTAATGCCTAAGCGATGCGCCATATCGACCGAGTTGTTAACCCCGGCATACAGTAGCGCCTTGACTGCCGGTACATTGATCGAATTCTGCAGCGCGGTTCTAATTGATAGCGGTCCCCGAAAGCTGCCATCATAGTTGTTAGGCGAATAACCCTGGCCAAAATCAGTTTTAACATCAATCAACATAGTGGCCGGGCTATAGCCTTTTTCAAACGCTGCCGCATACACAATTGGCTTGATCGAAGAACCAGGCTGCCTGGGAGCTATCGTTACATTAAAGTTGCCATCCTCTTCTAAATCAAAATAATCCTTCGATCCTACCATCGCCAAAATTTCGCCAGTTTTTGGATCGATCGATACCATTGCCGCATTGCCAGCTTTATATTTGGTCTTATTACTCTCGGCATACTTGGTAATCGCTTCTTCTGCCGCCACCTGCTTCTCCCAATCCAGCGTCGTGGTGATAGTTAAGCCCCCTTCTTCTAACATCTTTTCGCCGTATTCGGCAGCTAATGATTCTTTAACATACTGCACAAAGTGCGGCGCGCGAATAGAATCCTTGCGGGGCGAAAACTTGATCTCCTGTTTCTGCGCCTCGGCCATCTGCTTCTCGGTGATATATCCCAGCTCAAACATCCGTTTTAGCACCCAATCCTTTCGCGCCAGCAATATGTCCGAATGCTGGCCATACGGCGAATAGTAGGTTGGGGATTGAGGCAGAGCGGCCAATATCGCCGTCTCCGCTAAGGTTAGGTCCTGTGGTTTTTTAGTAAAAAATGTTTCCGAAGCCGACAGAACGCCATAAACCTTGCCGCCATAGGGGATCTCGTTTAAATACATCTCCAAGATCTTATCTTTGGCGTATAACCGTTCGACCTCCATCGCCAAGATAAATTCCTGGATCTTACGGCTGATTGTTCGGGTAGAAGATAGGAACATATTTTTTGCCAACTGCTGAGTGATAGTGGAACCACCCTGAAAACCTTGTCCGGTTAACGGCTTAAGCACCGTTCCACGCAGGATGCCCTTCATATCAAAACCACTGTGAGAATAGAAATTGCTATCCTCGGCGGCGATGGTAGCTTTTTGTAGCTGCATAGGAATATCAGCTAAGGGAATACTGTTCCGCCGTTTCTCGCCATAGATATCCAGCAGCACGATGCCGTTGCGATCCAATACTTTAGTAGCTTCGGTTGGTCTCGCTCCTACTAAATTGGTTGGGTTGGGGAGAGTAATGCTTAAAATCGCTGCCCAGAACGAGAACAAAAATAACAGCGCTATCCCCGCCCCCAATATCAATCGGGGCGTATTGGTAATACCGATCTTGCCCAAGCGCTTAAATAGCTCCGTTTTCCCCTTGCGCAAAATCGCCCGCTGACGCATCCGCCGCCTTAAAGCCTCCGGATTGTTTATCGGGAGTAAATCGCTCATATACCTAAGTATTATAACCCATCTGCCCCTTGAGCTAATTCCCCATCATCAGAGTCCAAGCTCCTTATCCCATTGAGCAAATTATGCTTGTCCCCTTTTTCCGCCATTGGAGCTTGAACGTTATGAATCAATAAAAATCCCCGTTGCTTTAGCCCGTTGTCTGTTAGGGCGAGAGCAGTAAGGGGATTTTATTAGATGAATAGCGAGAGCGACTGGCGGGCGACTTTGGTTACTTTCCTCAAGCGGAAAGTAACAGAAAGGTGTTGGACGAGCAAAGTGGTGGCAAATAAGTTAAGAAATGATATTTAAAAGATTCTGGATGCGTCCGTCAGCTGACGGACTTACCAGAATGACAGTGGGAAGATTGCCACATCCGTCGGCTGACGGACTCGCAATGACAACAGGGCGCGGGACACTGCGCAAATTGAATCTCGTGGTCTGTTACAATAAATTTATGAAGAAACCTACTAAATCCGAGCTGGATGAGCTGTTAACCCGCCGAGTTGAATCAATCGTTGGCGACAAGGAGCTAAGAGCCAAACTCGTATCCGGCAAAAAACTGCTGATCAAGCATGGAGTAGACCCCACTACCGCCAATCTTCATATTGGCCACGCCACGGCTTATCACAAGATGCGCGAGTTCCAAGACCTCGGCCATACCGTTCAATTTCTGATCGGCGGTTTTACCGCCCGGTTTGGCGATCCAACCGATCGTAGACAATCCCGTACCCTGCAGTCCAAAGAAGAGGTGATGAATTTGGCTAAGAACTATTTAAAACAAGCCCTCAAAATATTAGATCCCAAAAAGACGCAGGTTCGTTACAACTCCGAATGGTATGACAAGCTCTCAGCCGAAAATCTAATTGGATTGATGACGCACTTTTCGCACCAGCAGATGTTAGAGCGCGACATGTTTCAAAAACGCTTAAAAGCCGGACTCGAAATTGGTTTCCACGAACCGATTTATCCGCTGCTACAGGCCTACGACTCAGTCATGCTAAAAGACGACCTGACTGTTATTGGCACCGATCAGTTATTTAATGAGCTGCGCGGCCGCGATCTGCAGCGCGACTTTGGACAAGGTCCACAAGCCATTATCACCGTGCCGCTGCTGGTTGGTACAGACGGCAAAAACAAAATGAGCAAGACGCTGGATAACGCCATCAACATCTTAGACGATCCTAAAACTCAATATGGCAAAATAATGTCAATACCGGATTCGCTGATCTACCCCTACTTTAATCTTGCCACTAATCTTAATTCAGGCGAGCTGTCCCGAATTAAAAAACAACTGGCGGACAAACAAACCAATCCCCGCGACCTTAAAATGGAGCTGGCCTACAAGATCGTAACGATGTATCACGGTGATCGAGCGGCCGATCGAGCTCAGTTGGATTTTATTAAAGTTTTCCAGGAACACACCGCCCCCAGCGATATGCCGGTCATAAGTCTAAAAAAACCGACCCTGCTCGTCGATATTCTACTGGATAATGGTTTAGTTTCCTCCAAATCCGAGTTCCGCCGGCTCCTCAGCCAAAAAGGCATCAAGGTCGATAGCCAGACCATTACAAATTTGGACTATAAAATCCAACCCCTGGCCGCGTCCCGCGTCCGCGGGCAGGCAAAAACTGGCGTTACCATCCAAGTCGGTAAACGCCAATTCCTCAAAGTAAAATAGCGTCATGCTGAATTTATTTCAGCATCTGGGGATGAAAAAGGGATACATCTATATTTTGACCAACAAACCACGAGGGGTGCTATACACGGGCGTAACCAGTACCCTTATACATCGGCTGGATCAGCACGCCAACACAGTCGAACCAACATTTACAAAGAGATACCGTCTACATCGACTCGTCCACATTGAGGAGTTCCCCTCAATAGTGGGGGCCGTTACCCGCGAAAAGCAGTTAAAGAACTGGCATCGTCAATGAAAAATCAACCTTACAGAAGAGAGTAACCCCAACTGGACTGACTGACTAAGATTCTGAAACAAGTTCAGGATGACACCTGTTTTACACCCCGAACAAGCTCTGGAACACGGTCCGGATACTGCGTGATACACCTAACTGATTCTTTGCCAGCCGTCTGGTCTGCCACTGACGGGTTTTAGGAAGCCGAGCCCTCCGATCTCGATCAAAACTGATGCCTTCAAAGCTGATAATGGGCTCTTTCTTCATTCGGGTCTCCTCTTTAGGACATATACCCCTCCTTCGACCTGTTAAGTTATTATACTACATTTTTCAGGTCTGGACAAGTACTTTTTAGCTCTCAGAGCCAAGAAACCGTGTTTTTCCTCCTAAGCGACCCCCTAACCCGCCTCCCCGGCATCGGCCCCTCTAAGGCCCCTAAACTGGCCCAAATGGGGCTAATTACCGTGGGGGACCTCCTAAGCTACTACCCCAGGACATGGGAGGATCTGACCCAGATCACTCCCCTCCAGGGGGTGAGGGCCGCCTCGGGCAAGGTCACCGTCCGAGCCCGGTTAAAGAGCTTTAGCGGATTTCGCACTTCTCGCCGGCGGATGTTTCTGATCAACGGCCTGCTCGAGGACGATACCGGGACCCTCAAGGTGGTCTGGTTTAACCAACCCTACCTGGCCCAGAATCTCAAAAAGGGGGCCGAATACTATCTGAGTGGCCCAGTCAAAGACCAAGATGGGCGCCCCGTGTTAACTAATCCCGGTGTCGAGCCGGCCGAAAGAACCCCCATCCACTCTGGTCGGATCATTCCTATCTACCCAGCTACTGCCGGTATCTCCACCCGGATGCTGCGCCGCTGGCTGAAGGACTCCATCGCTACCATCCGGGAACTACCCGACACCCTGCCGGATGAGATCAAGAAAAATTATCGGCTGATCGACCGGGCTCATGCGGTTGAGAATATCCATTTCCCCCACTCCACGCCCGCCATTGATGCGGCCCGCCGCCGATTAGGCTTTGAAGAGCTACTATTAGTTCACCTCGGCTTACTGCTTGCCAAACGACAGTGGGAAGAGCTGCCTGGATCAGCGATTCTCTCTTTTCAAGGCGACCCCTTTGGAGCTACCTTTATCAAAGACTTTGGAAGCAAGCTGGGCTTTAAGCTAACCCCTACTCAAAAAACAGCCATCAAAGAGATTTTGGGTGATATGGCTAAAAGCATACCGATGAACCGACTATTGTTAGGCGATGTGGGTTCCGGCAAAACGGCTGTAGCCGCGGCCGCATTGGTGGCCACCGTCAAAGCCGGCCGACAGTCCGCCTTAATGGCACCGACCGAAGTCTTGGCCACTCAGCACTACCATAATCTACAGCCATTACTGGCTAAGTTTGGTATTCGCACGACCCTACTAACTGGCAGCACCAAGTTGCATGATTACTCAGAGATCGAAAATGGCTCGATTGATGTCGTTATCGGCACCCACGCTCTGATCCAAAAACAGGTGGTCTTTAAAAATCTAAATATAGTGATCGTAGATGAACAGCATCGCTTTGGCGTCCGCCAGCGCGAAAAACTAAAAAATAAAGCGCTGGATATTACGCCGCACTACTTAAGCCTTAGCGCTACCCCCATCCCCCGCACTCTATTTTTAGGATTGCTCCATAATTTAGATATTTCTGAGCTAACCGCCGTACCGGCTGGGCGGCTGCCGATCATTACTCGACTAGTCACCGAGCGCAATCGGGATACCGCGTACAAATTGATCGAACGCGAAATTGCCGACAAGCATGCTGTATTTGTGATCACCCCGCTGATCGATGAGGTGTTAGATGACGAACAGGAGCGCGCTTCGATCGCCTCGGAATTGCGCAGCTTAAAGCACTTGTTTTCCAAAGCCAGAACTTCTTCTATCCATGGTCGAGTAGCACCCGAGGAAAAACTAAAACTGATGGCCGCCATTAAGAATGGAGGCTTGGATATCTTAGTAGCCACCTCGGTGATCGAAGTTGGCATTGATGTGCCCCGGGCCACCATTATTTGGATAAAAAACGCTGATCGATTTGGATTGGCCCAGCTCCATCAGCTCCGCGGCCGCGTGGGTCGAAGCGGCTTGCAATCATATTGCTTGATCGAAACCGCTTTAGAAGACGAGACGGATATCGAACGATTAACCTCATTTGTGAAAATAACTGACGGTAGCAAGCTGGCTGAGATCGATCTTGGCTTAAGAGGCCCCGGCGCTTTCTTTGGCAGCGAACAGTCCGGACTGTTGAAACTTAAAATAGCCAATCTGACCGACAAAAGACTAATTACCGAAACCCGCGCGGCGGCGGAGCAGATTCTGAGAACCGATCCGACCCTGGTTCATCACCCGGAGCTAAAATCAAAATTGCAGTTTGATTATGTAACGCACGAAGAATAACTCCTCTATGTCATCCTGAACGCAGTAAAGGATCTAACCTCAAAGGGGGCCCCCGTTGGGGCGAAGCGGACTTCGTCCTAGATTCTTCGGCTATGGCCTCGGAATGACAATAAAATAACCATAATGAGCAAATTATTAAATAAATTAGCGCTCCCGATCGGGATAGTGTTATTGGCCGGTCTGGTAGTGGGCGCTTACTTCTTGAACCGCGCTTCCGCCGGCCAGCAGTTAGCGGACGACAAGCAGATCACTATCGATGTAGCTGGCGCCGTGAACAATCCAGGCGTCTACCAATTTGATAATGGCGCCATCATCGAAGATGCTGTTGTAAAAGCCGGCGGCTTAACCGAGAACGCCGATACGGAACTAATTGCTCTCACCATCAATCGCGCAGCTCTTCTCGCCAATAACGGAAAAGTTTACATCCCCAGCCAAGGCAATCCTGGATCATCAATACTATCCACTATCTCACCCGCTAATACCGTACCTGCTAACCTGCTAATAAATATTAATACGGCGAATGCAGCCAGCTTAGATACATTGCCCGGCATCGGACCAGTATATGCTGGACGCATCGTCGATTATCGTCAGCAACACGGCGGCTTCAAAAAGAAAGAAGACTTGATGAAGGTCTCGGGCATCAGCGCCTCGACTTATGGCAAATTGAAAGATAAAATTACCATCTAAAAAACGGCTTCGCCGTAATCTTAAATTAACAACCCCGTCTTTGGATATTGGATATTACGGCAAAGCCGTTTTGTGGTGGGCGGAAGAGGACTCGAACCTCCATGGATTGCTCCGCTAGCTCCTAAAGCTAGTGCGTCTACCATTTCGCCATCCGCCCACGATGTTAAATAGCGCGTCTACCTCCGCCTCCGCCAGCTGGCGGATGGCGGATCGCTATCCGCCCTCAATACAGTCTTATAGTAGCATTCGACCTTTAGTCTATCATCCCTGGATCTGATTGGACATTGGATATTGGATATTAGCCCAGAGGGCTCAGGTTGCGGTTTGGGCCATTTTTGGGTATAATAATACTTGAAATCAATCGGACCTTGAAAACTAAGATGTTACTCCAAAGAAGTTTTTATTTTTATTATTCTTCGGAGTATAAAAGAGGGCATTATATTAGTTTAAGTAGGAGCTAAGATGCAGAACAACCTGCTCAATGAGTGGGGTCAAGCAGTACTCAATCCGCTGCAGGACATCTGGTATCGCTTCTTAATCTTCCTGCCCAATTTAGTCGGCGCCTTGTTGATCATCCTGATCGGATGGATCGTGGCCGCGGGGTTGGATCGATTAGTGACCCAGATCCTCAAGCAGCTCAAGCTTGATCACGCTTTGAACAAGGTCGGTGCTAAGACCTTTTTCAAAAAGTCTGGCGTGGATTTTGAGGCGTCAGATTTTGTCGGTGGCTTAGTGAGATGGACGATCCTATTGGTCGCCTTCCTCGCCGCCGCGGATGTTCTGGGCTTAACTAAGATCACGGATTTCTTAAACGCGATCCTTAGTTACATCCCGAATATCTTCGTAGCCGTCGCCATTCTGTTAATCGGAATGCTGGCAGCTAATTTCTTTGCCCATGTGGTCCGAGGCGCCGTTGGTGCCGCTCGGATCAAGATGGCCCATTTCCTGGCCGCTGTGACCAGGTGGACCATTTGGATCTTCGCGATATTTGCGGCGTTAAGCCAGTTGGGTATCGCTGAAGTAGTCATCAACAACCTAATCCTGGCCATCTTCTTTATGATCGCTTTGGCTGGTGGTTTGGCCTTCGGTCTGGGCGGTCAAAAAGCCGCTTCGGATACGCTGGAAGACATGCGGAAAGAAATGAAGCACCGCGACTAATCAAAACCAAAAATATCAAAAATCCCCGCGAGGGGATTTTTGATTACCGAGACGAGACAACGAGCTATTTCAGCTCGCCGAGTGTTACCGAGACCCCCATCGTCCTACCACTACGCCAAAGTTTGACCTTAATTACATCTCCCGGTTTGTGAGACTTTAAGACCGATGGGATGGTGGTATTATCGTCGATCTTTTTCCCGTCTAACATAGTAATGATGTCGTTCTCCTTGATCCCGGCCTTATCCGCCGGCCCGCCAGGCGTCACCGCCAACTCAGTGACGGTTGAACCGCGCATAACCAATGCCCCCTGCTTGATTGACATATTATTGGCCGCCGCGATCTCGGGCGTCAGAGTAATATAGCGCAAACCCAACATCGGTCGGGAGATTTTGCCACCCGCCGCTACGGATTCGATACTGGACCTCACATCGTTAATCGGGATGGCAAAACCGATTGACTGGCCCTGAATATCAATAGCGGTATTAATACCTATTACCTCGCCAGTCAGATTTACCAGCGGCCCACCTGAGTTGCCCGGATTAATTGCTGCATCGGTTTGAATTACATTATCGATCTGTTCCGAACCACCCGAGCCGCCCCCCGCCATGATCGCGCGGCCGATCCCACTGATGATCCCAGTAGTAACTGTGTTCTGATACTCTCCCAGAGCGTTACCGATCGCAATCACCTGCTGACCAACCCGAATCTTGCTCGAGTCGCCCAAGGTGACTATTGGCAGGCCGCTGGCTGAAACCTTCAGAATCGCCAAGTCGTTAAAGGTATCGCGAGCTACTACTGTGGCATCATAGGTTTTTCCACTCGAAACAGTAACAGTATATTTAGCATCAGCCGCTGCCACATGCCGATTCGTAACGATTAGGCCGTTGCTCTTGATCATAAACCCAGTACCGCTACTCTTCTGTTCGTAGGTCCCGCCGAAGAACCCCTGCACTTGGCTCTGGGAGACAATACTCACTACGGCCGGCGACACCTTGGCTACTACATCCTCGATTGATGTCCCGCCCAGCGATCCATTAGTCGCACCATTGGTCGAAGTGGGAGTGTTATCCAGCGCCAAGTTGCTATTAGTAGGAAGCCCCAAAAATGACAGCTGGCCACTGCCCCACAATAAAATGAGGACTAATCCTCCGACCAATCCTCCCAATACCCCCCAGCTAAAATTAGCTAATGATCCTTTCTGCATAAGCCTCTACACATTAGGAGATATAACAAATAGCATATCGAAGAAGAACAAAGTCAGCAGCAATATCGCTGCTATACCAATATATTCAAAGATAACTTTTATCGTCAAGTTGCCCTTAAGGTAATGGCCCACAAAGTCAGAATAGAGGTAGTAGACTACCAACAACAGAAAAGTTTTAAAATAGATGTTTTTGTGCCAGGCGCCAGTTACCCACACCAGCTGTTCGCTGATTAGCGCCAATACCACAGCATAAAGATAGAAGCGCTTGGTCGACACTCCTTGGCGCCAGAATAGCAGATACAAGCCGAAAACCACCTGAATGGCTACCCCCAGCATCAGCCAGAAAATGCCCAGGCTATAAAACTGAACTGCAAACATTAACGAGGCGCTGGTAACAAATAGCGCCAACAACCGAACTAGCCCCAACCAATGGATAGCAGGGAGTGGCCACTGGCCAGTATCGATATGATCCTGGTGCCAGTAGCCAACCAGATAGCTGACTGCCGTGATCAACAAGGCGATCAGCTCGATCTGCCATAATGTTAGCGCGGAGAAGAGCAGAAACCCGGTCGATCCCATAACGATCCAGACTAATTCGCCGGCCAACATGTGAGTGGAGAGATCCCACCTTAAGTTTCCAATCCACCAGCTGGACAGCAGCAGGGTAATCAACAGCAGCGCCATCCACCACATCAGCTGAGCTGGCAGGAAATACATCAGCTGGAAGATGCCCAAAAGCACCACTAAAAATAGTAGCAGCTTTCGGTGATGCCAAAACCAATTAAAGTTGATTGATGGTTTGATCAAAGCGCGCTTGCTTCAGTCCCCAACACTACTCGCACTTCAGCGCCAGTAGTGGTAGTCACTTTATCGGTACCGATCTCTGCTTTGAGAGTACTCGCCAATCGCTTCACCTCCCACTCGCGTTTTCCGTCGGACAGATCGTAAACAAATGTTTTAGTGAAACCTTTGGTAGTATTATTGCCAGTCGATACCACATTGTAACTTTGAGCCTTAAGCTTAGTAGCGATCTTGCCTGCTAAACCAGTAACAGTAGTGCCATTTAGTACTTCGACTTTTAGTGGCTCGGCACTGGCTACTTCTTGGTCGGCCGATTCTACGCTCTGATCACCCGAGACGACCTTAGCCACATAGTCAGCCACAATCTTGAAATCATCACCTACCGGTTTTAAGGCATACTGTTCGCCGACGCGAGTACCATACAGCAATCCGGCAGCCGAATCATCAAATACCTTGGTGATTAGTTTAGTGGCATCAAAATCCTTGGTTATCTCCAACGCCTGTTTCATTTCGGGAATCGTTAAGTTAGTCTGAATGCTATCCTGCAGAATATCCAACAACGCCAGGGCCTTGGTTGGATTGGTCAGCAGGTTGCTCTCCATCGCTTTGGCTCGCATTGCCAGCATTACCTGCTGTTGACGGCGCGCCCGGTCAAAATCAGAAGTACTCTGCCGCGAACGGGCGTATTTAAGCGCCATCGCTCCGTCCATCGTGTAAGTACCGGCCTTGATATCAACTACTTCGTAGGTCTTATTAGGACCCGGGTATTTATCATCATATAGATCTTTATCAACCGTCACATTAATACCGCCCAACTCATCGATCAGCTTGGCAAAGCCCGAAAAATCGATTCGAATATAGTAAGGAATATCTAAGCCCAACACCTGGCCCACTACATCGGCCGCCAATTTTCCGCCGCCGCCCTCCTGAGCATTGCCGATCTCGTAAACCGTATTCAGCTTGGATTCGCCAAACTCGGGCACCTTCACAAACAGATCCCGCGGCAGTGAGAATAATAAGCCGCTCTTATCAGCGGTGCCAAAGCTGGCCGCCATCACCGTATCCGTGAGATTAGGCCCCTCCACATCCGGACCGCCACCGGGAATACCCAACAATAACACATTCACCCGGCCCGATTCTTCGCCGATCAGCTTAGCGCTATTGAATGTAAACAGACTAGTAATGCTGCCATCCCAGCTCCAGCCACCCAAAGCTACCTTGGTGGCAAACCATCCGCCTACCAACAAAATAATGACTAAAACCGTCAGGCCAAACACTCGTTTGGCTGAGCTGCGCCGTTTGACCCGGTGCAGCCGGCTCTCTTCTGCCGGTCCCTCTGGCAATTCGTCTGCCTTAAGGCGGCGAGAAGTCTTGAGATTCGCTTTTCGAATAACCATAGGACTCCTGTTTAATAAATTATTTATGCACTGATATTATAATACATCAATCCAAATCAATTGACACACGGCTTAGGAAATACGGACAATGATGTCGGCATGCATGATGAGGATGAAGAAAAAGTAGCCCCCGGGTTCTATGTCTCCCGCCCGCTGCTAATGATCGGCTTAGTAGCGCTGATCTTAGTAGTGGGAGTGATCTCATTTATTCAGGCCGGCGGCCGTCAGGCGGTCGGCAAAAGTTGGCTCGGCTGGTTTCTCCCCTCCTTTAATTTAGAGATTGAATCGAATGCGCCCTATCTGCCGGCCGACGGCAGCAGCATCGCCTTAATCGATATCACCGCTCAGGACAAACACGGCCAATTGATTGATGGCAGCGATATTGATGTAATCGTTAAGCGTGGCCAGGGCGATCTGACCAACTCTCCCGATACACCATCGGAGGCGTCCAAGCGAGTTATCCTGCGCGCTCCCGCTCAACCACAAACTATCGTGATCGAAGCGGACTTCCGGGGATTAAAAGAAAGCATAACGATCGATGTGTTTGACCCCGTTCCGCCGGCTACGCCAATGCTTAAGGCTCCCGCTGACAAAGCCATCATTGTCACTGCCACCCCCACCCTGTCTGGTCAGGGTCCGACCGACACCCAGATCGAAGTGTATGTTGATGATCAGCAAAACACCGTTCTAAAAATTGATGCATCCGGGAATTTCGCTGGCACCTTGGAGCGAGCGATCAAACGCGGCCAGCACAGTCTCAAATTAATAGCTATCAATAAGTATGGAATCAGGAGCGCGGCCTCCTCTCCCACCACTATTGATGTCCGCACCCCCGACCCTGAGATTGATCTGGCCAACTTGCGAATTAAACCAAACCCGGCTCAGGCTAATGCGGTGTTCTACATCTTCGTTCCGGTCTCTTCCAACACTAAAGAAGTCAAACTCACGCTGGAGAATACTTCCTATATCCTGTCCGATCGCAACCAATCTAGTATCTACAGCGCGGCCCTGAGAGCCCCTTCTGCCCCTGGTTTATACCCCATATCTCTGCTCGTTACCAATCAGGGCGGAGACAGCGTTTTAGCCGAGAATATTACCTCTCTTAAGGTCCGCTAATAGCAGCTCCGAGAGCCAAAAAACGGCTCTTGACCCAGTAGAAGATTTTGGAGTAGCAGCGCTATTGCTGGCGAAGCCAGCTCCAAAATTCTCTACTGGGTTGACCCGGTAGTAG
>METE01000004.1:80416-97019 GCA_001771275.1 candidate division Kazan bacterium RIFCSPLOWO2_01_FULL_48_13
TAGAAGTTGGAGTAGCAGCGCTATTGCTGGCGAAGCCAGCTCCAAAATTCTCTACTGGGTTGACCCGGTAGTAGAAGTTGGGTATGGCGCCACCGGGCGCCTTTTTAGCGCAGCTACCCAACTTTCATTACGGGGTTGACAAAAACCTGTATTAGAGGTAGTATATGGGCGGTTTCCAAAATATGCGGAAACCTTTTTGGTAGGGATAAAACACATATCCTTATCCTTAAGTATCGAGGATCACTATTAGTACCTCACCCAAAATTAGGCCCCAAGTCCCCCCTCAGAATGATCCGCCCCGGCGGACCATCGCCAAAAAGGGGGTTTTAGCCGCGATCAAAAAAATGGCCGGGCGGGGTCGAGGCTTAAGAAGCATTAAACTAACCAGTCGTTCGATTGCCAAGCGGGTGGATCTGCACAAAACCGCCCGGTCATTTGGTGAGTACGGCAAGCACTGGGGTCTCATCACCTTGTCGGTCATCGTTCTGCTGAGCAGCATTCGCCTCAGCGCTCCGGCCGGAACCGGCGGTCCAGCCGATACTGGCACTCGCTATCGGACTATCGCCGAGATCGCTTCGGCGGCTACTTTGGCCGAACTGGGCAATCCCCTCTATAGCAATGAAGAGTACACCACCAGCGTTGACACCACTGGTGAATATCTGTTCAAAACTGTCCCAACCGAAACCATCATCAGCCGAAGCAACCGCACCGAAACAATTAAATATATCGTGCGTGAAGGCGAATCGGTCGGAAGCCTGGCTAATGATTTTGGCATCACCGCTTTAACTATCAAATACGCCAATGGATTATCCAGTAATTCGCTCAAGGTGGGACAGGAGTTAAAGATCCCTCCCATCGATGGTCTGTACACTACCGTTAAACGCAACGACACCCTTAGCAGTATCGCTAATCGTTATCATGTTAAAGTTGATGATATTATCAAATATAACGGCCTAATCGCTAATGATCCTATCTTCGCCGGCCAAGAGTTGTTAATTCCGGGCGCCATTGTATCCAAGGCGGCCACCGCGCCCACTGGCAGCAACAGCAACATCAATGTCCCTAACTACAACCCTACCCCATACTCGGGTCGTTTCGTCTGGCCAACCGAAACCGCTACCCACTACATCTCTCAGGGTCATAAATCATATCACCGCGCGATCGACCTTAACCGTCTGAACGGCTGGGGCATTTATGCCTCAGCTCCGGGCGTGGTCCAAACTCAACGCACCCGCGGCGGATACGGTAACTTGATCATTATTAATCACGGCGACGGTTGGAGCACCTACTACGGCCATTTGAGCGAGTTCAGAGTTACTCCCGGCCAGTATGTCCAACAAGGCCAATTGATCGGCATTATGGGCTCGACTGGCCGTTCAACCGGCCCTCATTTACACTTCGAGATCCGCCAAAACGACACTCCCCTGAATCCATTAAATTATCTTCCAAGATAAGAAGGAATCGTTCTAAAAACCCACTGAGCAAATTGCGTTTGTCTTTCTTCCGCCATTGGAGCTCGAGCGTTCTGAGCCCAACCAATCACTGTCGCTTTAGCCCGTTGTCTGTTAGGGCAAAAGCGGTAAGGTGATTGGTTGAGGCGAATAGCGAGAACGACTGGCGGGCGACTTTGGTTACTTTCCTCAAGCGGAAAGTAACAGAAAGGTGTTGGACGAGCAAAATGGTAGCGAAAAAGAATAATATTGTAAGATTCTGGACCCCAGTAGTAGAGCAGAGCTCACTACGGGGCGTGGCAAGCCAGAATGACGAATACGGTTATGTCGTACAATGTAATAGATACTGACAAATGAATAATGGAGAAGGTCGAATGAGCAAGTTAGAAAATCTGATCGACGACTTTCTCGACTACACCGAAATCGAGAAACATCGAAGCGTTAAAACTCGCAGCAACTACGCCCACTACCTAAGTAGGTTTGCCAACTTTGCTGACCACGAGTTAAGCAAAGACATCTCCCCTGCTCAAATCACTCTGCCTCTCGTTCGAAAATATCGATTGTGGCTTAATCGATTTGCCGATGAAACTGGCAACCCGCTCAAACCCGTCACCCAAAACTATCACATCATCGCCCTAAGAGCCTTTCTTAAATTCTTGGCCAAGCAAGATATCAAAACTTTGGCTGCAGAAAAAATCGAACTTGGAAAAACTTCGGAACGACATATCGATTTTTTGGCACCAGAAGAATTAGAGCAAATATTCTCCGCTGTGCCTACCAGCGACAAGGTCGAGAATCTACGCGATCTAACTATTTTGATTACTCTATTCTCGACTGGACTACGCGTGTCCGAACTAACCAATCTCAAGCGAAAAGATATCGATTTAAAACGAGGTGAATTTATGGTTCGAGGAAAAGGTGATAAACCTCGCGTAGTATTTTTATCGGCCGACGCCAAAAATCTGCTGGATAAATATTTTACTAAACGCACTGATAATGCCGAAGCGGCATTCGTGGCCCAAAAAGGACCCAGCAAACACACCCCACTAACTCCGCGCAGTATCCAACGCATTGTTGAGAAATATGCCAAAGCAGCGGGCATCGTTAAAAAAGTAACCCCCCACATACTCCGCCACTGTCTACACAGATACACTCGTATTTTTTTAAACCAAGAGGTATGTTCCTCGGCTACCCTATTTACCAACCGCAATACTCGTGTCAAGAGCATGAATTTCTCGAACTTCAAAATTGAGAATAAACGGGTGGTGCAAAAATTTAGTCATCCCACCAATCAACTACTGCAGATTTGGGCAGATGGCCATGAGTTACTATGTACCCCCGAACATAGATTGTTTACCGTAACATCACCAGGAATCACAGAAATACCAGCAGCCAAAATACAGATAGGAACCTATCTGGCTGGAGTGCCCCGGGTGAAACAGACAGGTAAGAATGTTCTGATCCCCGAGCTATGGAGACTGATTGGCTATATTTTAGGAGACGGCATAATTAGCGAGGGGTTTCATGGCGTCAAAATTTATGACAAGAACCCAAAGTTTCTAATATTTTATCAGCGAATAATTGAGAAATATTTTAACAAAAATCCGTTCGTTCGTGAACGCAACCCTAACTCTCACGAACTCATTATGTACTCGATGGCATTCTTAAGATTCCTAAGGAAATATCTGCCGAAAGAAATATCCAAAAATAAGCGAGCGCCGCTATCCATTATGCAAGCTACTGATCAGGAAATCCGCCAATTTATTGCCGGACTGTATGATGCCGAGGGCAATAGTGGAACAATCCGTCTCTTTTCCTCCAGCAAGGAGTTACTTAAAGACGTCCAAATGTTGCTCCTCCGGTTGAGCATAGGTAGCCACATTAATAAAAGGATGCGGCAGGTTAAATTACCACAAGGGAACATTATTCCAAACACCATTTATTCTCTGCATGTGCTTGATCGTGACAGCCAGGCCAAATTCAAAAACATGATCCCAACACTAAAAAAAGATATTATCAGTCCGGGGCCAGCTACCAAGATGGAATATGATAAACTGCCAATTCAGCCATTTATATCCGACATGTTATTGACGGCTAAACGATCAAGACTTCGTGGCTATCATCATTACGCGGATATTCATTATGGAATTAAACATCTAAACCGTTACACTCGGCTAACTCCCACTAGAAATATTGCTAAAAAAATTGTTAAGATATTTGAGCAATTTAACCAGCACGGTATATTCAATGATGCTCTAAGAAAAATGAAATCCGTCGTGGGCAATAAGAACTTGATTTGGCTCAAGGTCAAATCCATTGGCACGATAGACACAGAAGAACAAGTTTTTGATTTTGGCATAGATGTAAATCACAATCTGATTACTGATGGATTTATATCACATAACTCGTTCGCTACCGATCTGCTAATTAACGGAGCTGATATCCGCTCCGTTCAAACCATGCTCGGCCACTCTTCTATCACCACTACCCAAATCTACACCCATCTCACCAACCCCCACTTGAAAGAAATACACCGTACCTTCCATAATAAACGAGGTCGAAAGTAAACAATGTCACAGAGAGGCCTGCCCCGTACCAACATACCGCTGAAATTACGGTAGTAATTTCCGGTTTGTTTGGTATCGGGGTTCACAAAGCATTTCATAATAGACGAGCCAGAAGGTAAACATCTCTCAACCCCCGACTTACACGATAGGCCCTCACATGCGATAGATGCCCCAGATACGAGGGTAGAGCTTTAGCCAATACATCCTCGTTATTAGATTCCATTAATTTGGCAATCTGCCGCAAAATCCGATTGACTGTTTTTCTCCTCGGCAGATTATAGTGCGGTAGTGCTACATAACCAACATAATCAATTCCCCAGACCAGTTTTCGGAGAGAGATCTTATCTGGATGGAGATTAAGTTTTAGTTTGGCTTTCAGAAACTGATTTACTTCCACAAAGTAGCCCATTAGTTCGTCTGGGTTATCGGCCAAAAAAATAAAATCATCCGCATAGCGCAGATGGTGTTGCACTCCAAGATGATGCTTCACAAACTTATCCAATGGGTCGAGATAGATATTGGCAAATAACTGGGAGGTTAGATTCCCCAGCGGCATCCCTATATCCCCTCTGTCATACCTACCCTCTCTTTCGCCATGCCTACTCCCTCCCTCGTCATTCCGGGCTTGACCCGGAATCCAGGCAGAAAAACTAAAAATAATATCCTCCAGTAATCCCAGTAATCGCTCATCCGCAATCCGTTCTCGCAACAATTCCATCAGCACCTGATGGTCGACACTGTCGAAAAACTTACGAATATCTAACTTCAACGCCCAACATGGGCCGGTATAGTTTCTGCTCACATGGCGAGCCATCTCTACTAACCGAAAAAATCCCTTATGCGTTCCCTTACTTTTCCGACAAGAATAACTATCAGAGATGAAAGTCCCATCAAAAACTGGATACAGAATCCGATAGATAGCGTGATGAAGCAACCTATCTCGCACACTGGCTTTACTAATTAAGCGAAGTTTAGGGTCGGAGATGCGAAACTGCTGGTACCCGCCATGGCGATAGGTGCCATCTGCCAGCTCCTCATGCAGAGCAAATATGTTATCTTCAAGATGAAGTTCGAATGCTTGGACATCAAACTTGCTTCGCTTTCCCTTCCGAAACTCTCTCCAAGCTAAAAATAAATTCTCTAACGAAATAATCTCATCAAAAACACCGTTATGGAAAATAATTTTCCTACTAAGCCCCCCCCCGACCGGTTCTGCTCCTCTGGTACATAAAGTTGGTGAGTTTTATAAATTAGTTTATCTACTGGGTCCTAAAATCCCGAAACGAGACAGATTTGGCCTGTACCACACCATCGAGACGGGCTGTTTGGAGTTAATAACTCTATTGATGCGAGCAGCATTAACCAATAAAACCAACAAGTCCAGTATATTAGAAACCGCTCGGATTCAAATTGAAATATTAAAATTGTTAATCCGCACTGCTCACGAAATTAGCATATTTACCGACAAACAATATCTCCGATTTGAAGGAGAACTACAAACCATCTCTAAAATGCTAAATGGTTGGATAAAATATATCTCCATCAGAACAAATAACCAATAATCCCCGAGCAATTCGGGGATTATTCTGGTAGAAACTACCTCACGAGTACGCAGGTTGTCATTAGCATTGTCAGGATTGTACCAGTTAACCTTCAGCTTGCCGTCGTTCCAGTTGACATTCGGCACATTGCCGTCATCGTTACGCGAACCCGATAATTTGCCCTCTTTCATCCGTTATGCCAATGATTTAAATTAAAAAATCACCAGTAGAGCCGCCCAAGCGGAATTTTTCACGAAGCATTGGTCCCGATATTCGTCAACCATACCAAACCTTCTCTAAAATCAGGCAAGTAGTTTCCAAGATACATGGCAAATCGATAACCCTTAGGCCCGATTGTATTAGCCGTATTCATCATATCGCAATGGCACTTTGGATAAAAAATAACCGGCCCGATGATTTACATCATCAGACCGGTCAGAAGAAAAGTGAACGATAAAAAAGGAACAAGGGTTAGGAAACTACCTCACGAGTACGCAGGCTGTCATCAGCACCGTCAGGACCGCACCAGGCAACCCTCAGCCCGCCGCCGCGCCAGCGGACACGCGGCACACCGCCGCCATCGCGACGCGAACCCGAGCACAAAGTCCAATTCTGGATATCCAAATGTTTGCCCGTTTCCAGAAAGTACTTGAGCTCGAGCAAGAGTCGTTCGAGCAGGGTAATGCCAGAAATCCTCTGCTTCTTGAGATAATTCGCAGAGCGATTTTTGTGTACAACATCCGCCTCGACCGTGTCTCGTACCCAGATGGCGTAGGCGCCATTCTTGGGAGTGCGGTCGTTAGTGGGGACTGCCACGTCGAGATCGCGGTCAGTATACTTCCAACAGGGGAAATGCTTCTTACACTGCTGGAAAACTTGCTCATTGGTGATGCCTTGAGCCACCACAATGAGCCGACCAAAACCCTTGCGACGCTTGGGAATTACTAACGACGAGAAGTCGCAGGTTAGACCGAACTGATCTTGGTATAATTTTTGCCAAGCAACGAGTTGGGCAGCCGCATCATCGAGAGCTGGCGACGAAGAGACTTCTGGAAAGACCACTTGAAACTCTTTGCCATTAATCACGGCCTGAACAGCAGTTTTCAACGGCTCGAGTTGTTCAGTGGTCCTCTTGCCGTCGCGAATCAGCTTCACAATGTCAGCAAAACCAATCAATAACCATTCCAACAGAATGGTTAAAGCGCTACTAACGCTTGCCATAATAAAACTCCTTCCCGAGCTACTAACCCGGAGCCAACACCTGTAATCCGCCCCGATTGCTTGGGTTGCGGTATCTTAGTTGGCAATGTCAAAATGCGCCCCTAACGTACTACTCTTTAGGTCGTTTGTCAACGACTTTTCCGCTCCCAGAGCAGAGTCTCATCCTATACAACCCCACCCCCAGCAGTCGCCCCACATTCGCAGGGCTCACGGGGCAGACCTACCTCCCCTTACCTTAAGGGGAGAAGTGATTCCCCTGCCATTGGAGCCCGAGCCCTTCCCGCCCTCCAGAGTCGAGCGTGAGCCATTTGGAAAATCGCCGTCGCGGAGGCACTTGTTTGAGTCCGTCAGCTGACGGACGAGTTCGATCAATAAAAGCCAAGTAAGGCAGTTTTGCTATTCGGATAGCAATTTGTGATTGGCCGTCCTTTCGGTGCTACCACTTTGGACGAGCAAAGTGGTAGCAAAAAGATAATTGTAAGATTCTGGACCCCAGTAGTAGAGCAAAGCTCACTACGGGGCGCGGCAAGCCAGAATGACGGAGGGAATAGATTGCCGCGTCCGTCAGCCGACAGATTCTTAAGGTTGTATTTTATTCGGCATCTGTAATGCCTGAATATCTCGCACCAAGTATCTTCATTTTTTGCAAGTTAGACATACAACACACTATTGCCGACCTTAGTCGGGAATACTCTGATTGTATGGATACTGGGTTCGGCAGCCAGAAACCTTAATCTCTGGCATATTCGCCTAGTTCCAAGTTCATTTTAACAAAAAAGCCGCATGTTACCATGCGGCAGGACCAAGGGCAAAGAATCCGAAGATCCAAGAGTCCAAGGTCCAAAGGGCTAATCACTTTCGAGAACAGCCGCCGGGTCGCTCGAGAACCAGCCATAGCCGAGCCAGCGGTAGTACCAGTGCCACCTACCGACGAACCAGCGGAGGTAACGAACATACAGGTAGCCGTCCGAGTCGCGATAAATGGTCCCCCAGAAGAATACCAACTTCCCCTGTATCTGGTAGACGATGCGAATGATTTCAGGGATGCGACTATTATCCGCCAACCAATCATCCAGAACATTGGCGTTCAGGACAGATTTGCTCTCCAACCCCCGTAGCTTCCTGAGAAGTTTGTTCCCTTCGATGTAGCTGTTGACCTGTTGCTGTTTACTCAGGTACAGCTCGATTTTGGACGGATCTAATTCGAGTAGGCCAAGACTGGCATCATGGTACTCTACCGTCCAACCATATCCCTGGGGGATGATCGGATCGGCCACACAGTTAATGAGATGCTTTACCATCTCGATTCTGGCTTGGCCCCTGACGACTGGGAGTATTCGGGTGAGTAAGTCACCCTCGCACATCTGCTTAATGTCAGCGTTGGTCCAGCCATTCCGGCGGAATCCCAAAGTCAACTCGTGAGCCTGACCAGTGGTCATTTCGAGCTCTTGGCTCATCTCACTTGTCCTTTTTGCACTGCGAGAGATAATCCTCTCAAGGTGCTGGTGGTTGATATGGCGGTGCTAGAAATCCAGATTACGACCGCTCCACCTGACATCCCGAGATTAGCACAAAACCAGCTCCCAGTCAATGTTTTCTTCTCCCCGCCATTAGAGACCGAGCCACTTTCCCATTGAGCAAATTGCGTCATCCGGCAGTAAAACTGCTGTTTGGCGCGGCTGTTGTTTGAGGTCAGCTGCTTGGGGCAGATGACCGAGTTCAGCCAATAGCGCCAAGTAAGGCAGTTTTGCTATTCGGATAGCAATTGGCGATTGGGTGCCCTTTTGGCGCCACCATTTTGGGCAAGCAAAATGGTGGCAAAAAGATATAAGAAAATAGATCCTTCTTCTGCTGTCCAGCAGAATCAGGATGACAGAAGGGGCCTGGATTCCCGATCAAGTCGGGAATGACAACAGGTATGGTTGGCACGGCCAACAATTATTCCCGAAAACCGGAGGTTACATCGGCCAAGAACTCTTTGGACTTAAGATTGCGATCAATGATCTGCTCCATAAATCCTGCCCCGATCTGGGCAACCTTAGACGATACCTGTTTAGGGATATTCCCTCCGATTGCCCGCAGCTCCGACAACTCAGTGGCATCAACTGGCAGAGCCGCTGGGTCGGCGCTACGATGCACCCTGTCTAAAATCCCGCCTAATTCGAAACTAAACCACCCTTCATTAATTGCGGCTCGACATTCTACGCAATGATTTAATTCCGGCCGAAATCCTAAATTGGCTAATAAGTTAATTTCAAACCAACTTTTAATCGCATCTAAATCCCCGCTTTGGCTGATCGCCTTAAGTGATCGATAAACTATTTCAAACGCCTTACTAACCTCTTGCGTTTCTTCAATCAGCTTATCCACCGTTTCGGCAATGTAATAAGCGGTAGCCACACTCCTTAGGCTCTGACCAACACCGACTAAGTTATCTATCGTGTAGGCACCCGTCACTAAATCCAAATTACGGCCTTCGGCTAATAGATATTCGTTATAACGAAACAATTCTAAAAAACCGCTTAGCTTAGCTTTTGGTTTACGCACCCCTTTAGCTAACACTCGGATTTTTCCTCTATCCTCAGTCAAAATCGTCAGAATCCGATCTGCTTCCCCCAAGTTAATCCGCCTGATGATTATCCCCTTGGTTTTGATGGTGGCCATATTGTTATTATAAGATACGATGTGGCTCGAAATGCGATCATCCCAATAAAAATCGTATTGTAATTAGTATTTTAAAAAAGCGCCCACTTATAGCGGGCGCTTTAAAGGGCAATTCGATTATCCAATAATATGAACCAGCATACTGTCTTCGCCCCATTGGTTTACAACCGTCACTCTAACCGGAATTTCTCCTTCTCCTATAAGAACAGAGATGATGTGCGGCTGAATCCATACCGCCCCAGCCACATTGGAGGGCGATCCTCTTTGGCTACCTGCTACTGGGATGACTCGGAATAAGTCGTACCCCTGCTCACTGCCAGCATTCCATTCTATGGTTTTACACCAGCTGTGAAATACCTTTACCCCAAGAGTCGTGTCGGTGACCTGAGCGATATCAACAAACTCACCGTCCCGCGTCGCTCCCTGGATAACATACCCCTCAACCGCCGACAGATAGTTGTAAGCAATTGGGGTAATGTCAGACACCCCGACTTCGCCGTTATGATTCCCGTCCGCTTTTAACTTGTAAGATGCTGGACCGTCATCTGGCGCCACATAGCCAAAGAATCTGACAATCTGTGCGATATCAGCAATAGCCACCTCTCCATCCCAGTCATAGTCCCCAGTATTCCTGTAAGACCAGACTAGGCTATAACTTACTGGCGGCACCCCAGCGCCATCAGTACTGGGCGCAGCGGAGTTGCGAACATGCCGTAAATCGTCTACTACTACATCCCCGGTAGGTGATTCGACAAGCTCGGCCTCGAGATCAAACACCGCATTGTCATTCCCCGTAGGCGGTTTTGATGTTAACCGCACCCTTTCCTCCCAGAACTGAGATATCAACGCATCATACAAATTACTGGTTAATGCTTCATCTTGAATGCTTTTGATACCGGGGGCGCTACCCTGGCATCCCAACAACATTACGACACACAATAAAACGAAGTTTCTCAAAGCTCATCACCCCCTGTGATGTCAAGGATCTAAAAACACCCACAGAGTAGCACAGAAACAATGACCGGTAAACCATCCTGTTTGTTTTAAAAACCGCTGGTGGGTGCGGAAGGAGTCCGTCTGCCATCCGGCAGACTAGAACCTGTCGGCGTTCGGGCTGCCTCACGCCTCCTCGACACCTCGCGGTTTCGATTCTTCCACCACGGGAAAACTCTCGTTTTCCCGACCCCTTTCCAAAGGTTCGCCTCTTCCGCATTAAAAAACCGCTGGTGGGTGCGGAAGGAGTCGAACCTTCGACTTCTGTCTTATCAGGACAGCGTTCTACCACTGAACTACGCACCCAAGTTAGCGGTGTAACCTCAATAGGGATACACCTCGTAAAATACCAATTATCAGGGGTTTTGGCAATTCGAGAGCTTCTTTTTGATAGAATATCCATATGAGGTTCTTTTTCTTTATCTTAGGGGCTTTCGGTGGGACATTGTATGTTATCTACCACCGCAAGATAACCGAAATGATTGGCCTTAAAATTGGCTGGGCTGAAAAATACTTAGGCGGAGGTGGTACCTATACCGCCCACCTCTTGTTTGGATTAGCCGCCATTATCTTGGGCTTCTTATTCGGCTTTGGCTGGATTCCCCTACCTTTCTGATTTGGGTTCCCCAAATCAATTAAAAATGAGCGGAATTTTTTATTTTGTATTTGATATTTTATATTTGCTTGGGCCCGTAGTTCATCTGGTAGAACATCGCATTTGCAATGCGGAGGTAGGCGGTTCGAGTCCGCCCGGGTCCACCATAACGAAACTGAGCCATCTGGCTCTGTTTTGTTATGATCAACAAGAGGACGAGAAGCAAGGTCCGCCAAAGTGATATCTATATTCAGAGAGGCTAATGACCTATTCTAAATGAGATTGAACGCCGGCGGAAGTCCGCCCGGGTCCACCACGAACCACTCACATTCGTTCGGGTTCATGGCGCCGCCATGAACAATATTAAGATAAAAAGTGGTAAGTGCCCCGTACTCGAGCGCAGCGAGTAGTACTGGGGCTGTACCCTTAATGTTAGCTCTGCAGCTTATCCACAAACCGCCTAATGCGTGGGTCTTGTTTTAGGCTCCGCAGACCCTTAAAGTATCCCTCAACTGCCTCTGGGGCGGATGTTTTGTCGATATAGAATCTCTGTAACACATCGTTACCCAATTCTGCCAACGCCTTAATTCCAACTGTGGCATCAGTAATTACATATCTGCCGTCCACTTCTCGTAATGCACCACTATCCAATAGAGCAACTAATTGAGCTGCTCCGGCCAGATAGTATGGCTCACCATCGCTATTTGCCTTGCTCGACTTACCGGTTAGATAGGTAGCAATCGTACCCAGCTTAGCAATCAACTGGCGTTCGGCTATTTTGCTTAGAGTCGAGTACTGCTCCATCCCTCGTGCGAACAACAGCATCCCCACCGTATCAGCTTTTAACTCATCAATAGCATCGTAACTGCCAATCCGTTTTTCGATCTGTTCATCCTCGGTCGGCATAACCGTATGGCCAAATTCGTGCAACACCGTTTCGGTTAAAGCAGCTAGCTTATAGCTCTCAGCATCTGCAGAGCTGATAAGTTTTAATTTTTCTAACAACGGCAGCTCTTTCATTATCGCCATATCAACCACTGGATTAGTATGAATAGCCACCTTGGTCTCGCTGGTCTCGCCTCGAGTCATCCAGTAAAGATTGGGACCAAACGCCAATGGTTGCATATTCAGCACTATCTTTTGAGTAGACGGCAGTTCATCCAGACTATCGGCATATTGTTTATTTAGTTGGCGGGCAATCTGCCCAAATTTCCTGAAGGCCCCTTGAGTTGCTCGGGTTTCTGGTGTCTGCAAGCCGAATCTCAATTCCACATCCACCTTATCTGCCTCACCGGACCCAGTGTTACCTTGAGCGATCAGCATCAACGGACAGCCCTGTTCTGATAGCTGGGCTCCTTCGTCATATAGCTCCTCCCAGAGGTCATCCAAGCCCTCGGCAGTATGAATATCTGATCCGTATAACTCAGCCACATGCCGCAAATATTCTGGTAGCTTCTGATAGCTTTCTGGCAATCGGCCTTGTGCCAATAAACCATTAGTTCGCTTGGCTAACATCTCGATTCGCGAAACGATTTTGGGCCATTCAAACGGGAACACCTCACTATAAGTTTTTGTCGTTATCACCGAATTCTTGCGTCCCTCTGGCACCACTCGATAGTCATACAGATACTCGGCTCCACCCAATTCATCCTCACCGGTTTTATATTTATGCTGCTGATCTAGCGGCGTAACATCCTGACCACCGGGAATATCAGCAATCTCGATCTGCTTAACATAGGCGTGATCGATATATTTCCCCAGAATGGCAGAGAAGTCTAAGAAAAGCTCCACCTCATCGCGATTGAAGCCGGTTTTTTCTATCTGCTCATCAGATAGCTGTTCTTTTACCCAATGTCTTACTAAGGCCAGCACCGCCAGCTGACGCTCTGACGACACCATCACCAATGTTCGCCAAGCCTCTGGCTGCTCTTCGCGAATAGTTTCTAATGCTCCCAGTTGTTGGATGCGAAGCGCCTCTTCTAATTTGGCCGGCTGCTGCAATAACTGCTTGGCAGCTCGCCCATCTTCATCCTCATCATCAACTTGCTTGGCCCAACCCTGATATTTTTTTGCCAACTTTTTGCCTGCCGATTTCTTCCAATACTCAGTTACTACTGCTCGTCCAACAGCAAAAAGATCCTCTACGCTCCCAACATTTTCAGGGCACTCCGGCCATCCCTCTGCCTCGACAAAACCCCTTAGGTCTTCCCTCAGTTCGCGGGTAAACTTAACATATTCCGGTAAATTCTCGGTTGGATGCAAAACATCCATCCGATTTACCTCTCGCTCGGACTGTGTCCGTTCAAACTCCTGCCCAAAATTTATCTCTCGTTCGCTCATTACAGATCTCCTTCGTTAATAGTGATTTGTTTTACATCATTAGATTTAAGCACTGCATTTGCAATCTGAGTCTCGACTTTGTCTCGGATAATCCGCTCTAATGGACGAGCACCAAAGGCTGGGTCATAACCTAACTGAGCCAGTTTTTTAATTGCCGCATCCGTCACAATCAACTCAATCCCCTTTTCGGCTTTTAGGCGTTCAGTTAATTTGGAGAGCTTCAACTGGGCGATCTGCTCGATCTCCGGCAAGGCTAACGGCTTAAATACGATCACCCCATCAAATCGATTTACAAATTCTGGTTTAAATGTTTCCTGGACCAACAGCTTGGCGAGTTGCGCTTGCATCTCAGCGTACGGCTTCCCTTGCTGAACCGCATCAGTAATTAGGCGGGCTTGGGCATTGCTGGTAGCAATAATAATCGTATTAGTAAAATCTACAGTGTTACCTAAATTATCGGTTAGTTTACCTTCGTCCAGCATCCGCAAGAATACATCTAAAATTTCGGGGTGAGCTTTTTCAATTTCGTCTAACAACACTACCGCAAACGGAGATTTTTTAACCGCTTCGGTAAAGCTACCACCGGATAGCGATATATCTCCGCTGACAGCCGGCGCGCCCAAAATGCGATAAATTGAATCGCGGGTTTGATACTCATTCATATCCAACCGAATAATTTTAGTTTCATCGCCAAAATAAGCCCAGGCTAAACTCTTGGCTAACTCGGTTTTACCCACACCAGTTGGCCCTAAGAATAAGAAGTTGCCGATCGGGCGCCTTCCTGCGGCAGTTATCCCTAACCGAGCCCGCTTTAAGGCCTCAACCACAGCCGTAACCGCATCGCTCTGACCAATCAACCGACCATGAATTTTATCTTCTAACCCTGTTAATTTATCTTTTTCTGATGCAGTAATATCCCCCATTGGCACATTAGTCCGCGAGCTCATCACTTGTTCGATAGCACTTCGCTCTACTAACGCTTGGTGATTACGAGAAACATAAACTGCCGCCTCATCTAATAAATCAAGGGCTTTATCGGGCAATCTTCGTTCGTGCAAGTATTGGGCAGATAATTCCACCGCCGCCTTAATCGCCGCCAGCGTAATTAAAACTCCCTGACGCGCTTCAATCTTGTGGCTTAAATCTTCTAATACTAAAATGGCTAAATCTTTAGCTAACTCTTCTACGCTAACCCTACTGAACAAACGAACAAGATTAGAATTATTCTCAATGTATTTTTTATAGTTAATGGGATCGGATGTGCCAATCAGCTGCATCTTTTTTTCTAACGCTCCCAAAAGAATTGCCGAGACATCAAATCCAGCGCCCGATTTAGCTTTTCCTAATTGATCTAAATTACCAATAAATAAAATGGTGTTACCCGAACCGGCCGCTTCATTAACCGCCATCGCAAATAGCTGTTGGAAGCCAATCCCAGAACCAATCATGGCCCCGATATCTAAGGCTATTAATTTATGATTGGACAAGGCTGGGATATCCCCTCTAATCATCCTCAAAGCAATATCGCCCACGATAGAAGTTTTACCGACGCCCGGCTCGCCCACTAAAATCACGCTGTTTTGTTCACTCCGCGATAGTGCCCGCACTGCTTCCTCTACCTCCCGCTCGCGCACCCTGGCCGATGTCAGTAATCCCACCCGCGCCAAGTCGGTTAGATTCTGGCTAAAGCGGTCCAACACCGGAGTGGGCCGCGCTGTCCAAGTTTTGTTGAGGTTCCGTTGAGGGGTCAGGAGATCGTTCAGCAACCCATGACGGATCTGCGGGGAGCGATAGCCAACCGTCTTCTTGCTCCACTCCACCACGGCTAACGCTTCAGGCAGAGTAGTCTTAGATTTGTCCAGCAATGATTTAACAACTGTTGATGTGCCGACGATAGCTCGCAGCAGATAACTCCAATCGATCTGATGATTATCCCGAGCTGCCAGCTCAAAAGCTTTGGCCAGCACTGCTCCGGCATCTTCGGTAGACGCCTCGATCGAATCAGTTATCCCAGCGCCCGACCAGCCCAATCTCACAGCAGTTACCCTGACTCCCCGGGTGTGTTCTAACGCGGCGAACAAAACCCCTACCGATAGAGCCGTCTGTTGACGCTGACGCATCAGGCGCAGCGCGCGCCAGATAATCCGCATCGTCGCAATGTCCATATACGACATCAGTGGTTGACCACTAATTTTGCCCGGGATCGATCCCTTCCATCGATATGTCCAATACAGCCAAATTATTAAAACAATAATGGTTAGCCCCAACGAGCTGGAGTGCAGCCAATCTAAATTGGCGCCGAACAGCATCGGGATAATTATGCGAGCACCAATCAATCCAACCATAATCAAAGTTGACAGACCCCAAAGAGCAAAAGCAGCTTGCACAAACCAGATCCAACTATGGCTGGGCCAGTTTGGCTGCTGAATTTTATTGTCTGTTGATTCCATATTATTTGATCATGGTAAATATCAGCCACGGCAGCATCCACCACAATAACGCGGCCACTAATCCGATCAATAAAATTACCAGATAGACTATTAGAGTAGCTAGCACCCGAAACCCGCGGAAGATAAAACCGATCAGCCGCCCGCGCCAGTTGTAATCGCCAAATAGCGGTTCAATGGCCAACCACAACCTCAAGTTGGCGCCAAACTGAAAAATATCCTCGGCAGTCAGTAGTAATGATTTGGTATGAGCAAAAATCTTCGCCGGCACAACGGCGAAGAACCAAGTAAGGAATCTTCCGACTTCTTTAATCGGCGTTAGCCCCATTTATTTTATTTTTAACAGATTAAGCTCAGAGTTATAATCGTTTTATCATTATATCATAAATTATCTCAAAGGTCAAGGGGCATACACCCCTCCATAAAGAGTGCGCTCGCTCTCTGACAAATAATTAAAACTACCCCCTGACAAGTTGGGGGGTATCCTCTCTAATTTGCTTGACTACGCCGCAACTTATTGATATACAGTATCAGCTTGGCTCACCCCAGCCAAAGCTCATTTACATCAAGGAGATTCGACTATGTCACCATCAAAATGGCGTGAAGTTTCGTGTCGGCAATGCTTTACGGTATTCAATGTGCACGAAGACTGGAGTAATCCACCAAGCCTGTGCAAATCCTGCAAAGGAAATCAAGCTGCCGATAGAGAAAGACAGGCTGCTAAATGGTACGAGGGCCGTTGCGAAGATTGCGGCACAACCATGAAGCTCAATCACGACTGGAG
>METE01000004.1:97072-135786 GCA_001771275.1 candidate division Kazan bacterium RIFCSPLOWO2_01_FULL_48_13
CCATGAAGCTCAATCACGACTGGAGCAATCCTCCGCGTTTCTGTAAATCATGCAAAGAAAAGCAGAATGCTAAATGGTACGAGATATCTTGCGAAGGATGTAGCGCCACTATAAAAGCCAACCGCGACTGGGACCATCCACCAAAATTCTGCCCCTCCTGTAAGCAATCTCACCCATCAACTACCGCCTCATGCTCGCACTGTGGCGCATCATTTGTAATCACTACCAACACTCGAATCCAATGTAGTAAGAAAGGCTGGGATTTGCCCCATCGCTGTCATAACTGTCGCGAACTATTCAAACATAAACCTTTCCGAACATTACGCGAGTCAACACCGCTGGGCGGGACGATTTATCGAACATACAACAGCATCAACCAACTCATTAGCGAATCGCGAGATGAGCGCGGACCCTTAGGGGGTGAACACCGAGCTCATTACTCCGGAGTCGGCAAAGCAACGGGTACCACTCACGACCGTACTGGGCCACTGGGTGGCCGCTACAAAGAAACGGTGGGAACTGATGGCCGTATCAAATCCACTTCGCGTGAACAGAAAGGTGTGTTTGGCAATGAATACACCGAAAGTACTGGCGGCTCATCTAACACTAAACATCAAACTACGACCCGCTCCACTTCAACTGGAGAGAAATATCGAGAGACCAAGTAGTCGTTTGTGACACTAACTGCATCGATACTACCTCGGACCTTAGCAAAGTTCGAGGTATTTTTATTATTTAACAAAAGCCGTCTCGATTAATCGAGACGGCTTTTATCTTGCTCAGTCAAAGAGTAACTAAAAAGTGACATCACTCGTTGTGCTCCGTTATAAATAACGAAGTCGGTCGATCTTTACTTCGTAGTAAAGCTTTAGAATGTCAGTGATTGGGTGCCAGATACAAGGGTCGGCCTTGTGTCCAGCATCCAACCACGGACATTCGAATTGCTCCCTAGAAAGGAGGTGTTCCATCCGCACGTTCCCGTACGGATACCTTGTTACGCATTTGTTAGTCTCTTGTTACCAAGAGTATCGGACTATGTCTTCACCCTGATTTCTCAGGGGCTAACGTATAGTCTCTACGGGGTTAAGGAAGCTTGCTTGTTCTGCTGTCCAGCAGAATTTAGTAAACTTTCGCCATCAATGATGACTATCCCAACTTCCCTCGGCGTTGTCCTAATCCGCCGGCTGGCGGACAGGAGTTCACCGATATAGTTAGATTTTACTATGCAATTACTCGCATAGGAAGCCGTTAAACTTCACCCCAATCATGAGTTTCACCTTCGGCCCGCTTGCGCGAGACTTCGGGCGCCCCTCACTTTCGTGGTGTGACGGGCGGTGATTGCGATTAGGTAGTCTCTATCGCTCCCCACTGGACATGCGTGTCTAACGCATCCAGCGAGTCTCTTTGTCTAATCCATTTGATTTTTGCGACTCCTTCTGATGTCAGATGTTCCTTGCGCGCCATCATAGTGGCTACTGTGCAGAACTTCTCGAACTGCCAGATTTTCTTAGCCTGCAATGGATATCTCTGGAAAAATGGTATCACTTTGCCAGCGATATCAGACAAATTACTGACCTTGTACTTTACATGCGGCCGCCATTTATCATACCGTTGATAATTCAGGTGATAAATTTTACCGCAGCCAAGAACATCTTTAATTTGTTGAAGGATTGCTTCATCATCTTCTCGAAGTTCAATTTCGAACAATAATCGAACTTCCGCCAAAGCATCACCGTTCTTGTTGATAGTAATGCTAAAGCATCCTTCCCCATCAACGAAACCGACAATGTAGTTTGGATCAAGCATTGAGTTCACCCCTTCGTCTGCTTTAATTATAAGGCAAACTACTATGGGATCAGCTGACTTCCTATCGGCGCTTACCAACTACTCCTTGCCAATAGGATCTCCCTGGGTTACGCATCAGGCTATTTCTGACATTCCCACGCGGGCTCAAGCGATGTTTCTTCCCCTGTGTACACGACAAGGTCGAAACGCCCTTTAATGCGTAAGACTATCATTCGTATGTTGGACCCTTCAGGCTTGCCCTTACGGGAGAAGCCCTGTCCTCAACTATAAAGTCGGATTTACACCGACTAGTCCGATGCGCTGCCAGGCGCATTTATTTTGTACAAGACCCGAGAACGTATTCACCGTAGCATGGCTGATCTACGGTTACTAGCGATTCCGGCTTCATGCAGGCGGGTTTCAGCCTGCAATCCGAACTGAGACCGGTTTTCAGGGATTAGCTCCACCTCGCGGTTTGGCTACCCTCTGTGCCCGGCCATTGTAGCATGTGTGTCGCCCAGGCCATAAAGGCCACGCTGATTTGACGTCATCCCCGCCTTCCTCCTTGTTAACCAAGGCAGTCTCGTGTGAAAAATACAACACACAATGGGGGTTGCGCTCGTTACCCGACTTAACGGTACACCTCACGGCACGAGCTGACGACAACCGTGCAGCACCTGTCTATGCTGTCTCGAAAGAGGGCTCAAGTTTCCTTGAGCTTGCAACACGATGCAAGACCTGGTGAGGTTCCTCGCTTAGTATCGAATTAAACCACGTGCTCCACCGCTTGTGCGGGTCCCCGTCAATTCCTTTGAGTTTTAACCTTGCGGCCGTACTCCCCAGGCGGGATACTTAACGCGTTAGCTACGGCACTGAGGGGACCGATGCCACCAATGCCTAGTATCCATCGTTTACAGCGTGGACTACCGGGGTCAAACAGTATATTACTATACAGATTGGACTATATCATTCTCTGAACTTTGCTCTTTGTAGTTTTTCCACTTGGCTTTCTTCAGTTCATAGTACTGTTGCACTATTTCCAAAGAAAACTTAGAAAGAGCCGCGACTTCAGAGATCCAGCGTTGTTGAAGTTGATGATTGTGATACAGAAGAATAAATTTTGGGATCATTTTTTCCACCGCCAGATGCGGTAGAATAATTCGCAGAAGTGATTGCAGTTGCTCGGAGGAGTTTAACCACAGCCGCACCTGATCAGGCCTTTGCCTGTTCTTGGGGGCGACAGTTGTCTCAATCTGCCAAACCACCTTCAAGTATTTCTGGAGTAAAGTTACACCCGGTTTGGTAAAACCATCCGTACAAATTACCCCTTTTCTGCCGTTAGCTATTATTGAGCCATCATCTTGCCACCAAATGGCCAGGGACAACGGGGTCAATAAATTAAGCCACTTCCTTCTGATCAAGAATTTACCGTGAGGATGAGTAAGTTTATAAAGTTCGGTGAGCGCTGGCAAAGCCAGGCTTTGGTACCTCCACTTTATTTTTCCCCATCCGTCTCGACCGTCCTTTGTTTGCCGCCACGAATTATTCTGAGAAGAGATTTCATTCAATTGTTTTACTTTCCAATCAAAGTAGCTCTTCTGTTTTTCGGAATGGCGAAACGAAAAACGGGCATTCACATAGGTCCGATGGACTTTTAACGATCCATCACCTAATATCGAGCCGAAAATAATCGCTCGAGCCGTTTCAGACAAGGGTATGATTTGCCTCATAATTTTGCAATTAATTGCTATACCCTCTGTCACAGTCAACTTCATAGTCTCTACGGGGTCAATACACGCTACGCGCGTACGACTTCCCTCGGGATTGTCCATCACGGGCCGGTAACCCGAATGTAATGGAGTTTCCCCGATACAGCTGAATGCTCATCTCGACGTCGCCGCCGAGAGGGACACCCTTCGTCACTATATTTAATGAGCGGTGACGGATTTATCTAATCCCGTTCGCTCCCCACGCTTTCGCTCCTTAGCGTCAGAAATGGCCCAGCAGACTGCCTTCGCCTTTGGTGTTCTTCTCGATATCTACGGATATTACCCCTACACCGAGAATTCCATCTGCCTCTACCATTCTCAAGATCAGCGGTTTCGAACACCCTTCTCCGGTTGAGCCGGAGTCTTTAATGTTCGACCTACTGGTCCGCCTACGAGCGCTCTACGCCCAATAAATCCGGATAACGCTCGAGCCCTACGTATTACCGCTGCTGCTGGCACGTAGTTAGCAGGCTCTTATTCTTACGGTACCGTCATAATCTTCCCATAAAAAAGAGGTTTACAATCCGAAGACCTTCATCCCTCACGCGGCATTGCTGCGTCAGACTTTCGTCCATTGCGCAAAATTCCTCACTGCTGCCTCCCGTAGGAGTCTGGGCCGTGTCTCAGTCCCAGTCTGGCTGGTCATCCTCTCAGACCAACTATCGATCACAGCCTTGGTAGGCCATTACCCTACCAACTAGCTAATCGAACGCAGGCCACTCCTTGGGCGATAAATCTTTACTCAGCACTTATTTCAACAGACTAAAAATTAATCCACTGAAATAAGTGCTGAGACTATCGAGAATTATCCTGCCTTTCGGCAGGTTATGCTCGACCCAAGGGTATGTTCCCACGCGTTACTCAGCCGTCTGCCGTGCACCCGAAGTGCACTCGACTTGCATGTGTTAGGCATGCCGCCGGCGTTAATCCTGAGCCAGGATCAAACTCTCAAAAAAGTGAGTTCAGACTGCATAGCAGCTGACATCACTAAGAGTTAATCCACCCATCTCCAGTTTTGGAAAACTGGGGATGGGGAAATTGAATTTGAATTGATTGTGAGCACTTTTTAGTTACTCTCTGACTGTCAAGGTGGCGAGAAGCGTTAAAAAGAAAAACCCGGCCCTCTTTGGGCGCGGATCTCCATCGAACGACCGACTTGGAAATCCAGTTTTAGGTTGCTCCTTTTTAACTTAAGAATAAGCTAACTTCCGGTATTATACCGAGTCCGCGCATTAAGTCAACCCCAGGGGGCGGACACAGATCTCCTCCTATTGACAAAATCCGCTCTGAGAGCTATGATCTTACTATGTCAGAGAGCGGTGAATCACAATTGGGCAGCTGGTTGTCCCCCGAAGCGGACCTCCAGCCTCAGGTATCCGAACGAGTGGTTTTAGAAACTGACTGCGAGGGACATTTTAAGGACGGGATAAAAATCTTGCCCGCCTTTCGGATGTTGGAACAATTTACCGACCAAATGGTCAGTAGCGGAGAAATTCCCAGTCAATTTCATATGGCTATTGGCGACATGCTGCCCGCTGGTGTTAACTACACCAGCCGATACGACCATATTAGTTCTACTCGCAAATTAGTACTGCATCTAAAAAACGGCATCACCATTACTGGAGAATCAGCGCCCTTGGAGTTAGTTGAGCAATCGGAACTATTTGGTCCCGTTGATACCTCACCCATCAACCCGGATAGAATTTTGTTGGATAAAGTCGCAATTCAAGAAATAATTCCCCAAGGGCCCAACATTCAATTTATTGATGCAGTGATCAAACCCCACTCCTACCAGCCTAAAGTACTGGCTGAGGCGATTCACACCATCACTGGCGATGACTATGTGCGACAAGGTATTAGTGATCGTTTTTATTTTAATCGCTCGCGCCTGCTCGAAGGTTTGGGACAGTTAGCCTATATTCATTTTCGAGAAAATATTAAGACCGCCAAACCCATGACCCCCTTCTTCGAAAAGGTGGATGGTTACTTTACTAAATACCAGCCACAGATCGGCGAAACGATCCATTATCAACTTAATCACTTCGAAGTCGATTTTACCGACCGAGGCGATAAAGGCAGCGGAATCATCTCCGGCTTAGTGATGGATGGCCACGGTACTCTGGTGATAGCTAAATTTACCGCTACGGTAGGAGCGGCCGAGCCAAGACGCTTAGAGAAAATAGCCGGCCTAGCCCATCGGCAATCTCTTAAATCCACCCCGCCCGAACAGATCTAAGTTAAGGCGGACTTGTCTTCCAACATTCCGTGAGCTTCGTGCTTGCGTTCTTTGGCGGTGACCGCAAATCCCAGATACTTGCCCAGCATCATTCGAGTTTCAGAATCAAGCGCCGGAATCGAACCAAAAATCACTCCAGAGATTGGCACAAATACCCACTGCAAGATCATTTCTAATCGTTTCCACCGAGGAAAGTGCTTGGGCATTGGTGGCAACAGGCCCTGGGCGATAATGGCCGAGACTATCACCCCAATCCAAGTAATACTCAAAAGATTGCGCGCTAACACCGGCAGGTTAAAGGCCAATACGGTTGTACGAAAATCAGGATTGAGGATCAGCGGCATCCATCCCCCCAAAGCGATCAGCAGCGACGAGGTGGACCAAGATACATGCCCTTCAAATGTTCTAAAAGGATGGATAATACGCTGATAGAATGTGAGTTGTCCGCGGGTTGAGAAAAACTTTTCCATTAAATACGGCAGGTGCTCGATCCCCCACGCCCAGCGGCGTTTTTGGATGTATTGTGCCTTCATCGTATCCCACACATCTTTGCCCAATACTGCGTCCATCGAGACCGGACTAAAGATGGGGATAGCCTTATGATTTCCGTTATATCTAAAGTAGGCCCGATAGAACTGGCGCGAGTCCTCCGACACGATGGTCCTGTCCCAAAAATCAATATCGACTAAGGTCTTAAGGCTCATTGCCTGTGAAGAGAAATTAATCAAGCGATACGGCCGGGTCGATTCGATCATCTGCCAATAAGAAGAGCCCAGGGCCACCAGCCGGTTAAGCACCGGCACATCCCAGAGATTGTTATTAAATAACGGGATGGGCTGATAACTCCGAAATGTGCGATCGGGATTTAGGATGTACTCGTAAGTAACATTGGCAAAATACTGCTTGGAGGGCAGCGTGTCGGCATCAAAACAGGAAACCATTACATTGTCGTAAGGCAGTCGGCGTTCGTCGATATATCGCTGCAACTCTGTGCCTGCGTGATAAACATTGGCGCCCTTGGCTTTTAACTCGCCCACGATGCCGTCGGGATGAACGGTAATGGTTACATCGGCAAAAATATTTTTAAATTCATCGGCCACCCGCTGGGCGATGACCTGCGCCGGCTCACCGGCGCGCTCTTCGGTCGCCAATACGATTATCAGCTTATCTTTTGGATAGTTGCTGTTGGCGCAAGCTCGCAGCGAGGCAGACACCACTTCGTCGCTTTCTTTATAGATAGCGTAGATAACAACATGCAGAATATCGTCCCACCGTTTCTGCGTCTCTGGCCGGGCTCGCATCTGCTCCACCTGGGAGAGTTCTTCCCGCAACCGACTGGCCTCAAACCCACGGGCCAGCTGATATTTACGAGTTAGCTCATTCGCCCAGCTCTCCAAGTCGGTTGTTTTTTTACAACGCTCCAGCCAATCTATCCGGGTGCTCCGTTTTAGATGAACATATCCGGCAACCAGATGTCCGCCCATCACCAACGCCTTGGTCAGCCAATAGGTGTCAAACAGAATGATAAAATAGGCCACGCCGGCCGGCCAAACAAACGACAGCGCGATCGGCAAAAGCAGGATCGTCCAAGAGGTGATCCCGGGTAGCATCTCCCAAAACCGATAGCTGTTAGTCCTTTTCATCGGCACCTATTATGCTCCGATCATCACCAATGACAAGGTAATCCCAAATACGATCGTTTGAATAAAAAAGGTGGCACCCAACAACAGCCAGGCCGCCAACAGATCTTTCGGGTAGATTTTAAACACCAGCCAGGTATTAAAGGAGATTAGAGCCAAATTTACCAACGGCCACAACACATCCCCAATCCAGCTTAAGAATCCCAGGTCAAAACCCAGCGGCACCGTTAAAGCAATCGGGTAGGGCGCTACCCAGATTAGCCACAACATCCAAGAGACAACATGCAACAGCCAGGCCAGATAGATAAATAGATAGAGATTCTTCTCGCGCCGCTTTAATCTCCCCCACTGGTAAAAGAAGTTGCGCCCGCCGCTCCATTCAAATAGTCTTACCTTCATAACTTTATCTTAGCATTTAGTGGTTAGCGGTTAGAACACAATGAGCTTACGCCAAGACGCGGTGTTCCCCATTCTCTATCCCCTAACCGCTATTCTCTGTTTTATTCGCTTTTAGAGATAAAGCTTGCCACAATCATAAACAACAGTGGCAGAATTAGAAACCACGAATAGAAGTTGACCAGCGGCGCGGCGATTAGTGATCCACTGATCACCTGCTGTTTGGTCTCGTCGGGCAGGAAATTAAGAATAGATGAAGCGATCAACGCAGCATTTAACACACTGTAGCCGGCTTGCACCACAAAGCCCATCATTCCGCCACCGCCCATCGAGCCGTGGAGCATCAAACCCCCCTTCATCGCTATCAGCAACAGCACCGCGGCAAATAAAATAACTTTAACTACAAAAATGGATAGATTGCCACTCATCCAGCCGTTATTGATTACATCATTCTCTTGGGAGAGCATCGCAAAAGCGGAGGCGCCCCACTGGTTGGCGATCACCAGCCCAACATAGGCTCCCAGCAATGTAATAATAACTTTTTCCCGCCCCATCAAAAAACCGTAGACCAGGCTGGCCCCCAAAAACACTAACAGCACTAAATCCCAGGTAGGAACCATAGAATAACGCTTAGCGTTAATATCCAATGTTCAATTACTAATATACCAGAAAACGCTACGCGTTAATATCCAATGCCCAATCCCCAATCACTGATTTAGTTATCCCACACTGGAGATTGGAGATTACGACGAAGCCGTTAATTGAATATTGGGTATTGGACATTAGCCCTTTAGGGCTTTTAGAGCTCTTCGCCCAAGTCTTCGAGCAGCCGTTTTTGTTTGAGGGTCAGGTGTCTTGGAATAACGATCTCAACTTTAACAAACAGATCGCCGTGGCCAGTTTGATCCAACCGGGGCAGGCCCTTGCCGCGCAATCTAAATACCTCTCCACCACCCGTTCCCGCCGGGATCTTTAAAGTCAGCCGTTCATCCAACGCATCGATCTTGATCTCCCCGCCCAGTACTGCTATGGGGTAGCTTAATCCCTCAGTGCGATAGAGATCGGCTCCCCGTCGTTCAAACCGCGAATCAGACAGCACCGTTACTACTATATATAGATCGCCGGATCGACCGCCACGCCAGCCCACTTCACCCTGGCCCGATAGTTTAATGGTTTGATTACTGTCAATTCCGGCGGGAATATCGACCTCGATGGTCTCTGACTTAGTTACCTTGCCATCGCCTCGGCAGGTCCGGCAGGCTTTAGCCGGTTTCTTACCGGTTCCCCGGCAGGTATCGCACATCTGCACCTGCGCAAAGGTGCCCAAGATGGTTCGCCGATTAACCCTGAGCTCGCCGTGGCCACCGCACTTATCGCAAGTGGCCAGCTTGCCATCAGCAGCGCCACTACCGTGACAAACCTCGCAGATCCGAGAGCAATTGATCCCCATTTTCTTTTTGACGCCCTTGGCGGCTTCCGCGAAAGTCACTTGCAGGTGTCCCTCAATATCGCTTCCCCGATGAGCCTGTTCCGGGTTTCTCCGGCGCCGACCGCCGCCGCCAAAGAAAGCATCAAAGATATCTTCGAATCCTGCCATATCACCAAAATCTTGTGTAAAGCGAGAAAAATCTTCCGGCCTAAATCCGGAGAAGCCGCCGCGGGTGCTGCCATCAAAGGCTTGGCCATATTGATCGTACTGACGACGCTTAGATTCATTACCCAAAACCTGGTAAGCCTCATTTATTTCTTTAAATTTCTTCTCCCCCTCGGCATCCCCCTTGGTTTTATCCGGATGGTACTTTAAAGCCAGCTTGCGGTAAGCCTGCTTGATCTCCTCAGCAGTCGCTCCCTTGTTAATCCCTAATATTTGATAGTAATCTTTTGCCATCTTAATTAACTAACCCCACTTTCCGTCATTCTGGTAAGGTCCGACTCGTCGGACCGCATCCAGAATCTTATATCAGATCCTGGACCCCAGTAGTAGAGCAGAGCTCACTACGGGGCGCGGCAAGCCAGGATGACGATGCATGGTCAACATCGTCAATTTTCTATTGTTTTACCGTAGCTCTACTGCGCCATTGGCAGCGTTGACCCGCCAGACTTGGTTGTCTTCACCCGATTTGTCTTGATACGAAACTACCCAGCTTAGGACATCCCGCTCCGGTTGTACCAACAGCAGATTAACATAATAATCGCCGGGATGATTAGCCCGAAAATTGCTGCCCCCCGTCTGCTCAACGATCTCCAATGCTTGAACAAAATTTATTTTAAGATATTCACCCGCAATACTCACCGGCACCACCTCGTCGCCAAAGATCTCTGTCCGATCATAACTATGCCGCACCTCGGTTTTTACCCGCGGGTTATTTACCGCATAGCTACTGCTTAATCCGGGCGCCTGAAACAGATAAACATAACGGGTTAAAAAATCATAACCCAATCCGCCATCAAATCGCATAGAGATAGCCGCCAATTCTGCCTGGGCATTCCACCGATCAGCCTGCTGCTTGGCTTGGGATAGTTCAGATGCAAACGCGGCATCCTCCTTAATGTAATCCAACTGTAAAAAGCTGCCGGCGGCCAAAGTCGGTTGCACCTCGTCTTGGCCCAACAACGCGTGCCATACCCCCCAGCCACCCAGACCGACCAAAACTAAACCCAACGCTAAAGAGATGACTTTAGGATATCTCATATTAAACTATGGTTACCGCGCCCGAACCGGCATCCACTTGCGCCTGGAACTTGGCTCCCGACGCGTCAGTAGCTTTATAGGTAATAAACCAGTTCAGCTGTTTGCCAGCAGGCCGGGCCAGGATTATAGAGGCCTCAAAGGTCTTGTGCTGGGCGCGAAAGCTCGCGCCGCCCTGGGCTTCGGCTAACTGCAGCGCTTTGGCGTAGTTGATCTTCCAGTACTCGGCCGGAATATCCAGGACGCTAAAGTCCAGCTCAAAATCTTGGATTGGCATTAAGAACCGCTTCATCGGATCCAGATTATTGCGCGGCACATTAACCAAGAAATAATAGTCCGGCTTGGAGACCGAACTATAGATATAGTAGTTGGTCGACAGGCCAAAAGTGTTCGAGAGTGAATTAATGTACTTAGAAGAGACCAGCACCAGTATCGCATCGGGCTGGATCAGCCGAATAAAGTCAGTGGCCTCTTTGTTCTCCCGCAGCAGCTGCGGATGGATAACCGTCGAATCTGCCAAACCGCTCTCGGGAGCAGTAGTCCCAGGATAAGCGGTAAAATCGGGGTTCTGATTAGTGGGGGTATTGCTCAGGCTGTTATCAATCGAGTCGTCGGTATTATCGATCGCGCGCCGCTGACAACCGGCGGCTGACAGCGTCATCAAAAACGCCGCTCCTATCAATCCCCAAACTAACCATTTTCGCTTTACCATCCCGTTAGAAATCTACTTAGCGTATATGTTCGGCTATCTGTTTATTTTGGTTGTCCCGATCAGCGATTTCTAACGGGACAAGTTATCTCCTATTTAAATATAACAGATTATTTCTGCTCTTTATCGTCGCTTTCGCTAAATTCTCCCTCTTTGGCGTTATCGGCGCCAGTGTCTGTTTTGGGCTGATCACCACTGCCATTGGGCGGCTCCGGCTGCTTATACATCGCTTCGCCCACTTTAGACAGCGTAGTCGATAGCTCTTCAGTCGCTTTCTTTAATTCATCTGTTTTGTCGGTATTAAGCAGGTCCTTAACAGCTTTAATCTTGGCTTCGATGTCCGTTTTGAGCGTGGCATCTACTTTATCGCCCGCGTCTTTCAGCGCTTTTTCCGAAGCATAGACCAAACTATCGGCTTGATTCTTAACATCAACCTTTTCGCGTTTAATCTTATCTTCAGCCGCATATTTCTCCGCTTCCGCCGCCATCTTGGCTACCTCTTCTTTCGATAAGCCGGATGAAGCCGTAATTGTAATCTTCTGTTCTTTACCCGTAGCCTTATCAACCGCCTTCACATTAACAATGCCATTAGCATCGATATCAAAGGTGACTTCAACTTGAGGAACCCCCCGAGGCGCGGGAGGAATGCCATCCAATATAAACCGACCTAAGGTTTTGTTATCCCCCGCCAATTCCCGCTCCCCCTGAACGATATGGATCTCTACCGAGGTTTGGTTATCAGCCGCGGTCGAAAACACTTGAGATTTACTGGTCGGAATAGTGGTATTGCGCTCAATTAGTTTTGTAGCTACCCCACCCAAAGTTTCGAGACCAAGTGATAGCGGAGTTACATCCAACAACAGTACATCTTTTACATCACCCTGCAGTACGCCGCCCTGGATGGCGGCGCCGATCGCCACCGCTTCATCCGGGTTAACGCTCTTATTCGGTTCTTTGCCAAAGAACTTCTTAACTGTCTCGACCACTAATGGCATCCGTGTCATCCCGCCAACTAAAATCACTTCATCAATATTCGAAGTGCTTAAACCAGCGTCTTTCAATGCCTTCTCCATTGGCGGAATGGTGCTTTCCACCAAATCACCCACTAACTGTTCTAACTTAGAGCGAGATAATTTCATTACCAAATGCTTCGGGCCAGATTCGTCTGCCGTTACAAATGGAATGTTAATCTCGGTTTCAGTTGAGCTGGAAAGCTCTTGTTTGGCTTTCTCGGCGGCTTCTTTTAGTCGCTGGAGGGCCAATTTATCATCGGCCAAATTAATTCCCTGATCTTTTTTAAATTCATCGATGATCCAGCTGATCACTCGCTGGTCAAAATCATCACCGCCCAAATGAGTATCGCCGTTAGTGGCCTTAACCTCAAAGATGGATTCCCCGCCACTATCCCCGATCTCCAAAATAGAGATATCGTAAGTACCACCACCCAAATCATAGACGGCTACCTTCTCATTCTTCTTATTATTTTTATCCAAACCGTAAGCTAAAGTCGCCGCGGTTGGTTCGTTGATGATCCGCTTAACATCAAGTCCTGCGATTTGGCCGGCGTCTTTAGTGGCTTGGCGCTGCGAATCGTCAAAGTAAGCCGGTACAGTAATCACTGCTTCTGTAACTGGCTCACCCAAATAGGCCTCGGCGTCTCGTTTGATCTTTTGCAGCACCAGAGCCGAGATCTCTTGGGGAGTATAATCCTTGCCGCCCATCTCCACAGTAGTTCCACCGTGAGCAGCCTGTTTCATCTTATACGGCATCAGTTTTACATCTTTTTGGGTCTCTGGGTCGTCAAATCGCCGACCGATAAACCGCTTTACCGAAAACACGGTGTTATCCGGATTAGTGACCGCTTGCCGTTTGGCCAGTTGCCCAACTAATGTATCCCCCGCCTTGGTGGAAGCAATTACCGAAGGTACTGTCCGACCGCCCTCGCTACTGGGAATTACTTCTACCTTGCCGCCGCGCATAACAGCTGAAGCGCTGTTGGTTGTCCCCAAATCGATCCCAATGATTTTATTCATAATTTACCTCTCTATACCTATTTCTTGTATAGTATCTAATAATTTTTTAAATCCCACCGGATTAAGTACAAGAACGGCTGCAACCTCGGGCTTGTAATCTGTCGCCGTAGAAAAGCTTTTGACTTTACAAACACCCAAATCAATTTTTCTTTTTGTCCTCTTGGATTCCAAATTCTTCCTGCGCTCCAGCCGCCAATACTCCATGTGAGTCGTATCAGCTACCACAATGGGAAGTATTATGCCATGTCGCGCATCATTGCCATGCACTTTCTTGAGATAAAATGCTGCTGCTATCGCTGAATTTATAGCGCGATAAATATGATGGTCGCCATAATCCCGATCTATCTTTTTTGTATCAGAATTGGGGTGGCGGTCCTTTTGACAATCATTTGCATCGAGATTAATTTCCGCATGAGATTGCTCAACACCAATTTTCTTCAACAATTGTGTAAAAAAGCTCTGGCTTGCCTCTTTTTCTTTGTAGCGCTGTCGGGCAAATTCTGGAGACATCCGCAAGGGATTGTCATCATACCCTGAACCAAACGGAAAAAACCATTGCCCCACGTGTTTAATTTGTCTATCCATATCATCCATACCCCTCATAAAAATCCACCTGTACGTATCCGTCTTTTTTGCTTCGATGATTAACGTAAGCTCTACAGGAAATATTTTACTATCATAGGAAACGTTGATTTCTCGCCGCGCAATTATATCGATCTCCCCGGGCTTGTTGTCTATCGCATCATAAATCCCGACGCGCGATTCCACGCTGGGCCAATGATAATCTTCTTTGAGCATCCAGAACAAATCATTTTCAAAACCAAAGCCCTTAAAGCCTCCCTGTTTCTCCTTTGTAACTGGTTCCTTCTGAGCAACAGCCTGGTTCATCTTCCTGCCCTCGCTTTTAAAATTAATTATTCGATTTCTATCGGATATATATCGTAGGCAACTTCTTCATACGGGTGAACTTTTTTGATGGCCGCAATTACGCTTGTCAGGACTTCTCTCGGGCACACCATTTCAATACGCCCCTCTTCGACGGCCTCCAGTTTACCGACCTCGCCAATCGCAGGATTAGCACCAGCCTCTGGTTGAAACCGTCCGATGCCTTTGGAGGAAAAACTGCAATTTGTGTAATTCCCGATCTTCCCAGCTCCTGCACCGCTCATCGCCTGACGCACCGCATCAGCATGCGATTCCGGGACAAACACAACTATTTTTACATTATTACTCATATTCATTTCGATTTATTTATTGTCATTCCGGACTCGATCCGGAATCCAGGCGAATAATTTATTTTCTTTTCCCTGGCCGCGTACCGCGACAGCGGGCAGGCCTGGATCCCCAATCCGGATGCTTCGCTCCGGTTGTGGATGACATTGTTTTGATTGGTTAGATTGGTACAGATTGGTGAGATTGGTGAGATTGCCAGTTATTTCCCCACTCTTACCTTCGCGGGTTTTAATATCTTGTCTTGATATTTTAGGCCGGCTTCGAACTGCTCGATTACCGCATCTTCTTTATGCTCGTCATGTTCTTCGTGTGAGATAGCCTCCATCGTGGCGGGATCGAACTTATCACCCGGCTTAACTTCGATGGGCTCAAGGCCTTCCGCTTTAAATACATCCGTAAACTTTTTTAAGATATTTACCACCCCATCCATAGCGCCCTTCTGGCAGCTGACTACTTCGGCGGGAATAGTCGCCGGATCTAACTTAGTATTTTGAATAGCAACCAACATCCGTTTGAGATCTTCGTAGATCTCTAATACCCGGGTTAGCAGCGCCAGGCTCATAAACTGGGTCATCTCACCCCGTAGCTTCTCCTGCTGTTTTTTGTAGTTATCTAAATCAGCTAACGCCCGTTTGGCAATGTTTTCCCAATTGACGGGTGAATCACCTTGTTGTTCCGGTTGTTTTACCTCATCATCCATATAATTTTCTCCTTTCACCCGTCATCCTCGAGCCGGAGCGAAGCATCCGACATCGGGGACCCAGACAGAAAAATAAAGTTTTTTGTTTTTCATTTCCGCCTAGATCCTGAATAAGTTATCTACAAGCCTACGGCAGTAAAGTGTTTTCAGGATGACAAAGGGGGGATGACTCGATAGAGCTAAAGCTCTTCGAGTAATTTCTTCATATAATTCACTAATGGTAAGGCTTTATTGTATTGCATTCTGGTCGGCCCAATAATACTGATTACCCGTTTATGCCCCAGCGGCCCAAACTGCGAAATAACCACTGTAGCATTTTTCATTCTTGGGTTGTTTCCGATTAGTACTTGCGTATTATTATCAGCCATATCGCCCAGACTCTGCACAAACTCTTGCGGCTTTTCGATAGCCTCCATCATCCGAGAGCGAAAAGCCAAATCTTCAAACTCTGGCAGTTGAGCCATCTGACTCAACCCCGATAAATAAACATTCTGAGTCGCATCCATCAAAAAACTAACATTACCGGTTTGTTTAGCCAACATCTCTGCGGCCGCTTTGTACCTTGCCTGCAAATCACTAATATTTTTAAAATACCGACCTAAGACCTCTTGTTGCTTTTTGGACAGCTCCTTTTGACGCTGAACTAATAATTTAACATAGTGCTGATAACCCAATTCGGTTGGGATTCTACCAGCCGAAGTATGCGGTTGAGCCAGTAAGCCCAAAGCCGTCATCTCCCCCATATCGTTTCTGATGGTGGCCGAACTTACCTCGTAGGGTAACTGCTCAGCTACCTGAATCGAACCGACTGGCTGATTAGTGTGCACAAATGTCTCCACGATCAACCGCAAGACATCTTGTTTTCTGGTGTTGCTATCCATAACTTTTATATGCTAAAACCATTTAGCACTCATGTCAAGTGAGTGCTAACTCCCCTATAAAAAGTGCCCCGTAAAACAGGGCACCCAGGCCTCTCGGCCGGCTGAGTCAATAATGCATACTGGAGGGACGCTGCTGGCGGTGTTGAGGGAGGATCAGGCCAACGACAGACCACCAGACTAACATAAGCACCATGGCGATTACTGCCAACACCAACACTACGAGCCATAGCTCCGAGATCCATTGGCCAATTAACAGCCAGATAATCGACAGAGCTGCGGGTAGGGGTCGTTGCCACCATTTGGTAACTTCATTCGGGTAGCGCATATGGATAATAACAGCATGGATTGCTGGAGGCACCATCTGGACCACACCAATCAGATACCAAAATGGCGAATAGCCCCATTTAAACAGCAACGGCCATGACCAACCCAAAAGAATGCCACCGGTTAACAGCATCAGCCATGAGGCAACTACCCCGACAAAGAATAGGGTTATCTGATCCCAAAGCGGATCAAATGCTAAGTTGTTCTCTGGCGCTTCGAAAGATTGACGATATGGGCTCCGGATCACCGCTATCGCGACCGCCCATAATATTAGCAACAAGATTACTGCCAACAGGCAGCTCACGATCACCGTATCCGACATTATTTACTCCTTTTTTCAAGCCACTGGTTTTAACATAGATAACGCCCGAAGGTTATTATCTACCAGCACCCCTCACCCTATCGAACAAGAGGCTTCTGGTCAATAAAAATCAGCCCCGGTAAACCGGGACTGATTTAGTCTCAAAACAGATACGGAGAACTAGTAGGTCAGGACCACATTGGTCTTTGCTCCCGAGGGCGCCGAATCCCGACCGTTGGGATAGGCCGGACTCTTCACCACAGGCATTAGTTCTACCGTCCCTGAGGTAGCTAACACCAGCGGTGGCATATCTACCGTGGCATAGTACCAAGGCTTGGTATCCCCCTGCAATGTGGTACTACCAACCTCGCTCAGAGCGATGTCAAAATTGGTTGAAGTGACAGCCCCTCGAGGCATCACCACGGCCTTCCAAGCAATGACTTCCAATCCCGATACGGCGGAGGGAGGAATAAGCCTCCAGGCCATATTTAATTCACCATTCAGCCGAACATCTGCACTGAGATTGGTGATCATCTTCGGCAGATTGGCAGCGTCGGATTGCGCATCCGACTTATCGCTCATCTGCCACAGACCAATTAACAGCGCGATCACCACGATCAGGCCAACTACTCCCCAATTGATGGTGACACCTTGAGATTTATGGGCTCTCTTTGCCCTTCTTTTTTTTGCCATCTCTTTCTTATTTATGAATATAACTTTATAACTAATAAAATAAACCACGCAGACCAAACCCCTGCGCGCACACACTTTTGCCAAACCAACAGTATTATACCACTAGCTGACCTAAAGCCGTCAACCCGGTAGAAGATTTTGGAGTAGCGATGCTACTACTGGCAAAGCCAGCTCCAAAATTCTCTACCGGGTCAACCCCGCCCCCCGTCGTCCCGCGTGGCTCACCTCTCGTCATTCTGGGGAAGCTCCGGCCAGCCGGAGCTGACTCCGGAATCGTACGATCCTGGACCCTCCTTCGTCTGTCAGGGCCAAAGGCCCCCCTTTGGGGCCGTAGGCTATTATATAGATAACTTATTCAGGATCTTTTAAGATTCTGGATGCGTCCGTCAGAGCCTAAGGCTCCCCTTCGGGGCTGACGGACTTAACCCAACGGGTTCCCTTTGGGACCAGAATGACGGGATAGAAATTCAGCATGACAAATCACGGCAAGCTACAAAAACTATTATCCCAGCAACTTTAAGAAGGCCTCTTGCGGGATACTCACCTGCCCCACCTGCTTCATCCGCTTCTTCCCCTTTTTCTGCTTATCCAGCAGTTTATTCTTTCGAGTAACATCTCCCCCGTACAACTTGGCCGTAACATCTTTGCGATACGGCGCTAACTCTTCTCGGGCAATGATCTTTCCACCGATGGCTGCTTGAATAATTATCTTAAAATTCTGCCGCGGGATTAGCTCTTTTAACTTGGTGGAGATCTCTCTACCGGCCCGTTGAGCCGAGCTGCGATCCACTATTACACTTAAGGCATCGATGACATTGCCGCCCACCAAGATATCTACCTTAACCAGATCGCCCGGCCGATACTCTAAAAATTCATAGTTCATCGAAGCATAACCGGAAGAGATGCTCTTCAACTGGTCATAAAAATCGACCACGATACTGGAGAGCGGCACTTCGTAGGTAACCAACACTCGATTCTTGTCTAAATGTTCAATATTATTTTGAATCCCCCGCCGTTCCTGGACTAATTTAAGGATCCCTCCTAAATAAGCAGTTGGCGAAATTAGCTCTAATTTTACCCATGGTTCTGCTATATGTTTAATGCGGGTAACCTCCGGCAGTTCGGTGGGGTTGCTAATAATCTGTTCACTGCTATCCGCTAACGCTACCAGATAGCTAACGCTTGGCGTAGTGGCGATTAGATCAAGGTCGAACTCGCGCTCTAACCGCTCTTTAACTATCTCTAAATGAAGCAGACCCAAAAAACCGCACCTAAACCCAAAGCCCAAAGCCGGCGAAGTCTCCGGTTCGTAAACCAAAGACGAATCGCTTAAGGCCAGCTTGTTTAATGCTTCTCGCAGTTTTGGATAATCATTATTATCAATGGTAAAGATTCCGGCATACACAAACGGAGTTACCTTTTTATAGCCCGGCAACATCTTGGCTTTTTCGGACTTTGCATCGGTGATCGTATCGCCAACATGAACCTTGCTAACATCCCTAAGACCGGTGGCAATATAGCCGATATCGCCCGCCCTTAAGATCTCGGATTTTTTAAGCTGGGGGGCGAAGATGCCAACTTCCAACGCTTCAGACTCGGCCTTAGTCGCTATCATTTTTATTGCTGATTCACCACGGATCTCCCCATCCATAATTCTAATGTAAGCAATTACCCCTTTGTATTTGTCAAACACCGAGTCAAAGATCAGCGCTCGCAAGGGGGCATTTGGGTCTCCTGCCGGAGCCGGTACATCCGCGATAATTTCATCTAATATTCCCTCCACATTTTCTCCGGTCTTACCGGACACGCCTAAGATATCTTCCGGCTCGATACCTAAGATATAGGCCAACTCATTTTTAGCGCCTTCAATGTTAGCGCCCGGCAGATCGATCTTGTTTACTACGGGGATAATCGTTAACCCTTGCTCGCGAGCCAAATGCAGGTGAGCCAGTGTCTGCGCTTCGATCCCCTGGCTGGCATCCACTAATAAAATGGCGCCTTCCACGGCAGCCAGAGACCGGGACACTTCGTAGCTAAAATCTACATGGCCCGGCGTATCGATTAGATTCAAGGTATAGCCCTGATACTGCATCTTTACCGGCTGAAGCTTAATAGTGATACCGCGCTCTCGCTCCAGATCCATCGTATCCAATAGCTGTTCTTTCATCTTGCGTTTTTCGATGGTTCCGGTCACCTCTAAAAACCGATCCGCCAGCGTACTTTTACCGTGGTCAATATGGGCTATTATACAAAAGTTTCTTATCTTCTCCATAGTCAGTGGTCAACTTGCCCCGTACCAATAATCCGTTGAAATTGCGGCCAAGCAATTTCCGGTTTATTTGGTATCGGGGTGTGGGCAATAATACAAAAAATTCTAATTTTTTTCATATTCGGTAAATCTCATCGCTAACACGGCCGGGAATTTAATGAGGAACAGCGGCTGATTGAATTTTTTCACATCTTGTTCAGTCAACGCTAATTCTTTAATGTTGTCTAACCTAAACCCGCCGCTTTGCGCTTGCTCGACATACCAAGATAGTGGCCGATGATAAACCGCGGTCGGACTATCGACATTAGTTAATTTGATCTTGGTCGCAAAAGGCTGGGTATAGCTATCAATTCGCACAAACGGATCCCGTCTTAACAACTTGCCTATCACGGTCTTGGCCCAATTAGCTGCCGGGCGCCGAAAGGCTGGATGAGGAATGGTAATGATCAGGGTGCCGCCCGGCCTAATATGTGTTTTGACATTGCGCAGCGCGCCGGCTACATCTTCGACATCCTGCAGCGTCGTATTAATTATCACCGCATCAAAATCCGTATCGGTAATGGCTATCGGCTGAGTGATATCGGCCAACACCAATTCGCCGGGAGTATTTCTGTCCCGGGCGATCCTTAGCAGCTCGCTGCTCGCATCTACCCCGGTAACCCGGCTATCTTTAAGCAGCCGGGATAGATACCCCTCGCCACATCCCAAATCCAATATTTTCTGGCCTCGCCCATTATTTGGCAGATTACCCAATATGTACGGGTTGGTCAAAGATTGCCGGAGATAGTCGCCCTGATCACCAATCACCCGACTGTAGCTAACCGCCGCTATATCCCAATCATTCACCATAAGTCTATTCTACTAAAATGATAGGGTAGCTAAGAGAAAATGGATATTTTCTGATAGCTGCCCCGCTGAAGGCTGTCCGAAATATTCCACCTTAACCGACGGGCGCTGGCTCCCATTCCTGCCGCTCTTCATTAAATATTAGTCGGAGGCCGCAGTTGCCACATTCGATCATCCCGAGGTTTAGATTAGAGCGGGGGGTGGTTAAAGTAATGTGGCAATCGGGACAAATAGGCGGCAGTTCAGGTGGGTGGTGTTTGTCGGGGTCAAGTGAGGCAAAAGAGAAACGGGAAATATATCGCTGGGAGTAGTATTTGATGTGACCATCGGGACACATCATCTCGACTAAACCCTGCCTGTCTTCACCCACTTTAGTCATCGATTGGCCGCAAGGATGTCCAAACCTCCGATTCTTTCTTACCGTCTTCGGACGGCGAGGGTGCACCGACCGGGGTAGCTTTCATCAGATATCACCTCCTAAGCCACCAAATTCTGTAACTTTCTGCCGGAGAATAAAGCATAGCATAACCGGCGCCCAGAGCAAGGAAAACTATTGACATCCGCCAGGGAAAGTGTAGAATTGTAATGTCCTGCGGGTTTCCCCCTTAGGACCTTAATAAGTAGCTAGGGCAGGAGGCCCGCAGGCACCCTTTTACCCGTGGGGAGCATAGATTGGCAATCCTACCAACCTTTGTTTTTTGGATTTTCGTATTCACATTTTTATATTTGATTCTTGTTGGGCTGATGCTGATGCGACCCGATGGTACGGGCGTTCGGCTCATAACCGAAAGGCTATGGGTTCGAATCCCATCATCAGCATTTTTTTGGCGATGTAGCTCAGAACCCGGCAGAGCGCTCGGCTCATAACCGAGAGGTCGCGGGTTCGAGTCCCGCCATCGCCGTTCTTTGAAAATTCTTATTCTGTGTTATATTTTTTGGCTCTTCTGGGCGCGGAATGCGTTGAAGAGCACAGGAGTTTGAGATGACAAAGCGGGTAGAATTGTTGTTCGAGTTTGAATCGGACATCTGTAAAAAATCACCCGCCGCCAAACAACCCAAGACCAACGCAACGATACCAGCCGATATGGTAATTGTATCGATTATTCTGGCCTTGGTCTGCTCTCTTATCTTGATTTACCAGGAATCCATTCCCGGCAGATCATTTAATGGGAAGATTACACCGCCGGCGGAGATAGTCCAAGAGGGACTAATCTCGAAGGTATGGCTCTCGTCAGAAGATGACAGATACTATGTAAATGTTATCTTCTCAGCTGGTGAGCAACGGCACCGCAAGTGCACTTTAAGCACTGTGGGGCTGTATGTCTCATCCTCTGCTGAGGCCATCATCGGTCGGATCCCCACCAACCCCCGTGAAGAAAGTTGGGAGTACACGGCCATGGATGTGGGGCTTGAAAAAGCCGATTATTGGCGCCTGCGCAAAGCAGGATGGCCAATGTTCGGCCAAAGGTCGCTGGTCATCATCTTGACCGACGACTGACCACGAAAATCCTCCGCTTAACAACAGGTAGGGGCTCGCAGCAATGCGGGCCCTATTTTTATACCTAACTATCCTCCAACAACTTAGCCGGTTTTAAAACCATCATCACTTCCGGCAATTTCAACTTTTTAGTCACCGTTAGATAAGTCAGTCCCGCAACAACGGCGGCCACCCCGGCCTGCACGAACAGCCCCCAAAATGTATGGGTATTAACTATCCAGCTCATCGCCTGCAGCGCGCCGTATCCTGTTGCCCCCATCGCCACTACTCCAATTACAATTTTTCCTGCCATTATCCAGAGCGGCTGCAAACTCCAACCACCCAGTCGCTTTCGCAAAATAATAAACAAGATCAGCGCGTTAATCAGCGCGGCCACCGATACCGCTAACGCCAAACCCACCACTTTTAGATACGGAATAAATAATAGGGCGGCCCCAACATTAATAAATAAAGTCAGCACACTCGTCCAAAATGGGGTTTTGGTATCCTGCAAGGCGTAGAATGTCCGTGCCAACAACGGGATGATGGCCTGCGCCGCCATGCCAAAAGTAAAGAACGCCAAGGTGGAGATCAAAAACCGAGTATCCTCCCAGGTAACCTGCCCAGCGCCATATGCCAACCGCACGATCTGGGCGCGCAACAGCCAATACAGCATCATCATCGGCAAGATTAGATACAGAATTTGCCGCAGCGTTCTGATAAAATCTTCTTTAAATTCGCCTAATTTTTGCAAAGTATATTTTTCTGACAAGGTTGGAAACACCGCCACCGCAAACGAGATGCCAAAGATGCTGATCGGCAGACTCTGCAGATTATCGGCGCCGTTTAATACCGAGACGCTGCCCTTAGCTAAAAATGAGGCGATAACCGTGTTCAACAATACCGAAACCTGCTGAGCGGCGATCCCCATTGTGCGCGGGATCATTAAAGCGGCGATCCGTCTAAGCGCCGGGTGGTTAAAATTAAGGTGCATCCGATAGCGATACCCCAAAGCAAACACTCCCGGCAGCTGAATAATCATATGCAAGAACGCTCCCAGCACCACCCCGTAGGCCAAACCCATATAGCCAAACTGCGGCACTAAATAAATCACCCCCAAGATAATGCCAATATTGTAGAGGATCGGGGCGATAGCATAGACCAAAAAATTTTTGAACGAATTTAAAATACCGCCGGCCAAGTTGCTGAGGCCAAAGAAGAATGGCGACAGCAGCATCACCCGCATGAGATTAGTGACCATCTCGTGCTTATCGCCCACAAACCCCGGGGCCACCATTTTGGTTAGATACGGCGCAAACACAGCGATTAGCAGCAGCAGACTGGTTACAATCACAATCCCCAAATTAACCAGGGAATTTACCACCCCCCAGGCCTCTTCCTTGCCTTCTTTTTTTAAATAATCCGTAAAGATCGGGATAAACGCCGACGAGAGCGCCCCCAGGATCAGCAGGTTAAAAATAAAATCCGGCACCTTAAAGGCGGCAAAGTAGGCATCCAATACATCGCCAGCGCCAAAATGCGAGAATAGTGTCCGGTCCCGGATCAAGCCAAACACCCGGCTGACTAAAGAGGCGACTGCCAGAACTAAAGTTGCCTCAAAGATACTGGACCGGCGAGTGATTAGCTTATGAATCATCCAATTTAATTATCGGTGGGGGCGGAGACTTCCGGAAAAAAGGCCTCAAAATCTTCTCGCTCGATCGTCTCGTCCTTGATCAAACGAGCCGAGATCGCATCCAATTCTTTGCGGTATTTTTTTAACACGGCCACCGCTTTGTCTTCGGCATCTTTGATCAGGATGGCCACCTCATCATCAATCATCGCCGCCACTTTTTCGCTATAGTTCCGCTGCTCGTGGATCTCCCGGCCTAAGAACACTAATTCGTCCTGAACACCAAATACCACTGGGCCTAATTTATCACTCATCCCAAATCTGGTTACCATCTTTCTGGCTAATTCGGTAGCGCGTTGAAGGTCGTTGGAGGCGCCAGTAGTAGTTTCTTTAAATGTTAGCATCTCCGCCACTCGGCCACCCAGCATCGCCGCCAGCTCATCAACAAACTGCGATTTGGAGTGAAGATACCGATCAGCCACTGGCATATTCCAGGTATAACCCAGCGCCATTCCCCGCGATACCACCGAGATCTTATGCACTGGATCGCCATTTGGCAGGATGTGGGAAACAACCGCGTGGCCGGCTTCGTGATATGCCGTCACCTTTTTTTCTTGATCGCTTAAAATTTTATTGCGCCGTTCGGGACCCAGCAGCACCTTTTCTACCGCCGCCATTAAATCTTGCTGAGTAATCCGTTTACGATCAGTGCGGGCAGTCAGAATAGCCGCCTCGTTTAACAGATTCTGCAGATCGGCGCCGGTAAAACCAGGGGTCTGAGCAGCGACGCGGCTGAGATCGACTCCCTCGTCCATTGGTTTGCCCTTGGCGTGCACATCCAAAATGGCTCCCCGGTCTTTGACATCGGGCCGTTCCAAAGTCACTCGCCGATCAAACCGGCCAGGCCGGAGCAAAGCCGGGTCCAATACATCCGGCCGGTTAGTCGCAGCGATTACAATTACATTAGTATTGGTCTCGAATCCATCCATTTCCACCAGAATTTGATTCAGGGTCTGCTCTCGTTCATCATGTCCACCACCCAGTCCGGCTCCCCGTTGCCGACCAACCGCATCGATCTCATCAATAAACACGATCGCCGGAGAGTTGCGCTTGGCTTTAGCAAACAGATCGCGTACTCGCGCGGCGCCCACGCCAACAAACATCTCCACAAACTCCGAACCCGAGATGTTAAAGAACGGCACCCCGGCTTCGCCAGCTACCGCTTTGGCGAGTAGAGTTTTACCCGTGCCGGGAGGCCCCAGCAACAATACGCCCTTCGGGATTTTGGCGCCTAAACTTAAGAACTTGCTGGGGTATTTTAAAAACTCTACTACTTCCATTAACTCTTGCTTGGCCTCGTGCGCTCCGGCCATATCTTTAAAGGTTATTTTATGCTTGTCGGTCGGGGTGATCCGCGCCCGACTTCGGCCAAACGATAACGCCTGGTTATTGGCTCCTTGCGCTTGGCGCAGCATAAAATATAAGAAGCCAAAGATCAGCACAAACGGCAGCAGCGAAGACAGCAAGCTTAACCAAAGCATCCCTTTCTCGGCATCCTGCACTTCGATCGTTACCTGTTTGGGATCAATGCCGGCTTCGATCAGCGAGGTACCGGTTTCTTTGCGCGAACGATACTCCGTGCCATTGCTGCCTATTACGGTCAGCTCATCGCCTTTGATAATAATCTTATCTACCCGCTTGGCAGCGACTTCTTCAATTACCTGGCTTACCGGGATCTCTTTGATCTTAGTAGTATCCACGCCAAACAGGCTGTAGAGGAGGCCCACTACCAGCAAAATGACAATCCCGTAGCCTAAAATTCTACTATTGGTTGCTCTCATAACTTAGCGGTCTTTTGGCTTAAATCGGCTAACACTAATCTTATCATACGCTTTTATCAGGAACAATTTGCCCGGCAGTTGCTTATAAGAGGTCGGGTTTTTACTATTGATTACCTTGCGCATCTCGGCGATATGGATGGATTTATAGTCCTGTCGGCTCCCGCGCACCTCACCGATCGTCCACAGCAATAACTCATTCTGGAGATAGGGGTGTAGCTTATTGAATAGGGCCAGTCTAAAACTGACTGAGCCTCTCCCCCTCCGTAGCTTAACTACTTTCTTACTCTGAGCTAAATAAACGCCCAGCAGATCTTCTAATCCAGAGAGGTTATCAGCATTTCGCAAGATTACCTCATCGATCTGTGGGCTAACTCTTCTTAACATCGGCAAGACTTGATGGCGAATGCGATTTCTGGTGTACACTGTCTGACGATTGGTCTCATCCTCCCGATAGCCAAAATGCAGAGTTTTAGACAGCCGTTTTAAATCGGCCTTGGTTGCTCGTAATAGCGGCCGCCAGATACTGCCTTGCCACTCACTCATTCCCGATAGCCCCCGCACTCCCGCCCCGCGCAGCCAGTTCATCATAACCGTCTCCACCTGATCATCAGCCGTGTGTGCTACTACAATCGCTTTGGCGTGATAGCGCTTGGCCACCCGATGCAAAAAATCATACCGCGCTTTTCTGCCGGCCTCCTCCAAGGTCAACTTCTGCCGCTTAGCCAACGACCTAACCGTCACGCTGTTAGTCACCACCGATAATCCCAAGCGACGCCCCACATCCTTAACCCATCGCTCATCCCCAGCCGCTCGGCGGCGCAGTTGATGATTGAGATGGGCAACTATCAGCCGCCAATCATATTTAGCCGCCAACGCAACTAACAGATACAGCAGGCTCATCGAATCAACTCCTCCCGACACCGCCACCACCAAAGCAGCTCGCCGCGGCGGGAGTTTCCCCTGTTCGATCTGGGCTAACAGTTTATCTGCCAATTGCACGCCTACATTATATAGGATGACGATAGACAAATTTTAGCTTTTGGCCTACCTTAAATTACGCTATGCTATTGAAGGAGACCTCCGGTCTAATGCCCAATATTCAATTTCCAATGGGACAACAGAAGCTATTGCTTTCCAATCATTGAATATTAAACATTGGATGCTTGAGAATTGGATATGGGAGATTGGATATTAACGCGTAGCGTTTTATGCCAGGGTAGCTTCCGCCGTCGTTCAATCTTATCGCAAATAGGTCATTAGCCTCTTGCGATATAGATATCACTATGGTGGACAGGCAGCGATAGCCTCCGGCCCAGAGGGCCTCCAGGCCCGGCGGGAGCAGTGGACTCGCCCCGATTAAAAATTTTGCCAGGGTAGCTCAGTGGTAGAGCAGTGGGATTCACCCCGTTAGAAATTAGCCAGCGTAGCTCAGTGGTAGAGCAGTGGGATTCACCCCGTTAGAAATTAGCCAGCGTAGCTCAGTGGTAGAGCAGTGGACTCATAAGCCATTGGTCACAGGTTCGAATCCTGTCGCTGGCACCAAAATTAGCTGGATTTCTAACGGGGCGAGTAAGCCATTGGTCGTGAGTTCGAATCTCACCCCTGGCACCAGTAAAACAATAAAAAATATCAAATATAAAATAAAAAACCACCTCCCCCCTTGTCTCCGCCATCCGCCAGAGCCCAAGGCTCCCCTTTGGGGCTGGCGGAGGCGGACTGAAAACACTTTACTGGGCCAAAGGCCCCCCTTTGGGGCCGTAGGCTTATAAATAACTTACGACACAGCCCTCCGTAGTCCGTCAGCTGACGGACGGAGGATGGGTTCAGGATCCAGGCCTAGATTCCTCGAATCCCCAGCATTCTCTGGGCAAGCAAGTCCGGGGATGACCAATAAAATCAATAAGCCGTTAATGGATTAGAATATGGCTAAAGATTCTGCCGAACAAATAAAACGCCAACGCAAGTTGCGCTCCCAAATTCTAACGGCGATCTTCGCCAGTATCTTTGTGTATATGTTGGTAGGCACTATCGAGGCGGTGTGGCAAAACTACGCTATCAATAAGGAGGTAGCCAAATTGAGGGCAGAGATCGTCCAACTCCAAGAAGAAGGCCGTCAAGTAAAGTACCTGATCGCTTACTTAGGCACTGAGTCCTTTAAAGAGCGGGAGGCCCGCCGCAAGCTGGGATATAAAAAACCGGGGGAACAGGTGTTAGCTTTACCCAACTCCATTCTGGAAGAACTAACCCCGGGCCAGGCTAACGATAGTACTGATCCCGAGGCCAAACCAGAGCTATCGAATCCGCAAAAGTGGCAAGAGTTCATCTTCGGCTAACTCAGTTATAATAAAAACTGATTAGTCTGATTTACTCAAACTAATCAGTTACTCCCCAAAAAACAGTATTTGATATTTTCTATTTGATATTAATTTGGGTCTGTAGCTCATCCCCGAAGGGGCCCCTGTGGGGTGGTGAGTAGTCCAATTATTAAAATAATAGAGTTCGCCTCCTCGGGTGGGCCTGTAGCTCAGCGGTAGAGCAGCCCCCTCATAAGGGGTTGGCCCTTGGTTCGATCCCAAGCGGGCCCACCCGAGGAGCGAGAGCCTTCTTTCAAAGTCTTGGTTCTCCGCCCGCTGGCGGACCCAAGCGGGCCCACCACTCCAGTCTGGACAGTCGTTCGTTCCTCTGATAGCATTGCCCTTGTCGACGCGGGGTAGAGCAGTAGTAGCTCGCCAGGCTCATAACCTGGAGGTCGTAGGTGCAATTCCTACCCCCGCTACCATGTCGTAGCAAACTTCACTAACTCGCCCCGACCAACTAAGTTGGCGGGTCTTATCGTTCCATTACTACTCCTTCCCAAATCACATCATTTAAAACATCCCCGTTGAGGGGATGTTTTAAATTGAAGGTAACAACCTTACTTCTTGCCCCAACGAGTGGACAACTCGTAGAGAGCTGCCAAACCGACAAGAGCGTAGATCACGCGGGTAAGCGTGCTCATATCGCCGAACAAAGTGGCCACCAAATCAAAGTTAAAGAATCCAACCAGACCCCAGTTCAGGCCACCGATAACGACCAACAAAAATGTAATCCAACCAAATGTGCTCATAATAATTCCTTTATAAATTAATGTGCTCGGTCCCCTACTCTTATTTTACCAAAAAATCAGGCCAAACTCGGTCTTCATAGCTATTTGGCTCCCCAGCTCGGTTCGGATTGCATTCCTACGCCAGCCCTCCGTAGTCCGTCAACTGACGGACGAAGGATGGGAGGAGATAATCTGGGACTTTCGACTGGCTACTGACGCATCTGGGTCAATCATAGAACCTTCAAGAAATTTGATCCACGCTACGATCTCTCAACATGCCGAACCATAAAATTGACCGTTTCGTTCACATTAACCGGCTCAATTACAATATTCGGATGTTTATTTTGAAAAATTCGGAATATTTCATCAGCAAAGGCCTGCCCAATATTTGGCACCTTTTCAAAATCCAAGACGATCCTTTTGAACTTGTCTAAGCCGGTTAAGATCCGCCGCGCTTGAGACCTCGAAACATAGACCGTCCCCATGGTGAAAAGCCTGACATGAATTTCAGTTTTATCAAAAGCATAGCTCCCCGGTTTGGACTGATACTTTTCAAAAATCTTATTAAGATGTCTATCACTATTCCGACTAATTGAAAAGACAACTCGAGTTCCCCTAATAGATGTTTCAGTCTTATTGAAAAAAATATCTGGAATGATATTGTCCACTACCATCTCGTATCCAAAGCTCTCGAGTGCAAATCTATCAGCCGCCTGGGATGTAAAGAAAATTCCTTCGCCTGTGTGAGCTTTCGGGTCCGTTGTCAATTTCCCCTTCAATAAGTCTTGCATGGCCTCCAATTCTAACTTTAGCCCCCTTTCTTTCATCACTTTAAGAAAGACTCCCACACCAAAGTCCTGTACGCTAAACTTAATTTGGTCTAATGCGTCTTCTAACTGAACTTCAATGAGCTTCGATCCGGAGTGTTCGATAGCATTATTTAACATTTCTGAAAAAGCATAATGGACAATACTTTTAACATTCTCCGGAGCTGTGCGGAAAGCTGGACAAGCGTCAATCAAATTATCAAATACTTCGTGCTCTTTGATGTCTCGGTTGACCAGCTTTTTGGTAACGGCCGAAGCACCAATCTTATTAATCAAATCGGGTAAGGTGTAAAAAGCTGCCCTCGTAGAACCAAATTTCACTACTTTCCCTTCGTTGACTAGGATACGTAAAATCTGGCTAGCTCGTTGTCTGCTGAACTGAAAATTCCTAGCCACCTCGGGAGATGTCACCCGTTCCTTTTCTCGAATAAATTCAGTTACCTGAGATTTGATATCCATAGAATAATTCTATCATATATCCTAATTATTGTAAAGTACTAAAAAGGAATTGTAAACAGTATTGTAAAGTGCTCTAAATCAATTGTATGCTCTATTGTAAAGACGGTGATTTAGGCACCTCGGTCACTTTACTCGTTTTTGTTTGGCCCCGTTAGCATTCCTTACTGTAAAACGGATTCCATCCTGTTATTACAGTAGCGTCAGCTCCGGGACGCACCTGTCTGGCTCTTCTGTCGGATGACAGATGTCGCCAACATGTGGCTCAACAGCTCGGTTCGGATTGCATTCCTACGCCAGCCCTCCGTAGTCCGTCAACTGACGGACGAAGGATGGGAGGAGATAATCTGGGACTTTCGAAAGGGAGCTCGGGTAAGTGGGTCAGTTGACGTGACATACATCAACTATACTAATATCCTTTGGTTATCTCCATTCCTATCTCAAAAAGTGTAGCGTCCCCTATTTCTATTTGTCTATTTGCCCTCAAAATCCTCGCTGATCTTCCAAACACCCTTTTCTCTGAAAGCAGGAATATTCTGTCGGCGTGCGGCATTTGTGATTGCGGATGCAGATTTAGCGTGGCTTTTTGTGTATTCGGAAAGCCGAATAACTTTGCCGCCTTTGAGATACGTAATGCGCTTATGAAGCGACTCCATCAAGCCAAGAGAGACTACCTTTTCAAGAGTTTTGGTATTTTTGTCGTCACGATAATCGCCAAAGGACTTGTAGTATTCTTTTTTCTCACGGTCCCGAATGATAATAATCGGGAAACCGAGACACTGAAGCTGGTAAGAGATCAACACGCGGCCAATACGACCGTTGCCATCGCAGAACGGATGGGTAGTTTCAAAATCCAAATGGAACTTGGCAATCTTGTCTAAAAAGTAAGCAGACATATCGCTCGTATATTCGGTGATAGTAGAAGCAATCAGTTTCTCCACTTGTTCCGGAGCAGGAGCAACGTGCGTACCGACTCGGACATATTCGCCCGGGCCACGAAAGCGTCCAGCGATCTTGTCATCAATACCGCCAATCAGCATCTGATGCAAAAGTAATATAAGCTCCCTGTTTACTTCCGTCTCTTTTGATTTGGTGCGAATGTAGTCGATAACTCGAGCGAGATTTTTTGCTTCATACACTTCACGCAAAGAAACACCTCGAGCGACCTCCATATCCAAAAGAATCTTCTCGGTCTCCTTGAGAGTGAGGGTGGAGTTTTCAATAGCGTTGGAGTTGTAAACACTCTCCGATACTTCCACCTCATCGATCATGACCAAAAGCGAATCCTTGCCTTTGCGGAGGACGTCATACTGGGCCTTGAGAGCCTGAATCCGATCTTTGATTGGTTTTGTTATAGCCATAGGCTTGAATAATGTTTATAGAGCCAGTATAGTCTATTCATCTCTAAAAGTCAATCTTTAGTGAATAGAGGCTATAAAGTGCCCTACATTCACTAGACAATATACCCTATAGCCAGAAACACAAGCATTCCCCTGTGTTTCAGCAATAAGACACTTTTGTATCATTACTGAAAAGCGGGCTGGAAGTCGCCTTTAAGGTATCCCCCAATTCAGATATGTAAGAATAGGGGTGCGTTTCTCCTTTGACCTGGTTTTTGGAGATTAGTTTCAACTACCTAACCTGTTAAGATTTTACATAATTAAGTAGCACGCCATTCCGTAGCCCAAAGTCAGTCCGTAGCTCTTGGCCTGTGGTAGCTCATAGAGCGTAGTCGGCTTAGCGTAGGAGGATTGGCAAAGGATGGCTCCCGGGGTCGGACTCCCGCCGGCGTTCAATCTCATTCAAAGTAGATCATCTGTCTCTTTGAATGTAGATATCACTTTGGCGGACCTTGCTCCCCTCTTGCTTCGGAACATCAGCTGTTCCTTCGCATCGGTTCTCGCTCAGACCTCATCAACAAATCGTTCCCTAGCCCCGATTATATCGGGGCGACGGACGATGGCTCAACAGCTCGGTCCAGATTGCATTCCCAAGGAGATAATCTGGGACTTTTGAAAGGGAGCTCGGGCAAGTGGGTCAGTTATGGAATCTTGAGAGAAAGGAACAAACAAAAACTCTCCCGACCAGAAAGTCGAGAGAGAAACGAAGAGAGTTGCGGCGACGGAAGACAAAGCGGTTGTTGCCATTCCAGTGGTTGTCGGGGTTGTCCCAATTCGTATTGAGCCAACGGTCGTTGTCGTCGTGTTCGACGTTGAACACGTTCGGATTGCCGTCGGAATCGGTATTGTGCGAGATATTATCCATAAGCACCACCCCTTGATTCTACTTTTGTGGCAGAAGTCTTAGAGTTGAATTTTATTCGGCATCTATAATGCCTGAATATCTCGCACCAAGTATCTTCATTTTTTGAAGTTTCTGCATACAACCTCTATTCCAAACCTTAGTCGGGAATACTCTCATTGTATGGATACTGGGTTCGGCAGCCAGAAACCTTGATCGCTGGCATATTCGCCTAGTTCCATGAATAGTTTACCAAATTTGAAACATAAAAAGAGGCCGTGCTCCGGAGAGCACGGCCAAAGGACAAAGGGTCAAGGGTCAAGGACCCAAGAGAACCATGGGTCCAAAACCCAAAGTCCAAGTTACTTGCGACGCAGGAACACCCAGCGGCCGTCGCCATCCCAGCGGTAGCCGGGGCGGGCCCAACGCGTATAGAGCCAACGGACGCGGTCGGCGTGCCCGACGCTGAACACGCCCGGACGGCCGTCGGAAGCGGTAATGGTCTCCATCGCCATGATGAGGACCTCGCCGACTGGCTGGTCAGGGTACTGCTTCCGTAGTTCGGGGCCAGCCCAAGCTGGAATGAGCTCACCGTTCACGTTATGAATACCTTCGTAGATCTCCGCCGTGGTCGGTCTCTCTTTGCTAGTCAGCTCCGTACCAGAAGCGATGACCAGCTCCAGGGTAGTGATGTCGAAGCCCTTCTTGAAGCCGGCCTTCTTCATGATATCAGCCGCCCAGTCGCCGATTCGAAAGCCACCCGCCTTCAAATCGGCAGTATAGCTATTGGCATCGTCGCAGGTACGGGTCAGCACCTTCCACGTCGGTCGCTGTATCAGGGGGAGACGCAGAGCCTGTTCCTCGGCCAGACGGCTGAGGAAGCTGTACCACTCCTCGCTGAAATTGGGGTGGCCCATAGCCAACTGCGCCCGTTCTGTGCCACCCTTGTACTTGCGGGTGGCATCCTCGACCTGTCGGCCGAGCTGTCTGGCCACACCATCCGAGGTGGGCTGAGTTTCGACAGTTCCAGAAGTACTCTGATTTGACATCAGGTATCTCCTATTGGTTCGCCTTATTGTTAAGGCGTTGATGGGTGATTTCCCTGAAGTATTCAGGGGCCATCGAACACCCCTAGGATAGCACAAAAACCATCCTTTGTAAAGGAGATTTTATGCTCTGGAGGCATATTTCTACTAATCCGCCCTAATCCTCGGGGAGCTGGACTTTGGGTAGTTTCCATGACTTAACTAGAGCTTTTGCCCAACGGGGCAAAGCGGTTTAGAACCATTTTAAGGAGTAAACCAAAACAACCTATCTGGGTCATTTTGGCTTTCATCACCCCAAAGGAGGGGTTCGATAACTGTCCTAGTTGGCTCCCGGGGTCGGACTCCGTCCGTCAGATGACGGACTAGAACCGGTCGGGGTTCGGGCTGCCTCACCCCTCTTCAGAACCTTGCGGTTCCGACGCCCGCTAAAGCGGTCTGCCTCCACCACGGGAAAACTCCCGTTTTCCCGACCCCTTTCCCACGGTTCGAGTCCAACCACAAACTATGAAAAAGCGTCACGAAATTCGTGCCGCTTTTTCATGGCTCCCGGGGTCGGACTCGAACCGACAACCAATCGCTTAACAGGCGATCGCTCTGCCATTGAGCTACCCGGGAATGATAAACTTTTTGCGAAAGTTAATGTCCAATATCCAATGTCCAATAATCAGGTAGTGGGAATTTTGGCTACCATTTTGTTTTTGATCGTCGCCAGTATTTTAACGATTTCTTGGCCCTCCGTAAATACCTCATCCAGAGCAGAAAAATCCAATAACTTTCTACCCCTCAGTATCCTTAACCAATACAGGGTTTCTTTGGCTTCTTTAAGGCTAATTGATAATTTGTGGATAAAATCCCGGTCCGACTGGGCCTCGCTGGCTTCCATCATATTAGCAGCGATCGAAGTAGCCGAACGCACCAACTGGCCAATCAGGGGACGCGATTTAAAATCCAACGCCACACCGTCAGTCAATGTCAGGACCAGATTAGCGAACACCTCGCAACGATCATAGATATCAATTTTACTTCCCGCTCTTTCCCCCATTGGATATTGGAGATTGGATATTAGATTAAAAGATTAATTCAAATAATCTTTTAATCTTTTGCTATCTTTGGATTTACGAAGTTTAGCCAAGGCCTTGGCTTCGATCTGACGGATGCGTTCGCGAGTAACCCCAAACTCCTGCCCCACCTCTTCCAAGGTATGCGCCCATTCATTATCCAAACCAAACCGAAGTTTTAAGATCTTCTGTTCGCGGGGGGTTAATAGATCCAATACCGAACCTACATCACCACATAACAATTGATAAGCCGATTGCTCTTCGGGCGTTAGACTATCCTCATCCTTAATAAAGTCTCCTAATAAGCTATCGTCTTCATCCCCCACCGATTTCTCCAAACTGACCGTCTCCTGCGAAATTTTTAGGATATGATTAACCTTTTCTACTTCCAGGCCCATCTCGTTAGCGATCTCTTCTGGCGACGGATCACGACCTAATTCTTGCACCAACTGGCGTTGAGTTCTGGCCAATCGGTTCATCGTCTCTACCATATGGACTGGGATGCGGATGGTGCGGGCCTGATCAGCGATCGCGCGGGTAATCGCCTGCCGAATCCACCAGGTGGCATAAGTGGAAAATTTGAATCCGCGGGTGTAGTCGAATTTCTCGACCGCTTTCATTAATCCGATATTCCCTTCCTGGATCAGATCCAACAGCGACAAACCTCGGCCAATATATTTCTTGGCGATGGAAACTACCAACCGCAAGTTAGCCTCGGCTAACTGCTTGGAGGCCACTTTATCGCCAGCGGCCACCCTTTTAGCCAAGGCCACCTCTTCGTGTTTTTTCAACAGCGCGATCTTGCCGATCTCTTTTAAATACATCCGGACAGAATCTTCGCTGATGGTCTCTTCGACATCATCTTCGCTCATCCGTTCTCTCGAAGCCCTCGCGCCTTTCTTGGGTTTCTTGGCAGCCGGCGTCGCTGCGTCAGCCCCCATCGCGCTCGTCTGCCAAATCAGATCATCCCGCATATCTACCACTTCAATGCCCAAATCAAAGAAAGCCTCGTAAAGTTTATCCAGCATTTCTACATCTGTTTCGACATGGGGCAGCGATTGGGCAATCTCCTGTTGCGTCACAAAACCTTGCTCTTGTCCCTTGGCCACTAAATGCTCCACTTCGGGCGGGAAGGTGTGTTTTTTATACTTCTTTTTGATCTCCGCGATATCCGCAGCGTCCAGATCTTCTAAGGCCGGCACCTCGACCTCGGCCAGAATGGGCGCCTCGACCTTGACGATCTTTTTGAAAACTTTCTTTTTGGGCGCAACCCTCTTCTTGGCGGTTTTTTTAACTGCCTTTTTCTTAGGTCGGGTAGTTTTTTTCTTTAACCAAACTTTGCCTCCAGCCTGGCCACCGGCTTGGGACCTCTGGCTCGGAAAGCGGTTCCGGCCCGGAAGGCGCTTAGCTTTTTTAACCAGGCGCTTTTTAGCTGCCCGCTTCTTAGCCGGCTTCCGCGCCATCCGCCGTTTAGGCTTGGCCGACCTTTTCTTGGCGACTTTCTGTTTAATCGCCCGCTTGGGCTTAGCCTGCCCGCGGACGGGGGACGCGGCCAGGGCCTTTCTTACCGGCTTTCTCGACTTCTTTCTAATAGATTTTTTCTTAGCCACAATTACAAATGTTTAAACTGTTCTAATAAAATAGAGAGCTTCTCCTGATCCCCGGCTTGCTCAGCTGCCGAAACTTCGGCTTTAAGTCGAGCTAAGGTTTGTTTAACCTGCCGGCGCTGGATCAAGTTGATATAAAAGTTGAGTTCCCCCTTAAGATCTGCTTCCGCCATATCGGCGTACTGTTCTTCAATAACCATTAGCAGCTCCAAGAGAGCCACCCGGTCATCGTAGGCTAAGCTCGCCAGTAAGTCATCTAACGAAAATTCGCTCTTAGAATAACAATTTGCGAGCTTCTCGTAAACTCTCTCCGACCACTCCCGCCACCTTACCTGGCCTAATCTCTCCCGAAAATCAGGATAGTAGGCCGGCCGATACAGGATGATCCCTAATACCCGCTTATTCAACCAATCAGGATCTTTATCGGGGGAAGCGGGTTTTTCTTCCGTCTTAGCGGTTGAGCGAGGGGCTTTTAGCCTGCTCATCGCCTCATATAAGCTGTCGGTACTGGTACTAAGCCTGCCCGCCAGTTTTTTGATGTATTGGTCTTTCTCTACTGGGTCAATCAATAAACTGATGACCGAGAGCACCTCAGCGGCCACCTTCTTTTTGCCGGCCACCGTATCCACCCCGAACTTATTGATAGAGTGGTCTAAATAGAAATCGATCACTGGGATAGCGCTCTCCACTATTTGCCTCCAGACATCAGCGCCCGCCTTGATACAATCATCCGGATCTTTGTATTGGCCCAAGATAGCTACTTTAATATTTAAGTCATCGGTGGCTGCTAATTCGATCGCCCGTTTGGTCGCTTCTCCCCCGGCCGCATCCGCATCCAATGCCAGCACCAACGCTTCGCCGTATCGGCGGATTAGTTTTAATTGATCAAGAGTCAGCGCCGTACCCGAAGACGCTACTACATTTTTTATCCCCGCCTGATACGATGACAGCAGGTCCATTTGCCCTTCTACTAACACCGCATAGTTCTGAGCTTGAATATCTTCCTTGGTAGCGGATAGGCCGTACAATATCCGCCCTTTTGAAAAAATAGCCGTCTCCGGTGAGTTTAGATATTTTGGCTGGTCTTCTGGATTAAGTACCCGACCAGTAAAACCAACCACCTTGCCGCTGGCGTTGGTGATCGGGAACATTAGCCGATGATGGAACTTATCGCTGTAACCGCGCGCCCGTTGGACCAATAATCCAGCCTTCTCGATATCTTCTAACTTATACCCGCGCCGCTCTAAAAATTTGATCAGATAGTCCCAGCCCGATGGCGCGTAACCGATCCGAAAGGTTTTGGCGGTCTCTCGGGATAGTCCGCGACTGACCAAATAGTTTAGCGCCTGCCGGCCTTCGGTGCTATCGGCGATCGCTTTCTCATAGAACTTGGCCGCCAGCTCGTTGATATTAAACAGAACATTTTTACTCCCCCATTCTCCGCTTGATCTTGACTGCAGCTGCACCCCGGCTTTCTCGGCCAACTGTGAGAGCGCCTCGGTAAACTCTAATCCCTCTTTCTCCATCAAGAATCGAAAGGCGTCTCCCCCTTTGCCGCAACCGAAACAGTGCCAGATCTGTTTATCGGGACTGACCATAAATGAGGGCGTCTTCTCGCTATGGAACGGACAGGTGCCTTTATAGTTGCGTCCCGCTTTTTTGAGTGGAATATACTGGCCGATCAGCTCGACCACATCTATCTTCGATTTAATTAGATCTAAATCGGTCATGGCAGTAATTACATTCCGGCCTTATTGGGCTCCGTTATATGCGCTAAATATTCCTCAAAAGCAATTTTCAACCACGGGGTAATATCGACATTGTTAATCTCACCCGCTAATTGCTGGACACTAACCCACTTACAATCCGAAACTTCGCTCGGATTGGGATTAATATTCCCGTCGTAATGCCCCATCAACAAGGTACAGATCTCATTCTCGGAACCGATATCTTTATACTTCACCTGATACTGGAACTTAGAGATAAACTCTAATTTGCAAGAAAAACCCAGCTCTTCTTTGAGCCGCCTTTCTCCGGCCTGCTCATAGGTTTCAGTTTGATGAACATGGGTAGAGCAAGAAGTGTCCCAAAAATTAGGCCACAGCATTTTAGGGGCACTTCGCCGGGTTAGCAGGATCTCGCCCTGGTCATTGAAAATAAAGATCGTGATGGCCCGATGTAAAATACCGTCCCCCAAATGGCATCTAGCCTTGGCCTCTAAGCCAACGATTTCGTCCTGCTCATTAACAATTACTATTTGTTCACTCATAAATTACCGCATTAAATCTTCTATCGAGACACTAAGGGCTTCAACTATTTCCATCTGATGTCTCTGAGGTGACAAGTTGCATCATCAAGATGGGCAAAGTAGATCTGCATATCCGACATTGGGCGATGTAACGAGAATTTATCGAACTAATAATTCCGGATCAAATCCCAGTTTAACTAACCTATCAAATAAAGGGCGAAGTTCTTCATTCGCCGCCGCTGCCGCTGCTACTGCCGGTCGCGTAATTTCATCCAACCCCTCAAATGATTTTTGAGATAACGCCTGGTTAAAAGCAGCAATCGCTGTCTGACTATTCTCGCGTACGGTGGAATAAATTTCGTTCACATCAAGATGTGAAAACTCCGTCTCGAGCAGTTGGTCGATGGTGTCCATCACTTTTTTTCTCTCGGGATCGTGGCTCATTGTCCTATATATTCCACCCGGTAGATTAAAACGAAAGTTGTTCATATCGATAGGTTTTTCGTTTTCCGGTGATATGTTACCCTCTGATGGTTCTTTCATACCGTTCCTTGATTAAAGTAAAAAGGAGATTTATTATCGGCTGCGGCTCATATACTAACTGGCGGTGAGGGAGGGATTTACCCTGCCATATATATTCTATAGGTCGGGTATAAACTTCTCATCCCTCCTTCCATCCAATCAACGATCT
>METE01000004.1:135818-171268 GCA_001771275.1 candidate division Kazan bacterium RIFCSPLOWO2_01_FULL_48_13
ATTTACCCTGCCATATATATTCTATAGGTCGGGTATAAACTTCTCATCCCTCCTTCCATCCAATCAACGATCTGTCGAATCGTGGCGGAGAGGGAGGGATTCGAACCCTCGATAGCATTGCTGCTATGCGCGCTTTCCAAGCGCGTACACTAGGCCTCTATGTGACCTCTCCAACTGAAACGCTTGGCGTTAACATACAATATTCAATCTCCAATCTTCGGACATATTCATCCCCATTGGATATTGGACATTGGATATTAGCCCGTAGGGCTTTTGCCCTGACCACATATTATACCGGTTTTTCCCTGTCCGCCATCGGGACTTGACTGATACCTGAGGCCCATCTATAATCCTTCTGTATTCGTTTTATACTCCATAACCTTCTCTCCCCGAGCACAGCCTCCGGGGTAACCCACAGGAAAGGAACCTTTTGCTTATGGCCGAAGTTGAAGTCAACGACAAGAAGTCTTACGAGCTGACCCTGATCATCTCTTCCGATCTGTCAGAATTTGATGCCGAGAAAGCCGCCGAGAAAATCCAAGCCTCCATCGCCGCCAAGGGTGGTGAGTTAACAGGCACTAGCAATTGGGGCAAGAAGAAATTAGCCTATATCATCAAGGGTAACGAATTTGGCTTTTATTACACCTTGGTCTTCGATATTGATCCTGAGGCAATCGCCACCCTCACTCGCGAGCTGGAACTGGCGCCCGAGGTGCTCCGCCATATAGTGATCTCGTTGGAAAAAGAAGGCGTGACTGCCGATCAGTTGTTTACCCCCGAGAAGGAGGAACAGATGATAGCTGCCAGCGTTAAAGAAAAGATGGCTCCAGTGGCCGAGGTTAAACCAATGGTCAAGCCGATTCCGGCCGTGGTCAAAGAAACCCCCGTCGCTACCGAACCGGGCTCCGCCCCGGAGGAGACTCCGACCCGGAAGGCTGAACCGATCAGCAAAGAAGAATTGGATCAAAAGATCGAGGAGGCGCTTAAATCCGATTTAGAATAACCTAACTCTCTAACCTGCTAATTAACTAACCTGCTGTTATATCACTAACCAGCTAATAATATGCGTGATCTCAACAAAGTGATGCTGATCGGAAATCTAACCAGGGATCCGGAGCTGCGCTCCACTCCCAGTGGTCAAAGCGTGGCCTCGTTTGCTGTCGCTACCAACCGAGCCTGGAACGATGCCGCCGGCCAGCTGCAGAAAGCAGTAGAGTACACCGATATCGTGGCCTGGGGCAAATTAGCCGAAATCGCCAGTCAGATAATGAAGAAGGGGCGGCGCGTTTATGTCGAAGGTCGGTTGCAGACCCGCAACTGGGAAGGTCAGGATGGCGTTAAGCGCTACAAGACCGAAGTAATCGCTTCGGATTTAATCGTGATGGATCGTCCTCAATCGGCCGGTTGGAATAATAATCAAGCCGAGACCGAGACAGCCCCCGCAACTCCGAGCGCCCCGGCAGCCGCCGAGCCAGTTGGCGCCCTCCAGGGTGGAGCGCCCTCCGGGGCGGAATCCACCGCCGCCAAAAGTGACGAAATCGACATCGAAGACATCCCTTTTTAAAGAATTACGAATTTCAAACTTGTCCTCGGGTTCAACCCGGGGATCCAGAAAAATAATTTTAAATTCTCCATTTTTAACTTTTCACTTGTCACCATTAACCAACTTATATGGCTCTCAGAAAAAAACCACGCAAACCAGCCACTTTCCCCAGGTACAATCTTCCCACCAAAAAGTACTGCTATTTCTGTAAGGAAGAGATCGACTACATCGATTTTAAAAACGCCAAGATGCTGGGGAAGTACATCTCCCGCTACGCCAAGATCGAACCTCGTCGCCGGAGCGGTACCTGCGCCAAACATCAACGAATGGTGGCGGCGGCCATCAAAAAAAGCCGATTTATGGCATTGATGCCGTTCATCCCCTATTAGCATGTTCAGCATCACCGATCTCAAAACCGGGGTCGTCATCGAATTAGAGGGCGCGCCCTATGAAGTCGTTAAGTATCAGCACTCCAAAATGGGACGAGGCGGAGCGGTTTTGCGTACTACCCTTAAGAACCTGCTCACTGGTGGTAATATCGAACGCACCTTTCATGGCGACGAAAAATTTGCAGCCGCCGATATTACTTCTGGCCAAGCCCAGTTCCTCTACCAAGACGGCGATGAATATACTTTTATGGATACCACTTCATTTGAGCAGTTCCCTATCTCCCGGGCAATCTTGGGGCAGGATGTCTACTATTTATCCGAGGGGCATAATATTGAAATCCGTTACTACCGCGGGCGCCCGATCAGCATTTTACTGCCCGCCAAGATGAAGTTTAAGATTACCGAAGCCGATCCTGCCGTTAAGGGCGATACCGTTACTAACCCATCCAAAAATGCCACCATCGAGACCGGGCTGACTCTCAAAGTCCCCATGTTCGTCAAAGTGGGTGATACGATCCTGATAGATACTCGCGGCGGCAGCTACATCGAGCGCGCCAACTGATTTCGACTTCCTGAAATCATCCCCAACCCTTCGTCATCCTGGCTGTCCGCCAGCCGGCGGCGTTCACACGCCGGGCTATTGTTTTACCCCTATTAAAATAATATAATGTGGATGCATAAAAATCTCATATGGCGCTATCAATTGGCATCGTTGGCCTACCCAATGTTGGAAAATCCACCCTCTTCAATGCCCTGCTCGGTAAGGCGATCGCCTCCGCCAGTAATTTTCCATTCTGCACTATCGAGCCCAATGTTGGTATCGTTCCTGTGCCAGACGAAAGATTAGATGTGCTAACCAAAATGGAGTCTTCGGCCAAAACCGTACCGACTGCAATTCAGTTCGTTGATATTGCTGGATTGGTTAAAGGCGCTAACGAAGGACAAGGTTTAGGCAACAAATTTCTCGCCCACATTAGAGAGGTCGATGCCATCATCGAAGTAGTGCGATTATTCCCCGACCCCAATGTTATTCATGTTAGCGGAGCTATCTCGCCCAAAGATGATGTTGAGACTATTAATACCGAACTGATGTTAGCCGATCTTCAAATGATGGAAAAACATGTTCCTAAAGTGGAGAAGGAATCTAAAACTAATCCCAAATTAAAACCAATTGCGGATTTTGGTGGACGAGTAAAGCAACACTTAGAACAAGGCAACAGTATCAGGAATATCATAGTAACCGACGAGGAAAAAATTTGGCTAAAAGAACTTCAGCTAATGTCGGCCAAACCAATCCTATATGTTGCCAACATAGAAGTCTCCCAACTTAATGACGAATCCGCCCTCGCCCCGCTTCGCGCTATCGCTTCTGTTGAAGGTGCAAACTTAGTCGCTATCGATGCCAAAATCGAAGCCGAAGTGGCAGAGCTTAATCCAGCCGAACAGACAGAATATATTAAAGAATTAGGATTAGACGAACCCGGCCTTAATAAAGTAATTAAATCTGGTTATAAGCTATTAAATTTAATTACCTTCTTAACTACTGGCCCAGACGAAACCAGAGCTTGGACAATTACAACTGGCACCAAGGCTCCACAGGCCGCTGGTGTGATTCATACCGATTTCGAACGCGGATTTATCCGAGCCGAGATTGTTGGCTACGCCGATTTAATTGCCGCCGGCTCAATGAAGCACGCCTCCGAACTTGGCTTAGTCCGGCAGGAGGGCAAAGAATATATTATGCAAGACGGTGATGTCGCCTATTTCAAGTTTAATGTTTAGAACCCGGCAAACAATTTAGTAATTGATCCCCACAGATCACTCACCCCCTGGGCGATCTGGCTAAACAATTTTTCTGTTCCATCCACAAACAGCACCGCCTGATTGCTGGGCGTCCAAGTGGGCGCTCCACCCGTACTGGGGGCCTTAACGATCGCCGATTTTTTAGCGGGCTTCTTAACTACGATCTCCCACGACACCAGGTCACCCGTGATCCAAGTCTTATGCTCAGCCACTAAACCAAAATATTCTTTATAAGTTCCCACCCGGCTCGGGGCTTTGATGTTAATTGTAAAACGCCCCACTCCCCCCGGAGGAGTGGTACTTTCCACATTCGAAGGGCGATCCTTCAACACCCAGTTCTTGCCCCGGAACCGGCTGGTGCGATCGCGCTTCTTTTCGGTCCCGATCCGCACCGGATGATTGCCGTCAGCCGTCCAGGTAATTAGGCCGGTGTTTTCAAAATCAGCCCACAAAGTCGCTTCCTGGCCCGGCGCCAATTCGATTCTGTTAAGGTTAGGTGATTGTTTAATTAATCGATCGGCATAGTATTCAATGCCACCGGTAGTTGGTGGCCGCACCGCCGATTTAACCACCACCCGCCAACTAATAGCCGGCAGATTAAGCCACTTAATATTTTCGATCACCAAGCTAAAACTATCGGTATAGTCCCCAACTTTGGCGGGGGCCTTAATATAGAATCGGAAGGTACCGGTTTGGCCGTAAGCTACTGAGCTCTCTTCCATTCGAGCTGCCTGATAGTTTAGCAGCCAACTGGCTGGATCGTAGAAAAGACTGGCCCGATCGCCGGGGGCTCGAAGTTGGATCTGATTATTCCCGTCTCCTACCCAAGTGTAGTTGCTGAGGTTTTTAACCTTAACCCATGCTTCGGACTTCTCTCCCGGCAGCAAATTAATTGGCGAAGTCGATTGATCAACCACTACCCCTTCGTAGGGATTGTCGGTTACCGTGATCAAGGTACCATAGATACCGGTGGCTCCGGTGGGATTGATCACTTTCAACTGGTATTGGCCAGCGCTGAATCTTAGCGGGACGGTTGCCCGCATCTCATAGCCCAGGTTAGTTGGGACCGACAATTCCTGCGCTCCCAAATAAACCTTGGCGCCGAATTCCAAATAACTTCCCTTGATGGTCAGGGTGACCGCCGAATTGTTGCTAAAATCTCTTGGTGTCACTAAATCTATCATCGGAGCAGTAGCTACCCCGCTGCCAGGTCGATGACCGCCGCCTCCGGTGGAAGCAGCGGCAATGGTAAACACCGCGTCGCTTTGATCCGTTACCGTATCATCGCCTACTTCAGTAATTTTTATCTTGGCGGTGGTAGCGGCCGGGCTGGTTACCGTCCAAGGATGGCTGCCATCACTGGTAGTTGATGCGGTAATGGTTTCCCAACTCCCCCCCACGGTTCTCTGCAGCTCGATCTTGACATCGACCACTTCGCCAGCCGAATCCCAAGTAATATTGTAGCTGGTCCCGATCGTCCAGCTCTCACCGCCATTGGGATCGGTTACCGTCACCGTTCCACCCGCCGGGATGATGCTAAAGTTTAGCGTAGTGTTCGCGCTATCCGCTTTGGTAAATACTATCGCCAGTCCAATAAAAGATACCGCCAATATGGTGATCAGCTCCCGTTCGAGCAGCTTCCAGATAAATTTTTGTATTTGTTGTCTCATCGGCTGGGTAGAATTAGCCCAATCTGATGTTCTTTAATTATACCATAAAATCACCCCGAAGTCAACCCCGCACTAATCCTAATCCAGATGGGTACACGACAAGCGCTGGCCAATCCACAGACCACAGCGCTTATACGGGTTGATGAAAGTTAATGCGGGACTCCTCTACCTCCGGGCTGGAGCCTCCTCCAGGCTGGCAGCCGGTACGGCAAAGATCATCTTGCCAGCGATGGTTTGAAACACCCGGGTAACCGATGCCTCAATTTCTTTGCCGATTAACCGGCTGCCCCCCTCTACCACCACCATTGTGCCGTCATCCAAATATCCCACTCCCTGAGTTCTATCCTTCCCTGCCTGGACTAATTTGATATGCAATTTTTCTCCTGGCAGTACCACCGGTCGGAGGGCATTATTTAATTCATTGATGTTTAATACTGTAATGTTCTGGATCTGAGCTACTCGGTTGAGATTATAATCTACCGTCATTAGCCGAGCTTTTAACTTACGAGCTAATTTAAGCAGTTTGGAGTCCACATCGACTTCGGATGGAAAATCTTCGTCGACCACTTTAATCACAATGTTCTTGTCTTTCTTTAGCTCGCTTAAGATATCTAAACCGCGCCGACCCCGGCTGCGTCTAAGGTCGTCGGCCGAATCGGCAATATTCTGCAGCTCTTCAAGGACAAATTTTGGCAGAATCAATCGAGCGCTTAGAAAGCCAGTTCGCACCACTTCTAAGATTCGCCCATCGATGATTACCGAAGTATCTACAATAATATCGGTGCCGTCGTGGGTGGGAGAGAACTCCCGCCTGATAGTGGCGCTAACCAAAGTATCAAAAAATTTACCGACGGATTTGGTAATAGCAGTACGCTGGTTGTAAGCATAGGTGGTAACTATCGCTACGCTAAATACATTAACCAGCAGCGGCAGCCATTGACCAAATGGCCCTTCGATTCGATTTAACGGCACCGAGATCAGCGCCCCGATCGACAATCCTACTACTACCCCTAAAGTGGCGATCACAAAATCGGCGGCCTTGATCTCGAGCGACTTTCTCGCGAACAAAAAATAGGCCACCACCAATAACAAAACTAAGATGCCGAAAACTTGAGAAAACAACATTGGATAAAAAATAATTAGATAAATCCCTACTGGTCTCAGGTTGTCGAAGAACTACCTGCCCGAATGACCAATACCTTTTGGTCAGGCGGGTCTTTTAGCAGCCTTTATTTTACCCCCAGACAGCACTAATTTGCTACCTCGCTTATCCACCTGCACCTTAGCGCCCTTGCCAAACTCTCCTTTAAGGATCGCCTCCGCCAATTGGTCCTCGATCAGATTCTGGATCACCCGCCGGACTGGCCGAGCGCCACTCTCGGGTTCAAACCCTAAAGAGGCGATCAAGTTGCGAGCGGTGGCGCTGACTTCCAAGCCAATCCGCTGACCAGCCAGCCGATCCGCCAATTGATTCAGCTGTAGATCAACTATCCGCCGGATATCTTGTTGATTTAACGGGTGAAACACTACGATCTTGTCGATCCGATTAAGCAGCTCTGGTCGAAAGGTTTTCTTTAGTTCATCCATTACCTGGGCCTGCAATCTATCGTAATCGCTCTGACTAGCTGCTTTGTTCTCCTCTCGAAAACCGATCGCGGCCTGGCGGTTGAGCAGACCGGTACCTACATTGGAGGTCAGGATCACCGTAGTATTGCGGAATGATACTTTACGGCCCTTGGCGTCGGTTAAGAATCCGTCTTCCAAAATCTGCAGTAGAATATTCATCACATCCGGGTGGGCTTTCTCAATCTCATCCAACAGCACCACAGCGTAGGGTTTGCGCCGAATCGTCTCGGTTAATTTTCCGCCCTCTTCGTAGCCCACATAACCCGCTGGCGCCCCCACCAATCGGGCCACATTGTGCTTCTCCATAAATTCGCTCATATCGATCCTGACCAGCGCCTCTTTATCTTGGAACACCTCTTCGGCCAGCACCTTGGCCAACTCGGTTTTACCGACACCGGTTGGGCCCAAGAACATAAACGATCCCATCGGCCGATTAGGGTTGCCGATCTGCACCCGGGACCTTCTAATAGCCGAGGCGACCGCTGCTACCGCCTCATCCTGGCCAATGATCCGGCTCTTTAAAGCGCTCTCCAAATCGCTAAGATTTTTGATCTCTTCGCTAGCCAACTCCCCCACCGGGACATTGGTCCACAGCGACACCACCTTGGCGATCTCTTCGGCGGTTACTTTGGGCCAGGCATCCTTATTGTCATCGGCGCCCTCTTTTTGCGCCGCATCGATCTTTTTCTGCAGTCGCAGCTCGGCCGCTCGCAGCTTGGCCGCCTGCTCGTAATCCTGCTGCTCGACCGCCGCCTCTTTATCCTTGACTATCCGTTCCAGTTCGGTGCGCTCCCCGGCCGTTTTGGGATGCGCCAATCCGGCAGCGATCCTCACTGCTGAGGCCGCTTCATCAATTAGATCGATCGCCTTGTCCGGCAGATACCGATCATTGATATAGCGAACCGAGAGGCCCACCGCCGCCTCGATCGCGGCAGCCGGAATAGTGACCTTGTGATGCTCTTCGTATTTTTCTTTGATCCCCATTAAAATGCCCACTGTTTCTTGCGGTGTCGGCTCTTTAACCAAAATCGGTTGGAACCGCCGCTCGAGGGCGGGGTCTTTTTCAATATGCTTGCGATACTCGTCGGTGGTGGTGGCACCGATCATCTGCAGCTCTCCCCTAGCCAAAGCGGGTTTTAAAATATTGGCCGCATCTAAGCTGCCCTCGGCGCTGCCCGCTCCCACTAAAGTGTGCAGCTCGTCTACAAACAAAATGACATCCTTGGTTTTGCGCACTTCATCGACAATCTGATTGATGCGCTCTTCAAATTCTCCCCGGTATTTAGTGCCGGCCACCATCGCCGATGGATTCAATACCATCAATCGTTTATTCGCTAAATTCTCCGGCACCTCACGGTTGATCATCTTGATCGCCAGACCTTCCACGATCGCCGTTTTGCCGATTCCCGGATCGCCGATCAGTACTGGATTATTCTTGGTTCGGCGATTGAGAATCTGGATCACCCGCTGGATCTCGTTGTCCCGTCCCACGATCGGATCGATCTTCCCCTCTTTGGCCAGACTGGTTAGATCGATGCTGTAGTTATCCAGGATCGGCGTATCGGATTGTTTGCCAGTTTTGGCCTTGCCCGTTTTAGCATCACCTGCTCCTGTCATTTCAGAGGCAGAGGCGCGGATCGTTTCTAACGACAGCTTGGCGATCTCCGCCGGGTCCGCTCCCAATTCTTTAATCAAGCGATGGGCCTCGCTGTTTTTATCCTGCACCATTGCCAACAACAGATGCTCGGTACCAATATAATAGCTGCCATGCTGAGCGGCGATTAAGACTGCCGTTTCCACCAGCCTCCGGGCCCCCGGAGTTAAACCAACTTTAGTATCCGCGCTCTGCTGAGCCAGGCTGATAATCATATTGGCCCGTTCGGCGCTGACGCCAAAACTATGCAAGATCTCGTAGGCCGAACCGCCCCGCACATTTAGCATCGCCAACAGCAGATGCTCGGTACCCAAGTGGGCAGCACTCAAATCCCGCGCCACTTTTTGGGCATTGGTAAGTACCTTTTTTGCGTTAGTGGTGAATTTGTCTAAATAGTTGTATCCGTCCATTGAGCTTAAGCTTCGGTTGATCCTTCAGTTGTCTTAGGCGGCGTTATTTCAGTGGTTGGCTCGATCGGTGCTTCGGCCGATTCGACTACTTCGGAGGACTCTGCAGCTTCCTCCGCTGCGGCTACTCCCGGCAGCGGCATCCCTTCTTTATCAACTTCAATCTGCCAGCCAGTTAGTTTGCTCGCCAACCGGACATTCTGGCCTGCCTTACCGATCGTCAAAGAGAGCTGATCGCCGGCCACTTTAATTTTAGCGGTTTTAGCGGATTCGTGCAGCTCTACTTCATCAACCTTGGCTGGCGCCAAAGCATTGATGATAAACTGCTGAGCGTTCACATCCCATAGCACGATGTCGATCTTCTCTTCGCCGATCTCTGCCATTACTGCCTGCACCCGGACCCCTCGTCGACCAACCAGTGAACCCACTGGGTCAATCGCCTCCTGATGAGAGACCACCGCCACCTTCGAGCGAACCCCGGCCTCGCGGGCAATACCTTTGATCTCGACCGTTCCCGCAGTAATCTCCGGTACCTCCATCTCAAACAGCCGCCGGATCATCTCGGGATGCGCCCGCGAGACGATCACCTGCGGATCACGGCCGCCGGATTGAACTTCGACTACATAAACTTTAAACCGTTGTCCCACATAATACCGATCAGTCCGCGACTGTTCCGACGGGAACAGAATACCGGAAGTTTTGCCGATGTCGATCATTACCACATCACCCTCGATCCGTTGGACCACACCCTGCACCAATTGGCCGATCTTGGATTGATATTCAGTAAAGATGATGTCGCGCTCCGCCTCCCGCAATCGCTGCAGGATAACCTGTTTGGCAGTCTGGGCGGCTACCCGACCGTACTCCGCCGGTGGAAAGACCTCTTCTTTTATCTCGCCCTCCAGCTCAGCTTTCTTATCAATCTTTTTAGCGTCTTTGAGTGAGATCTCCTTCATCGGGTCTTCTACCGTTTCGACAATCTTATGCACCACAAAGATTCGGGTCTTTTCGGTTTCAGGATCGATCTGGGCCACGATCGTCTGTTCCTTCTGGCCAAAATCCTTCCGATAAGCGGCGGCTAAAGCCGCCTCAACCGTTTCTAAGACCACCTCTTTGGGGATACCTTTCTCTTCGGCAATCTGATTGATCGCTGACATAAATTGGGATGATTCCATAACTCTCCTTTAGCTCTTAAAAAAGTGGGCTGCACCCACTTCATCCAACAAAGTCAATCTATCATATCTCGGGTAAAAGTCAAATTAAAGGCTAAAAAGCATGGTCAATCAACCAGGCCTGATAGCGCCGGTCAGCCGGTCGATAGATGACTTCGACCACCCCAAAGTCGACCGGGCCAGGATGTCGGGCAGCTACTATATGGTAGTCAGCCAACCGCCGTAGCCGCCGCTGCTTGTCGTAAGTAACCGCCTCGCCCGGCCAGCCAAAGGATAGTCCAGCCCGGGTTTTAACTTCGATGAAATATCGTACACCCATTCGTTCGGCAATAATATCTATCTCGCCCAGCGGGCAGACAAAATTCCGTTCAAGAATAATAAACCCTAAGGCAGCCAGCAGCTTGCCCGCCACTATTTCACCCGATTGGCCCAGGGCAGCTTCTCTCACTGCGACAACTGCAGATTAGCAGTAGCAGAGACAGTCTGCTTTACCGGTTTAAAACTTTGGCGATGCCAGCAGGATACACCCAGCTCCCGCAGTTTGATTTGATGGAACGCGGTACCGTAACCCTTATTAACCGATAGGCCATATCCCGGAGTTAGTTGGTCGATCTCATCCATCATTCGATCCCGTGCTACCTTGGCCACAATCGAAGCGGCAGCAATCGATAGGGACTTCTGATCGCCATCAATGATTCCCATCGATGGCGCGCCGGAGAATCCCACCCGAAACCCATCTACCAAAATAAAATCCGGCCTGATCGAGAGATTACTCACCGCCCGACGCATGGCTAAATAGGTGGCCTGCCCCACTCCCATCTCGTCCAACTCATTGTTCTCAACGATGCCAATTCCAATGTCGGTCGCTAACCGGTAGACTTTTAATAAGATACTTTCCCGCTGCCGAGGAGTTAATAATTTCGAATCATTAATTCCATACGAACGATTTAAAAAGGGCAGCACAACTGCTGCCGCCACTACTGGTCCAGCCCACGCTCCTCGACCAGCCTCATCCACTCCGACCACCACCAAATTACCCTGGGATCTAAGCTCCCGTTCAAATTTGAAATTAGGCTTGACCTTCCTCTGTCTCCTCACCGCTGGGCACCTCCGCCTCTACTGTATCATCAGCCGAGGGTGTGGTCGAAGGCGCATCGGAAGTTACCTGAGCACTATCTTGCGCTTTAGCGGCCTCTACCGCTTCCGCCAGCTCTGCTTCAGTTGGGACCTGTTCCTCGTCGGCCGTCGCCACTAATTCCCAAACATCGCGATCGATCTTTTTATCCTTCATTTTAAGCGCCTTGCCGGATAACTCACGCAGATAATAGAGCTTTGACCGGCGGACTTGCGAACCTTTTTTAAATTCGATTTTAACGATATTGGGAGACTGCAGCAGGTAGACTCGCTCTACCCCCACCCCTGAGGCGATCTTTCGAACTGTAAAAGTAGCGTTGGGGCCAACCTGCCCGTGCGTCTTGATCACAATACCCTCAAATACCTGGATCCGCTCCTTGTCGCCCTCTTTGATCTTTTGATGGACCCGGACAATATCCCCCGGGTGAACCTCGGGTAGTTTGGACTTGGATTGAACTAAACTTTTAACCATAGCTTTATATACCTCGCTATGTTAGCAGAAAGGCTGACGGTAATCAAGAGGTAAAAAAATCGGGGTGGCTGGAGGCCACCCCGGGATTACCGGGACGGTTTGATCGCCAACTGAGAGGCTCCCTCTTTCGTCAGCCAAAAGAATTCACTTAAATCTGGCTCCGCTTTGGTACAATCCAAAAACGATTGAATGTCCAGCAGATAGATGCCACTGACTCTATCCCACTCACCTACTAAATAGAGATGATTGTAGACAGGATCATAAGCGGCTTCGGAAAAATTGAACTGCCGATCAAGCGTCAATACAACATCTGTGTCATTCTGTTCAATGTTCCACTGGGCTGGATCGTATCGTACCTCAACCGACAGATGTTTGGCTAATAAACCGGTGACTACCGTGATTCGCTGGCTGTCAACTGCACTGCCTAAGCCAATCACGATCATACCGCCGATCGGTCCTTTAACCAGAAACGGCCGGGAACAATTGGATTGAATCAAGTTAGTCGCCGCTGCATTGCGTTCCCGCGGACTCACCCAGCGCAATTCATTAGAACTATCGACAATATAGAGTCGGCCCAATAGCTGATCGACCGTCCACACCGGCGGAGCGATCAATGTAATGTCGGTAGCCACCACTGCCCGATCGTCATTCGCCAATCGATGAACTAATAGATTGCTGGCACTTTGGTAAGTTAGCCATCGATCATTCGGCGACCAAGCGGGACACCGACTCTGCCCATCAAAACTGATCTGATGAGCCGCCACTCCCGACCAAACATAGATGTTGCTGACACCGTCATCATCAACATCAAACGCCAAGCTCTCGCCCGTATCATCAAATTGAGGATGGCCGTGAACTCCTGCGATCGATAGCGTGTACGATCTTTCCCAATTCTCGTCCGCCAAAGTCAGTTGGCCATCCGGATTGATGTAAGCGAACCTCGCCCAAGCGAGAGCGCCATTCCCATCATTGGGAAGTTCAATAATATCCGGCGTAGCCGGCAGATCTGTCTCAACCCAATTAGACCTTAGCCTTAACACCTGATCGAGCCACTCCAGGGTCAATCGATCGAGAGCCAGATCGCCTTTGCCCGACACCAAGTCCCAATGATCGTAGCCATCGAGTATTTGATAGAAGGGCACTTGGCCGTTGAGAATTCCGGAGGATACTGGCACCAATCCATCGCTCCGTCGGTCCATTTTGCTATCGCTGCCCCAGGCAGATTGAGCAATGAGTGTCGCGCCCAATTCAGCAAACTGTCGATTGTCTTGAATGCCACCCATAAATCCCCGCTCCGCCAATAGCGCATCAACTAAATTAATGTTGCGCTCCCAAAAACTAACTGATGGAGTAGCGATCCGGCCGACAAAAAACTTTAACCGGCTATGGGGAGTCTTGGATTCTGGGTAGCTCACCGCCAACTGTTCTGTCCCCACTGCCAATCGATCAAACAACGGAATTAATTTAGCGTACAGCACTGGGAATGTTTTCTCTACTGCCTGATCCCGCACATTTTTGTGCGCTATCGGGGTAGATAGAATTGGACCGCCCAGCAATGCGCCGCCCGCCACATTCTGGTAGCGCTGATCCAACAGCCAACCAACCACCGCGCCTTCGCTATGGGCCACCACAGCGATGGCACAGTTATCGCCAAAATTGCGATTACCGGCAATGGTTCGGGACAGATCGTCGGCTATTTTGGCAATATCCTGATTGGGGTAGTAACCGTAAAACCAATACTCGGCCAACGCGCTGACTTTGGCCCCAAACATCTCCGGCCCCAGCTGCTCGAAATTCCCAGTTTTGATGCTAAAGTAATCCTCCAACTCGGCTGGGTTGAGTCCATGGGGATCGGTAGTCGTTACACAACCGGGAATAAAAATGATCTTCTTGGGCGAATCAGCTGTTTGGTCCGACCAGCGCACCAATCGACCATTGCCCGGTTCGACCGCTGACTGATCGGTCGGCTTAACACATGCAGCCAGCCACATTAGCACTAACGCCAAACCCAAAATGCGCCGCATAACTATCACCTCCTTCGGCGCTCAGCCTAAATCTCAAAGTACAGCATGCTCAGCTGGAGAGTTCCTTAATTAAATTCTGCTCCAACTCCTTGGTTTGATTGATCTTGGTCGTAGTCTTCAGCCGCTGCCAGACATTTTTAGCCAAGACCTCGATCTCAACCCCCATCTCACCGGGGTGCTGCCCTAACATCTGTTTGAGCGATTTTAATCTATCGGCGCCAAACTCTTTCGGCAGCCTGACTACCAAATTGCCCGCCTGATATCTAAAATAACCGCGATCAGCTGGCGGCGGCGTCATAGTGGCCGAGCCGCCGTTTGGTCGAGAAAACGGCGCGTTCCGTTTTAACTCAGCCAAAGCCGTTTCGGTAACCTCAATGATAGTTTCGGCGACAATCTTGGCTTCACTGCGTACGATGATCTCGCCCTCTTCTTCGCTCACCTGATCTTTAACATTGATCCGGCCATCGATTACCACCACTCGATCAATCGTCAATAGGTCGCGTAGGGCCTGCAGCACTTTGGGAAAAACGATCACCTCCAGACTCCCGGTCAGATCTTCCAGACGCATAAACATCATTTCTTCGCCCAGCTTAGTTTTGACTCGCTGGACCGAGGCGATGATCCCGCCGACTCGCGTCTTCTTGCCGTCGCTGTTCTCGTGCAATGTATTGATCGGGGTTACCAGCCCTGCCAACTGCGGCCCTAATTCTTTGAGTGGATGCTTGGACACAAAAGTGCCCAACAACTCTTTTTCCCAAGCCAACCGCTCTTTCTCGGTTGATAAGGGACCGGGTTTTAACTGCAATACGGGAGCCGTGGCCATCTCTTTGCCAAAGATCCCCATTTGATTGATATCGCTGTCGCGATGCAGTCTCACTACAAATTCGACCATCCCCTCCACATTGTCAAACAGCTGCCGCCGATCGCCGAACTCATCCAAGGCCCCCGCTTTAGCCAGCGACTCCAAGGTTTTCTTATTTAGCGCGTCTTTCGGTACCCGAGTTAAGAAATCCACCAGATTAGCATAGGCGCCGTGTTCCTGGCGCTCGTCTACGATCAAGTCGGAGACCTTGCGGCCTACATTTTTTATTACATTGAGGCCAAATCTAATATTGCCGCCATCTTTCACCACCGCGAAATCGGTAAAGCTTTCGTTAACCGACGGGGGCATTACTTTAATATTAAGATGCTCCGCCTCGGCGATATTTTTGGCCACCTTATCCAGATCACCTTGGTCCGATGTCATCAAAGCTGCCAAAAATTCATTGGGATAATGCGCCTTTAAGTAAGCCGTTTGATAAGCGATCATCGCATAGCAGCTGGCGTGAGCTTTGTTAAATCCATATCGGGCAAACGGCTCGACGAACTCAAACAAATGTTCAGCGATCCTTTTGTCCACTCCGTGGGCGATACCGCCTTCGATAAACTTCTTTTTCTGCTCGAACAACAGCGATTCGATCTTTTTACCGATCGCCTTTCTTAAGACATCCGCCTCACCCATGGTAAATCCGCACAGATCCCGGGCAATTCTTAAGACCTGCTCTTGATAGACAGCGATACCGTAGGTCTCTTTGAGGATTGGCTCCAATTTGGGATGCAGATATTCAATTTTTTTTCTGCCGTGCTTACGATCAATAAAGTCCGGGATCAGCTCGATCGGTCCCGGCCGATACAGCGCCACCATTGCGATGATGTCCGAGAAGATCGAAGGTTTTAGAGCCTGTAAATTGCGCTTCATTCCGTCGCTTTCCAGCTGGAATACACCAGTGGTCAGGCCCCGACTCAATAACTGGTAGGTCGGCTTATCGCCCAGGGGGATCTTGGATATATCAATTTCCACCTCGCGGGTCTTTCGAATAATGCGCAGGGCGTTTTTGATAATGGTAAGGTTTTTTAATCCCAAAAAATCAATCTTCAGCAAGCCCAGCTTTTCGATCGGGAACATCGAGTACTGGGTGACCAGAGAAATGTCTCCCTTGCTGGCTGTTTGCAGTGGAGTGTAGTTGACTAAATCCTGGTCGGCAATCACCACCCCAGCTGCGTGAACCGAAGTGTGGCGCACTACCCCCTCTAACTTGCGCGCCAGATCGATCAGGCTTTTAATCTTGGCATCTTGATCGTACAGGCCTTTTAGCTCGTCGACCGCCTTGATCGCTTCGTCCAACCCCATCCCAAACGGCACTAATTTAGCGATGCGGTCCATTTCGGAGTAGCTGAATCCCAGCGCCCGGCCAGTATCCCGCACGGCCGCCCGCGCCGCCATCGTACCAAAGGTAACAATCTGCGCTACCCGGTCTTTGCCGTATTTGCTTACGACATATTCGATCACTTCACCGCGCCTGTCATCGGCAAAGTCAATATCAAAATCCGGCATCGAGATGCGTTCAGGATTCAAGAATCGCTCAAAGATCAGATCGTATTCCAGCGGATCAAGATCAGTGATGTTAAGCACATAGGAGACCAGGCTAGCCGCTCCGCTCCCTCGTCCCGGACCAACTACGATTCCATGATCCTTCGCCCAGTGGATAAAATCAGCTACCACCAAAAAATACGACTCGTAGTTCATCTGATGAATCACCGATAACTCATACTCTAACCGCTGTTTAACGACATCCAAAGGATTATCGCCAAACCGCCACTTAGTTCCTTTTACCACCATATCGAACAGCCGGCTTTGCGGCGTCTCCCCTTCCGGCAAATCAAATCGCGGCAAGATAATCTTGCCTAATTCTAATTTAACCTCGCACTGATCAGCTATCTTGCGCGTGTTGCTGATAGCTTCCGGCACATCGCCAAACGCCGCCATCAATTCCGCCGGATCGGTCAGATCAAAAATCTCGCCCTTCATACTAAACCGTTTTTCGTCGGTTACCTTGGCTCCAGTCTGAACACACAGCAACACATCTTGCGCCTCGGCATCTTCGGCGCACAGATAGTGAGAATCGCAGGTGACCACCAGCGGCAAACTACGCTCACGGGCGATTAGTTTTAGCCGCTCATTAACTATCTGCTGATCGGCGATATGCGGATGATGCTGCATCTCTAAATAGTAATTGCCGGGAAAAACTTTCTGATGCCAGGCTAACAGTTCCTCAATTCGTTTTTCATCACCCGCTAAGACAGCCGACGGCAGCTCCCCCCTTAAGCACCCCGATAACACCACCAACCCTTCGGCGTGCTGCTCCAAAAACTCATAATCGATCCGCGGCCGATAGTAGTAGCCATCGATATGCGCCTTGGTGCTGATCTTCATTAAATTAAGATAGCCCTGAAAGTTGCGGGCCAGCAGCGTCAGATGAAAATAATCTTTCTTGCCGGTAGCGGTCGGCGTTTTATTCAATAAGCTGCCCCGCACAATATAGATCTCACAGCCGATGATCGGTTTGATCCCAGCCTTAAGGCAGCCTTCATAAAATTCGATCACACCGTACATCGCCCCGTGATCGGTGAGCGCCAATGCATCGCCCCCCTGCTCCTTGGCTTTGGCAATCAGATCAGGGATCTTGCTTAGGCCATCCAACAGGCTGTAGTGGCTATGAACATGCAGATGAACAAATTTTGCTTTCTCATCCATAGTTAAAACCCAAGGAATACCCTCTATTGTAACAGATGGTTTTTACCGTTTCCGGCGCTCAAAAAATATCCAGCTCACCGCCACCACCCCTAAAATAATGGCTAACAGCAAGATCAGCCACCAGACCCAGCTTAAAACAAAATGAGTAAAACCCACTGCCAGATCGACCAGCCATTGGCCTGGCGCAGTATCAGCCAAAAACCACACTCCCACCAAAAATATCAATACTCCTACCAATAACCCGCGCAGCAGCTGCGGATGCGATTCGCCAAAATACACCCACTCGTTGATAAATCGCTGCCACCAGCCTTTGGCTTCAAAATCACGGCCCATTAAATCCAAAATGGCTTGTAGATAGATCGCTGTGGCATGTTCAGCCGTCTTCCGATCAATCGTAAACCCCGGCACCTCCACAATATCTTCGTAAACTTTGCGCGATTCCAATACCCCTTTTAAATTAGACAGCTGCCCTGCCACATTTTGGATTGCTTCGTGCATCGTCTCGCCAAAGCTGACAATCCCTAAGACTTCACGGAACAATTTGTCCGCCTCGATCACCGCCATCCCGTAGGCCAGGTGATGCTTCATCGACAGCAGCCGCTCAATTCGCTTCCACTCTTTCTCGATGATGATCTCTTCCTGATCCATCGCTTTAGTGGGCTCTTGGTCGTCCATACTATTCAACTATCAAATTAATAATCCGGCCTGGGACATAGTGGCTTTTAACGATCTGTTTGCCAGATAAATGAGCGGACAAAGCGGGTAGTGCTGTCGCTGCCTCTCGGATCTTGTCTTCGCTGTCGGTTGGCGATACCGATAAGACTCCCCGCAACCGGCCATTTACCTGAACCGCTACTTTCACTAAATCTTCGATCAGCAGCGCCGGATCAAATTGCGGCCAGGCCGCCTTAAAAATACTTTGCTCATATCCTAACTTATCATAGATCTCTTCGGCGAGATGAGGCACTATGGGGGCCAGTAGCTTAACTAATTTTTCTAATGTCGGCTTGGTAATCCCCTTGGCAAAACACCGATTAACAAACTCCATCGACGAGCTGACTATCGTATTAAATTTCATCTGATCAATATCCTCGGTCACTTTTTTGATCAACTTATGAATCGCTCGATCAGTTTCGGGAGCTTTAGCCATGGGCTTTAGGCTCCAGAGCCGGTTCAAAAACCGGCGCACCCCTTCGATCCCCGCCGTGCTCCACGGCAGCGATTGATCAAACGGACCCATAAACATTTCATACATCCTTAAGGCATCCGCCCCAAATACCTCCACCACCTCATCCGGGTTGACCACATTACCTTTGGATTTGCTCATCTTATCTCCGTCCGCGCCCAGGATTAGTCCCTGATGCCGCAACTTCAAGAACGGCTCATCAAAATCAAGATATCCCAATTTATGCAGGACTTTTACAATAAACCGCGCATACAATAGATGGCCATTGGTATGTTCGGATCCGCCAATATAGAGATTCACCGGCATCCAATACTTTAATGATGCAGCGCTGGCAAACTCCGAGGTATTGTGGGGATCACAATAGCGCAAGAAGTACCACGACGAGCAGACAAAGGTGTCCATTGTATCCAATTCCCGGCGCGCTCCCCGACCATATTTTTTGGCTACCCCGGCTTGAAATTTCTTAGACAGCGCCAACGGCGATTCTCCGGTTGGCTGAAAATCAACATCCGTCGGCAACATCACCGGCAGGTCCGCCTCGTCTACCGACACCGTTGTGTACTGACCCGCTGACCCGCTAATTTGCTTATATACTATCGGTATCGGCGCTCCCCAATATCGCTGACGAGAAATCAGCCAGTCGTGCAGTTTATATTGTACTTTTAATTCCCCACCAAACTTTTTGGCAATTTTCGCCGCCGCCTCTTTTGAGCTTTGACCATTAAACTCTTCTGAATTAATCAAAACGCCTGTATTTGGATGAATCAACAGCTCCCTATAGAAACCATCCGCCCCCTCAGCCAACCAGCTGTAGACGTTTTCCGAAATCTCCCCTGGCTGCTCATCATTAAAAGTCGCTCCATATCGGTCAATCAAATCATTGGTCTCTTCCGTAAGCTCCATTTCCTCCAGTCGACCATCCTTATGCTTAAAAATAAAATAAAAGCCGGCGGGGGTGCTGAATTCATTCCAAAAACCAGGCCGGATAACACCTCTGATGAATTGCTTGTATCCATCCAGCTGGTCAAAGGGTATTTCAATTTTAAAATCACCGCCGGATGTCTTGCCAACCACTTTCGCGCTAAGCTTTTTTAAATCGCTTTCATTCACCCCCATCACAAAACTGCGACTCTCCATCGTCGATTTCAATATTACTGGAATAATCGGCAGATCAAACTTCTTCGCAAATTCAAAATCTCGTTCATCGTGGGCTGGTACCGCCATAATGGCGCCCGTTCCATAATCGGTCAGCACATAGTCAGCTATCCAAATCGGGATGTCTTTACCGGTCGCCGGATTAACCGCGAAGCTTCCCGTAAATACACCTGTTTTTTCATGGGCCATCTTCCTGTCCAGCGCACTCTTTTTTTGGGTAGCGACAATATATTTATCTACCTCCGCCTTTTGTTCTGGCGTGGTCAGTTTTTCAACCAGATCATGTTCCGGCGCCAACACTAAATAGGTCGCCCCAAACAATGTGTCCGCCCGAGTCGTAAACACCTCGATTTTCCAATCGTCATGCCGAACTTGTTTCGGCATCTCGCCGTCAGATCCTGAATCAGGTTCAGGATGACAAGCGACTTGGAATTTTAAGGAAGCGCCTTCAGAGCGCCCAATCCAGTTCCGCTGTCCCATTTTGGTCGATTCTGGCCAGTCTAATTTATCCAAACCGCCGATCAGCTCGTCGGCAAAATCGGTGATCTTAAAGAACCACTGCTTTAATTTCTTCTGCTCCACTTCGGTATCACAGCGATAGCAGCGGCCATCGATCACCTGCTCATTGGCCAGCACTGTCTGGTCCTTCGGACACCAGTTGGCATAGGCCTCTTTCTGATAGGCATAGCCGTTATCGTACAGGGTTTTAAAAATCCACTGAGTCCATTTATAATAATTTGGATCAGCGGTGCTTATCTCCCTATCCCAATCATAGGCAAACCCTAACGCCTTAACCTGCTGACTAAACCGAGCAATATTGGCTTTGGTTAATTTGGCTGGCGGCTGTCCGACCTGAATGGCATAGTTTTCGGCCGGCAGGCCAAAGGCATCCCAACCTACTGGTCTCATTACATTGAGGCCAAGCATCCGGTGGTACCGAGCGAGTATATCCGTGGCGGTATAGCCCCTGGGGTGCCCGACATGCAAACCATCCCCCGAAGGGTAGGCAAACATATCCAAAGCATAAAACTTGGGTCGATTATCATTATCCACCGCTTTAAAAGATTGGTTGGCAGCCCAAAACTTCTGCCATTTCCGCTCAACCTTTTGATGATTATACTTCTTGATCGCCACTTTCATACCCAGGCTTTTTATCTGTCCAGTAGCTTAATTTTAACATGGAGTCCCCACCTATCTAAAATATCTTGCTACGGCCCAATAGGACGAACATCCCACACTAACAGACCATAAACTAACAAAAAACACGGATTGGTCTGTTTAGTGCTGGGATAAGAAAAGCCGGGCATATCCTTGAAAATCTCAAGGTAGAGGCCCGGTTAATCGAGATTGGGAGTTGCCCAGCTATTGATCGCGTGTCCAAATACCCTCATTTACTCCTCCTGCAGCTATGGGTTGCCGGCACTAACCAGGATCTCTTGCAACACCTGCTCCATCGCCTCTCGCTTGGTAGCCTTGCCCTTCTTCACCCCCTGATCGACCTTCCGGCGAAATAGATGAGCCTGCTCTTTACTAAACACAATCTGCACCCCGGGCAGCTCTTTTAGTTCTGCTTTGGTGCAACGCTTGTGTAAAGTTGTGCGGTTCTCAACCACCGGTTCTAGGATGATCACCTCGTAATCGTCGGGTTGGTCTGGGGGGAAGATGAGGCAGGTGGGTTGATTGGGGAGAGCTTTGCCAGACATGGGCTTCGCCTCCTTGTCTGCGACAGACTACAAACTGAACTACAAAAACACCTGTTTTATCCCCGTCGTTCCTTTTGTCAAAGAACATGGTGGATAGCTGGGCAACAGTTTCAACAGGCGCTTATATTATACCGCCAGATCCGCTTTAATAAACGACTCCATCTTCTCGCGATAGTCGCGAAAGAGAACGTGGATATCATAGGTAAATTGATCCGGATTGGCTGATAGTTCCCGAGCCAGAGCATCTAAGGTATAGAGCAGAACCCCCTTAGCTTCTCGGTCAACGGTTTTAATCGCCCCACCGTACAAACCAAAGAAAAGGTGGACCTTGTTAGCAATAACAACCTTCTCGCCATTAATGACCTTTTCCGAGTTGAATATGCGTACACCCACCTGCTTCACTAGGGCAATGGTACTAAGATGGCTCCTTAAAAGCTGATGCGTTTTACGAAAATCTTCATCAGTACGCAAAACAATCGACGGGACCTGTAGCTCTTGGACAGTTTCGACCATGACCGAGTAGTCATCCGAATCTCCATATTGGATATGCCCACCAATCGATTTGTCCATCAGCCCGGCATTATGGAACTTGGTGTCGGATCGCTTTTGGAGATATATCTCCCCCTTTTCGTCAAACATCAAAATGGCAATAATACCAACAGCCCTAGTCGGCTCGCCCGTCTCTTTAAAAGCCTTAATCTGCTCAGCATAAAACTCGCCGCGATCCATCGGGATATCGACACCGGGGTTGTTGAGCATATAAGTAGTAACGATCTCGCTCATGGGATGATATTTTCTGGTGGACCGTACCGGGATCGAACCGGTTACCTCCGCACTGCCAGCGCGGCGCTCTACCAGGTGAGCTAACGGCCCTTATTGGACTATTTCAGGCAGAACCTTAGTAGCTTGGATTATATCGTTTAATATGTCTGCAGAGAAGTATGTAATCCTACAAACCCCTTTATATTCTTTCTTTAAAGTCGGTTTCCCAATAGTTCTGGGATCAATTTGAGCATTATAGAAAAGTTCTCTTCTTATGCCTGTGACTTTTCTCCAGAACTTCTCCAGAGCTTTAATATCACTGTCTGCTCTGCATTGTAGAGTAACCCGAAATTTATTTTCATCAACTGCATAGCATCCCCTTAATGCGGACAAAAACACCCTAATTACGCCTGGATCGGAATTACCGAAGTCCACAGACCCTCTCATAGTTTTACTTCCTTCCGCCCAGTAGAGACTGACCAAAAGTAGTTTATAAAAAATTGGGGAATCGCTGATTATGTTAAAAAATGTGCGATTCTTGTCCTTCAGTTCTTCAGCTTTTACGGCAGTTTGCTCTTTCTTCAGTGTGGCAGACTTTATTCTCGCTTTAGCCAGGCCTTCATTGGCAAGGACACTAATTCTACGATAATATTCATCACTCATTGGGATACTGCGCAGCCAGTAGTTTAATGTACTCTTGGGTATAGAAACCCCAAGTTCCTTGGATATCTCTGCATAGGTCACCCCTCGTGCTCGCAGACTAATGGCACGGTCACGGATTGTAGATGAAGTTCTTTTCACCCCCTAATTGTACCACAGACAGCCACTATGGGGCGACCCTCTAACTAAATCTTTAAATTCCGGGAGAAGAGATGTAGGATCGGCAATTGCTTTTCCACCCCCTTCACGGCAAAGTATACTCCCACGCCGCTAATGCCAGCAAAGCCAAGCCAAGCCAATTTGCTCAGCCATTGCATCAGAGTTAATGCGCCAAAAGAGAACACTGAAGTCAGAAAAGCATCCACCAACCAGAGAATCACCATCACCACCACCTCGGCCAGAAATAATGTTACGCCCTGGCGGACATGGAACATTACAAATTTATCTTCCCGCTTAGCCACCCACGGTACTACGAATAGGATAGATAAGTAGCTCAACCCGGCAAAGACACGAGTGTCCAACTCCAGCGAGCTAACCGACTGATTAGGATTCTGTTCTTCCATACTTTCCATTATAGTCTGAATTAACCCATAAGACACCCACCAAACTAAGCCCTAACATAAACATTAATCGACCACTTGGCAAGGTCCACCAGTAGTGATCCACTAAACCGATCACAGCTATTGTCACCGTCGCCCATAATCCCGCCACCCCCCACAACCGGCCCCGCCGCCCCAGCCGAACAGCCAAATAAGCGGCAGCCCCCAAGATCCACATTAATAATCCCAACCCCACTGGCCCCAGCTCGGCCAAGGCCAGCAGATAGATATTATGAACTGGTTGATAGTAGTTAAGACTACGATCGGTAGAATAGCTCCACCCACCTAAATCTGATCGGTACTGCCAGCTGTCTGCCTGACCGGTCCCAACGGGATTCCCGGGGAGCTGCCCTCCGGGCAAGAGTGCCCTCCCGGCCGGCTGCCAGATATTTAAAAAGTATTGGCCGATCCCCGTCCCGGTTACCGAATAGTTGGCATATACTTTTTTAAACTCCTGCCATTGTTCCTGCCGCGAACGCACGGATATCTGCTCGATCAAATTGGAATCAGCGCTCCAGCGCGGTACGACCGCCTGCCACTGGGTCAGCGCCACAATAACTACCGCTAAAATAATCGGCCAGCCGATCCGCAGGCTCTGCCGCAACCGAGCGGAATGTTTAAGCGCCAGCCAAATTAAAACCACCAGGCCACCGCCGATCAATGCCGCCCCAGCGCTGCGGGATAAAGATAGGATTAATCCAATTAGACCGATACCAGCGACCCACCACCAACTTAATCGGTTAATTAATCGACCACGATCAAACAGCAGGGGCCACATCATCGCCAAACCCATCACCAAATACCCGCCCAATACATTAGCGTGCGGCAGCGTGCCGTGCGCCCGCAACTGCCTGGCCCCATCGATCAACACTACCGGGATGCCGGACTGGATTGGGTCCAACACCGATTCGCCCAACCATTTTAACCCTAAAGAGTGATTGGTAAAATACTGAGCGATCGCTAATCCGCTCTGAACCACCATCCCAGCCATCAGCGGATAAAGCAGCGCTTTAATATCAGCCACTCGATTGATCAAGTAAAAATAAAATCCGACATATAATAAAAACCTCAGCGCCGCTTGAACACCCATCCATACATCGGGTTTGGCCCAGACCAACGACAGACACATCCATCCGGCCAGCAGCAGCAAAGGCAGGGTTAGACATTTGGGTCCCCAATTAAATCGACCAGTCCGTTTAAAATCCATCGCCCACAACAGTAGCAGTCCACCGATCAGCAAATCGCTTAAGAATAAACTGGTGGAGGCATAGTCGACAAAAACGCCCTGATGAAAAACCGGGGCGATTACTTTGCGGACAGAGAACGGAATCGCAAATATGGTCAGCCACAGCCACCACTGATTAATCTTCTGCCAAAAGTTCACTTAAGGCTCCCTCGATCGCGTCTCTAACCTGCGCCCTGCGATCATTAAAATGCAGCTTGATTATATTATCCTCCACCAGCACCGATGGGTTGACGCTGAGACGAGGCAGATTCCTTTTAATAATCCTCTGCTGGACTGATTTTAGTTTTTGTTCCAACCGATCGCCCCACCGGCCGCTTAATACACTCTCAATTAGGCGGCAGCCTAAAGAAGAGTGGCCAATCGGCCATTCCTTGCTGCGTGGGCTGCGCCAAGCAATGGGGAGAGCTTGTTTTAGCCACGAGTTGGCCTGCCATAATCCTTTCGGCGCTCCCCCCGGCCAAATCTGAGTTACATCGGCCAGCCAAAACGATAGATAGTAGTCGTTATCTAAAGCAATCGGCTTAAGATCCAGCTCACTATCCCCCAGCCACAACTCTGGCGAGAATCTCCCATGCTTATTCACCCCCCGAACTCGGATCCGCAACAGGTTGAATATCAGCAGTAGAATCGCCCGGCAGGTCCACAATCGGCCCGATCTCCCCACGATCAGCAGATCAATATCGCTGCCCGGCTTAACATTATCGTAAGACAAAGTGTTGGTGACAAACGCCTCCCGCAAGAATGGCACATTGGCAAACAGCCAGCGGTAGCGTTTGGTTCTCTGCCAAAAACCGTCAGCCAACTTGGTCCGACTTAAACGATCGCCAATCTGACTGCCATACCAGATTAAATCCTGCTCGTAGTTTATCTGAGGCAGCAATCGGATCACTTTTTTTAACTCTTCTTCCGAGAGCTCGTTCTGCCATAAGTATCGGCGCAGTTCCTTTAGTTTGAGCGGAAATTGAAAATGGCTAAAGAAAATTATCGGCACCAGAACTGATTTTTTTATTTCATCCATCGGCCCTCTTTACAGCTACATTATAGTATACCCCGTTAGAAGTCCGCCGGACTTTCGCGCATTTACTTAAAATTTGTCTCGCGGAAAACGCTCCGCTCACTACTGCGCTAACCAATAGATATCCGGTAAACTTCTAACAGGGTAAAGCGACCTTATCTAAACTGACAAACTATGATAGTTTTAGCTTGTATGAAAAAAGTTGTTTTATCTGGCATTAAACCGTCCGGCATCCCCCATTTAGGCAACTATGTGGGGGCGATCAGTTATTGGGTTGGGCTACAGAACCAATATGATCAGGCTATCTTCCCCGTGGTCGATCTGCATGCTATTACTGTACCGCAAACACCAAAAGTTCTTACTGAACAAACCTATCTAACCGCCGCTATTATCCTGGCTTCTGGCATCGACCCAAAACGTTCGATCATATTTATCCAGTCGCACCTACCAGCTCACAGCGAACTCATGTGGTTGCTGACCACTATTAGCACTATGGGAGAGCTGAATCGAATGACCCAGTACAAAGACAAGATCCAAAAAACCAGCAGCACCGAGGGTGTTGGTGTGGGTTTATTTACCTACCCCGTACTGATGGCCGCGGATATCTTTTTATATCAGGCGAATGTTGTGCCGGTAGGTGAGGATCAAAAACAACATGTCGAATTAGCCCGCAACTTAGCCGAGCGCTTTAACAAGCGGTTTGGTAAAACCTTTGTTGTTCCCGAACCCATCTTGCGTAAAGAGGGCGCCCGAATAATGGATCTATTAGATCCGACCAAAAAAATGAGTAAGAGTGATACCGACAGTGGTTGTATTTTATTGACCGACTCACCAGAAGTTATCCGCCAGAAACTGATGCGAGCAGTCACCGATTCGGGCACCAGTATTAAATTTGACCCCAACCGGAAAGGTTTGCACAACCTGCTCATTATCTATAAAGTATTATCCGGCAAAACCGAATCTCAGATTGAGAAGCATTTTGCGGGGAAGGGTTACCGCGAGCTTAAGCGAGAGCTGGCTGAATTAATCATCGCCCAACTCTCCCCCATTCAAAAACAGGTTGATCGTTATATGAAAAACAAAAAGCGGCTCGATGCGCTGTTAAAAGACGGCGCCAAACGAGCAGACAAGATCGCCCAAAAAACTCTGGCCGACGCCAAGCATAAGATCGGATTAATTTAAGCCGGCTCTTGGATGGCAGCCGTGAGCTCGGTGGTTTTGTTGTCCAACCGTTCTTGCGACACTGCCTCAACATTCAACCGCAAGAGTGGTTCGTTGGAACTGGGTCTCACATTTAGCCACCAATCGGAATAGGTCACCGTTAGGCCGTCCAACCAGTCGATAGCGCCATCAGCATATCTGGCAGCTAATTTCTGCATCATTAATTTGGGATCACTGACTTTAAAATTGGTCTCGGGTATCTGATAGTATTGACGATAGGGTAATAAAATCTGGCTCAACGACTGCCCCCGCTTAGAGATTAGCGCCAGTACCATTACCGCTGCAATTAAGCCAGAGTCGCCATTATAGTTGTCTTTAAAGAAGTAGTGGCCCGAATGCTCTCCTGCCAAAAATGCTCCATATTTTTTCATATCCGCTCGGATGTAAGCGTGTCCCACCTTGGTCCGATAAGCAGTAGCATGATGCTTGGCAATCACATCTCGCACATTCCATCCACAGATGGCGTTATGCAACACCACTCGAGTTCGATCTTGAGATAGGGTCTCATCAATTACTAACGCAGTGGTCTCCGATCCATTTACCCACTGGCCTTGGTCATCGACCAAGAACATCCGATCGGCATCACCATCAAAAGCCAGACCCAAATCAGCCTCCATCTCCCTAACTTTGGCTTGCAGATCCAGCGTGTTCTTTGGCTCGATCGGACTTGGTAGATGATTAGGGAAATTGCCATCCGGCTCAAAATATAATTCGGTAACCTGAACAGGCAATCGCTTAAACAGCTCGTGTACGATCGGGCCCGCCACCCCATTACCAGCATCAATCACTATCTTGAACGACCGCATAACTTGGGGATTAACAAATGATAACACATGGTTGACCCACCCAGGCAATAAATCAATCGGCGTAGTACCTTCTGGATTAATATTAGATATTGGATATTGGACATTGAGATTGGCAACAATATTACCAATCTCTTGTAGTTCACCAGTTCCTCCTACTACTTCGCCGCCGCGCTTGAATATCTTAAGACCGATCCACTCCTTGGGATTATGAGAGGCAGTAACATTGATAGTGATATCAAAATCCAAAGCGCCGGCTGCCCACGCCATCATATCGGTGCCAACTACTCCGCAGTCGGATACTTGGCAGCCCGCATCCATAAAACCACGACAGACTGCCCGATGAATCGCTAGGGCAGACAATCTAACATCCCTACCGATCGCTACGGTTTTACAATGAGAATACTCCTGAATTGCCTGAGCAATTAAGTAAGCGCCATCTTCGTTGAACTCCGTCGGATAAATGCCGCGAATATCATAAGCCCGAAAGATTGAACTATCTAAGCCCGGGCGATTACTATTCCCCATACTTGTTTAGCTCCTTCCTGCCTTAATATTTTAGCGCACTCTTCGACCGTTGAACCGGTGGCCACCACATCATCTACCACCACTACGATTTTACCCTCAACCAAGCTTGATTGTCCTCTTTTTAGGCGAAAAACCCCTTGAACATTGCTTCGCCGAGCTGGCTTCACCAAGCCGAACTGGGGTCGAGTGGACCGGGTACGGATCAGCGGGTCAGCCATCGTAACCACTAACCGTTTGGCCACTCCGCGCGCCAATAGTTCCGCCTGGTTGAACCCCCGCTGCCAGTAGCGCCCTCGGTGGAGTGGCACTGGCACAATCAGATCAATCGGGTGATCGATCAACCGCACCGACCACACCATTAACTCCACCAGATAATCCGCCAAAACCCGCAAGCGACGATATTTAAGATTTAGAATCAGCCGGCGCAACGGATCCTGCCAATAACCACAGAGGATGAGCCGAGAGAGGCCATTGGCCTGCCGGCAACTGGGACAGATTTTAAAACCCGGCGATAGCCGGCCACAGCGATAACAGAGCGGAGTTCTAACTAATGCTAAATTTTGCCAACACTCTTGGCATACCCACGCGCCGGGAGCTTTGCAATTGCCGCACCGAGGCGGAAAGATAATATCCCACAGCTGTTCTTTAAGCTGCTCCCACACTGATACCAGAATAGAAATATTTTAGAATCTGTTCGGCGCTCTGGCCATTGGCAGCCATATTATAAGAGCTCCACTGTGACAAGCCGACCCCGTGGCCATTGCCCTTACCGCTCAAAACAAAGTCAGGCGCATTACTGTCTCCGGTCACGCTAACAGTAAAGTTCATGCTCTTAACATAAGTACTATCGGTCAGATAATCGAATGTGTTAAGATCCATCGTGGCTCGCTTGCCAGTACTGGTAGCTAAAGTAACATTCCGCAACCGACCAGACGGATAGCGGTCGTCTATTGTCACCGCGATGATCGTCTCGCCCGCTCCCGCTCCCGCCTTTGCCAATTGATCGCTAAATCGATTCTGGATATAGCCTTGCGCCAAGGTCGCTTCCCAAGTAACCGGCTTGGCGTACGGATCAATTACCCCAACAAGATACGGAATGGCCTTGGCAGAGTTGCCACTGCTCCAAACATTCTCCACACTTTCGGTTGCTCCACCGCTGTCGGAGTGATAGTAGGTCAAAGCTGGTTGACCGTTGTACAGCGCTAACAGGCCCAGGGTGGCATCGACCGCCTGTGAAATACCCGGCCGATTAGTCTCGTGATTAAAGCCATAATAAACTTGATCGCGCGTATCATCGTAGATATCAAAAATGTCAGCCTTTGGGTCATTAATCCGCCGGACCGCAAAGGTCCGCGCCGCGATTACCTGCGCTTTGCGAGCTTCCAACGGCCAATTGTCGGGCACTTCCGCCAATCCCCTCAGATAGTCTTCCAGCTCCAACTCATTTACCAGCCAGACATTGCCACTATAACTCGACCGGCGGATAGTAACAATCCCCCGAAACCGATTATAGCTGCTGCTTACCCCATCATTGCTCACCGTAATAACAGAGTTCTTCAATGGAATAAACCTTAAATAATCCTCGACGGTTCGGGCCGCCCCATTGATATTAAGCGAATAGCCGCCATTCAGCGCCGTAGCTACCACCAGCTGACTATCGGCAATTCTTTCCACCAGCCCCCGGCTATCGCCCCGTCTAATCACCATTCCGTTGCTGCTGCTGATCGTTATACTGCCAGTAGTCGAGCTTAGGCCCACCCGAATTGGCCGAATGAGCTTTAACTCTTCGTTAACTTTGATTTCCCAATAGATCCCCAGGTCGTCCATCCAGGCGACATTCTCTACTACCGGCCGAAAATATTCTTTATATTCACCCACCTGCTCTGGCGCTTTAATAGAAAAACTGAACCGTCCTGTCTCACCGGGGGCAATGTCCCGATCAACTTTTGCCGCTCGATTATTGCTTAACCAACTCGAATGGTAAAACAAGCTTTCGCGGTCTAAAACCCGGGCAGTTCCTAATTTGGTAGCGTTCTCTCCCGTAGCTTTCCAGACCGTATTGCCTTTGTTGATCAGTTCGACCCAGAGCGTCGCTTCGGCCCCGGGCGTAAGTGATACCGGATCGGACTGCCGCATAAACCCCGCCGAGTAGATCGCTGGCTGTACCGTTATCTCCACCACAAAATTAGATTTCGGCAGCCACGCCAAACCCTCTACCACTACCGCAAAGTTCTCTACATACTTACCAGGCTTAGCCGGCGCGCTAATCGTCAAATTAAACTCTCCCGTTCCCCCTGGGGCCACCGGAGATATAGTCGCGGTCGTTCGATTGTCGCTTAACCAGCTGCTCGCTTTAAAGGGACTCTTTCTATCAAATGGCTTGGCGGTACCGACTTTGACTGCATTTGGCCCGCTATTGGACCAAGTAATGTCACCCGTATTTTTGAATTTAAGATGAAGTGATTGAACCTCACCCGCTTTAATAACAACCGGGTTCGGCGCCGCTACTATCTCACCGGTAATGGCAGCTGGGATAGCATTAACATCAACATAAAATTCAAATCCCTCAAACCACGCCACCCCCTCGGCGACCAGACCAAAATACTCTCGGTAGTTGCCCGCCGTGTTGGTTCCGAGAGTAATCTCAAACACGAACCGCCCCACATTGCCGGGCGCAATTTCTGCTTCTGTCATACTGGCCACTCGATTGTCGCTTAACCAGCCGACCGCCCGAAGATTGCTCCCGCGGTCTCTTTTGCGTACCGTGCCGATCTTGACCGCATTATCACCAGAGTTTTTCCAAACAGCGGCTCCGGTATTTTTGATCTCTACCCAAATCTGTTTGGTCTCTCCCGTTTTTAAACTAACCCTCTCCGCCTGAGCCACCCACTGGGCGGTATAATCCGAAGCGGATATTGCCAGCTGCACCGAACCCAGCCCAAGAGTCAGGGCCAACAAAAATATCCCCGAAAGTTGTGAATATCTTATCACCATCAATCTAATTTTCCTCTGTAAATTAATCATAGATTAATCTGCCCAAATTACCAAAATATTGACCCTTATATATAATGGTAGTGCAGATGAAGATTAGTGACTCAGTCCAAATATTTACCCGCTCAACCAACCGTCGGCTACCGACCAGCTTGACCGACCCCGAAGATGAGCTGATAGAAACTCCAGACGAGTTAGAACTGCCGATTGATGTGGCTCGTCGTGGCCAGAACCTTATTATTATGGCTCCGATTGTTGGGGCGGATGCCTCCGACATTAGTGTTACCGTCAATCAAGACATTCTATTTATCCACAAGGGCGCTACCCCTCCTCCCAGTCGGATGGATACCTACTATACTAAAGAGTGCCACTGGGGGCCGATCGCCCGAGAAGTTCACCTGCCCCTCTCGGTGGATGCCGACAATATCCAGGCGGCGCTCAAAGACGGCATACTAACTATTACCCTGCCAATAATTAAATCAACCAGCCGAACCAAAGTAATCAAAATCCGATGAGAAAGATTACCAAAGGAGTTATCGCCATCGCCGGATTCGGCACCCGGTTCCTTCCGGCCACCAAGACCGTACCCAAAGAGATGCTGCCGATTATCGATAAACCGATCATCCAGTACATCGTGGAAGAGATGGTGGAAGCCGGGGTCAAAGACATCATCTTAGTTACCAGCTGGCAGAAACGGGCGGTAGAAGATCACTTTGATCGGGCTCACGAAGTCGAAGAGCATCTCCAAAGCACCGGCAAGGCCGCTCTGCTCAACCAACTGCGCCGAATTGATAAACTGGCTAATTTTATATATATAAGGCAGAAAGGCGGCCGCGGCAATGGGGCGGCCATCCTCTCCGCTCAAAGCGTGGTTGGCGAAGAGCCATTTTTAGCAGCTTTCGGTGACGACTTAATCAAAACTAAGTCGGGTTACCCCTCGTTCAGCAAACAGCTGGTCGAAGAGTACACTCAGCATGGAACCGCTGTGCTGGGTGCTCAGCCAGTCGCCGCCGATCAAGCTCACAAGTACGGTATTATCGAAACCGATCCCCAAACGGGCTTAGTTAGCAAGCTAATCGAGAAACCAACTCGAGAGCAAACCAAATCTACTCTGGCCAGTTTTGGCCGCTATCTGCTGACCCCCGAGATTTTTGGCTATCTTAAAAAAACCGGCGCGGGCAAGAGTGGTGAGATTTGGCTGGCTGATGGTATTGCCGATATGTTAAAAAAATATCCGGTGCGTGTGTGCCAGATCAAGGGCGGCCAATGGTATACTACAGGTGATCCCGTTAGCTACTTCCGGACACTCCTCGCTTACAGTATGGATCATCCGGAACTGAAAAAGGAATTGAAGGAGTTTGTTAAAAAACTATGAAAAAACTGACCTCCATTCTATCGCTGTCATTGATTTCTGTGCTGATTCTCACGGCCGCGGGTTGCGCCACTCGCTCAACCGGCAGCCAAGTAAAGATCGACGACACCACCCCGATCGTGCTGCAATACGACCGGCTGTTTGACGATAGCACGGTCTTAGATGAAACGATCAAACGCTACCAGGAAGATCATCCCAATATTACAGTAGTAGTTCGCAAGGTAAATCTGCAGCCCGGCGAAACCATCTACGACTATCAAGCCGACCTGATCAAGCAGATCGCGGATGGCAATGGCCCGGATATGTTTATGATTCATAACGACTGGCTACCGTACAACAAAAACCACATCAGCCCGATGCCCGCCGAAATGATGAACACCCAAACCTACAGCGACACCTTCTACCAGGTGGCAATAGATGATTTCGTGGATGCTAATCGCATCTATGCCGTTCCCTACTACCTGGATAATCTCATGCTGTTTTACAACTCCGACATCTTTGACGAGGCAGGTATCCGCCGTCCGCCTCAAACCTGGCAGGAGCTGGTGGATATGGTGCCCAAACTAACCCAATACGGCACAGGCGATACCATAAAGCAATCAGCGATCCCGCTCGGGGTAGCCGATAGCATCCCTCGCTTTGCCGAGATATTAGCCGCTCTAATTATGCAGTACGGCGGCGAGATGACCACCGCCGATCACACTAAATCCACCTTCGATCTGCCGGCGCCCAATTCCAACCCCCCGTATTTCTCCGGCCGGGAGGCATTGCAGTTCTATACCGATTTCGCTAATCCCAAATCGGCTGTCTACACTTACACCGACGCTAAAAACAGCGACGGATCGTTTAAGTTCCCCATTGATGTTCAGGCATTTATGGAGGGCAAGGCCGCTATGATGATCGGTTATGCCTATCAGGTAGCCAACATCAAGAAGTTTGCTCCCAACCTAACTTTCGAGACTACTGCTCTGCCGCAGCTGCGACCGGGTGAGCCGCTGACTGTTGCTAACTATTGGGGTGAAACAGTTTCTAAAAACTCTAAACACCCCAACGAAGCCTGGGACTTTATCAATTTCGTAGTAAAAAACCAATACAATTACGCTTGGGCCAGCCAGCGGGTACCCGCCACTAAAGACAGCCGCGATTCATATATCGATCGGCAATATTACGGCCCGGTGGCCCAACAGGCCAATAATAGCAAGTCGTGGTATCGCCACAACTCGCCGGCAGTAGAAGAGATCTTTGGTCAAATGGTCAACAGCGTCCTGCACAGCGGGGTCGCTGTATCAACCGCGATCGACACAGCCGCCCGCGACATTAATAAACTATCCTCCTAACTATGCCGGCTCTGTGGGATTTGATCGATAAGCTAACCAAATCGGCCAACCACATTGGCGGCGGGATCTTGTCAATTAGTGGAGCCGTAATAGTGGTGGCTTTGATTTGGGGTGGCATTCAGTATATGAACAACCCGGAGGCTGGCAAAAAAACACTCATCGGCGCGATTATCGGTCTACTAGTGGTTACTCTGTCATACTGGTTATTCGCGATGATTGTTAGCGTGCTAAAATAGCCAGCTGGAGCACTTTTAGCTAAAGCGGTTTACTGCTATAATATCAATGATTTAATTAGTCTTATTAAGAAAGGGGAAGTCTATGAGCAAGTTCCAAAAGATCGGCAGCGTTGTGGGTACGATAGTTGCCGCCATTGGGCAAGCCGGAGTGGTTTTCGCCCAAAGTGATATAAGAGTAGTAAACCCAACGCAAGTAGGGGGGAGCAGTTTCTCGGCAATCATCACCATCATCAAAACAGTCGGCGGATGGATGATGACTTTGGCCGGCGCTTTGGCAGTTATCTATCTTATCTACGGTGGCATTATGTATATTACTGGTGGAGAGAAGGGCGCTGAGAAGGCCAAGACTATGATCATCAACTCCATTACCGGTTTAGTGATCGTGGCATTGTCCTACTTAATAGCCAACATGGTGTTAAACGCTATCGGCGCTTAACCCCATACTGCTACGCATTCAATTCAAAAGCTCCGGCCAACCGGAGCTTTTGTTTAACACCAAATCCCCTCGACCCCTTTCCCAGGGTTCGAATCCCTCCGACAACCAAATAAAAAATACCACCCACCAATGCGGGTGTTATTTTTTTGGCGCGCCCGGAGGGATTCGAACCCCCGACCTGTCGGTCCGTAGCCGACCGCTCTGATCCCCTGAGCTACGGGCGCACATAAATGTACCAGATGTCTGCCTAATTTTCCGGTCTCATCACTGTCGCTGAACGCACTTCGTCTCGTCCCTCGTAGTCCAATCTATATCGGAATCCTCCTTCGCTCTTTGAGCTTCGGGCGGACAGGGAGGATAGACATCATAATTCCGATGAGACTGGACGAAGTGGGAAGCTACGGGCGCATAAGATTCAGATTTTCAGGAATCGATTGATCCTATCAATCAAGTCTTCCTGCTGATTCTTGGATTCCGGGATCTGATTACCTAATGCTCCCCGAACCTGCTCAATCAACTCCGGGAGGATAACCAATGAGATTACCGGCATAAACCTTTGGGTAGAAATTAGATTCAACTTAATCGCCCCATCTGACTGCGATATCCAGAAAGTTTTCAGCTGATCGTAAGCCAAGGCCCGCTTGCCAATCGTTACTCCCTGGCTATCAATTCGACAGCCCACTTTCTCCGGTGACATTCTACCCGATAAGTATAGTGCCACTCCCACCATAA
>METE01000005.1 GCA_001771275.1 candidate division Kazan bacterium RIFCSPLOWO2_01_FULL_48_13
TGTAGCTGAGGAAATAGCCCATTTTAAAGAATTTCCTGACGACCCGGTTTTAAATACACACCCCATAAAGGACAAGTTTACAGGCTTCCATGCCTTTTCAGTATTGCCGGATCTGCGAATTATGTTTTTATACACTAAAGCCGATTTTTCCGAAGTAACTTTTTATGACATCGGCACCCATGAAATATACAAATAACGTAGCAATTTCTAATTCATCTTTAATGTTAAACTGATATCTATGGATGAACTGACAGCGGATATTCAAAAGCTCCAGGATCAGGTTAATAAGGCCTCATTGCCCGCTGATCTCAAGGAAAAAGTCGACGGCATGCTGAGCCGGCTCACCCGCCAGTTCAAATCCGGCGGTTCAGTCCCGGAATTCGACCAGACCGCCCACTACATCGACTGGATCATTAACCTCCCCTGGAACACCGCCACTAAGGATATTCTGGATCTCAAACATACCCGGACCGTTTTGGATTCCCATCACTACGGTCTGGACGATCTCAAACAGCGCATCCTCGAATACACTTCGGTTTTAGTTCTCAACGAGGCCAAAAATAATGCCTACCACGCCCCCATTTTGTTGCTCGTCGGTTTGGTCGGTACGGGTAAGACCACTCTCGCCGCCAGTATCGCCGAAGCCCTCGGCCGCAAATTCGTCCGTATTCCTTTCGGCGGTATGAGTTCGGCTCTGGATCTGCGCGGCCAGTCGCGCGTCCACCCCGAAGCCGAACCCGGCCAGGTTATTAAAAACATCCGCCGCGCCGGAGCCAAGAATCCGGTTATTCTCCTGGACGAAATCGACCGCGTTGCCCCCTCCGCCCAGGGCGAAATCATGGGTGTTCTGGTTGAACTGCTCGATCCGGAACAAAACGCCACTTTTGTCGACCACTACATCGATTACCCCTTCGATCTCTCCCAGGCTCTCTTTATCGCCACCTCCAACAACACGCCCAATATCAGCACCGCCGTCATGGACCGGCTCGAGCCCCTGCTCATGCCCTCTTATTCCGACGAGGAAAAAACCGTCATCGCCAAAAGTTACGTTCTGCCCAAGACGATAAAAAACGCCGGGCTCCCGGAAGGCAGTTTGAAAATCGACGACGCCGTCTGGCCCAAAATCGTCCGCCCCTTAGGCTTCGATTCTGGAATCAGAACTCTGGAGCGCACCATTGAAGGTATGGTCCGAAAAACCTCCAGAATGCTCATCGAAGGCCAGGGTCAGCAGTTCGTCGTCACCGAAAGCAACTTAAAACAATTCTTGCCTACTTATTGACAAGTGTGTATACTAAATGCTAGAGTGTGTAGTATATGCAAACCATGACTCGAGTCAACTTTACATTGCCTACCGACCTCTATAGTTTCTTACGGTCGGAAGTTTCTGACCGTAAACGTAGTAGTTTTGTTGCTTCCGCTATCAAGACTAAACTTGGGAAAAAAACAAAGAAGTTAACATACGCTGACAAATTACGAAAAATTGCAGGGAGCATTTCCGCTAAAGACCACCCTGAATGGAAAGATATTGATTCAATTATAGCTTGGGTAAATGAAGGACGAGCCGCAGCCAATCGCGATTATTCTTATATTCCGTATGGTGATCAAAAAAAGTGATAAATTCCTCCTGGATTCGGATATATCTATTTGGATTTTAAGAAAAAAGACCTCAATCGCCGACGCAGTAATAAAAACCATAAGAGAAAAAACAGCCGGTGTTTCAATTCTCACCGTCTCCGAAATATACAAAGGAGGAAGGGAACAGGAAGAAAAAATTTACTCAGAATTTTTTAATTTTCACTCTATTTTTCCTATTGAATTTAAAATTGCGAAACATGCAGGAGAGTACTGGAAAAAATATAAACATGTTAACAATAATATCGTTGATTATTTGATTGCTTCCACTTGCAAATATTTCAAATTAACTCTGCTCACTCTAAACACCAAACATTTTCCCATGAAAGATATTAAAGTTATTAACCCTTTAGAAAATTTAAACGTCAATCTATCACCAATCTAATCACCATACTAGGTAGTATGGTAAATAAGTAAATGAACACACAACAAAAAATTGAAGAACTAATTAAAATCGCCGAAGAAATTATCAATTTCAAAGGCCTGGATATTGCCAAAAACGCCAATCATAGTGTTCCCGGCGAGGGCGATCCCGACGCCAAGATCGTGTTTATTGGTGAAGCCCCGGGCCAGGTGGAAGACTCCACCGGCCGGCCCTTCGTCGGCCAGTCAGGCCAGCTCATGCGCAAAACTTTGACCGAAACTACGGGCATCAAACCTGAAGAAGTTTTTATTACAAATATTGTAAAATTCAGGCCGCCGGACAACCGCGATCCCATGCCAAATGAGATAGAGGCTTGCCGGGACTGGCTGGACCGTCAAATCGATGTTATCCGGCCCAAAATCATCTGCACCCTGGGCCGCTACTCTATGGCCAAGTTTATCCCCGACGTGTCCATCAGCCGCGTCCACGGCCAACCCCGGTTTGTTGAGTTTCTCGGCCAAAAATATATAATCTTCCCGATGTATCATCCCGCGGCGGCGTTGAGAGGCACAGGAGTCCTAAATGAATTCAAACAGGACTTTAATAAATTAAAGAATTTGCTCAATCCCGTGTCCGTACCGCAAAATATCCCCGAGGAAAAACCCGTAGTTACTCAACCTAGTCTCTTTTGACATGCAATTCCGCCAAAATATTAAACCCGAAAATTCCCTAAAAATCTTATCCCTTGGTGGCTTCGGTAAAGTCACTTCCAACATGTTCGTTTACGAATACGGGCCGGATATTTTACTGGTCGACTGCGGCATGGGCTTCCCCTCGGAAGACATGCTGGGCATAGATATTCTTATCCCCGATATTTCCTATCTCAAAAACCAGTTGGGCAAAATCCGGGGACTGGTCCTCACCCACGGCCACGAGGACCATACTGGCGCCCTGCCTTATATTTTGCCCCAACTTGGCCATATTCCCGTTTACGGAAGCAAGTTGACAGCCAACCTGGTCATGGAAAAATTGGCCGAATACGAAAATATCCCCAAACAGGTAAATATCTTAGAGCCGGGGACACCTCTTAACCTTGGCAAATTTACCGTCGAATCGGTCCGTATCAGCCACTCCATTCCCGATGCCACCAATCTGGTTATTCAGACTCCGGCAGGAACCGTCTATCACGGCAGCGATTTTAAGTTTGACTTCACCCCCGTCGACGGCGTCCAGCCGGACGTTGGCCGCATCGCCGCCGCCGGAAATACCGGCATCAATCTGCTGTTATCGGATTCCCTGGGTAGCGAGCGCGCCGGTTACACCCCGTCGGAAAAAACTTTGGAAGATATGTTCGAGCGGGAAATCTCCAAATGCGCCGGTAAATTCATAGTCACCACCATGAGCAGCAACATCAGCCGCTGGCGCCAGGCCGCCGAAGCCGCCATCCGCCACGGCCGCCGGATAGCAATTTTGGGCAAATCCATCGACCGGAACATTACCGTCGCCTCCCGCCTTGGTTATCTCAAGATCCCCGGCTCTGTCATGGTTGACCCCAAAGAAATCAAACGCCTCCCTCCCAAAAACGTCTGTCTGTTGGTCGCCGGTTCCCAGGCCCAGCCGGGCTCCGCCCTGGAGCGCATTGCCACCGGCGAACATTCCGATGTCAAACTTATGCCCGGTGACAAAGTCGTCTTCTCTTCCGATTACATCCCCGGCAACGAGTCCGCCGTCCAGTCACTTATCGATACCCTGTCCCATCTGGGTGCCACTGTCATTTATTCCAATATTACGGACAATCTGCATGTTTCCGGCCACGGTTCCCGCCAGGACCTGCTTTTGATGATGGCTCTCACCCGTCCCAAATATTTAATTCCCATCGGCGGCACGTACCGCCACATGGTCCAGTATTCGCTTCTGGCCCAGGGCATGGGCTATTCCCCCGACAAAGTTTTATTGCCCGCTTACAACCAGTCGATTTTGGTTTCCCCGGATGGAGTGTCTCTTGGTCCGGTTACCGATATCAAAAATATCATGGTCGATGGCTTAGGGATAGGCGACGTCGGCCACGCGGTTTTGCGGGACCGCAAACTTCTGGCCGAAGAAGGGGTGGTCGTCGCCGTCGCCGAAATCGACCAGAACAATTTCAGCAATTTAATCAATCTGGAAATCATCAGCCGCGGTTTTGTTTTTGACAAATATTATTCCCATCTTTTAGCCGAAGCGACTACGCAGGTCAAAAATGCTTTCACCAAAAAATCCGGTCACATCGACTCCGACCGCTACGCCCGCCAGGTAATTATCGATATTTTAGAGCACTTCTTCTTCGACCGCACCCACCGCCGCCCCATGATCCTTCCGGTAGTTGTGGAGGTGTAAAATGGCCGTATGGGCAGACTGGAAAATGGCATCTGGGTCGATTGGATCGAAAAAGTTAAGGTTTTGCAAAAAGCCGTCGTTGTCAATCCCGACGGCAAACTTCTGGCTCTCAAAAGGTGCATAAGTGAGCATGACGGCCGGTCCGGTTGTTGGGACTTATGCGGTGGCAGCGTTGATATCGAAGATGTCCAAGCCTGGAAATCACATAGCGGTAGGGGAGACAAAGACGATATTTTGGTCAAAGCCATCGCCCGGGAAGTTGCCGAAGAAACCGGCCTAGCGGTGATCGCTTCAGAAACAATACATAGCGCTTCAGGTTTTAACGACAAAAAAGGCATTTTTATCGTCGCCATCGGCTTTCGCTGCACCGTTGCCGGTGATCAGGAAATCAAATTAAGTCCCGAGCACACAGAATACAAATGGGTCACCAAAGAGGAGTTTCTGGCTTTGGACATCGGCGACGACGGCGGTCTGATTAAATCCATTCTCTCAATTTAATTTCCCCAAATTCACGACCGTTAAAACGTTGCAACAATCAGTCGAAATTCCCAAAGGTGAATCTTGAGACATGATCGTAAGAAGCTCCGCTTATGTTATACTTCATACTATGAAAACCCTACCAAAAGTCATCAGCGATCCGGAAATTTGCCACGGTAAACCAACTATCCAAGGTACCAGAATCATGGTCTGGCAAATATTGGAATATCTGGAAAGTGGTCTAAAAGCCGAAGCTATCTACGGGGACTTTCCTACCTTACCCAAAGGTTCAATCGAGTCCGCCCTTCATCACGCAATCCTGAAAATTTTTAGAGAATGTAGATCTAATTATTGGGAAACGTTTTCTCCTTTACGAAGACAGCTACACCCAAATTGAATAATGCCATTCACTTAATATAACTGACCCAAAAATGGCAGTAACTTATCCATAAACACTGTAAATTTGTGGTGAAAGGCAGTATCTCCGCCTACTTTTACCTTTCTCCATTCAGGCGCAATCCACTTCTCCTGGTCAAGAATACTACCAAGCATTGCCACCCAAGCTTCAATATATTCGTGTGAATCTATCCACCTCTTTGATATCTCAGGCCTCATTTCCTTCATGCCACTCTTATCCAAGACAAAATCCCACCGATTTTTCATAAGGATTTTAAAATAATGCCTTCGTAAGTAAGCTTTCTGTCTATCTAATTCTGACAAATCCGTTTGTAACCGGGAAAAGCAATCTTTCATAAGCTGACTCGCCTGTTTTTTAATCAATTCAACATTGTTATTTAGGTAATAAATTTCAGAAGCATAGACATCGTACTTTTGCATTTCTGAAATTATATCTGCCGGATCAACAACGTAAATGTTGTTTTTCAAAAGCAGCCAAAACCTTAAAAAATAGATCATTCGTTTTTTAATTCTTCTTTCCCGTTTCGCCGTGTCTTCCGAACAACCATATGACGGTTTTTCTAAGTTTAAGGAAAAATATTCAGCCAGATACTCAGCATCTTTCACTAACTGCGTTTTTGAAAAACCACTCTTCTCGCCAACACTTCCGATAAATGGAACATATATACCGCTCTCTATCGGAAAGCCGTAAAACGCAGGAAACAGCTTTCTGTACCAATAGAATTCATCAGCGTCCAAGTAAGTAGCAGGGTGTCTAAAAGCTTTATCATTAATCTTTTTATTCCTAAACAATGAATCGATTACCCCGGCGTACTTCCCGTGCATTTCTAGCGACCAGTCTAGCTTCTCACTTAACTCCACATTTTTATTTACAAGCCAAAGACCAATATCGGAATGATTAAGATCAAAAACTCCCCAACCGAGACCCCCCGTTGGAACAGCCACGTCAAACAAATCCCTACTACCAAAAAACCCGTCTTTCAAGTTTGATCTTATCTCTCTTACTTCCCCACTAAGTGTTGCCTTAACAATTTTCACATTGTACATATCGGCGGTTTGCGCAAGTTTATCACAGCCTCCAAAACAAAATGGCGGTTTAGGCTATAATACAAGTATGCCCAGATCACGGTCCCTGCTCGGCCGCAAGAAGTTCCACTTCAGGCTCAAGCAATCAACTGTTTATTCGGCGACGGCCATCGCTTTGTTTTTACTCGCCGGTTTGGTCTGGCTCTCTTTCACCAAGGGCAGTGCCCCTCTGGCTAAGTTAAATAGTGTTTTGATAGGCAACTTCGGCATCTTCACCGCCCTATTTTTGCCTTTTCCTTTTATTATCGGCGGTCTGATGCTCACCAAAATCAAATCCAATCTGGCCGAAGCCAACGCCCTGGTCGGCAGTTTGATTATTTTGGTCAGTTTGACCGGTTTAATTCATTCCGGCTATTTGGGTCAGCTCTTATGGCTCAACAGCTCCGCCCTGCTCTCTCCCGCCGGCACATTTTTATTTTTACTGGCCGGCCTGGGTATCGGTTTTATCGTCATGCTCAACCTGCCCTTTGAAGAAGTCTTAAATGGCCTTGTCCAAATCTTCCGGATATTGGCCGCTATTCCCGCCAAATTCAAGCCGGCCGACCGGCCCATTGAAAAAGTTCTCAAAATGGGCGGTATGGTCGGCTCTCCCTCCCCCATCTCCTTCCCATCTCCCAAACAATTAAAATTACCCACAACCCACAACTCACAACCCACAACTTTGCCCCCGCAAGGGGCAACGGACCAACCCTGGCACTATCCGCCCTTATCTTTGCTGTCCGAGAATATATCCGGCAAAGCCGACCGGGGTGACGTCAAAGGCAACGCCGCCGTTATCGAAAAGACTCTGGAAGCCTTCGGTATTACCGCCAAAGTGGTCGAAGTCAATCTTGGCCCCGCCGTCACCCAATACGCCCTGGAAGTGGCCATCGGTACCAAGCTGTCAAAAATTTCCGCCCTGGGCTCCGATCTAGCTCTGGCCTTGGCCGCCCCGACGGGCCAGATCCGTATTGAAGCTCCCATCCCCGGCCGGTCCCTGGTTGGCATCGAACTGCCCAACCGCGCTCCGGAGTTTGTTTCCCTTAGGAAAGTTCTGGAATCCGATGCCATGAAACATCACAAAAGTAAACTGGCCGTCGCCCTCGGCCTGGACGTTTCCGGCGCGTCCATCGTGACCGATCTGGCCCGCATGCCCCACGTTCTGATTGCCGGCGCCACCGGCTCGGGCAAGTCCGTCTGTATCAACGCCTTTATCGCCTCCCTGCTCTTCCGTACCAGCCCCCAGGAATTGAATTTGATCATGGTCGATCCCAAGCGTGTCGAGCTGACAGGCTACAACGGTATTCCGCATCTTCTCACCCCTGTTATTGTCGAGCCGGACAAAGTTCTCTCCGCCCTCAAATGGGCCATGCACGAAATGGACCGCCGCTACAGGCAGTTTGCTGAAGTCGGCGTGCGCAATCTCGAGGCCTTCAACGACATGTCCGGCTTCCAGGCTTTGCCGTACATCGTCATCTTTGTGGATGAGCTGGCGGATATCATGCTCTTTGCTCCGGTCGAGGTCGAAGATGCCATTACTAGGATCGCCCAAATGGCCCGGGCCACCGGCATCCATTTAGTCATAAGTACCCAGCGCCCCAGCGTCGACGTCATCACCGGCCTTATCAAGGCCAATATTCCCTCACGTATCGCCTTCGCCGTTTCTTCTATGATCGACTCCCGGGTCATTATCGACGGCCCCGGAGCGGAGAAATTATTGGGCCGCGGCGATATGCTGTATGTGCCTCCGGATCAGGCCAAGCCCAGCCGTATTCAGGGAGCGTTTGTCTCTGATAAAGAGATTCATGCCTTAATCGACTTCTTAAAAAAGCAGGGCGTCGCCCCCCATTACACCGATGAAATTACCTCCATGCCCGTCTCCAGCCGCGGCGGCCGGGGTGGCGCCTCCAAAGGTGCCGCCTTTATTTCCCCCAATGGCGAACCGCGCGACGCTCTTTTTGAAGACGCTTTTAGAATCATTGTCCAGAATCAAAATGCCTCCGCTTCTTTTTTACAACGCAAACTGTCAATAGGCTACGCCCGCGCCGCCCGAGTTCTGGATGAGCTCCAAAATGCCGGCATTATCGGCCCCGTCGACGGCGCCAAGCCGAGGGACATTTTAGTCACCGACGTCGAATCCTACCTCTCCTCCCAAACGTCCACATAATATCATCCCATCTCCCTCTCCTAGATTAGGAGAGGGGCAGGGGAGAGGTATGGTATTCTTCATTTGATGAAAACTGCCGGGCAGATACTCCAAGCCGCCAGGCTTGCCAAAAGATTTGAATACGAGGACGTTTCCCGCATTACCAAAATCCGCCCCAATTTTTTGGCCGCAATTGAGTCCGACGATTACGCCCAACTCCCCTCCGGCACTGTTGCCCGGGGTTTTATCAGAAACTACTGCGAGTTTTTGGGTCTTCCTCCGGACACTCTCTTGGCCGTCTTCCGCCGCGATTTTATCGAAAA
>METE01000006.1:0-4088 GCA_001771275.1 candidate division Kazan bacterium RIFCSPLOWO2_01_FULL_48_13
GTAAGATGCCATTTGATAATTAGGTGATCGAACCCCTTCCTGTATCTGGTGGGCGGTTTCTTATATATCTGTTCCACAGGTGTACAGCAAACCGCTCATCAGGAGTGGCAGCACTTTCACTTTTTTCGCTATTTTTGGGCGTATAGTCCAGCGAATAGGAGGCAGAAATGCGAAAATGGATAAAGAAATGTGAAGTGAAAAATTGTGGAGCAGATGGTCACCGTGGCGATGTTAAGTACCGGCTCGAAATACATTATCCATGCCCTGATGGATCTCATCGAGTAAAGTATCGTTTTGTGTGTTCGCCACACGGATGGATATTATATGCCAATCAGAGGGGCGGTGATAAACCAATCCATGACGAAGAATTTGTTCGGGGCAATGGGGCATGTCGCGACGGAAAAATCACCGCTTCCACAACAATTGAGGACCTTGCTTAGAATTACAATTTTCTCACTTGTCGTATCGGGCGGGTAACCGTCGTGTCGATACTGATTCTGGGACATGGCATGAAGTGAAGGAGGTATTCGTCATGAAGACGGACTACGGTTAGCTACGCTAACAGCCTACGATTGTGACCGAACTTCTCGTTCTCGAATCGCTAATTTTTCTTTCGCCCATTACAGCCGCGCTGTGTGCGGCGGGCTCTGTGCTAACACCTTGCGCGCCCGAGTAATCGGGAATGAGAGCCGGTGGAAGAGCTAGAGCTGAACAAAATCGAAGAACCCGACCGACACCGGTCCCTGGCTGGGAGATGTGTCGGGATGCAGCTATCTATCAATTATGTTCGGATCGAAAGATTCGCAACCCTGATTGGTGATAGCTGCTTTTTTATACTTCAGGCCTCGGGTATCTCTGATATAATTGAGGAGTTAATGCCCCGTAGAGAAATTTAGGATGGTTATGTTCTACGTCTACGTTTTACAAAGCACCATCCGTGATCAGGCCTATGTGGGTTTTACCACAGACCCGAAAAACAGGTTGAAAGAACATAACCAAGGGCTGAACCCCTCTACCAAGCCGTATCGGCCCTGGTCACTCATCTACTACGAGGCTTGCCTGAATGAAAATGATGCTAAACATCGAGAGGTATATCTTAAAACTACCCAGGGCCGAAGACTGCTAAATCGGCGCTTACGAGACTATCGGTACCAGGTCAAAGTATAATTCCTAAATTCTTCTACGGGGTGGATCAGAGCTTGGACCAAATTATTGCTGTCCGCAAGGATAAGCTAAAGCGGTTGCGAGATAGGGGGATTAACCCCTATCCATCAACTGTTAATCGAACACTGCCAGTGTCGGCTTTTGTCGAGCAGTTTAACAGCTTAAAACGCAGTAGTAAATCGGTTACTTTGGCTGGCCGATTAATGGCTAAGCGCGAATTTGGCGGATTGACCTTTGGGCTAATTAAAGATGGCCATGGCGATGTCCAGATTATGTTTAAAAAGGATGACATTGGGCCAAAAGTCTACGCCGATCTCGAGTTAGTAGATATCGGGGATATCGTTCAGGTTACCGGGAGCGCGATGTTGACCAAGAAGGGCGAGAAGACCTTGTTGGTAAAAAAATTAGTATTACTAGCTAAATCTTTAAGGCCGCTACCAGATAAATGGTATGGGTTAACCGATCAGGAGACCAGATTCCGTCAACGCTATTTAGATTTAATATTTAACCCTGAAGTTAAAGAGCGGTTTTTAATTAGGCATCACTTAGTCCAAGCTATCCGCGAGTTCTTGCTGGAGCAGGGCTACATCGAGGTGGATACGCCGGCGCTTCAGCCGATGCCGGGTGGAGCTTTAGCCACTCCATTTACAACCTATTACGAGGCGTTAGGTATAGATGTTTATTTAAGAATTGCGCCCGAGTTGTATTTAAAGCGGTTAATTGTGGGTGGATTTGAGCGAGTGTTCGAATTTGCGCGAGTGTTTAGAAACGAAGGACTTTCTACTCAGCATCTGCAAGACTTTACGATGTTGGAGTTTTATCAAGCTTATGCGGATTACCGCGAATTGATGAAGCTAACCGAAAAGATGTTGAGCAGTGTAATCAAAAAAGTTTTAGGTACCACCAAAGTTAAGTTTGGTGATAAGACAATAGATTTTAAAACTCCGTGGCCAGTTAAAAGTTTTCGCGATTTAATTCTCAAAGAAACCGATATTGATATTGATAAGTGCGAGACAGTAGAAAAATTACAAACGGCTATAAATTCCAAGAAGATTCACCTAACCTTTAAGGGCAAGGCTGGGCGGGGCAAGTTGATTGACGAGTTATATAAAGAAAGGGTGCGTCCCAAACTTACCAACCCGATGTTCTTGGTGGATCATCCGCTTGATTTATCGCCGCTGGCTAAGCAGAAGGATGATGATAGTAGCAAGGTTCAACGCTTCCAGTTAGTAGTGTGTGGGATGGAGATAGTTAATGCCTTCTCGGAGTTAAACGATCCGATCGATCAGGCTGAGCGGTTTAAAGAACAGGCTCGGCAAAAAAAGGCGGGCGATAAAGAAGCTCATTCGATGGATCAAGACTACATTAAAGCTTTAGAATATGGGATGCCACCGACCGCAGGGTGGGGGATGGGTATTGATAGATTAATAGCGCTACTAACTAATGCTGATTCAATTCGCGAAGCAGTACTGTTCCCATTTGTAAAATCCCGTTAGAAATTTGTCGCCGAGACCTTCTAATATTTAACTAAAGATGCATAACATTTTACGCAAACACATACTAATTAGCGCGCGCAAAAAGACTAAAGTATTTTTGCGCCGAGAATTTCTAACGGGATAAAACAAATAATATGGATTTGAAAGAATTTGCAAAACTTAGCGATAGAGACTTAAAACAGCTGAGTAAGCGCTTGGCGCTGAAGAACTATCAGAGCGATCTAAATCGGATTGCCGAGTTAGCTAAACAGTATTTAGTGGCAGTGGCGGAGTTAGACAGCGCTCGGGCCGAACATAATCAGGCTTCTAAAGAAAGAAATATCGAGGACGGTAAAACTTTGGGTATCAAAGTGGGTGAGTTAGAGCAACGCTGGAAAGATATTAATACCGAGTTGATGCCGCTGTGGCGGGGGATACCTAACCCACCCGCTAAAGGGGTGCCCGAGGGTGGCGAAGATAATAGTAAGGTAGTTGGCCACTCTCGGTTACAGCCAGAAACTCTCGAACAACCCAAAGACCATGTAGCCTTAGGCGAAGCCCTAAATATTATCGATATCGAGCGGGGAGTTAAGGTAGCTGGTTCGCGCTCGTATTATTTAAAGAACGAAGCGGCCGAGCTGGAGTTTGCATTAGTTCGCTGGATCTTTAAACTATTAAAGAAAAAAGGTTTCGAGCTGATGGTACCACCGCAGATGATTACAGAAGAGATGATGTCGAATGCCGGCTACATTGATAAAAGTGAACAGCACGCCGCCGAAATATATAAAGTAGATGATGAGCCGGCTAAGTATTTAATTGGCACTTCCGAACAGAGTATTTTAGGTTTCCATTCTGATGAAATTATCGAAACACCAAAGCGTTATGCCGCTTTTTCTACTTGCTTTAGAAAAGAAGCGGGGAGTTATGGCAAAGATGTTAAAGGAATTATTCGGACGCATCAGTTTGACAAGATCGAAATGTTCTCTTTTGTGGAGCCAAAGGAGTCAGAAAAAGAACATAAGCGATTAGTGGCTCTGCAAGAGTTTATCTTAAAGAAGTTAGAAATTCCGTATCAAAAGGTACTAATCGCGGCAGGGGATTTGGGGATGCCGGCGGCTAAAAAGATCGATTTAGAAAGCTGGATACCTTCCCAACAACGCTACCGGGAGACTCATTCCTGCAGCAACTGTACTGATTGGCAGGCGCGGCGGGCGATGATTCGTTATAGAGTAGCGGGTCAGCCGGTCAGCGGGTTAGCAGGTCAGTCGAAAACAGATTATGTTTATACCTTAAACGGGACGGCGGTGGCGATTGGGCGGATTTTAGTGGCTCTCTTAGAGAATCATCAGCAAAAAGATGGTAGTATAGGGATTCCGAGAGTGCTATGGCCCCACTGTGGGTTTAAAGAGATCAAATAGGGGATTGGCTTGACACACAATGTAACATATG
>METE01000006.1:4122-12553 GCA_001771275.1 candidate division Kazan bacterium RIFCSPLOWO2_01_FULL_48_13
TCGGGTGCAAGTGGTGCGCCTGATTCAGGGTGGGAAGGTCCCAGCGCGGAAAGTGGGCCGGAATTATGTAGTCAGTCAAAAAGAGCTGGACGATTATTTAATTAATCGGCCAGTGGCGCGAGCAATTAAAGAATACGGCGAAACACTAAAGCGACTAGGCGATGAGTAGATCGGTGAGGCGGCTAACAGTGGGGGATGTAGAGAGAACCGCCTATGCCATGGTGGTGGGCTTAAGCTGGAAAGAAGCTATTCCGCCGGTTACAACTCGTTACCCGGGAAAGTTAGAGAGCGCTATCGCTGCCCCCTTCCAGACCTTTACCGGTAAGCCGATCTATCGCGGAGTGCCGGCCAAGGCCGCCGCGCTATTTTATTTTTTAGTTAAAAGCCATCCTTTCCAGAATGGCAATAAACGAATCGCCCTAACAACCCTGTTGGTTTATTTGTCTAGAAATGGATACTGGCTTAAAATTAGCCCAGACGAGCTATATCAGGTAGCGGTCTGGGTGGCAGGGAGCCCCCGAGCCGCTCGGTCGGAAGCGATGGATTTTCTGAGGGATATAGTCAAAAAACATTTAATTAAGGACTTTTAACAGGATGAACTGGTTAGATAAGGTGCTGGGGGATCCGAACAAGAAGGCGGTAAAGAACTTAGGGCCAATCGTGACCCTAATTAATTCGTTTGAGGAAAAAATTAAATCGCTGTCAGATGAAGAGTTGGGAGCTAAGACAGTGGAATTTAAAGAAAGATTGGGGAGAGGAGAGACTTTAGACGACCTGTTGCCCGAAGCCTTTGCGGTTACTCGCGAGGCGGCTCGTCGGGTTTTAGGTGAGCGCCATTTCGATACCCAGTTAATGGGCGGTATCGTTCTGCATCAAGGCAAGATCTCTGAGATGCGCACTGGTGAAGGTAAAACCTTGGCGGCCACTTTGCCAGTGTATTTAAATGCATTGACCAGTAAGGGTGTACATGTGGTTACCGTTAATGACTATCTGGCAAAACGAGATGCGGAGTGGATGGGTAAGCTCTACCAATTTTTGGGGTTAACCGTTGGAGCAATTACTCACGATGTGCCGCAACATGAGCGGAGAACCGTTTATGGCTCGGATGTAATCTATGGCACTAACAATGAGTTTGGTTTTGATTACCTGAGAGATAATATGGCGACTCGGCCGGAAGATTTGGTTCAGCGCGAACTTAACTACGCCATAGTGGATGAGGTCGACTCGATTCTAATCGATGAAGCCAGGACGCCTTTAATTATCTCCGCGCCCGATGAAGATTCGACCGAGTGGTATAGAAAGTTTTCTCGGATCGTACCTTCGTTAACTGTTAATGTCGATTACAACATCGACGAAAAGATGCGAACAGCGATATTAACTGATGAGGGGATTACCAAAGTTGAACAGTTAATGGGCATTAAAGGTTTTTACGAAGGCGGTGATGTAACCATGGCCCATCATATCGAGCAGGCCCTCAGGGCGCACTCGCTCTATAAAAAAGATGTCGATTATGTGGTTAAGGATGGTGAGGTAATTATTGTTGATGAATTTACTGGTAGGTTAATGGTGGGTCGGCGTTATTCCGAAGGTCTGCATCAGGCGATCGAAGCCAAAGAGGCGGTCGAAGTAAAACAAGAGAGTCGCACTATGGCCACCATCACCTTTCAAAACTATTTCCGTCTCTATGAAAAGTTAGCTGGAATGACAGGTACGGCCAAAACCGAAGAAGAAGAGTTTTATAAGATTTATGGGTTAGAGGTGGTAGTAGTGCCGACTAATCGGCCGATGGTCAGAAGAGATTTGAATGATTTAGTATTTATTAGTGAGGCGGCCAAATTTGGCGCTGTGGTTAGGGAGATTAAGGAGCGACACGGTAAAGGTCAGCCAATTTTGGTGGGCACGATTGCTATCGAAAAATCCGAACTGTTATCTGATATGTTGCAGGTCGAAGGGGTTAAACATAATGTACTAAACGCCAAGAATCACGAGCGAGAGGCGGAGATAATTAAAGATGCGGGACAACGCGATGCGGTGACTATTGCTACCAACATGGCTGGGCGAGGTACAGATATTAAATTAGGTGAAGGAGTTATCGAATTAGGGGGCCTACATATATTAGGTACCGAACGACACGAATCTCGTCGGATAGATAATCAGTTGCGAGGTCGGGCTGGTCGTCAGGGTGATCCGGGAAGTTCGCAGTTCTTTGTCTCGATGGAAGATGAATTAATGAGGCTGTTTGGTTCGGAGCGGATTAAAAATCTGATGAAGACGATGCGAATTCCAGAAGATCAGCCGTTAGAACATAAGATGATTAGCAATAGCATCGAGGCGGCGCAGAAAAAAGTAGAAGGCCACAACTTTGATATCCGCAAACATGTGGTGCAGTACGACGACGTGATGAATCGTCAGCGCACGGTAATTTATGCTAAACGACGGGATAGTTTATTAAAAGAAAGTTTAAAGGATGAGATTTGGGAGAATATTAAATCCGAGATAGAAGGTTTAGTTAATTTCCACTGCACCGATGATAAAAAACAGTGGAACATTAAAGAAGTATTAGAAGGCGCTAATACCATCTTCGATTTAGGCGAATCAACTAAATTAGAGATTGAAGATGCTAAAGATAGACAGCAGATTCTTACGCTTCTGTTAAAACGGGCAGAAAAATTATATGGAGAACGCGAGCAAGCCAGTGGTATCCCAATGTGGCGGCAGGTTGAGAAGGCAGTGTATTTGCGGGTAGTGGATATTTTATGGGTGGAACATTTGGATGCGATGGTGCGGATGCGCGAAGGAATAAATTTGCAGGGTTACGCCCAAAAAGATCCGTTAGCCGAATATAAACAAGAATCTTACACCATGTTCCAGCGGTTACTTACTGCTATCGCTTCGGATGTGACTCATATGATATTTAAGGTTCGAGTTGAGGCGCAAAGGCAGTCGCCGGAAAATCAGGAGATGGTAGAAAAGAAAAATCTGGCAATGAAGGGGGCGGAGGAACCGACAGGCGACTTCAAGGAAGAGGCGGAAGAAGTCGCCCAAGATTCTCATCCTGATTCTTCTCTTCGTCATTCTGGGGAAGCCGATGGACATCGGCTGACTCCAGAATCTTCTATAAGATCCCGGACCCCAGTAGTAGAGCAGAGCTCACTACGGGGCGCGGCAAGCCAGGATGACGACGCAAAGAAATCGTCGTCAGTTCAGCATGACAACAGTGGAAGCGCGGTGAGGGATCCGGAAGATAAAAAAGCCAAGATCGGCCGCAACGACCCCTGCTACTGCGGAGCGACACATCCAGATGGACGCCCAATGAAGTACAAGCATTGTCACGGGAAATAGGTGAGGACATTATCTTAGAAAAGCGGAGTCCGTTCGTAGTTCTGCGGTTTGGCAGAACGAAGGTGGATGGTAGCGGTAAGAAATATAAAAAATGCCATGGAAAGTGAGAAGGTTAGTGTTGGCGTAGAGTTGTTGAGTGTTGATGATCTGCCAGCCGCCCAAGAGTTTTATAATAGTGTCGGTTATAAATCTGGTATTGCCCCGGGGTGTGATATTGCAGCGGCGCGAATTGGGGGAGAGATCGTTGGTCTGTCTATGATATGTCACGAAAATGAAATGCTGGTATTAAGAGGGATGCAAGTCGATCCGACATTCCAACGACAGGGAATCGGAAGGCAAATTTTGGAACGCACAAAAGAACTTTTATCTGATAGAGAGTGTTGGGCGATTCCGTATGATCATCTGGAGAATTTTTATGGAACGGTTGGTTTCGTGAGGGTGGACGAGGAAGAAGCGCCAGAGTTCCTGAAGGAGCGTATCGGTGGATATCGCCAGATAAGACCGGATAAGGAATTTGTTATTATGAAGTGTCACGGAGCATAAATTATGAACGAAGAACCAAGAGTTAAGGTGGGCATTGGGGTGATGGTTATGAAGGATGGCAAGGCCCTGATGCATAAACGCAAGGGCGCGCATGGAGAAAATACCTACGCCTGGCCCGGCGGACATATGGAATATATGGAGTCATTCGAAGACTGTGCCAAGCGGGAAACAATGGAAGAAGCTGGCATCGAGATCACTAATGTTAGGTTCTTGCGATTGATGAACCTCCGGGATTATGCACCGAAGCACTATGTTGATATTGGATTGATAGCCGATTGGAAAAACGGTGAACCTAAAATAATGGAACCAGATAAAAGCGATGGCGAATGGGGTTGGTACGATTTGGATAATTTGCCGCAGCCGTTATTTGCTACCATTCCCAGTTACATTGAAGCCTATAAGAACGGCAGATATTTTTACGACAAATAATGAGCGATCTGGAGCAGCGAATAAAAACTATAGAAGATAGAAATCGCAATGTCGAGATTGGTAAGGCGTGGGAAGTTAGCTGGACCAGGCGGATACTATTGGTAGTGCTAACTTATTTAGCCATCGGGATATATATGTGGGCGATCGATCTGCCCCGACCGTGGTTAAACGCCATCGTGCCGGCGGTAGCTTTTGTTATCTCCACACTGACCTTACCACTCTTTAAAAGTGCTTGGATCAAAGTATTCCGTGTTAGAAAATAATGCCATGGACAAGAGTAGGCCACATAAAATTATGACTTTATGCATCCCACATCGTGGTGACGAAGTTTGGTTGGGGATGAAGAAGCGGGGATTTGGGGCAAATCGCTGGAATGGTTTTGGTGGCAAGGTAAAAGAGGGGGAGACGATCGAGCAAGCGGCCATCCGCGAGATGGAGGAGGAGAGTGGTTTTCGGCCCAGTCGGTTAGAGCCGGCCGGCGTGTTGTTGTTTCAGAATGGCGATTCGCCGTATTTGATTAAAATGCACATCTTCCGCTCATTGGATTTTCCAGACAGCTTAGCAGAGAGCGACGAGATGCGACCACAACTATTTAAAACCTCTCAGATCCCGTTAGATGAGATGTGGGAGGACGATCGTTACTGGCTGCCATATTTTCTGGCCGGGAAGCGGTTTGAGGGAGAGTTTACCTTCGACAACAACGACCACATTGTCGAGGCCGCTGTCCACGAAGGAGTAATTGCATAAAGAATAGCGATGGAGAAAGAAAACGCCAACAATGTGTTCTTTGAACAAGCACCCGAGCCAGGTGCCGGTGTAACATTTGCGTTAATATCGCCTGATGGAATGGTGCTGATGCAGCAGCGTGACGATGGTAATGGCAGAGTAATTCCGTATCCCAATCATTGGTGTATTCCCGGTAGCTCGTAAGATTTGGAGGATAACAGTAATAGTCCGGCGGAATTGGCGATTCGCGAGATGGCGGAGGAGGTAGATCTCACCGCTGATCGTCACAGGTTAGAACCGCTGTCTCTTTATCGAACAGGCAGGGAGGGGATTGCTGACTATGTGTTCGTTTACGCCCTGAATGATGATGAATATAGCCGGCTCGCCGAAAGGGTATCCCGACAGAATCTCAACGAAGGACGGGCCTGGCAATTTATGGGGATCGACCAGATCAAGGGGTTAGACTTGGCATTTGAGCAGGACAGGATCATCCCAGATCTGGAACAGCGCTTAGGTATGGATATTGATTGATCTCTTATTATACCAGATATTGACTGTTTAGTCAATAGGTTTAAGGTATCATCTAAGCACTTGCTCCTCCCGTCATCCTGAAGACACCTTACTGCCGTAGGCCTACTATAAATAGCTTATTCAGGATCCAGGCCTTCAGGCCGTTTCGCTCCAAACCACCCCCAACCCCTCCTTGAAAAGGAGGGGAATGTGGTGCCCACGATATGGGGCGGTGGAGGTAAAAGCCACTCTGGGAGCGATAAAAGGGTTGACACCGGGTAGTAGAAATTGGCAGGGCTATGCCCCGTGATGGGGATGCCAATTTCACTACGGCACAGGCAGCACCCTCGTGTACCTGTAGATTGCCCAAAAGTGGCTCTGGGACTAATAAAACCCTTGACGGAAGGCGATTCAGGGTATAGACTGCGAGTGTTATTTGTACCTTGAGTGTCTAAGTCTAATTTCAATGTTTCTGCCAACGCAGGAATGACGAGACGAGATTTGGGACACGAGGTGGCAAAAATCAAAAATAAATTCAACAAGGAGGGGACTGACAGACTGCAAGTGATGCGGCCTGATTGTTTCGTTGAATTCATTTTGAGATCGAGCCAGTTTGTAGTCAGCGCTCTGGTGGAGTAGAAGTTGCTCTTCTGATCTATGGCTTTTGTTTGGCCGTAAGGCCGAATAAGGGTTTTTGGGAAGTAACTTGCTCTTCGCCGGAGCGCTGGGTGCAAACCAGTCCTCGACGCAAATCTATCCAACTGTGGTCGAGGTCCTCGTAGCGCACGAGGAAAAGTATTAGTCGGGAAGGCCCCGGCGAAGGGGAGGTTATGAAAAACCTTCTTCATACTTTTTGGTGCGCTGGGGCCCTCCTGGTCCTTGCGCTTCTCGTTCTTATTGTTTCGTCTTGCGGTGGCGGCGGTAAGTTGACGGTGACCCCAAAGGTCGATGTCGATGTTACGCCAAAGCCGACCATGACGATGGCCGAGCGTTTAGCGACCCTCGGTCTCGGGAAGGAATTTCAGTTTTTCGAGGCGTATCCTGATGGAAAGTTCTTGCGGGCAGAGATGAAAGCTCCCGCGAAGATCTTGTCGCCCGGTCAAAAGTCGGACTTTGGAGCGCTGCAGGTGTGGTGCAAACCATACATAGTGGCTCAGAAAAAATTCGTCGAAAAAGACATCACATCTTTCTCGGCGGTGACCTTTTCTGGGACAGCTGGTTCGCCCACTCCTGGTGGTGATAGGTTGCTCTGGCAACTTTATTGGCACCAAATTGACGGAATTACTGATGTTTCCGGCACGACTAAGGTGTTGCCTGATCTGTTCATCACGTCCATCTGGGACAGCCTAAACGGAGGAGTTCTTGATTCTTTGAAGCAAGACTACGACGTTAAGGTAACTATCACGGACGGTGTCGTAAAACTATCCGGTTCTGACACTGAGTGGATCGGTTGGGCGGCAGCGGCCTTTATCGGCTTCTGCCCGCAGGTCACATTTACCTGGCCAGTGGATTTAGCCCCTGCTCCTCCAGAGAACCAATTGCCGGTAGCACATCTGACAGTTACTCCGACCAATGGAGTAGCACCTCTGACTGTCCACGCTGACGGAACCGCGAGCAGTGATCCAGATGGTACCATTGTGAAGTTCGAGTGGTTCTTTTATGGCGGAGGCGGACATGCTGATGTCGGAGGAGCCACGATGGATAACACATATGACGCATCCGGAGACTACTCGATCTGGCTACGTGTTACGGATGATGATGGAGCAGTCGCATGGTCGAGTGATGGTGTAAACATCACAGTTACTGATGGTGGAGATGCAAATCTTCCACCAGTGGCAGTCATCTCGACAAATCCCAACCCACCATCCGGGGAAGCGCCACTCACGGTAAACTTCGATGGTAGCGGTTCTTCGGATCCAGACGGAACAATCGTTGAATACGCATGGGATTTCACCGATAATCAGGCAACTGATGTTGAAGGGGTAACCACGTCGTATACCTATGACCAGCCCGGCACGTACATGTGTCGGCTGTATGTGACTGACGACGATTATGAGTCACGTAGTGTCACAGTAACCATCACGGTTAACCCTGCCGGTAACGAGAATTTTACGTTATTCGTTGCTGGTATCGACGGGGAGCTAATGGTCGGCCAGACTGTGCATGTAATGCAAGGTATGGGTCGCGCAATCGCTAACCATGTTGAACTCCGTGGAGATAAGGGAACTACAATCCCCATTTCTCTGTCGGAAGTCAAATTTGTTTCGGACGATCTACCCGACTGGGTGTGGGATGCAACTACGGGCGAATTGATAACGGTGTTCTGGGCTAACCCAGATAATCCGGATATCAATGATGCCGGTAACGTGTTCATCACAGTTACTGGTGATGCACCCTACCCCATAGTTTTCACTATTAACCACGGTGGAAACCATTACAGTTTAGGGATTTCTTTGGCGGTTGATGCCAATCCCGCAATTTGAGATTAGACTTACACGAACGTGCCTTCGGGCACAAATACGAGGGAAACAGTTATACTGTTCAGTCAGTCACTGGCTGTTTCCTCCTCCTCTTCTGGTTGCTTCATTCTTCTTTACAATAGGTTTCCCCCAAGCTTATTGTTAAGTCGGGAAGCGGCCAGAAGAGGGGGAATCGGAATTTATCACTTAGGAGGTGAAAATGAGTTTATTTAGCAAGATTGGTCTCGGTATTTATTACCGGATCCGCAGAATGAAAAAAGCGCTGAAAAATTGGCGCAAGTTTGGCGTAATTATATTCGGCAGCATTTTGGTAGCCACAGGCACTGGTTTTGCTCCGGCTAATTTAGTTAGTGGAGCGGATGCCGATCCCAAGCTGACTTACCTCTATACCGATCCCACCA
>METE01000006.1:12655-13089 GCA_001771275.1 candidate division Kazan bacterium RIFCSPLOWO2_01_FULL_48_13
TAGTTTATGAAGATCCCGATCCCATCACGCCTCCGCCAGCGGAGAATAAACTAACCTATCTCTATACTGATCCCACTACGATCTCGGTCAAGGAAGGCGGCAGTTTTACCGTTGGCTACAAGGCTTACGACCAAGACTACCAGCCGATGACCATTACTCCCAACTGGGCAATGAATAAATCAGTTGCCGGTTCGATCACCTCGGCCGGTGTTTTTACTGCCAGCCATACTATCGGTACTTATTCCAATGCGATTAAACTTACCTCCGGTGCGCTGACCGCTTATGCGAAGGTAATAGTGGTTAAAGATACTATTACTCCTCCGCCAGTTACCAGTAAGCTGACCTACCTCTATACCGATCCCACCACTCTGTCGGTCAAACAGGGAGGCAGCTTTACCTTCAGCTACAAGGCCTACGACCAGAACTGGAAAGCG
>METE01000007.1 GCA_001771275.1 candidate division Kazan bacterium RIFCSPLOWO2_01_FULL_48_13
ATTTCGCCGTATCAAAATAAATCCCGTCAGCTGTTTTATAGGTATAACCTTTTTTCTCCAGCCGCTTAATTAAATCAATCTGTTCTTTAATATACTTGCTCGCCCAGGCAAACTTCACCGGCATTTCGATATTCAAGGCCTTAATATCTTTCACGAACTGCTCGGCATAAAATTTGGTAATCTCTTTGGCGGTTTTACCTGTCTTTTTTGACTCACTCTCTACCTTATCCTCACCTGTATCCGCATTGGAAGTTAGATGGCCAACATCAGTAATGTTAATTATCTGTTTCACTTTATAGCCGTTATACTCCAATGTCCGCCGCAAAATATCCGCCGCCAAATACGCCCGCAGATTTCCAATGTGCGCAGACCGATAGACCGTCGGCCCACAGGTGTACATCGAAACCACGCCCTTTTTAATTGGCTTAAACTCCTGCTTCCTGCGGCCTAATGTGTTGAAAAGTTTTAATCCCATATTTTTCTTTTCGTCGTCCTGAGGCGTTAGCTGAAGAATCTATCGAAGCGGCCTTACGGCCTGAATCCTAAATAAGTTATCTATATAGGCCTACGGCCCCAAAGGGGGGCCTTTGGCCCAGTAAAGTGTTTTCAGGAGGACAGAGAGGGATGGTTGATGTGCTCACAATGACAGATATTAAATGGTGGCTGGGTTAATGTTAAACGATTTGACTTGGTGATCGACTAAGTAGGCGCCAATTAGCACGCCAATCCCGCCTAATACATTATGCATCGTCAACTGTTCACCCAAAAATATCACCGAGAGAATAGCCACCTGAATTAGCATCGTATTCTGAAAGATAGCCGCTTCCAGGGCCTGTAATTTATCTAAACACGCGCTCCATAGCATCCCGGCAAAGCCAAATATCATTCCCACCACTAATACCGATAACCCGATTTGCCACTGGCCCAGCATTGCCACACTCCCACCACTTAACAATCCCAACGGCAGCAGAATAGCCGCTCCGATCCCGTTAGTGATCAGAGATGTCGATAAAGTTTCGTCTCCCGGCCGACGGACCACCAATCTGGTCATTACCGTATTTAGGGCATAGCTTAGCTCGGAGATCAACAGCATTAACATTCCAAATAATGAGCCGCCCGCTCCCCCGCCGCCCAAAAATATATAAATCCCAACACCGGCCGCCAACACTCCAAACAACTGCTGACTGCGGGGCCGCTCTTTGAGAATAATGGCTCCCAGCGCCATTACTAATATTGAGCTTAATCCGGTGAATAAACCAGCGGTGGTACCGGTAACATATTTTAATCCCACTATCGCAAACAAAGGCGCTGCCGCGTAGCCGATCAGTCCGGCCAATACCAGCGCCTGGATCTCACTCTGATTAAAATTCCACTTTATTTTTTGCCGGCGGACAAAATAATAGGCCAGGACGGCTAAAAACGAGACGGTTTGGATCGCGCCAATTAATACCAACGGCGACACTATCCCCAACCCTAATTTCATAATGATTTTGGAAGCTGACCACAAAAAAGTTACAAATAGCGCCTGAGCCAACCAGAGGGTTCGTGCTGCGTTCACGCCAACCTCCTGCCTTCAAGCGCGCGAGCTAAGGTTACCTCATCGGCATACTCTAAATCACCACCCTGAGGCAGACCGGACGCAATCCGAGTCACCCTCACCTCAGTTGATGCGATAATCTTCTGTATATACATCGCAGTCGCCTCTCCCTCCACATTATGATTGGTAGCGATGATCACCTCTTTAATCCCGTCTGTACCAACTCGCTGGGGCAGATCGGATAGCTGCAGACTCTCGGCGCTGATGCCATCCAGGGGAGACAACCTGCCACCCAGCACATGATACTTGCCATTAAAACTTCTCGATCGTTCGATCGCCAGCACATCCAACGGCTCCTCCACCACACACAGAACTGCCCCATCCCGCTCGGGATCGGCGCAGATACCGCATGGATTGCTATCCGCCACATTGTGGCAGGCATCACAGTAAACTAAATTAGATCTTAGCTCCAACAGAGCTTCGCCCAGAGCTGTTACATCACTCTGCTGATTTCGAATTAAATAAAAAGCCAACCGGGAAGCGGTTTTGGGTCCTACCCCCGGCAGCCGACTTAACTCAGTAATTAACCGTGAAACTGATTTTGGTAGAGTATACACTTATACAAATGGTGAATTTATAATTTTGAATTTCGAATAAATGACTGAATATCTTAATTTTAAAACATTCAATCATTCCAATTTGATTCAAAATTCATCATTCAAAATTGTTAATTATAACCGAGCTTAAAGCCCCGGGATGCCTAAGCCGCCCATCACCTCTTTAGTCTTCTGGGCCGCCGCCTGTTGCGCCCGTTTGCTGGCGGCCGCAAAAGCCTGAGTTAGAAATTTGATCAAACTATCTTTTTCGGCTGGATTCAATAAACTATCATCCAGGTTGATCGAAACGATCTTCTGCTCGCCATCTACCACTACCCTGACTTTCCCCCCCAATTCCGATCCCTCAAACCGTAGTTCACGCAGCTCTTGCTGCAATTTCTTGGCCTTGCCCTGCAGCTCCCACATTTTTTTGGCCTTATCAAACATAACGCGCTTTGCTTAAATTTCTAATTGCTAATGTCTAATTCCTAAAAATATTAATTGGCGCTTAAAATTACTTCCTTAAGTAAAATTGGTTTAACGGGTTTATCATCTTTGGTTTTGACATTGCCAATCTTATCAACAATCTCTATCCCCTCGACCACCCGGCCAAACGGAGTGTGTTTGCCGTCCAGCCAATCAGTCGCATCTTTGGCAATGATAAAGAACTGGCTGCCGTTGGTCCCCTTTCCCTCTTGCTGCCCAGCGTTGGCCATCGCCACTACCCCCTTAACCAGTTTGGGCGTATTCTTATTAATCTCATCGTCAAAGGCATAGCCGGGACCGCCAGTGCCATCATCGTCCGGATCATCGTTGCGAGAGAGCGGATCGCCGGTCTGGATCATAAAATCTTTGATCACCCGGTGAAAGGCTACCCCGTCATAGAATTTATTCTGAGAGAGCAGCACAAAGTTGGCCGCTGTTTTAGGAGCCATATTGGTTAATAGCTCAAATTTAATATTGCCTTCGCTGGTAACGAGAGTGGCAAACTTAGCCTGTGATAGATCTTTCTTGCTGATCTGGCCAAATGGTCCGCTAACATTGCGAATCGAGGCCGCCCAAACTATTGCCCGGGGCACGGCGATCACCAACAGAGTCACCAACACCACTGCCGCCACCGGCCAAATTAATTTTTTCCACGGGAAAGCTACCCGGTATAACTTGCGCTGCTCTCGCCAAGCCTTAAGAGCGGCTTTTTTCTCAGCGATTTTTTGCTCTTTGCGTAATCTCTGTCGCTTCGACATATGGTATCCTTCTGGTTCATTTTATCATAAGGCCAGATGCCAAACCCAAACCAACCGGCAGCCGAGTCCCCCGTTTTGGCATTAGCTTATTGTGGCAGGCTAAAAACCGGGCAACAGTGGCCGCGCCACTAAATTGGTTCCCCACAGCACGACATAGGGACCCACCCACTGGATGATCATGATCGAAATCAAGATCACTGCCAGCTGGCGCCAAAACGAGTTGGTAAAATCGCGCTGGCGAACTGCCTCGTCCCTAAACTCCGCTACAAACCGATCACCGAAGATATTTTTAGCCAACTGCTCTGTTTTAAACGCTTTCATAACTTAGAGTGTAGGACTAACCATTGTTCTAAAGAACCTCGCCCAGAATCCCAGCGGCTCCGGCTCGGCGATGGACGCCGGCGGCGCGCTATCAACTGCTATATCAATTATACCCGTCCGGGTCAGGTACTGCAAAGACTCCTCGAACGGTGTTTTGGCTACTGCCCCTGGGAACATTTCGAACCCATTAATGGTGGAAATATCCTTTAACTCTAAGATCTCTTGGGGGTCAGCCAACTTCTTGGCTTCCACCGCGGCATATTCATCTACTGACTTCTGCTCGGCGCGGACATCCTCCGCAGTGCGGGGGGTGAGGTAGGTATCATCGATTGGGGAGCTATCCGAACCGGTCTGTCCGCCATCGCCGGTGGGGGTTGAGGTAGTCCCCGAGTCCGGTTTGACCACAATCGGCACAGCGGCGCTATTGGTTACAATTAAACTAATGCTTTTATTGATCATGTAGGCGCCAGCATCCTGACCGGTAGCGATTACCACAAAATCATACTGGGTCAACGGAGTGGCAGCCGTGGTGGTAATAGTTAGATCGGCGACCAGCGGCAGCATAGCTGAGGCCGGCGCAAACTGAGCCGAGATATTACCCACTAATCCGCTAATCGATAAATTCACCGGACTGGCATAGCCACTCAATGGATTAATTGATACTCGATAAATGGCCATCCCACCCACTCGCACCGTATGCAAGGAGGGTTGAACTGTCATATCGAATGTCGGTTGAACGGCTGGCGCGGCGCTTGGCGCAATAACCAATGAATCGACCGCCCAGAGATTGGTACCAACCCGTTGGAACAGCAGCTCCAGGCTGCCATCGGCCACAGTGGCATCAAAGGTCAGCGTGTTCCATTGATTAATTAAGGTAGCAGTGCTAAAACTGCGTCCACTAATCGTTATCTTGGTAGAGAAAGCAGTATCCAGACTGCCACTAACTAAAATTAGGCGGTAGTTGCCATTATTTAACCCAGTTACTCGAAAACGCGCTGGATCAAATCCTTTGTTTCCATCTCGATTCAACTTGCTGCCAACTGCCTCCCCATTGCTAAAGACCAGAGTGTCGCTCAACCAACCGTACTGCAACCCAGAAGCATCCACCGGGTACATCGATGCCCCGCCGTTTACCGGCAGATAGCCATCCTCCAAGCCCAATCCATCGCCAAAGTCAAATTGAACCGAGCTATCAGCTGCCAGCCCCAAACCGACCAATACCACCAACAGCACCCCTAAACCAACTGCCAATCGCAGTTCGCTTTTAACAAAGTTGATAAACGAGTGAAAGAGGTCGGGCATAAGTGGAGGCTTACCTTCCCATTATACCGTCTGCGCCTCTTCCACGGTAAGCGGGACTCCTGCCTCGATCGTCCGATCAGTTTCCAACGATCTAAACACCATCGTCTCCGGCTGGAAGTACAGCTCTACCCGTCCTACCGGACCGTTGCGATGCTTGGCCACAATTACTTCGGCCACATTAGGTTTCTCAGAATCTTTTTCGTAGTAGTCTTCCCGGTAAATAAACATCACCACATCAGCGTCTTGTTCGATCGAACCCGATTCCCGCAGATCTGAAAGTTGGGGAATTTTTTTGGGCCGCTGCTCCACCGCCCGAGATAACTGCGATACCGCAATTACTGGAATATCTAATTCGCGGGCCAGCCCCTTTAAGCTGCGCGAGATCTCGGAGATCTCTTGTACTCGATTGTCCGAGCGGCTGCGGCTCTCCATTAACTGCAGATAATCGATCACTAATAGATCCAATCCCTTCTCCATCTGCAGCCGCCGCGCTTTGGTCCGCATCTCCATCACATTCATCCCCGGCGAATCATCGATATAGATCGATAGCTCCGACAGTACACTCATCGCATCATTAATGCGAGAAAAATCTTCTTCGCGCAGGTTGCCGGTCCTAAGGCGCCACGAATCGATCCCCGATTGGGCGCTGATTAATCGCTCGGTTACTTGCTGGGCCGACATCTCCAAGTGGAACATCCCCACCGAAAAACCCGCCAGCGCCGCGTTGAGCGCAAAGTTCAACACCAAACTGGTTTTGCCGATACTGGGCCGGGCCGCTACCACTACCAGATCGGATTTCTGAAAACCCGCCAGCACATTATCCAACGAGCGATAGCCGGTGGGGATACCGCGCAACTGTCCCCGATGTTCATGCAGCTTATCAATCCGTTCAAACGCCGCGCCCAATGTGTCTTTAACCGATACAAAGCCGCTCTTGAGATACCGCTGGGATACCGCAAATAAAGTTTGTTCGGCTCGGTCGAGTACATCATCAACTTCGCTGCCCTGATCGCGGCTTAACACCGAGATATTGTTGGCAGCAGCGATTAATCTTCTTAAGGTCGCCTTGCTGGCAATAATCTCGGCATAGCGCGCCACATTGGCGCTGCTGGGCAGGCTGCCAACTAATTCTGCCAAATAACTGGCACCGCCGATTACCTCCAGCTGCCCTTTATCCCTTAAGGTGTCGGTGAGAGTTACCGCATCAATTGGCCGCCTTTTCTCGTAGAGCGCCAGCATTGATTCGAATATCAGCCGGTGGCGATCCTCATAAAAATCATCCTGGCGCAAAATATCCGCCACCTTGATCATGGCATCTTTGTCCAACAGCAGCGACCCCAACAGAGATCGCTCCGCCTCTAAGTTTTGAGGCGGCACCACGGTATCGGAAGCAAGTAGCTTGTTTTTGATGGCCATAGGAGAAAAATGACTTTACATTATATCAAACACCTGGCCAACGGCTGCCACTATCCCTGCTGTCTCCTTAACTACCAGATATTCCACCGCCATCCCCGCCACTCCCAATTCGGCCAATCCGGTCAGAATAACCTGGTGGTTAGCGGCTTTGCTCATTACATTCTTAAGAAAATCGCTCGGCAGTTCAACTATCAATCTCCCATCCTCTACTACTGCCGAGCTGCTCTTTAATAAGGCGCCGGTGGCCGGATTAGTCAATTCTAATTTAGCGCACAGCTGCGGCCACACCTCGGCGATGTTTATATCAGATTTAGCGACTGGAGATACCTTGGTATCCGCCTGGCCAATTGATGCCACAAAAGTAGCAGAGTAGACGCCAGAGGGAGGGATTGCTCCCTCGGCTGAGGCTGGTTTAACAGCCACCTCCGGAACCGTAGCGCATCTTAGCACCGCCATTTCTAAGGATAGTTGCGGCAGATGAGTTAGCTTGTAAGTATTGGTCGATTCCACTAAGCGCTGCAGCCAGTTAATTAATTGATTAACGCTGAGGGTGTTGACCTGCTCGGCCATTATCTTTTTATCATCCGCTGATCGATCAAGCAGATTACTATTGCCCAGCTTGACCATCAACAGTTCCCGCAGATAATTCATCCACTGCTTGGACAGCTGATTCAGATCATAGCCTTTAAAATAAACATCGTTGATTAGATCGATCCCCGTCATCGGCTGTCCATCGATCACCGCTTGAGTTAGTTGCTGGATTACCCGGTTGTCAACCACCCCCAACAACTTAGCCAGATCGTCGCGATCGATCTGATTTCCCCCAAATCCCGCCGCCTGATCCAACATGCTTAAAGCGTCTCGCAGACTGCCTTCCGCATTGGCAGCGATCAGATCGATTCCGGCGGGAGTAACGGTAATCCCCTCCTGGGTAGCTACCTTTCTCAACTGCTCGGTTATCTCCGCCCGCGACAGATAATGAAAATCAAAATACTGGCAGCGGGAGATCACCGTTGGCAGCAGTTTATGAACTTCGGTAGTAGCCAGCACAAAAATTACATGGGCTGGCGGTTCTTCCAGTGTTTTTAGCAACGCATTAAAAGCCGGCTTGGATAGCATATGAACTTCGTCGATAATATAAACTTTATAACGGCCCAGCGACGGCACCAAATTAATTTTTTCAATCAGATCACGCACATCATCAACTCCGGTGTGTGAAGCAGCGTCAATTTCAATTAGATCAACAAAATTGCCCTGCATAAACGCCAGGCAGTTGCGGCATTTGTTGCACGGCTCACCCGGCACACTCTTTTTGCTATGATCGCCGACCTCCGTAGCTCCGCTATTCAGCGGAGCGAAGGATGGGTTGTTTGCTTCGCAATTGGCCGCCTTAGCTAAGATGCGAGCCAAAGAAGTTTTGCCTGTCCCTCGCGGACCGGCAAACAGATAGGCATGAGCGATTCGGCCACTCATCACCGCATTGATCACCGTCTGTTTAACATGCGACTGACCAACAAGGTCAGCAAATTTCTGCGGCCGCCATTTTCTATACAAAGCCCCACCCTGAGACATAAGTTCCTCCTAAGTCGTACCTCTCATAATACCACAGGCCTCATTTTATCAGGTTCATCACCCAATAAAAGAATATAAAAAAGGGGGCCCGAAGGCCCGCCCGTAAAGTTGTTCGAAATTCTAAGTGGTGGCAGTTGCCGAGAAGACCTGGCGGCCGGCACGCCACTGAGAGACGTCGAGCTGGAAGGCAAAGACGCTCCAACGACGGTAG
>METE01000008.1:0-8114 GCA_001771275.1 candidate division Kazan bacterium RIFCSPLOWO2_01_FULL_48_13
ATCAGCCTGATAGTAGTCAAAATCCGCTCCCAAAGCCATGCTTTTGTCATTATACCATTGATGAACCACCTTAAAGCTAATCGAATCGCCCCCTAGTCAGTGGCAGGAAATGACCCTTCCATTCCGGATCATTTTGTGTTACGATACTAGCTCAAAATGGTTGCCCACCTTATTCGCTGGTATAGGCGGCCAAAGCAGAAAAAATGAGATAATGTAAAAGATTTAATCGGTATATAATCGCCAGCATGGAACAGTCACGTAAAAAAAGAGCATTAATTACCGGTATCACCGGCCAGGATGGTAGCTACCTAGCCGAGCTGCTATTAGAGAAGGGCTATGAGGTTAGGGGGGTCGTTCGGCGGGCCAGCTCTTTTAATACCAAGCGGATCGATCACCTCTACGCCAATCCTGATTTCGACCTTTTTTATGGCGATCTAACTGACCACGCTTCGATGGCCAAGATCATCGGCGAGTTCAAACCCGACGAGATATACAATCTTGCGGCGATGAGCCAGGTGGGCATATCGTTTGAGGTGCCGGTCTATGCTCTGGCTACCAATACCTTAGGCGCGCTGAATATCTTGGAATATATCCGGGAGCATTCACCCAAGACCAAATTTTATCAGGCATCCAGTTCGGAGATGTTCGGGGCCCCCAAAAGCCAGCCGCCATTTAACGAGGGTTCGGATATGCGGCCACAGAGTCCCTACGGTGTATCAAAATTGGCGGCCTTCCACCTGGTCCGTAACTATCGCGAGGGCTACGGTTTGTTTGCGACCACCGGTATTCTGTTCAACCACGAATCACCGCGGCGGGGAGAAAACTTTGTTACCCGCAAGATCACTCGCGGCATCGCCGCCATCTTAACGGGCAAAGCCACCGAGCTGCGTTTGGGTAATATAGATGCCGTGAGGGACTGGGGCCACTCCAAAGATTACGTCAAAGCCATCTATCTGATTATGCAGCAGCCGGAGTCGGGGGAGTATGTAGTGGCAACCGGTGATGCCCATAGTGTTAAAGAGGCATTGGAGTATTGCTTTGGGTTGGCTGGACTCGACTGGCAGAAGCATGTAGTGATCGATCAAAAATACTTCCGGCCCAACGAAGTGCCTTATCTGCAGGGAGATTCCAGCAAGATCCGGGCTCTCGGTTGGCAGCCGGAGTATAACTGGCAATCGACCTTAAAGGAGATGCTCGAGCAGGACATTAAAGAGATCGGCGAAGATCCCTCCCTATATATTAAAACCAGCCGTCCGATAGAAATAAAATAAGCCATGAGAATTATCAAAAGTGGCGACCGCACCATAGCCTGGGTCTTTGATGGTCAATTCGAAGAGGGGACCAAGCCCTTGACCGATGAAAAGTGGGCTCTGCAGGTTATCAACCTCAAGCACCCCAAAGGCAAGGTGCTGGTGACCCATCGTCATCAGCCCATGTCTAGAACCACCGAGAGCCTGATGGAGATGCTGATGGTTATAACCGGACGAGCTCGAGTAACGATCTATGATCAACAGACGCCGATCGAAGCGGTGGAGCTATCGGCTGGCCAGGGGGTGATGCTGGTGGATGGCGGGATCGGCATCGAAGTATTGGAAGATGCCCAGATGCTTGAGTTTAAGAACGGACCCTTCCTGGAAGATAAAATAGTTATTTAACCTTATCGCTAACCATGACTTTAAAAGATATCGCCAAAGCGTTGTTGCCGGCCGGGGCTAGATTAAAGATTCGCCAACTAGTTGGCGCCCAAGATAGCCTAGACGCCACTTATGTCTATCCAGATAGCTGGATTAGCCAAAGGAAATTTTATGGCCAATACGGTGAAGATTTAAAACTACTGCCGCTGTTTGCAGGCCAGTCGAGCGGCTACTTTGTTGAGGTGGGGGCATTGGAGGGTATCCGTTTTAGCAATACTTACTATTTTGAGCGGTTGGGCTGGCGAGGAGTATGTGTGGAACCGCACCCCGATTACATCGATCTGCTCAAGAGCAATCGGCCAGGTTCAACGGTTATTCAAGCGGCGGTGGGTAAAGCGGATCTGCCGGCGGTTGATTTTTACATTAACTATCGAGGCTCTCTATCCACTCTCGACCGAGGCCTGGAATCATATTTTAAATCGCACTACCAAAAGGGCTTTGGGGGGTTTAAGACCATCCAAGTGCCACTGCTAACCCTGAACGCTATTTTAGAACGCGATCAGGCACCAACTCCCATCGATCTTATCTCAATCGATACAGAAGGAACGGAAGCCGACGTGTTAGCCGGATTCGATATCGATAAATATGCTCCGCGAGTAGTGGTGGTGGAGGTATCCATCAGGCGGGAGGCCATCGATGAGTATATGGTAAAACACAACTACATCCTGGCCTGCTCCAATCCCTCTAACGCGATCTTCTGCCGCAACCAAGCCGATGTCGAGGTGGTCAGGACCACCAATGTGGCAGGCGTTCAATACTCTCCCCAACATCCATTAGATAACTAAAATGGAAAAGATTTTTCCAGAACCATCGTTCGGCGAAAATGGGAAACCAGATTTTGATTCTCAAAAAACGCAATACTTCTCTGATTTTGCCGTTAAACATCGAGAATATTTCAAATTACACCGAGATTATGGGGTGCTGAACAAGGCAGAAGGGTGGCGGAATGTCTCTGAGCATTGCCTCCTGGAAGCAGTAACTGCTGATATATTGGCCGAGGGGTTAGGGTTGGCCGAGGAGGAAAGGGAACAGCTGGTAGCGGGGGCCATCCTGCACGATTTTTTTAAGCGTCGGCAGATGGAGATGCTTCGGGCAAGTGGGGGGAGCGTGGAGGCTCTAGAGGCTTCTGAGCGTGAGTCCGACAAGGTGCTTGAGGAGCGAGGCTACCCCAATAGCATAGTTCGTATTGCCCGCTCGGCGGCAGACTTTAGGAGAATGATGGATCCTGATGTCTCATTGTCCGAGAGGATTATGAATTACGTTGACAACATAACAATTAACAACCGGATCGGATCTGTAGATGAGCGGGTTGACAGGAATGAGGCCAACCCTGCTTACCAGAAGATCAATGAGGCGGGGCGAGAATTTTTTGGAGGCCTAACCGAATCTCAGGCACAGCGGAAATTTGGCAAAGAGATTCAGCGAGAGCTGTCCCATAAGCTGGGCATTAACGATCCAGATAGTTTGCCCCAATGGATTGGGCAGAGACTGACGGTTCGCATCGAAAAGTCACGATGACCATGGATAAAGTATTTCAACCAACCAATCAGATCCCGCAGATGGAGCCTTGGTTCGATGAGAACGAGGCCAAAGCCCTGTCCGATTATATGGCGGCCGGCGGCTGGATAACCGAGTTCAAAAAAACCCGGGAGTTTGAGCAGATGATCGCAGAGTTTGTGGGAGCCAAGTACTGCTCCATTGTTAGCAATGGAACAATTAGTCTTGCCCTAGCGCTGATGGCCTACGGGATCGGCCCGAATGACGAAGTGATCGTTCCGGATTACACCATGGTAGCTACTGCCAATGCGGTAGTGCTGGCCGGGGCGGAGGTAGTCTTCGCTGACATAGAGAAAGAGAGTTTATGCTTAGGACTCACCCAAATTAAAGCAGCCATGTCGGAGCGGACCAAGGCGGTAATCTTGGTTACCATCAATGGTCGTTACCCCAATGATCTCGAGCAGATCATCTCTTTCTGCTGCGAGCGGGGGATCAAGTTGATCGAAGACGCCGCCCAATCTTTGGGGTCGCGCAAGGGAGGCCAGCATCTCGGCACCTTTGGTGATATCGGCAGTTTTTCTTTTAGCGCCCCCAAGGTTATTACTACCGGTCAAGGCGGAGCCTTGATCACGGATGACGAAGCGGTGATCGAAAAGATTCGTCTGTTGCGTGATTTTGGCCGGGAGAAGCCGGGGGAAGATCATTACTTGACCATGGGCTGGAACTTTAAATTTACCGACCTTCAGGCCGTTATCGGTATTGAGCAGATGAAGAAATTGCCTTGGCGGGTGGAACGAAAAAAGGCCATCTATCAGCTTTATCAGGATCAGCTTAAGGATGTGACCGAAGTTGAGTTTATCCCTACCGATCTAACCGATACCTCGCCTTGGTTTATTGATGTTCTGGTTCCCGTTGACAAACGGGCGGGGCTGATCGAGCATCTTAAAAGTCAGGGGGTCGGTTCGCGGCCATTTTATCCCGCCCTACACAGCGAGCCGGTTTACGCTCGGGTAGGATCGTACCCCATAGCCGAGGACATTGCCCTCCGGGGGCTCTGGCTGCCGTCGTCTGCTCAATTGACCGACGAACAGGTTATAACAGTGTGCGTGGCAATTAAGGAGTATTTTTCGAATCGCTAGTTAATTATGAGTAAGGTCATCAAAAAAGTAGCCATCTATCCCGGTTACGCCAATATGCTGAAGGATCAGGTGTTTGATCTCGATTCCGAAGTTGGTCGGCAGCTGCGAGGGCTGCCGGTGCTCCAGCGCTATATTGCCTTGCGCGATCTGCTAGCTCAAAACGGGATCGAGCTGCATACCTATGATATGTACAGCGACCCGAAGGAGATTGATGTCTGGCTGATGTTGGAGATGAAACCCAGCCGATATCTGTTTATGGCGCGTCACCTGATCAATCCCAAAAAAGTGATCCCGATCGTCATTGAACCGGAGATAGTTTTGCCCTGGCAGTGGAGGTATATGCGGCTCTGGTCACGGTTACACCCGATAGTGCTAACCTGGTCACCCGAGCTGGTTAGATCGGATAAAAGATTTCATCGATTCTACTATGCCCCCTTCTTGTTTGATGTTAATAAATACGAATACTACCTGGCTAAGCCCAAGAAAAATCTTTGCATGCTGATGCAATCCAACAAAGCCTCGAGGGTGCCGGGCGAGCTGTATTCTTTACGCCGCGAGATCATTCGCTACTACGAGAAAAGAGGGGACAATCTATTTGATCTTTACGGTTTTGGTTGGAATACCCCCAACACTCAACACCTTGGCCCATCCGAGCCGTTCTATACCCCGGTCCATAAAGGGATCGCTGACGACAAGTCGGAAACCTTTGCCGAGTATCAGTTTGTGTTCTGCATCCAAAATTTTGTGCCCGCCGGAGACTATGAGTCGGATGTCTTTATGGCGATGGCGACCGGAGCTGTGCCGATCTTTCTGCCGCCGGCGGATGTTGACGAGCTGATCCCAGCCGATGCATACATAAACTATAGCCATTTCCAGAATCTAGACGAGCTAACCGCTTATCTCCAATCGATCGTTGGAACAGAACATTACGCAGCATACCGTCGTCGAGGGTGGGAGTATCTTAACTCCGAAAAGTTCCGCCCATTTACGGTGCAGCAGTTTGCCGAAGACATTCATCGGTCTATTCAACTAGCTCGGTAATTGGCCCCGCTAGTTCGGCTGCTGGGCTTGGCTCTTTTTCTGCCAAGATGTTTTTTAGTTTCTCAAACAAGGTTTCTTTAGCTACGATCAGCACCCCGAGATATACCGCAATAGCGACAAGGAAGGAGATCCCGAAACTAACACCTAATCGCTGGAGCCCAATAATTACCAGCCCCATAATTATGGTGGCCGGGATGATTTTTTTGAGGTGGGAGAGTAACTGAAAACCAAACCGCTGCTGGATCTGGTAATAAAGCAGACTATAAACTACCACCTGAACCACCATGGTAGTTAAGCCGGCGCCAAGCGCCCCCAAGTGGGGGATCAGCCAAAAGTTTAATGTCAAATTTATAATTGTACCGAGCGCGATTGGGCGGAGTAGTTGTTTTTGCAGATTACCAGCCAGAATAGCGGATTGGATGATAGCAAAAGGGAAGGAACTGACTACTGCGATGATTAGGACGACAAAGATAGGGCCGGCTAGGGAGTAGTTCTGTCCATACATCAGGGTGATTACCCGATCGCCCATCAAGATACCGCCTACTACTAAGGGCAGAGCGATGCCCATAGTGATGGCCAATGATTGTCCCATAATCGAGCGAAATTTATTGGCATCGTGATCAACCAAACGAGAGAGCGCGGGTAACATACTGCCAGCGAAGATGGCAGGTAGTACCTCCAAAAACTGCACTGGTTTTTGGGCGGCGGCGTAGAGTCCCAACTCGTGTGGCGTGCTTAGCCAACCGAGCATTAAGGTGTTCCAGTAGGATAGCAGCACTAAAAAGAAACCATAAAGGGCTAACGGCCAGGCCTCGGCGGCGATTTTTTTAATCCACCCCCAGGAGTATTCCAGTCGGATCTTGCTAAGCTGGCCTCTTAACGCCCAGATGGTAGCCAATAACCCAAAGGCGCTTCCCACGACATAACCGATAGTTAAATAGTAAGGGGTGGGGTGATTTAGCAACAGCCCTAATACCACCACTCCAAATACCAGATTAGTTAGCAGACTGAGGCCAGCTTCTACCTCCATCTTTTCTAGGCCGCGGATCAGAGAGAAGCCAAAGTCGCGTAACCCATCGAATAGGAAGAACAGCGCGATCAAGGTTATTAATCCCTTGGCCTCGGGGATGGGAGTGATTAATGGCCCAGCAAGAGCTATCACTAAAGCCACCATAACCATTAGGCCAAGCTTAAGCGAGAAAGTAGTTGAGATATATTTTGATCTTAACGACGGGTCCTTGGCTACCTCTCGCACAAACAGCGAGCTAACGCCCAATTCGGCAAATATGCTGGCAAAACCGGCTACCGCCAATGCAAACGAAAATATCCCGTAACCGGCTACATCCAAGACCCGGGCAGCGTACAAAATAACAGCCAGCCGGATTAGTCGGCTGAATACCAAGCTAATGCTTAGCCAAAAGATATTTTTTACAACGGTTTGGCCGAGGGTGCGGTTGGAAAAAAGCAGTCGGGCGATTTTTTTGCGCATGGGGGTGATTGCTATAGAATAGCTAAATTTAGGTTACCAGAGTCTGCTTTTATTCGCCATCAGGTACAATAGTAATGAGGCTAATCTAACGGATGTACACATGATATTTTTAGGTGTTTTGTCATTTATTCAGCTCACCATCCTTCCGGGTTGGCTGATAACTTGGTTTTGGAAAGCTCCCAGTTGGCTAAGTCGGGTATTAGTCTCTTTTGGTCTCTCCCTTCTCTTTAATCAGTTCCTGGTAATGATGCTGGTTGTGTTGGGTTGGTTTAACCAACCCGTTGTTCTTGGGGCAGTAGGCGTAGAACTACTGGCGCTATTCTGGTTGTTATATAAACAGAGCTGGAAATTTTGCCCCCAGGGTGCGCTAATTCTATTGCCAACCAGCGCGTCAGCAGACCTCCGATTGCCTTGTTGGCTAAGCCGGACTTTGTTTTGGGTGATCTTGGCCGGAGCCGTGGCCAGTTTGTGGACTATCATCAGTCGGATTGTTGCTCTTAACCCGGGCGTGTTTAACATCTGGGATGATGTGGTTTCTTTCAATCGTTGGGCTTTGGAGTGGCATCACAAGGGGTTTCCACAAGACACGGCGTTTTATCCTCAACTTATTCCTGCCAACTGGGCGCTTTCCTACGCCTTAGTGGGTAATAATGAAATTCAATTTTTCGTCAAGGCGGTTATGGGGATATTCCCGATTGCAATTCTGTTAACTTTTGTAGACTTGTTTTATCGTTCCCGCCGGGTCGTCTTTTTGTTGGGACTGTTATTCACCACCATTCTGCTCTTAGCCCTATCCTCCAATTTCATTGGCTCGGGTTATGTTGATATACCCACCGCCTTCCTGGTTTTTTTGGCAGGATCAATGTTGATCCCAGACTTATTTGAGAAGCGCCTAACAATCAGCCATCTGATTGTGGCCTGTATTTTGGCCGCCACTGCCGCCCTTACTAAACAGGGTGGGTTATTTATCATCTTTCCCCTGATGGTTTGGTCGGGTATATTAGTATTTGCTCAGCGAAAAAGATTGTTGCCTGTTTTGAAGTGGTCGGTTAGCCTCATATTAATATTCGTAGTCCTTATTTCGCCTTGGTACGGATATAAATTATGGCAAATGAATCGTGGGCTGGATGCTTCCGAAATAGTCAGCGTGGAGAATGCTCTCATTAGGGCAGTAGGTGAGCGTTCGCTAATTGGTCGGTGGTCTTATGGGGCCAACACGGTGGCTGTTCGTTTTAGTGGACAACTGCTGAAATC
>METE01000008.1:8142-14438 GCA_001771275.1 candidate division Kazan bacterium RIFCSPLOWO2_01_FULL_48_13
TCTGCCGTTTTTCCTTATTTGGGCGGCAAAGTATAGTTATGATTTCCGTAATTTAACTCCCGCTTTGCCATTTTTGGGCATGGGGCTGGGGTTTGGTTTGATTCGCCTATTTCAGTTTATATTTGGGAGGCAGGATAACTGCCGGTCCGATGATCCTGACATATGTCATAAGAGATGGGAGATAAAAATCTCTAACTTACCGTACATTATGTTAGTTATTGCTGCGCTAATTGTTGCTACTGCAAGTTATTGGCAAATGGCCTACCCCACCTCATCGCTATATGCTATGCAGGAAGAAAAAATGCGCAGTATTGGTACCGAATCTTTGAATGAACGGTTATATAGTTATTATGCGCAGCATGGTTTGACCGGAAAGATTCGTTCAATGTACCAACCATTGAATTATCTACCAAAACTAAAAGACTATTCTATTTCCACCGGAGATCTGTTAACAGTGACTCTGTTGGAGCAAGTAGACGCGGATCCCAACATTCATTATATTCTGTGGTGGAGAAGCACTACCCAGCCAGAAGCCTTACCTTATATCAACGAACGATTAGAGCAAAATAAATATACTGGCATCTTTAATGAAGGCGGCTACTTCTTTATTAAAGTTAAACCATGATAACAGGAACGAGTTGGGGGGTGGTCATTCCAGCGTATTGCCCATCAGCCGACTTGCCCAAATTGATTAGTCAGCTATTAGCCGGTGGGGCTAATATTGTAGTTTTGCTGGATGATGGCAGTCCGGTTGAGTACGGGCCTATTTTTACCCAAATCAAATCTGCGCCCGGGGTTGCATACATTAGTCACGACAGCAATCGAGGAAAGGGGGCAGCGTTAAAAACCGGATTCCAATTTATAGTCAAAAATCATCCTGATATTATTGGGGTCGTAACCGCAGATGCAGACGGTCAGCATACGGCTGAAGATATTATCCGAATAGCCAATCGATTAGTTACGAATCACTCATCGATGATTTTGGGAGTGCGCAGTTTTTCTGGTAAGTTGCCGTGGCGGAGCTGGTTTGGTAATACTCTAACCCGAAAAATATTTGGTTGGCTAACCGGACAACAACTATCTGATACCCAAACTGGGTTACGGGGGATACCGGCGAGTTGGCTACCATGGTTGGTAGCTCTGCAGGGGGATAGGTATGAATATGAGATTAATATGCTATTAGAAACTAAGCGTCGAGGCCTACCTATTATTGAAGAGCCTATCACCACTATCTATGAGGCGGGTAACCCATCGTCGCATTTTAATCCGATTACCGATTCTTTTCGGATCTACCGGATGTTATTAGGGTGGGGTAGGCATTTAAATTCAGACCGGTTAATTAAATTACCCCCCGATTACCTCAAATCGATAGCCACGGTGAGCGATCGGATGCCGAAGTTGTACTACCATCCCATTAAAATAGCTCGGGATTTTTTCTGGCAGCGATTGGCCGTATTGATCGAATTAGCCGATCAATATGTTAAAGAGCGGGGACGCTGTCTGGATTTTGCTTGTGGCAGCGGCATCTTTTTGCCTACCCTATCCCGCATGTTTAAGCGCGTGGTTGGCATTGATCTGGAAATGACCGAGGCCCGAAGGTTAGTTAGCGATTATCGGCTCAACAATATTCAGCTAATAGAACAAGACATCGCCACCGCCCAGCTAGATGGCCAGTTTAGTGCCATCTTTGCCGCCGATGTGTTGGAGCATTTTTCTGATCTGGCATTGCCCGTGGAAAAAATAAAACAGTGGCTGAAGCCAGACGGAGTATTGCTTACCTCTCTCCCCACCGAAAATTTTTTTACTCGGCTAACCCGATTAGTTGGTGGACACCAGAAGCCCTGGGACCACTATTACACTGGTCGCGAGGTAGAGAATTTTTTGCTTGCAACTGGTTTTACCAAGATGTCAGGGCGGCTTTTAGTTCCGATCTACCCGTTGTACCGCATATCGGTTTGGAGTCGGTTGTGTCGTAAGATATAACCATATGAGAAAAGCATCATTTTCATCCAATGTTTCTGCCCCCACTCTGCATACAGTGGTAGTAGTATTGGTTGGCGCTATCTTAGCCGCGGTGCCGTTATATGCCACTCAGTATGTGTTTACTGGGCTGATATTTGAGAAGACTATGCTGTTCTATGGGTTGATGACCCTACTGATCTTGGCATATCTATGGCTGGTCCATACTGATCGTCAATATTTGCCAAGCTTCAATTTAGTTGGTTGGGCATTTGCATTATTAATAATCGGGTGGATTGTCTCAATGCTTACATCCCAACAACCTTATCCAAGTTTTTGGGGGATATTTAATCGAATGGAGGGTTTGGTCTCTTGGCTGTATTACTTCGCTTTTTTTGTAGTAATAATTGGAACTCTCAAAAAACTAGCTGATTGGTGGATGGTGCTAAAAATTACCATGTTTGGGGTGGCCTTGGTGGTGTTGTATGCCTTAGCCCAACTATTTGGTATTAGTTTATTTGCCACATCAGCGAATCGGTGGCGGGTAGAAAGCACTTTAGGTAATCCAGTATTTTTGGGTGGTTATTTAGCTTCTGTTTTGCCACTGATTTTGGTTTGGGCATTTAGCCTAAAATCGAGCAAGTGGGCTTGGGCACTAATGGTCGCAGCAATAGTAATCTGGGTCTTTACCCTATCTCGGGGGGCTTGGATAGCTGGAGTAGTTGCAGTTCCGCTTACCCTAACTTTTTATTTTTATCGTTATCGCCCTGTTCTAATAAAAAAGACGTTAGTCTTTTTGGGGTTTGGTTTTATAGCAGTTGCTATCTTAAGCGTTAGTTGGTTAATTGCGCCCAAAGGCTCAGCTTTTAAAAATATCGGAGATAAGATGATTGTTCGTTCCGAATCAATGTTCTATCGTCAGAACAACTGGACCATTGGCTTACAAGCATTTATCCAAAAGCCTTTGACTGGTTGGGGGTTGGAAAATTTCCATGTGGCTTATGATCAAAACTACAGAGTTTTTGACAGGCATGTTGGTTTTACGGAATCGCATGTCGATCGGCCACACAATGAATATATTGGAGTGGCTGTGGCTGGTGGGTTAGGGGCGCTTATCCCGTATCTATTAATTATTGGTTACGCCATCTATTTTGGTTGGCGACAAGCAAAATCCAAATTAGATCCCGATATCCACCTAATTCATATTGGGATGTTGGGAGCTCTGATTGGTTATGCCATCTTTGTATTTACTGCCTTCAACTTAATTACTAACATTCTGTTTTTGATTTTGGCATTGGCGTGGATGAATCAATTTAGTAGTAATTATCAAAAGATCCGAACATGTAGATTTTATCAGCCCATTTTAGTTTTGTTAGGCGTTATAGCAGTAGTCGCAGCCTATTTTACGATTGTGGTGCCGGTGCAGGCGGTTAGGTTAGCCGATCAAGCTACTATCGAATTACAGAAAAAAAACTATCGCGGCTCATTGGAATTATTTAAAAAAGCTTTAGCCAAGAAATCGTTTATGTCCAATACTATTCGAGCGCAGATGTCGGTTCTAACCTCTTCTGGCGGAGCGCTCACGATTGACAACCAACAACTAACGGAATTCCAAAAATACACTGGCAGTATTTTGCGAGATATATTTAAAACCGAACCATATACCAGTTATACCCATATGATTGTGGGGATGTTTTATGGTAGCCTATCTGATAAATTACCAGAATTTATTCCAATAGCTGATTCGGTGTTTCAGGAAACTGCTGATCTGTCGCCCAAAAAAGGGGAGACCTGGCTACGGTGGGGTGAGATGTATGCCGATTTAGGTGACTGGCCAAAAGCTAAACCTAAATTTGAACGGTCGATGGAATTAGATCCGTTTAATCGCGATATTAAATTTACGAGTGGGGTTTGGTATATCTATTTCGGAGAAAGTGAGCGAGGGGATGAATTAGTTAACCGAGCGATGCAAGCTAATCACCCAGCTCAAATCGCCGATGTTAAGAAAATCGGAGATGCTTTTGAACATGCTGGACGGTACGATAAAGTCGAAACGCTCTATCGTCAAATTATTGATAAGCCACAAAACACGCAAGATACCGTCTATGCCATTGTTGCGCTGATTGATGCATATCGGCGGTCTAATCGGTGGGCCGATGCCCGGACTTTGGCGGAAGAACTGTCTAAATATGAGTTAGACCCGAATGAGGTGGCTCAGCTAATCCGAGACATCGAAAGCCGGGTGGTGCCCCCGTCGTTCGAGTAGTTTCGGCTTATGATATTTTTGGCGGTGAGGGAGGGATTTACCCTGCCATATATATTCTATAGGTCGGGTATAAACTTCTCATCCCTCCTTCCATCCAATCAACGATCTGTCGAATCGTGGCGGTGAGGGAGGGATTCGAACCCACGATACCCCTTACGGGGTATAACGCTTTTCGAGAGCGCCGCCTTCAACCACTCGGCCACCTCACCACATTTGTGTCATGCTGAATCTTTTGTGTCATCCTGGACCGACTGGCCAAAGGCCAAGTTCGGATTCAGGATCCATGCCTGGATTCCGGATCAAGCCCGGAATGACAGGCTAAAGACTAGGATGACCGCTTAGAACGTAGCTGTTTAAAGAACTGCTGGAGCAGAGCTTTAGTCTCTCCCGTGTCTACCACCTTCTTGATTATAAGCTTAGGGAAAAGTTTTTTGAGTTGAGCAAGGGTTAGCCGACTCTCGATTGAGCCAAAAGCCGGGTCAGCCAAAAAGTAAGTCACCTGTCCGATTCGAGAGTTGGCGATCGCCCCCAAACACATCAAACACGGTTCCACATTCACTACTAACTGGCAATTATCCAATCGCCAGTCGCGCAATCTCTTAGTTGCTTGTTTGATGGCCCTGACCTCGGCGTGCTCGGTGGCGTCTTTATGGCCATGTATCCGATTATATCCTCGGCCGATTATGATGCCTTGTGCATCTATGACCACGGCTCCGATTGGCACCTCCTTCTTAACGAAGGCCGACTGAGCGAGCTTGGCTACCGTATTAACGATTGTCTTGTCCATAAATGAAGCTGACCACTATTTAAGTGGTCGGGGCGATCCGTCAGCTGACGGACGACCTCACCGACCCGCATTACCGATTAATGATAGACCTAATATAGCCCCTTCCGCGACTAGTTTTCAGCTGTTTTTCCCTTTTCATTGCTTCAGCCCTTGTCTTGTATTCTTCAGTAAATAATATACGCCAAGGTTTATATCTAACAGTTGAGCTCGATAACCCGGCGTTGTGATTGGACAGTCGCACGAGAATGTTGGCAGTCGAACCAATGTAAATGTGTCCTCCGATGGCGCTTTTTAGAACATATGTATAGTAACTCATGAGATCCCCCGTGTTTGGCATTGGTCGGGGCGACAGGAGTCGAACCTGCGACCTCACCGACCCGAACGGTGCGCGCTACCACTGCGCTACGCCCCGGCCAATGCCAAACAAATATCTTAAGTTATGATTTCACTGACCCGAATCCGTCAGCTGACGGACGCTACCACTGCGCTACGCCCCGGCCAATGCCAAACAAATATCTTAAGTTATGATTTCACTGACCCGAATCCGTCAGCTGACGGACTACGCCCCGATATCACTGTGTTAAAATTAACTTGCCATTGCCTCTGTAGCTCAACGGATAGAGCAATCCCGTCCTAAGGGAGAGATGAGGGTTCAATTCCTTCCAGGGGCACCATCAGTAAATATACGGCAGGAGTAGGCTGATGGCTATAATAATCAGTAATACCCACCAGATTAACTGAGTTTTCCTCTTCTTCATAAACCTATTATAACAGTATGGAGCAGCCAGAGCAGAAAAAATCTAATCTCAATAAGGAATTCTTCGGCCAACGGGTGGACGAGGAGGTAGTATTAATTCTCCAACGACACTGGTTTGTGTTGGCCTGGCCCTTCTTTAAAGGTGTTTTGTTTATTGCTTTTGCCCTAATCCTGCCGGCTATCGGCAAGGTGGGTTTCTATATTTTTAATTCAGGCGTGATCGCTTTTGTTTATATTGCCTGGTTGATATTTTGGGTTAGTTACTTGGCCTATGAATACATCAACTGGTATCGCGATCGATTTATTATTACTAATCAACGGATCGTTAATGTTGACCAACGCAGTATGTTCAGCCGCCGAGTCTCGGAATTAGAATTTGATCGGGTGCAAGATATTGCTCACGAAGTCGGCGGGGTGTTTGCGGCCGCTCTTAATTTTGGCAATGTCATTATTCAGTCGGCCGGAAGCCGTGATATGACCATCAAAGATATTGCTCGCCCTGCCGAATTACAGGATATTATTGTAAG
>METE01000008.1:14461-20619 GCA_001771275.1 candidate division Kazan bacterium RIFCSPLOWO2_01_FULL_48_13
CGATTTTATTAAAAATAACCGCGCATGAAAAAACCAAAAAGATTTACTTACAATGGCTTCGGCCTGATCTCTCTATCCGTCGTGTTTTTATTGCTGTATGGTTATTTTAATGCCATTGAGGGCCATTTCCCATCGCAGCTGGGCATTCGGGGCAACACCAGGGAGTCCAGCGATAGCAAGGTAGGGGCGATCGGGGGGTTTCACCTGCTAGAGAATATGGCAGTCAGCGACGAGCAGGGCTACTATCGCTTAACGCTGCAAACCAAATTAAACCGTTCGACCATCATCGATCAAAGTATCGCTGTGCCTCTGACCCAGGTCAGTCAGGTGGTTAGCAGCGAGCCTGTATGGCTCGACAATAAATATCAGGATACTTTGGCTTGGGGCAGCCACCGGCTGCAGATCACCTTAAAGGATACCGGTATCATTAATCAGACCGACGGCGAAAAGGTGCTGGTGTTCCGGGGCGATAAAACCCTGGCTATCAATCAGCCGCCCATTACTACCTTGAAGTTAGTTGATAGTCCTGATGGCTCGGTTAACCAGATATTGGTGGGTTTGAGCACTGAGGTCAAATTTCGGGTCAGCTCCACCCCTACTGGCACAATTTACATCGATATACTAAAATAGCCGAGTCGATCGGTTTAGCGGGGCATCACGGGGGCGTAGCTCAGTCGGTTAGAGCGGTCCGACATGACATCGGACAGGTCGACTCAAACAAAGCGACCACAGCTTGAGATTAGTGGCGAGAATATCACGGGGGCGTAGCTCAGTCGGTTAGAGCGCCTGCCTGTCACGCAGGAGGTCGCGGGTTCGAGTCCCGTCGCTCCCGCCAGAAAACGAAAATTGCCCGTCGGGCAATTTTTGCTTTCTGCGATTAATCGAGGGGCGAGAAGCAAGGTCCGCCAAAGTGATATCTATACCGCAATCCTCCTACGTTTTTAACTTCGGATGGACAGAGAGGCTAATGACCTATTTGCGATAAGTCCGCCACGAATCTTTTGTTTAGGCCCTGCGCGCCTTGAACCACTCGATGGTCTGTTTTAAGCCCGCTCCAAAATCTGTGATGGGCTTGTAGCCCAACAATCTTTTAGCCTTAGCGATATCGGCGCAAGTGTGTCTAACATCACCGATCCGCTTCGGCAGCCTGGCGAGAACCAGCTGCTTTCCTGTGTATTTTTCTACAAACTTCTTTACCTCATTTAGCCTGATCGGGCTGCCGCTACCAACATTAAACACTTCGCCCACAAAGCGTCTTTTCGAGGCCGTGGCTAGAATATTAGCCCAGACCACATTATTAACATGACAGAAATCCCTAGATTGATTGCCGTCCCCGGTGATAAAAGCTTTCTTATTTTTCGGGAAATACAGCGACTCTAGCCAGGCGCAGATCACGGTGGAGTAGGGGGAATCGCCGTACTGTCCAGGCCCAAAGACGGTAAAGTAACGTAGGCAAACGGTATCTAGGCCAAAAAGTTCGCTAAAGATCTTGCAGAAAGGCTCGCCAACATATTTTTGGACAGAGTAGGGATATTTCGGATCAAAAGCATTCTCCGATTCTTTCATGGGCAGCTTGGTGTCGTTGCCATAAACCAACGAAGAAGACGAATAGACAAATCTCTTTACCCGGTGATTTTTTGATGCCTCCAGCAGAGCGACCGTGCCGATAATATTAACCTCGCTGGTGTGGCGAGGGTGTTCGATCGTATCAAAAACCCGGGGGAGGGCGGCGAAATGAAAGACATATTCCGGCTTATGTTTAGTAAAGATTTTCTCGATCAACTTCTCGTCCAATATAGAACCTTTGTAGAAGGTTATCGCGGGGTCTAGCGCATCTTTTCGACCGGTCGAGAGGTCGTCGATCCCAATAATTTTGGCTTTCGGGAAGCGCTGACTAAACTGCTTCACAAAATTGCTCCCGATAAATCCGGCGCAACCAGTTACTAAGATCGTTTTTGGGCTAACCATAAGATTTCTTGCTGGAGCCGGAGGCGGGATTCGAACCCGCGACTTGCTGTTTACGAACCCCACACTTTTTGGAGTCGCCTCCGAGATTCGAACTTGGGACCTCTACTTTACGAACCCCGCACTCTCTGGAGCCGGAGGAGGGAGTCGAACCCTCGGCCGCTACTTTACGAAAGTATCGCTCTACCACTGAGCTACTCCGGCAAATAGAGAAAGTGTGGGGCTACCAATCCCAAAGGGATCCCTTCGGGGCTGAGTTACCCCGGCGATATATTCTTGTACTCTACCAGACTCTCCCTTAGAATTAATTTTAAAGCTTTTTTACCAGGACTGGTCTTAAAATACCTTTCCCGTCTTAGGGTATCCTTCTTGGAAAGAAAATATTCACAGAATATCAGGTGAAGAGGTCTTCGGTCCGCCGTACTCTTAGCCGAGCCACGAAAGTGATAGGTCAACCTCGTTTTTAAATCGGATGTAAAACCACTATAGAACTTACCGTCTTTGAGGCTGTAAAGAACATAAACGCAATATTGCAACTTCTTCATGTTTCTGGTTCTAAAAGAATCATGTTGGCCCGTGAAGTAGAGCAAGCTCACTTCAGGGCCATGAAGTGTCCAATTTATTGGACTACTTCATGGTCGGGGTGCCGGGATTCGAACCCGGGATCTCACGCCCCCTAGACGTGCGCCTTAAACCAGCTAGGCCACACCCCGATATTGTTAATATACTACTTAATCATAACTGGGGACAAAAGACACGCCAATCATTCTAATTCTCATCTCGCACTGCTCGTCATTCTGGCTTGTTTTTCTTTTGTCATTCCGGACTTGATCCGGAATCCAGGCCTGGATCCTGAATCCGAACTTGGCCTTTGGCCAGTCGGTTCAGGATGACAGCAGATGGTAAACGCCAGCAATTATACGATCCTGGACGGAGCCAGTCCGCCAGAGCCCAAGGCTCCCCTTTGGGGCTGGCGGAGACGATGCGAGGTAGACATCGTTAATTTAAAGAGCTCCATTACTTTGCTAAACATTTCTGATCCTGGTTGTCCAGGGGGGTTACCGCATCTGAAGCTTTACGCCGCAGAAATATAGGAATCCCTATCAAAAATGTGTTGGGTCAAAACTGCTAGCAAAGATAATGGAGCTACTTATATTTTACCATGAGACCCGATCTGTCAACCAAAGGATTTCTATCAGGCAAATGGGCTACTGGAGCCAACAATTAGATTGATCAGAAATATAATGGGGTCCAGGATTCTAAAAATTATACTCACATTTAGCAGCCGTTCAGCAAAAATGATGGCCAGCAAGATCATCGGGCCAGAGCGTTCGAACATCATCCAGTCCACTCGGCCAAAGAATAATCGGTCAACGATCAAATGGAGGATCTTGGAGCCATCCAGTGGCGGGATGGGAAATAGATTAAATGCCGCTAATAATACATTAATGGCAACGATAGTGGAGAGAAAGGTGAATAGCTGTCCAGTCGGATGAACGCCGCTGGACCAAAACATAATTCGATCAGGCAAAGCGAATAAGGTGGCTATGATTATATTACTGACTGGCCCGGCCAGAGCCACCATCGTCTCGCCCCAGACCCCTCGTCGGACAAAATGAGGATTGTAAGGCACCGGCCTCCCCCAGCCAAGACCCACCACAAACAAGGTGATAGTGCCTAATGGATCGAGGTGGGATAGGGGGTTGAGAGTTAGACGGCCAGACAGCTTGGCGGTAGAATCACCCAATCTCGTAGCAGCCCAGGCATGAGCAAACTCATGGACGGTTATGCCCACCACAATGGCCACGACAAAGAATATAAAACGGTCGAGATGGGAAAAAAGGTCGGCAATAAACATATTTGCGTATAGGTTACTAATCTGATAATATCTGATATGTTAGCCTAAGGGAAGCTTACTGGTCCCGCCTGCCCTGTGCGAACGAAGTGAGTCATTCGGGGTTAGAAATCACTTATCGGGACTACCAAGGGGTAATCGGGGTTGGAATATAAACGCTAAGTAGATTTTTAACGGGATGAGTAGAATCTGTGATATTTGCGGCAAAGGTCGACAGGTGGGCAATAATGTCAGCCACTCCAAGCGACGCACTAAACGGACCTGGCAACCCAATCTCAGGAAAACCAAACTGGCCAGTGGCCGCGAGGCGCTGATCTGTTCGCGCTGTCTAAAGACCTTAACTAAATCAGCCAAGGGCTAAGGGTGAGAACGCGATCCCGCCCTATGACGACCTGCGGGATTAGTACAGTGGCAGTATGCATCCTTCCCAAGGATGAGACGCCGGTCCGATTCCGGTATCCCGCTCCAACATTCATAACATAGGGCGGATGGAAACGCCCCGATGGACAGTGGCGTTATATGGACAACCACTACACTCTTTATACCGATGGGGGAGCCAGGGGCAATCCCGGACCGGCCGCGACTGGCGCGGTAGTTTTAGACGGCCAAGGTAAAGAGCAAGGTCACTTTTCGACCTATTTAGGGATAGCTACTAATAATCAGGCAGAATATCAGGCGCTAATTCTTGGCTTAGGTCGTCTGCAAAAACTAATTAACGATGAACATAAACTTGGTGACATATCGGTAACCGTATTAATGGACAGCGAATTAATAGTTTGCCAACTCAAAGGCGAATATCGGGTAAAAAATACAGAACTTAAACCGCTGTTTGCAAAAGTCGAGGAACTGTCTAAAAAATTCGGGCGCGTAACTTTTAAACACATCCCCCGCGAACAGAACACGAGGGCCGACGCGTTAGTTAATAAAACCTTGGATCGCGAAGCCAAGTGACGACTACTCCCAGTCGTCTCCGCCGGTTGGCGGACCCGACTTGATCGGGGATCCAGCCTGCCCGCGGATGCGGATGCGGCCAGGGAAAAGAAAAATAATTTTGCTTTATGCCTGGATCCCGGATCCTGATTTGCCTTAGGCAATCCGGTCCGGGATGACAGTGGGGTGTGTGCCAAGTAAAGACCTCGCTTACTTGTTGTCATTCCGAGATTGTCGAGGAATCTAGGCCGTGAGGCCGCTTCGCCCCAACGGGGCCCCTTTGGGGCTAAATCCTTCGACTATGCTAACGCTTCGCTCAGGATGACGCCCCTTTCGTCATTCCTGCCCGCCAGTTGCTCGGGTAAACTCCGGCAGGAATCTATACATAAACAAAAAGCATTTATTTTTCTGTCTGGATCCCGGATCCTGACTTGTCTTCAGCAATCCGGTCCGGGATGACAATAAGGGATTTTTACCTCCAATACCTTGGATCGATTTATTTAAAATGGATGGTGAAGTCGCGCTCTAAGCTTAAGTACTTCCCGCTGTTTTTTTGTTCTGGATCGGCCGCATATACGGTATAGGTAATGTCGCCCGCTACTCGCGATCTAACGCTAAACTCTACCTTTCCTAACGCGTCGGTCTGATAGAAGGACCGGCCGGACTCGGGACTGTACCAGCCGAAATTAGATAAGTCTTGAGTTATCAGCTCTTCGGTCTTGATGTTCAGGCCGACCCACACATCGGCAGCGGGGGCGTTGTTGCCTTTTTGAGTTATGGTGACAGTTACTTGGCTGCTGTCTATTCCATCGGCCGCCACCTCGGTTTTATCTATTTGCAGATCGCCGGCTTGCAGGGTGGTATCAGCCAGTGAGCGGTTGCTGATAAAACCCCAAATCGTCAGCCCCAGTAAAACTACTAAGGCGACGGCTGTGCCCACAAACAGCGGGCGACTACTTAAATCAATTTGTGTTTTGGATTTTTCCATCCCGCTTAAACATCTACTTAGCGTATATATTCGATTATATATCTACTTTGGTTGTCCCGATCAGTAATTTCTAACCCCGAATGACTCACTTCGTTCGCATGGGGCAGGCGGGACCAGTACTTCTATTATAGCTGACTTTATTTGGCAGGTTGACCCCGTTAGAAGTCGCAGATGAGATTTTGCTAATGGGTAGCAGAAAAAGTGAGACGATAGGCGCACAACGAATCTTTCCAATTATTTCCAGGGCTTCTCCGGACTTCTAACGGGGTTGAGCCTCCTCATAAAAATGAGTCTTTTCGTAGTGCTCCACCGCGGCCAGGGCTACCGCCGATAGCAGGGTGAGAGTCATAAACAGCAGCTGGATTCCGTTCGGGCCGGTTGAGGGCAGTTCTCCCGGACCGCCATAGTTGACCACATCCA
>METE01000008.1:20628-27945 GCA_001771275.1 candidate division Kazan bacterium RIFCSPLOWO2_01_FULL_48_13
GGGAGCTGGCCGGCGGTGAAGGTGCTCGAGTGATTATCTTTGCGTAAACCTTTTTTGAGAATAGTGCCGCCGCCTCCGATCACATACCAACTGAATTTTAATTCTTTGATCTCGGCTCCCTCGGTGTCATAGCCAACTGCCTTAAAGGTGCGGGCGCCATTAGGGAGAACGGTAGTCTCGGTGGGATTGATCTCCAGGCGATCTAACACCCGGTTAGTTTCATCTTTAACCTCTTCCAACTCCTCGATGATCTCCTCTTCCAATTCCTGATCGTCAATCGGCACAATCACCATCGTCTGCGATTGGCTCGCAGCTGGACCGTCGCCCTCCACTGCTATCTTCATCTCTTTGTCGTTTACGGTTAAAGAGTAGGTGCCCGGCTCGGTGTCCATATAATAGAAGATTACTCGCTTAGCCTTCTCGGTGGCGGTTAATAGATAGTAGATCTTAGTCTCATCTTCGCCCTGCCAGGCGGCATACTGGCTGATCGTCCGTTTAAACTGATCATAGAATTCGCCTGCCCCCGAAGTTGTTTCAAGCAGGAACTGCCGGCCGCTCTTAATATCGATCTGTTCCCCTTGGCGGTTGCGAATTTCAAACTGAATCGGCGCGCTGATCTCTCCGGCCGGAACGGTCTGATGGCTGGTCTGGAAATAGATCTGATCGGATAGGCCGTTGTCATCGGCGGTAACAATAAAGAAGCGCTGTTCCGAATAGATTAGATAGCCCGCCCGGGAATATGGTACCGATGGCAGGATAAACGGCAAAGTTCCGTCGGTGCCAAAATCGGTGGGTGCAGAATCGGTATAGTAAAAATCAATTGTATCGCTGCCCTGAGGCATCAGCACGCTGATCACGCTGCCATCGAATTTTCCGTCGGGATCAGTATCAAACGCTCCGGTCGGACTGGCAGAATATAGTTTGATCGATAATCCGGTCGGATTTTCCACTTGATACGCGGCGTATTGTTTTTCCCCACCGGATTGGGAGTCGCCAAAGTTGATCCAATCACCCAATTTAACGGTGATCTTGGCGCTAACCGTCCCAAACTTTAACGACAGTACGCTTTTATCGATAAAGTACAGCGCTGGGCGAGCGGCGGTAAAGCCCCAAGTATTGTTCGGCACATCGCCGTTTTTCGACAGATGCAGATCATTAGTGCCAATAGCATCTAACACTCGGACGGTGTAGTAGTGGCCGGTCTGCCATGGCTTATTCGGTTGAATGGTTACCTTGGCATCTTTAAGCCCCTCTTGGTTGGCGCTCCAGGTAGTTTCCCAATCGCTGCTCTTGGAGCTGTCATAGATCACACTCGATTCATTGCTAACGGTGTAGCTTAAGGTTGCCGGTTTGATCGAATCGCTGAAGGTAATAACGATCGGAGAGAATAACTTAACGCTCTTAGCCCCGCCCTTCGGTTGAGTGGGGGAGAGAATATAAGGTGGAGTAGTCGGCGGGCTTCCGACTATAGTGATCTCTTTCACCAAGGCGTAGTCGCCGGAGCCGTCGCGAATGTATCCAATATTGGTCAGTTTGCCGATGTTGGCCGGTGGTTGCTCATCCACTGTTACCCGGAAGGTAAAGATATGGCTTCCGCCTGCCGGCACCATGCCGGTCCAGCCATCAATTCCCACCTGGCTGGATAACGAATTGGTGCCGGGATCGTACACTAACCCGCCGGTTGGTGTGCCGGTGATGCCAGTATAATTCGGCACTCGGTCGGTCACCGTCACCCCCAGAGCGTCCATATTTCCGCTGTTCTCAATATAGATAGTGTAGATCAGCGTATCGCCCACCTTGGCCGAGCCGGGAGTGCGATTAGGATTAGTATTCTCCGCTTCTTTATAAGAATCACTCCAGTTGGAACCCGACCTTACTATCACCGTGGCGGTTTTGTAATGAGTCGGGTTAACCCCGTCGTTTATCTCAGCCGTATTAGTAATGGTGGTGTTATCCGGCAGCGGTTGATCGATTCTCACCATAAAACTAACCTCAATCGGTTGGTTGATCACCACTTTACCATTACCGATTACTCGGCCGTTGTTGTCGATGCCGTCGTTGGATTCTTCGTAGGCCACCGTAAATTCGCTTTGCGGCCGGGGAGGAGGCGCCATCTGGATCCAGAAACCGCCCCAATCGTCCCAGATCCGGCGCTGCAGCGAGCCGCCCACATATTTAGTATGAGCGGGAATGTTATCGACCAAGGTAGTGGGATCGGCGATCAGCTCGTCTGTGTTACTGATCGTAATAGTATAGAGCAGATAGTCGCCCGGTTCAGCGTCTTCTTTCAACAACGACGGGGTATCCGCATCATAGATCGCTACGCTCTTGTTGGAGTTGCTTAAGTTGGGCTTCTGTGGCACATCGGTGGTAAAGTGCCAGGGGTTGTAAGCGCCGGTCTCACTGGGGTTGATCTGGGAGAGCGGAGAACCGTTCTCATCCTTGGCAATGAATGGATTGATGTAGGCCGTATAGTTGGTGGTGCCTTCAAACGGAGTGCTGTGATAGATGATTATCCGCTGGCTCTGCCCGCCAAAACCTAAATAAGGCCAGACAAATCTCCAACCCAGATCGACTGCCACACCTTGACTGTTAAGCAACGAGAAAGCCGATTCGACCGAAGCCCGATCCATATCTCGGCTGAACTTGACCGAGATACTACTCAAAGTCCCAACTTTAATCGCGCCTTCGGCGGGGGAAGTAGTTTCGATATACGGAAAATCGGTGGTAACGGTAGTGGATGCGTCATACTGCCAGTCTTCCGATTTTGGCAGTATCTCTATAAAGTTGTCTGGACTCGCGTAGTCGGTGGCTACAGAATAGAAATAGTAAGTTCCGTCGCCATCGGCGCCGTTAGTGTCAAAATACCAAGCCCAGTATCCTGGCATCGGGGTCTCAGCAACCCCTTGTCCCCACAACTCATAGTTGCCGCCCTTGCTCTTGCTCCAAAATAATGAAACCGAGCGAACCTTTACATTGTCGGTGGCCTGCGCCACGATAGTAAAGTTGGATTTATAAATATGCTCCGGCATCGGAGTTAACTGGCCGTTGTCTTCCAATATCCAACCCACCTTTGAGTGAGGCGGCTCCTTGTCTAATTTGGTAATATCCGGCGGGGGCCCGCCGCCACCAGCAGGTTCGTTGACATAGGTAATGGTCAGGGTGTCTAAGATAACCGAATCGTACCCGGCGCTGTTGGTGGTGGTCTGTGGGAGACCTAATTGGGCCTGAAAATAAAAGGTGCCGGAAGTTAGGTCTAAGTCAGTTAGAAACCGGCTCCATCTCGCCGAAGTAATATCCGACAGCTGATTGGATTCACTTTGGGCACTGGAGGCCGACCACTGGCTGCCGTCCCAGTAATACCACGGCCCCGATTTGGTGGTGACGCTAAACCGATATTTAATATCAGTTCCTTCGCTGGTGGTGGGATACTCATCAGCCACCGCGCTAATGCTGGTAAATGCCGTGCCGGTATTATTAGTCACGGCGTATAAAGTGCCGTTTCCAGTAACAGCGGTTGTAATATAACCGCCGGAGCAGGCATCGCCCTGGCCACCCGAGTCGGCGATGCCCATTAAATAAGCATCGTTGCTCATCCGAATAAATCCTTCCGCGGCCAAGGTACTGCCGACTGCTCCCGCAGTCTGCGTAGAAAAATCCGTGCCGCCATCTAACGACCGCCAGATTACGGTGACTTTAATTACGACAATGCCGCCATTGGCATCAACATAAATTATTTTAGCGTTGGCCGCGCCGGCCACTGCGATCTCGCTCCAAGTGGCTCCATCATCGGTGGATTTTAGAATGTAGTTGCCGTTAGTGGTGGCAAAGATGTCGCCGGTTACCGGGTCGGTTGCTATGGCAATTACCGCTGTTACTGATGAATCGCCGGAAACCGTCGAAGCGATGGTCCAACTTAATCCATCATCAGAATAAGCAACCGATACTTTGCCCGAGGCGGGGGAGTTGTTTAACCCAGCCAATATTCGGGTGCCCGCGTCGCTTAGGGCAAAGTCATTAATGCCGGTCACGCCCAAGATAATGGCGGGGGTCCAGGGTCCGTCTCCACCGTTGGATGCATCGGAGTAAATAAAACCATCGCCGGCTTTTACGCCCGTGGTGCCGGCAAACACCGTATCGCCAAATGTTTGAACTGCGGTAACCTTGGTGGTGTCGGCGATAGTACTGGCCGCTGTCCAAGTGTCGCCAGCATCGGTGGTGTACCAAGTAGCACCCAGCCCAGCGCCGGAGTTCAGCCCCCCGGCTAATATTCGGCCAGAGTAGGTGCCGGAAGTGAATTTGGTTAGTTTAAAGTGGAGGTTGTTGCTGTCGGGAGGAGAACCGCCCGGTACTGACCAAGTGTCGCCATAGTCGGTCGAGTAGGGGAAGCTATCTTCGGTAGCCACGGCAGCCAATACCCGGCCGGCAGTAGCAGTCTCCACGACATCCGTTACCGCGTCATACAGGTTATCCATATTGTCGGTAGAGGTCCCAAAGCTTAGATCAATACTGGCGTAACCATCCATAATAGTGATGTCGTCACCTACGGTGTAGTTGGAAGATGTGGTAAAATCCCAGCTGTTGGTAGCGGCCAGAGCGCGACCCGTTGGCCAGCTAAATAAACCGCCCGGAACGATGGTCTGAATGACCAGCGCGATGGTGGCGGTTAGACTAACCAATCTCTTAATTTGGTGAGGAGTCAGCTTGGGCATTGGGTTTGGTTTTTATTTTTGTTTACCCCTTTGGGGTTTGCTTCCCTCTGGGCCTTACCCCTTTCCGGGGATTTTTGACCTACCGGGCCGCTGTTAGGCCGCAGTCAACCTGTTTTTTTATTATACTACCAAAACCCCATTTTGTCAACCCCGTTAGAGATTGACCAGATATCTGGACAAACATAGGGGTAAGCGAAGCGCATATCGATTAATTTGCCTTGAATATCACCATATATATCTGTCGAATCTCTAACGGGGTCAATAGTCATATAAACCAGGCCCATATCTGGTAAATCGGTTACTTTTAGTTCTTGTCAACCATTCCCAACCCCGTCATCCCGGACCGGCGGTCCGATCCAGCATCAGACCAGTCCGGATCTGGGATCCATACTAACCTGTCTTGCCATCCGCCCATTAAGGTGGTTATAATACAGTCCGGTATGGGGCCTGCCCCGTAGCAAGTCTGGCGCTGACAAATAATTTAGGTTAGTGTTAGCAAGGCGGCGGTCGGTAGTCCCTACATCCAATCCAAGTCGAGTGTTCATCCGGACTTTGCTACGGGGCTGTATAGCTTCGACAGGAACCTTAACTGTTTAGATCTGCATATCGTTGCCGCCTTTCCAACGTTAAAAAGAGGCAAATCACAAATGCCAACGCATTTGGCGGGTTTCGGCCCGCACTTGCATTAGCCTAATTGCTGATGCCATCGTCGGGTAGGGGGCCCAAAGCCTACCCTATGACGGTGTAATATTCTTTGGGATGCTCGCCGGTTGGTCACTAACGGCGCTAAGACAAATGTGGCTTAACCAACTATTGCTTTGTTCGTTTGAGGATAGTTGGGGATACTTTCAAACGATCTAAATATGTAGATGGTCTAAGTAGTTGTTCTCTGGACGGGGGTGCGAATCCCCCCAGCTCCACCAAAACTGCAACGCCCACAAAGTGGGCGCTTGTCAGTTTTTATGTAGCCGGTGGAGCCGCACCCCAGGGGTGCACGATGGGAGCGAGCACAAGCGAGCATCACGAGTCCCTTTAGGGAAATCCCGAAACTATTTTGCGGGGTGCGCGACCAGAAGCGTTTCTTTAGAAACACATTCGGAAGTACTCTTGTGGTGAATCCCTGCCCGCCCGTAGTCCGTCAGCTGACGGACGAAGGAGGGCCCCCAGCTCCACCAGCACAGAATACCCTTTGTCGGAGTATGTTTTTTTGTTGGCGGTGCTACAATACAAGCGATGACGGAGAATAAATACTCGATGCAGCTCCCGGACACTTGGGACCAAGCAAAGGTTCTTAAGTTCATGAAGGATTTAGCGGATATGGTCACCCCCGTCACCACCGATTTTCTCAGCAAGCATTTGGCTGAGCTACCGCCAACCATAGCTGATCCAGTAGTATATCTGCCAACCCTCCGGGCCAATCGTGGCAAACAACGCTCTGCTTTAGGGATGTTAGTTTGGATGACTTTATCGGATTATAGGGGAGGCCCTATCCCCACATCACTCCTGTGGGTGCTCGCCTTTATAGAGCTTTCGGCGGAAGCCACATATGTTCTTGATGACATCATCGACAATCAGCCCCGCCGTGAAGGGGTCAAGGCTACTCATGTCCAGTTTGGCGTTAACGACGCCTGGATGGCTGGTTCACGCCAATGGACCCTTTCTCTACTGATATTAGAGCAGATTGATTTACCCGAAGCCCAGAAGTACGAGCTCCTATCACTTGCCAACCACATGTGGGATATTATGTGGGAAGGTGAAGCGCGTAATGAGCATATGCGGCTTAATTCCACAACGAACTATTATCTTGAGCGCTGTTATCAAGTATGTGCAATCATGTACGAAGCGGTTGCACACATGGCCGCTATAGTGGCTGGGGCTGACGATGCCATGATTAAGAAGGCCCAATCCGTAGGCCGCCATTTTGGCATGTCGGCGATGATCGGTAACGATCTACTCGGGGGTTTCCATAGCGGATTGGGCGGAATATCAAGAGCGCAAAACAGGCAGTCCTATGAAGATATCCGCAAGGGTATCGCAACCTATCCAACTCTCACTGCCTATGCATCAGCCACACCAGAACAACGAGCGCAACTCGAGAGTACTCTCGGCAATCCTGATGTTACGGAGGAGCAATTGGATGGCTTCGTTCAGCTTGTTGCCGACTTGGGCGGTATCTCCAAAACACTCGACCTAAACTCACATTATGCAACGAAGTTCCAAGAGGAGATAACAAGGTTGCCAGATTGCCAGGCTCGTGCTGGCTTAGTAGCCATAGGAAACAATCTGGAACATGTGCGTGACTACTTTTAGCATCCAATGAGGGCTGGTTCCCGCCTGTTATCTCTCAAGTAAGTTCCCACTTCATCCAGAATGCACCACCAACCTTCGCTCTATCGAGCTACGGTTGGCTGCGCCGCTCAAGGTGTGCTGATGGCACAGATTTTAACGTAGAGAAAACAGCGAAGGTTGCCCTTCGAAGTTCTGCTGTAAAGCAGAACGTAGTAGGGCATACTAAAAGTATGTATTATGTTTATTTGCTCAAAAGTCATAAAGATAAATCCCAAACATACATTGGCAGTTCTTCCGATTTGAAAGCACGACTAAA
>METE01000009.1:0-17912 GCA_001771275.1 candidate division Kazan bacterium RIFCSPLOWO2_01_FULL_48_13
CCGCTGTCTGCCGAGTATCATCCAAAAACCAACTGCTCGAACCGGTGTCACGCGGCGCTCCCTGAACTGGCCGCTCCCCCAGCGGTACAAATCGCCCACGCACTCCGCGGTTGTCATACATATTAGATAGCTTTGGCGTGCCATTGATCTTGACCAAGGCCATCGGTTCGCCCGGCGCCCAGTTAACGGATCGGACTTGCGCAATATCCCGATCGCCAAACAACGCGGCCGGCTCTTTGTCGCTTAAGTTTACTACTGCAAAATTTCCCTCCGCGGTAAGATAAGCCACCGACTTGCCGTTGCGAATCATCTCCGGCCAAACAGTATCCCCCTCGACCAATACTTCCACATTAGGAATCGGCTCTAATTTAAGAGTTACCTCTTTGCTATCGCCCGCCACCAAGGTAAAGTCCTGCTCCCAATCCAAATAGCCTTCCTTGGTCACTCCCAGGCTATGTTCACCCGCCGTTAGTTTAATGCTTAAAGAACCAACTGACTGCCGCTTGAATTTTCCATCGATCACAATGTTCGCTCCCGCCGGATCCAAGGTTAACTTTAGTGTTCCCCGATTTACCCCAATGCCGACCTGGCCCAATAGCAGATACGCTGTACCAGCCAACAGCAGCACCGCAAACACCACGGCCCCGATTATCATCCCCGGGGCGATCGTCACTTTAGCACTCGGCAGGCTCTCCGCTGCCCTTTGGCCAAATGACGGAACGATTGGAGTAGTTTTTGGTTGGTTGTCAGGCGACACCGCTACCTTCAGATCACTCGGCAATTGCTCAGGCAGATCACTGCCCGGTCCTGATTGGTGTGGCTCTATATTTTGATCGACCATTCGCCTTATTTATCTAAAAATATTATATCACATTTACTTTATTATATCATATATTGCCGTTTTTGTAAAGGACATAATGTCCGCCCCAACTGGGTAAAAATCCGCTCTCCCACCCAAATTATCCAATTTTGAAAAGGGTTGACCCCGTTAGAAGTCGCCGACGAGATCTGCTAACAGGGGTGGAGAGGAAAGTGAAACGATACCCGAATGACCGTAGTCTCACAGCATTTACCGGGCTTCTCCGGACTTCTAACGGGGTTGACTAAAATAAAAATATCTGCTATAATAAAGTAATATTAAGGCAGGAGGGGTAAAACAAAAATCTCCTTATAACGATGCCAAAACAAAAACTCACTAAAATCCTAAAGTGGTCAGCGGCCGGCTTATTGGTGGCCGGCTTGGTTTTAATAGCCGGTTTAGGAATTACCTATGCTCAGGGAGACGCCACCGGTGGAAAAGAGTATGACCGCATCAATTTTTGGGCTGGTTTAGGGGTGGCCTTTATTGGTCTGCTGGCTAAATTCTTTGGTATCATCGGCGAAGTGATCGCTGGGATTATTATGCCGATCGTAATGCAAATTCTGGATGCCCTGCTAAGCGATCCGAACTGGGTGTTTTCTAATGACTCTCCCCTTAAAGATATCGTTACCGTATCGCATGGGGCCGCCTTAACATTAGCTAATGGATTCTTACTGCTTGGCTTGATAGTGGCTTCGGTAGCTATAATTTTGCGCATTGGTACCGGCACCTACAACATCAAGAAATTCTTAGGCAGTTTTGTGACCATGGCCATCTTGGCTAATGTCAGCTTGCCCATATTTATGGCGCTGTTAGGAATGGGCGATGCTTTATTTAACAGCGTAGACTTTTTGTTTGTTGAGAGCACTATCGGAATTAGTCGCGATACAATTTTGGTCTACCTAAAAGATCTCGCCAACATGCATATACCAATTAGCTTAGGAGTGGCAGGTACGATTTTAGTGCTCGCCACTATGCTGATATCGGCCTGGGTATTGATTAAGGTCACCCTGCTCTTGATCGAAAGAACCATCTTTTTATTCATTATGTTAGTACTGGCCCCGCTATCATTTGGTATGAGCGTTCTGCCCACTACCCAAAAAATGGCTTCCCAATGGATTGAGAATGTTATCAAATGGATTCTGGCCATGCCAATGACTTACGCCATTTTAGCTTTGGGCGTTTTTGTACTGCAAGAGATAGGCGGTAAAGGAACCACGCCTGGAGAGTTAAGTAGTTTTGTCACTGGATTGGGCTCATCTATTGATATTGTTGGTGGAGGCGGTATTGAACTGTCGGCCTCCCCCATCCACATTGCCGCCGCCACCTCAGTTAAAGACTTACTCATGTTTATTATCGGGCTGACCATTATCTATATGGCTGGCACGGTGCCCAAGATGTTAAAGATCGGCGGCGCCATCGCCGGCCTGGTCGAATCTCCCGGCAAACTGACCGGGATGGGCCAAAAAGCCTGGAAGACCATCGCCGACACCGCTACCGGTAAAACGCCCATCGGTAAGTTTGGCAAGGGCGTGGTCGGTGCGAGGTGGCGTGAAACCATGGCCGGGTGGTATGACAAGAATCCCGTGTTTGGTAAAGCCGCCCAGGGCCTAAGACGGCTCGAAGGGTGGCGCAGCAGTTTGGGGAAAGAATGGTACTCAGGCATCCTCAACCCAACTGGACGCAAGGTCAAGGGAGAATCTGACGAAAAACTAGGGATTACGAAAGCACGAGCTGCTGCCCTGAGCGGAAGATTAATGCCACTAGTGCAAGAGTTAGACGCCGAGGCAAAGAACCGGGGAGCAGTGGATAAGGAAGGAAAGCCGATTACTCGATGGTATGGCTTAAGTGGGATGGACCAGAAAAGCATTACCAAGGATAATAAGGAACTTAAAGCCAAGGCGAGCAGGGTGAGTGATCTTCAGAGCAGCTTAGCCTACATGCTTAGACAGATTACCCCCAAAGATCTCGCCGACTTTGACCCAGTAGACAGAATGGCTGATGATCTAGACGCGGCCAAGCCGGAGGAGCATGAAGAAGGCGAATGGGGTGACACTATCATCCGTATGGGGAAACTGGCTGGTACGATCGGGCCGGAGTCAGATGTAGCGCGAGAGGCAATTAAGGATCTGAGTGATAAAATCATCGACCTCACCGGATTAAATCCCTATAAACTGGGCAAAGGTAAGAGGGGGCGCAGGGCGACTCCTGCCAGTGGCGGCGGAGAACCGGCTGGAGGGGTGGAGGATATGGATGCCGATGAGGCGCCGGATGTCCCCACAGAAGGCGAACTCGCCTACAAACGGCAGGATGAGTTAGCCGGCGGGATAGCGGATGCCAAAAAGGATGTCCGGGCTCAAGTTAAAGCCGAGGGGACCTCCGAGGTCAGCAGCAAGGTAGTAGAAACTGTGTTAGCGACTGAAGCCGAGGACGAAGAGGGCAATCCCAAGCGATTTGGGGAGATGCTCGATGCCGCCATTCAGGAGATTAAGGATATCGTGGGAAGTGAAAATAAAGACAGTGCCGCGCAGGTCGCCCAGACCAAATTGGAAACCAAAGGTTTCTCGGCGGAGGAGGCAACGCAGTTGGCCCAGTTAGGTAAGGCCGCCACCCCAGCTGATGTAGATTCGCTCTCCACCATCTCCGGTTCTGTTAGGGGACAGAACACTACCCTCTCGCAGTTGGTCCAGAAAGTTCAGGGCCTACAGCAAGAGTCCCACCAGATTGAATCCGGCCTGCAACGGGGCGCCGAAAGCCGAGTGGCAGACAGTGGTGATGAATACCAGCACTACGGAGCTGCAATTAATACCACCCTGGAACAGCAGATAGCCCGGGAGGCAGCCAAAAGCGCACAAAGCGATCCAGCCATCATCCGGGCCGATATTCATCAGCAAACCTTAAATCAAGTAATTAACTTTCACCAGCAAGCAGAGCAGTTGGTTGGGGCGGAACGGTCCGGCGCCGGCCCGGCTGCGGAGCAGGTAAGCCGTGTCAACTTAGCGAACGAGGTATTTGCCTTTCTGAAAGATCTCAACATCCCACCCGCAGCCGGCCAGGATGAATACCGCCGCGACGCTACCCCGCACCAAATCCTAAGCGACATCGATACCGCTCACCGGGTGATAGAGCTGCAGTTCAAAACTCCGGCCGCTGGCGGCGCCGCCACTAAACCACCCACCCAATAATCTAAAGCCATGACTACTAAAATTCCTCAAAATATCGACAAGGAAGACAAGCTGGTTGGCCCGCTGACTTTAAGGCAGTTTCTCTATCTGCTGGGCGGCGGGGCGCTAACCTTCCTAGCCTATCAATACTATGTGATCGGTTATCTCTTCTTTACCGAATTCGTGGCGATCGGTCTGGTAATAATGGTATTTGCCGCTTTGCTGGCTTTTGGCCAGATCAACGGCCGGCCATTTATTACCTTCTTGGTCAGTTGGGCCAGTTTTGTGGTGGCACCCAAGCGGAGGCTGTGGGGCAAGGACAACGCCATGGAAAAAGCGACGGTGAAATTGGCCCATCCCACTCAAGTTAGTCAGCCCGCAACCAAGACAATAAATAAAAGCCGCCTGGAACAGTTGGCCACTATCTTAGATACGGGTGGTAAAATGGAAACGGCTGAACTATCCACTACTCACGAAATAAATCTTACCGTTCAGCCGTCAGCTCCCAAAATTAAGGATCAGGATTTGGGGGTAGAAGATGTCCTATCGGACACCGAAAGTTAAAAGTTATGGCTAAAAAACAAAACACATCCCAGAGCACTCAAAAATATCTCCCCTTCAAAGCCATCAAAGAAGGGGTGATCATTATGAAGGACGGCGGTCTGCGCGCTGTATTAATGGTAAATTCGATCAACTTCAACCTGAAGTCGCAGGACGAGCAGACCGCCCTGCTTGATTCGTATCAAAGCTTCTTAAATGCTTTGGGCTTTCCTATCCAGATCACCATCCAATCGCGCATCCTGGATTTGGACAACTACTTAACTCACTTGGAGAATATTACCAAATCACAGAATAACGAGCTGCTCCAGACCCAAAGCCAAGAGTACATCGCGTTTGTCCGTGAGCTGATCGGGGTCGCCAACATTATGAGCAAGACTTTTTATGTAATCATCCCCTACTCACCCGGACTGGCCGCTGCCGGCAATTTTCTAACTCGGCTGTTCAGCAAAAAACCGGTTACCATTATGGGAAGATTTAAAGAAGACAAAGAAGAGCTGCTGCGCCGCACCAGTTTAGTGGCCAACGGGCTGGCCCCCTTGGGCTTAAGCAGTGCTCTGCTAAACACCGAAGAGCTGATCGATCTGCTTTACTCCAACTACAATCCCGATTCCGCCCGCCGCCAGAAACTGTTTAATGTCAGCGCGGTGGATGCTGATGTAATTACCCAGTTAGCCAAAGGCAAGCAATAATATGGCGCTATTTAAACGCAAACAGGTTGATCCCGAGTTGGCCGCCGAGAAAAGAGCGGCGGAGGTGTTTGAACAGGGCCTCTTCTCGGTGCGCGACTTAATCGCCCCCGCCTCGCTGGCGCTTAAAACCAACTATCTTCAGCTAAACAGCTATTTTGTCCGCACTTTATTTGTGCTCACCTACCCCCAATATGTGGAGACTAACTGGCTGAGCCCGATCATTAACTTTGATGTTAGTTTTGATGTTTCGATGCACATCTACCCGATGGAAAGCGCCGACATTATGCAGATGCTGCGGCGCAAGGTAACCGAGATGGAGTCCTCTCTCCGCATCAACGAAGAGAAGGGCGCAATCCGCGATCCCGAATTAGAGATCGCCTACCAAGATACCGAAGAGTTGCGCGATAAACTGCAGCGCGGCATGGAGCGGTTCTTCCACTACGGTCTCTACTTTACCGTCTACTCCAAAAGCGCCGAAGAATTAGATCGGGCGACCGATCGGATCGAGACCGCTTTAGGCGGCCAGCTGGTTTACAGTAAACAGGCCCTCATGCAGATGCAGGATGGTTTTGTATCCACCCTGCCACTGGCCACCGATCAATTAAAAGTAATGCGGAATATGACCAGCTCGTCACTGGCTACCACTTTCCCATTTGTATCATCCGACCTCACCACCAACGAGGGCATCCTATACGGCATCAACCGTCACAACAACAGCCTAATTTTATTCGATCGCTTTAAATTGGAGAACGCCAATATGGTCGTCTTCTCCAAATCTGGTGGCGGCAAAAGCTACGCGGTCAAATTGGAGATCATGCGGAGCCTCATGCTGGGCACAGATGTATTTGTGATCGATCCAGAGAACGAATACGAAGTCTTATCGCGCGCGGTTGGTGGCAGCTACCTATCTGTCAGTCTAAATTCCGATAAACGGATCAACCCCTTTGATCTGCCTGATCTGGGGCCCGACGCCGATGGCGAAAAGAACCTGCGCGGGGCGATCATCGCGCTGTTGGGATTGATGAATCTAATGCTGGGCGAACTAACCCCCGAAGAGGATGCGCTGATGGATCGGGCGATCCGCGAGACCTACGCTTCCCGTGATATTACCACGGATGTCGGCAGTCAGAAAAATCTCGTCCCCACGATGGAGGATCTATATAATGTATTAAAAAATATGACCGGCGCCGAAAGTCTGGCCCAGCGGCTGGATAAATATGTGACGGGCACCTTCGCCGGCGTCTTTAACCAGCCGACCAACTTTGATCTTGACCGCGGGCTGGTAGTATTCAATATCCGAGACCTGGAAGAAGCACTACGCCCGATCGGGATGTACATTATCTTAAACTACATTTGGAATAAGATCCGCTTTACCCCCCGCCGCCGGCTGCTGGTGATTGATGAAGCGTGGATTATGATGCAATACGAAGATTCGGCTAAATTCTTGTACAGCATCGCCAAGCGAGCCCGCAAATACTGGCTGGGGCTCACTACCATCACCCAGGATGTCGAAGACTTCTTAAGCTCCAGCTACGGTAAAGCGGTGGTCAGCAATTCCTCTCTGCAGCTGCTGTTCCGTCAATCTCCCGCTTCAATCGATATCGTCGCTGATACCTTTAATTTAACCGAGGGAGAAAAGTTCCTGCTATTGGAATCGGCTGTGGGTGAAGGGCTGTTCTTTGCAGGCACCAACCATGCCGCTATTAAAGTAGTGGCCAGCTATGTCGAGGACAAGATCGTTACCTCCAACCCCGAGGAACTCAATCAGTTAGGTAAGATGGGCCCTACTAAATAAATCATCGGCGATGGGTTCTCCGGTATTTATCTTTGTAACAACTACCATGGTGGCAGTCATCCTCACTGCCTCACTCATTTCGCAGTATCAGCGCGAAACCACCTCGATTGAAGATAAATATACCAACCGCTCCGCCGCCGAGATCGATGACACTTACCACCAATCATATTTGGATAGCGGCCTAATTACCGAAGACGGTTTTTATGATGACAATGTCATCAGTGACGATGAGGTTAGCGGATCGCCCCTCAATACTCAGGCAGGCGCCGACCCCAACGACTGGGACGAGGATGGCATCCCTAACGCTACCGATCCCGATCCCCGCAACCCCGACACTGACGGCGACGGCTCAGTAGATGGTCGAGATCCGGCACCGACCGACCCCGCAACTGGTAAAACTGATACTCCGCCCGCCCCGCCTGCGCCCGGCCCGGTTGAACAAGTGGGAGAGCTGGCAATCAATGATTTCTATACCAATGTCCGCAACTTAAGCCGGGGGGCTACCCAGTGGGTCACCCACACCAAAGCGCAGCCGGGCGATCAACTCGCATTCATCGTTTACGCAGAGCTGACTAACACCAGCGACCGATTCACTTACGAGGCCCGCATTTTTGATCGGCTCGAATCGGCCTACCTTAAATACGGCGGATCAGCCACAGTTACCATTAATAACGGGACACCACAGACTCTGGCCGGCAGCGGCTGGATGAACGGATACCCCGTTACCGTACCCGCTCAGCAGACTGCCACGGTAGAAATTTACTTTAAGGCTACTGCCAGTCTCATCACTATTAACCAGGTGGTGGTGCCAACCAACTTTGCCTGGGTCACCACTACTACTAAAAACCAGAAGACTGATGCGGCATTTGTTACTATTAACTCATATCCGATAACTTAATAAAGATGGCCCAGCGCAAACTCCCATCCAATCAGCCACCCGCCCCCGACCAAGATAGCGCTCCGATCGGCAAGATCATCAGCAATATTCAACGCAAATCGGAGGAGGAACAAACCCAGAAGCTGGCCATTGAGCTGAGTCTGCCCTATCTTAATTTAGTTAATTTTCAACCTGAGCCCGGCGTAGTGGAGATCATCCCCAAGGAATTGGTGGAGACCGGCGGCATTTTTGCTTTTAAAAAAGAAGGTCAAAAAATCCATTTAGCTATCACCGACCCACAGCAGCCGGCCACCATCGCCGCCTTGGAGAAATTAGCAGCGATGGATCAATACGAATTTATTCCCACTCTAATATCCGAATCGAGTTTTAAATATCTTGCCGCTTTATACGACATCTTCGCCCCAAAACAGATCATTCGCGAAGATATTCATCTAACCACCGAGCAGCAGAAACAAGCTCTATCTACCATTCAAAACTGGGGCAGTTTGGGCGAGGATGCCAAGCGCCTGGCCATCAGCAGCCTGCTCGAAACCCTGCTATCTGGCGCTACCTATTTAAATGCCTCAGATATTCATATCGAGCCCACTCAGACTAATGTGCACCTGCGCTTTAGAGTGGACGGCGTGTTGAACGATATGGCTGATCTGCCTCATGGGCTGCTAAAAAATATTATCTCGCGCGTTAAACTGTTGGCCGGCCTCAAGCTGAACATTACCGATTCGGCTCAGGATGGCCGATTTAGCATTAAAGCCGGCAGTTCGGATTACGACCTGCGAGTCTCAATCCTGCCAACCGCTTACGGCGAATCTGTTGTATTGCGGCTGCTGCCGCAATCCGGGAGCCGCTTCATTAGCCTAACCGATTTAGGTTTAGCCGGACATAATGCCGAGATGGTTAGCGGCATTATTCGCCAACCCAATGGCTTGATCTTAAACACCGGTCCCACCGGCTCCGGTAAGACTACTACTCTATATGCAGTGTTAGCCGAGATCAACGAGCCCGGCAAAAAGATTATCACCATCGAAGATCCGATCGAATACCGATTGGCAGGCATCACCCAAAGCCAGGTTAATCCCGAAGAGGGCTATACTTTCGCCGATGGGTTAAAATCGATCCTGCGCCAGGACCCTGATGTTGTGTTAGTCGGAGAGATCCGCGACAACGATACAGCAACTGTTGCCATCAACGCTTCACTGACTGGCCACTTGGTGCTATCCACCCTGCATACCAATGATGCTGCCGGCGCTATCCCCCGCTTGGGTGACTTAGGATTAAAGCCGGAGTATTTTATCGAAGCGATCTTAGGTATAATCGCCCAAAGATTAGTTCGCCGGATCTGCCTTACCTGCGCCGAAGACTACCCTCCGACTGCTGCTGAGTTAGAGATCATCAACCACGAGCTATCCACTTGGCCCGCCAATGTCGCCAAGCCAGCCATCCCCACTACCCTCAAACGCCCCAACTTAGAGAAGGCCAAGACTTGTCCTGACTGCACTGGTGGCACCGGCTACAAAGGCCAGATCGGCATCTTCGAAGTACTTAAACCCAACTCAGTAATCACTAAAGCGGTACTGGCTAAATCCACCACCGGCGAGATCCAGCGGCTGGCTATCGAAGCAGGCATGGTTACCCTCAAGCAAGACGGTATCGCCAAAGTCATCGCCGGAATTACTACCTTGGCCGAAATGGAACGGGTAACTGGCCAAGAAAATTAAGTAATTATAGCTGGATCGTTAAATTGGCTTAATTGCGCTATAATTAGCTTGTTAGGAGGTAACGCTGCTGGGGAGCAGCCATGACCTTCTTTTTTGTATGCCAAAACCCCTCCATCTAATATTTTTCTTTCTTATCCTGGGCGTTATCTACGCAGAGTTTTTGCCAACCATGCAGCCAACTCAAGGTAGTACGGCCTATTCTAAAGATGAGCCGCTGACCCAAAACGAATTGATTCTGTCCTGGCTCAACAGCAGCTCTGATCATACGGCTACCGCGGCAGCGGTTGACCAAGATTTTATCAGCGACATCACTATCCCCGCCAATTTAGGATCGATCGCGCAAGACACGGCGGCCTCTCTCTCGTACAACTACAGCGCCCCCAACACTACAGCTGATCCCAACATCAGCTATGCCAACCCAGCTGCTGTTCCCACCGAGGATCAGCCGTTCGTAGGCAGCATTATTCCGCCCACGGGCAGCCCGTTATTCGCAGCCTACGCCGGAGGTGGCTATGCTTGGTATAGCGAAAACGACAATGTTATCGTGATGCTGCCGGATGGCAGCCTGCGCAGCTTTCTAAAATCCACGGGAGAAGAAACCAATTGGCAGCAAGACCGTTTGGCTTATGATCCGATCAGTTCTCCCGACGCTTTGGCTAACTACCTCACTAACTACCACGGCAAAATAGTAGCCGAAACCAAAATCTGGGCCTTGGTTAAATTCCCCTCCGGTGGTTTTCTCAAGATCGCCAAATCAAGCGGGCAGTTCCTGAGTCAGCAGTAGGCCCTCTTTTTCGTACAGCGTCTGCCAGACCGCCTCGGTCACAAATGGCACAAACGGATGCAGCAGCCTCAGGCTGTTTTTTAGGATATGGCCGAGCACAGCGGTGGCCGCTTCGGCTCGCTCTCCCGTTAACTGTGTTTTGTATTCTTCGATCAGCTTGTCGCAGAAAGTATGCCAAAAATAATCATAGAGCAGCTCGCCGGCTTGGCCGAGCTGATACTTATCCATCATCCTCACAATGTCCTGCGTGATCTTGTTAAAATCGGCCAGCACGATCTTGTCGCGATCATTTAGTGACATTCCCGTCAGCTTCTGGCTGGCCTGCCCCGAGGGGCCCCGTTGGGGCTGACCCGCCAACCCGCTGACCCGCTGTTGAATGAACCTCGCCGCATTCCAAATCTTGTTAGCAAAATTGCGATAGGCCCGCACCTTATCCTCAGACATCGTTGTATCATTGCCAGCCGCCGTTCCGGCCACTAACCCCATGCGCAAGGCGTCTGCTCCATATTTATCCACCATCGCGATCGGATCAATCACATTGCCTTTTGATTTAGAGATCTTGTTCCCCTCTTTATCGCGCACCAAACCGTTCATATATACTAATTCAAAGGGCACCTCTCCGGTACAGTAGATCCCCAGCATGATCATGCGAGCTACCCAGAAGAAGATAATATCCCAACCCGTTTCCATAACAGTAGTGGGATAAAAATATTTAAAATCCGGCGTATTATTGGGCCAACCCAAGGTGGTAAACGGCCATAAGCCAGATGAGAACCAGGTGTCTAATGTGTCTTCTTCCTGAACCATCTCGCACTTTTTACAAAATGGGCACTTTGCTGGCCTATTTTGTGATACCACAAAGTTTTCCCTTTCCCCACTGGACATTGAAGATTGGATATTGGATATTAGGCCAGTTTGGTTTTTACAAAACCAAACTGGAATCCTGTGCCCCCACCATAGTTGCCGGCTGATATTCCAATCCCGAATGTTCTCCATCCAATTGAGATAGGTTTTTTCAAACCGGTCGGGAATAAATTTTATCTGGCCGGTTTTAACCGCTGCGATGGCGGGCGCGGCCAACGGGGCAATCTTTACAAACCACTGTTTGGAGACGAGAGGCTCCACCATCGTTTTACAACGAACACAATGGCCGACACTATGCCGATATTCTACCTGTTTCTCGATCAGTCCCTGCTCTCGCAAATCGGCCAGCACTTTGTCACGAGCCGCATTGATCTTTAGTCCGGCATAGTCGCCCGCAGCATCAGTCATCTTGTAATCTTGTCCAATCACTACCATCACCGGCAGTTGATGCCGTTCACCAATTTCAAAATCAGTCGGATCGTGCGCCGGGGTAATCTTTACTGCGCCAGTACCAAACTCCTTATCCACCGCTTTGTCTGCCACGATCGGGATCTCCCTATCGGTCAACGGCAGCTTTACCCTCTGGCCCACCAATTTCTTGTAACGCTTATCGTCCGGATTGACCGCCACCGCCGTATCGCCCAGCATCGTCTCTGGCCGAGTCGTAGCTACTATAATAAAACCTGATCCGTCCGATAGTGGATACTTGATATAAGTCAGCCGCCCCTCCACCTCCTGATGCTCCACCTCCAAATCCGAGAGGCCGGTAGCACACCGCGGGCACCAGTTGATAATCCGTTCTCCCCGGTAGATCAGCCCGTCATCATACATTTTTTTAAATGTGTGATAGACCGCCGCGCTCACATCGGGATCGAGGGTAAATTTATTGCGCGTCCAGTCGCAGCTCGCGCCCAATCTTCGCAACTGGCCTTCCATTGCCACTCGCTTGTTAACAGCAAATTCCCGCAGGCGTTCGACAAACTTTTCGCGGCCCAGATCGTAGCGGGTTTTGTTCTCTTCTTTTTTGAGAATCTTTTCAAAGAACACTTGGCTGGCGATCCCAGCATGATCGGCCCCCGGCAACCATAGGGTTGGTTCCCCCTTCATTCGATGATACCGCACCATAATATCTTCCAGCGTTACAAACAGCGCATGCCCAATATGCAGCTGATCGTTGGCATTGGGCGGCGGCATAATAATTGTGTAAGGCCGCTGCTTCGGATCGATCTTGGGCGTAAAACTGCCCGAGTCCTCCCACTGGTTATAGAGCTTGGTCTCCCACGCTTTAGGATCAAAAGTTTTAGGTATTTCTTGTTTCATGCTTTAGCTGCCAACTATTGGTTTTAACTTCCACATTATACCACCCGCGTCTGTCGAGCCTCCCCAAAAAATTAGCTGCCAGAGCCACCATCGCCGCGTTATCCATGCAATATTTCAGCTCCGGGATGTAATAAGCCACTCCGAACTGTTTGGCAGTCTGCGCCAATTTAGTTCGCAGCACTTTATTGGCCGCTACCCCGCCTGCCAACAACAAGGCCTGGGGTTGATACCGTCGAATGGCTCGGGCCACCTTGGTCACCAACACCTCGGTGACCGCTTCTTGAAATTCGTAAGCTAACTCCGCGGTCTTGCCCGGTTTTACTACTCGACCCAACGCGGTCTTTAATCCCGAAAAGCTCATATCCAGGCCGTGTTCTATCATCGGCCTCGGCAATTCAATCCATCGTGTCTTTTTATTGGATATTGGATATCGGATACTAGCCGCTTCGGCGGCTTTTGCTATTGCTGGTCCGCCCGGATAACCCAAACTCAATAATTTGGCCGCTTTATCAAATGCCTCACCTGCTGCGTCGTCCAAAGTAGCGCCTACTACCCGCAAGTATGTTGCGCTTTTCATCAGTACCAATTCGGTGTGCCCCCCGCTGACGATCAACGCCAACATCGGGAATTTGTTTGGCATCTTTTTCTCGATAAAATTGCTGTAGATGTGAGCGGCCAGATGGTCCACCGGGATAAGAGGCTTCCGCCATAAATAGGCCAGCGCCTTCGCGGTATTTACCCCAACTAATAAAGAGCCAGCCAGCCCAGGCCCGCTGGTTACAGCAATGGCACCAATCCGTTTAATACTTACCTGGGTTCCCCGCAGGAGCTGATCGATCAGCGGCAGAATGTTCTCCAAGTGTTTGCGCGAGGCTACCTCGGGCACTACCCCACCAAACTGCCGATGCAGCTTAACCTGTGATGACACTAAGGAGCCCAAAACCTCCCCCCTCCGCCGGCTGGCGGATCGGACAAGAGCCACGGCTGTATCGTCACAGCTGCTTTCGATACCTAAAATTATCATCAGATAAAATATATCACACCGGTAGCGGAAAATTGAGCATACTTGGTATAATTATATCGATACTTGTCCCGTTAGAAATCACTTATCGGGACAACCATAATGGGCTCGTGACCCAATATATACGCTAAGTAGATTTTTAACGGGATGAGACTACTGATAAATTCTATCTCAGACCAGACTAGTTGGGACCAATTTATCCTCCGCCACCCCGAAGGCGGGCTGCTGCAAAGCTGGGCGTGGGGGGAGTTTCAAACCAGCCTGGGCAATCCCATCTGGCGTCTCCGGGTTGTCGGAGATCGCGATGAAATATTAGCTCAGCTATTGGCGGTCAAACTATCACTGGGCTTTGGCAAATTTATTATCTATACGCCGCGGGAGGTGCTGATCAACAACACTGCGCCCATTCAGCATCAACGCGCAGCGATGGAGCTGATCGTTAAAAAAATGAAAGAGATTGGGACAAGCGAGGCAGCAATTCTGTGGCGCACCGATCCCCCGCTAAAAAATAGTGATACTACCGCGCTGTCGATCTATAAAACTATGGGATTTATCCTTAGTCCAAAAACCATCCAGCCGAAAACCAATTGGGTCCTCGATATCACCGCGGGAGCCAACAATCTCCTTGCCTCGATGAGACCTAAAACCCGTTACAACATTCGGCTAGCGGGGAAAAAGGGGGTGAGAGTTGCAGTCTCCAAAAACTCCGAAGACATTCGCATATTCAATCAATTAAACCAAGTTACCGCCGCCCGCGATGGCTTTACTCCCCACAGCGACAACTACTATAAAAAACAGCTGGAAACATTGGGCAAAAATAATACGCTCGAGCTATTGATAGCTTACTTGGGCCAAACACCGGTAGCGGCTGTGTTGATCGCCTGCTTCGGCGGGCAGGCCACTTATCTGCATGGCGCCTCCAGTAGCGAGTATCGCGAGACGATGGCTAATCACGCGATCCAATGGGCTGCCATTCAGGCCGCCCAGGCCAAAGGCTGTACCACCTACGATTTTGGCGGCATTGATGTAGTTGGCCAGCATCCCAGCTGGGCAGGCATCACCCGCTTTAAACAAGGATTTGGCGGACGCGCAGTAGAATACATAGGTACATTAGAATTACCCATCTCCCCCCTGTGGTATCGAGTCTATAAAATATTACGAGGTCGTTAACCTGTCCCGTTAGAAATCACTTATCGGGACAATCGATTAACCTAACTCAAATGGATATATACGCTAAGTAGATTTCTAACGGGATGGAAAAACTAAAACACATTCTTCGTCCCATGATTAAGCGGGTAGCGCCGGGGATGTTTGATGTATATCATCATCTCCGCGGAATGGCCGCCGCTACTATGTATGGTTTTCCATCGGCTAAACTGAGGGTGATCGGCGTTACCGGCACCAATGGCAAAACTACCGTCTGCAATATGTTGGCGCACATCTTAGAGGCCAACGGTAATCGAGTCGGTATGGCCACCACCGTCAATATCTGGACCGGCAAACAAAAGTGGATTAATGAAACCAAGATGACTACCCTCTCCCCCTTCGCTTTGCAAGGGCTGATCCGCCAAATGGCCAACAATAAATGCGCCTACGCCATCGTGGAGACCACCTCCCACGCGTTGGACCAGCATCGCACCTGGGGCATCTTCTATGATGTGGCAGTATTTACCAACCTCACCCACGATCATCTCGACTATCACAAAACCTTAGAAAGATATCAGGCCGCCAAAGGCCAGCTATTTAAGAATCTCAGCGAGAGCCTGCGCAAGCCGGGTCTTCCAAAAACCGCGGTAATCAATTTGGGCGATCCGGCAGCGGATTACTTTGATCAGTTTGTGGCCGATCAAAAATTCTACTTTGCCATTGATGATCTCAATACGCCAGAAACGCCCGATAAAACTTTGTGGGCCACCGATATTAAAGAAGGGCGGGACGCCACCAACTTTATTCTGCACACACCTGGCGGCAGCGCCGACATTACCCTGCACCTGCCCGGCCGCTTTAATGTTTACAATGCTTTGGCGGCCGCCTCCGCGGCGCACGCTTTAGGCATCCCTTTAATCAAGATTCAGCAAGGCCTGCATAGTCTCTGGCAGGTCCCCGGCCGGATGGAATATGTGCCCAATACCAAAGGGATTGATATTATTATCGACTACGCCCACACTCCCGACGGTTTCCAAAAAGTCTTTGAAGCGCTTCGGCCAATAGTTAGCGGCAGGATCATTGCCGTATTCGGCGCGGCCGGCGAACGGGATCGCACCAAGCGGCCAATCTTAGGCCAGATCGCTTCCCACTTTGCTGACGACATTATTTTAACCGAAGAAGACCCCGCCTCCGAAGATCCCGATGTGATCATTAGCGAGATCGGCGCCGGACTGGATCCCAACAAGTTCCAGGTCAACCATCATCTGCACATCATCACCGATCGGCCAGCGGCGATCAAAAAGGCTTTGGAGATCGCTCAAACTGGCGACTTGGTATTATGCCTCTCGATGGGCGCCCAAACAGTAATGACCAAGGCCGAGGGCAAAGTCAATTACAACGAACGGGCCACAATTGAAGAGGCCTTAAAAGCTCTTGTATAATAGACTGTCTATATAAAGAAAGGAGATCAAATGGAATTTGATGAAAATCTAAATCCGATCGAACCCCCGTTGGAGCCCGATTGGAAACAGACCCCGCCACCTGCGGGACCCAGTTTTAATTATCAACCACCCACGCCGGAGCCGCCCCTGGCCGCGTCCCCCGGGCCGCGTCCCGATGAAACGGGCAGGCGCGATAGCGAGCAGGCTAAACCCCAGGTCCCGCCCTCCGGGCCGGTCGCCACTCCGGGCTGGAAGCCGCCGATGCCCCCCCAGCCATTGATGTCATCGCAACCACTCTCCGAGCCAGATGGCCCTCATAGCCGGAGGCCGGCTGCTAATAATGGCACTTGGGCCAAGCGAATAATGGACCTCATTACCATAGCGGTGATAGCGGTGTTGGTGATCGTGGTGATAAATGTATTCAGCAACATCGGCCAGGCACCCGCTCCCGCTTCATTCAATCAGCAAGGGCTGACCGTTACCGGTGAAGGTATGGCCTATGTGACGCCTGATGTCGCCAAGATCGATTTTGGTGTCAGCACCGAGGCCAAAAACTTAGCCGATTCGCAGAAGCTAAACAGCGAAGCGATCGCTAAGATCAAAGATGCGCTGCAGACTTACAGCATCGAGGCCAAGGATATTAAAACGCTCTACTACACCATTAACCCAGAATATAACTATATTAATAATCGCGCCCCAATTCTTCGCGGTTACACCACTCGTCACACTGTACGAGTTACAGTTCGCAAATTAGAAGATGCGGATGGTGTAGTTCAAACTTTGGGTAATTCTGGCGCCACCGAAATCAGCCAAGTCCAGTTTACGGTGGATGACCCATCGGATGTTCAGAAAGAGGCTCGTGAAAAAGCCATCGATGCCGCTAAAGAAAAAGCCAAGCAGTTGGCTAACTTAAGCGGAGCGAAGTTAGGAGCTATCGTCTCCATCAACGAAAATACACCCAGTATCGACAATGGGATGACCCCCAAGTTTGCCGAAGGTATGGGCGGCGGGATAATGCCCGGCTTAGAAGAAGGCAGTATGGCCATCACCTCCAATGTCACCATCACCTACGCACTAAACTAACCCGCATTTCCCTACATGTCATCCCGGACTTGATCCGGGATCCAGGCGGAAATTAAAAACAACCCCTCCTCTCCTCCCCTTCTCAAGGGGAGGTTGGGTGGGGTTACAAAAAATGGGCGCTCCGATTACTCGGTGCGCCCTATTAAAATCTCAAACTGTTCTAATCCCTCACCCTCATCAATGCCTTGTTCCGCTGGGGACAGTTTGGTCGGCAACGAGTGCTCAGGCTATCTCCGCATGTCCGCGAACAAACATTCATGTAGTGGCAGCCCCGACACCCCGGGTCAACCACGCGCATCTCTCGAAAGACTGGGCTATGCCGCCACATATGAAGCAGCCCCCGCTCTTTCACATTACCCGCGGATTGGTCTAAAGCAAAATAGCAAGGGAATACTGAACCGGCTGGATCAATAAAAAGGTGTGCCCTGCCCGCTAAACACCCGCGGTGGTAATGCCGCTTTTGCTGGCCATCTAACAGCTCCGCATACAATTGTTGAGTACAGTCAGTTGTCGATGGGGCCAGAATGGTTATCTTCCCCTGCAGCTCGCTCACCAAGCGAGCGACTAAGTG
>METE01000009.1:17930-20127 GCA_001771275.1 candidate division Kazan bacterium RIFCSPLOWO2_01_FULL_48_13
GTATCGGGTTAAGCTCTACCGCATCCACACCGAGATCAACCGCCAGTCTGACGATCGCCTCAGCCTCGGAGAGATTATCTCTCTGCAAAGTTGCCATAATCCTTACTACGGGGACCTGAGCCGACAGTAGATTATGTACTCCGTTGATGGCGCGCTCAAATGACCCAGGCATACCCCGGATAGCATCGTGGACGGCGGCGGTCCCGCCATCAATACTAACCCCCACCTGCGTTACCCCAGCATCCGTTAACCAACCCGCTACTCCAAGCGTTACCTTCCAACCGTTAGTTACCAATGTAGATGCCAGATAATGTTGGGTAGCATATTCGATCAATTCAAAGATGTCTTGGCGCAATAACGGCTCACCACCGGTCCAGGTAAGCCCAAAGATCTTTGCGGCTGACATCTCGCGAATAACTGCTTTGGCTTCCGTCACAGTCAGTTCGTTTGGATCGGTATCGCACCGCGCATCAGCCATACAGTGAGCGCACCTAAAATTGCACGCTTGAGTTATCGCCCACCTAACTTCGACTGGCACGCTGTAGAATGTAACCATCGGCGCCCTATTGTCTCCCGCTAATCTTTGTTCGCGCAGAGACAGGCCGGTTTCCGAGTCAACCTCCCACATCATCCCCATCTGAGACCATGATTGACAACGGCAAAACTGTCGGGAACCATTCTTGGTCCGGATCACCCCACCACCATTGACCACAGCCCCCTGAAACACCCTGAATTCGGGTGGACGCAAAAGATGGACCACCCCCCGTATCGGATCATATACCTGCTTTAAAGCCGAGTCGCCCCTAATCCGAAGCTCTGGATTAACGACGAAACACCGCCAAGCAGACTCCGTCTCTTCTGCCTTGCTCACAACTATCCCTCCTTTTTCCTTATTTCAAGGTCAGTTAAAATCAGAATAAACCACAGCCCATAATAGCCAAAAAGTAGCTCCCAGTCAATACTTTTTATAGCCGTCCCCGTTGTCATCCCGAGTAAAATCGAGGCCCGCCCGGATGCCCGGCTTAGAAGAAGGCAGTATGGCCATCACCTCCAATGTCACCATCACCTACGCACTAAACTAATCCGCATTTCCCTACATGTCATCCCGGACTTGATCCGGGATCCAGGCCCTCCCCGTCATTCTGGTAAGGTCCGGTGTGTCGGACCGCATCCAGAATCTAAAAACAATTAAAAACAACCCCTCCTCTCCTCCCCTTAGCAAGGGGAGGTTGGGTGGGGTTACGTCGGGTTATAATTAACTTAGATATGCCCACTCAACACAAAAAATTAGTGCTAATTGACGGGAACGCTCTGATCCATCGGGGCTTTCATGCCTTCTCCCGCCTTAACCTCACCTCCCCTAATGGGGAGAACACTACCGCCATCTACGGCTTCGCCGTCATCCTCCTTGGTATTTTAAGCAAACTTAAGCCCGACTATATTGCCGTCTCTTTTGATACCGCCGCCCCTACTTTCCGCCACGAGGAATACAAAGAGTATAAAGCCACTCGCATCAAGGCGCCGCAGGAGCTGTACGACCAGATCCCCCGCATCCAAGAGCTGGTCGAAACTTTTAACATTCCAGTTTTCCTCAAAGATGGGTTCGAGGCCGACGATATTATCGGCACGCTATCGGCTCAAGCCCCCAAAGATTTAGATACCTACATCGCCACCGGCGATATGGATACCCTTCAGCTGGTAGATAGCAACACTTTTGTCTATGCCCCCCGCAAGGGCTTTTCGGATATGATCATCTTCGACGCCGATACAGTTAAAAATCTAAAAGGGCTAACTCCCGAACAGATGATCGATTACAAAGGCCTGCGGGGCGATCCGTCGGATAACATTCCGGGCGTGCCCGGCATCGGCGAGAAGGGCGCGCTTACATTGCTACAGGAATTCGGCTCCATCGAGAACATCTATAAGAACTTGGAAAAGGTACCCGATCGTTATCGCAACCTGCTCTCCGCCAATCGCGAGATAGCCGAACAGAGCAGACAGCTTGCCACCATCATCCGCGATGTCCCAATCAAATTAGACCTCAACCAAGCGGTGCTTAAAGAGTACGACGAAAAGAAGGTGCGCGAGCTGTTTTACAAGCTTGGCTTTAACAGCTTAATCAACAAGCTACCCAAGAGCGATAACGAGATAGCTCTCCCATTAGCCGAAGCCGGGACCACCCCACCCAACCTCCCCT
>METE01000009.1:20188-33729 GCA_001771275.1 candidate division Kazan bacterium RIFCSPLOWO2_01_FULL_48_13
GGGGAGGAGAGGGGGGGTTGAGCGATTTGCCAAAGAAGGTTATCAAGAATCAGGCGGATAAAATTGATGCCGACCTCGATCCAGTACTGAAACGGATAGAGAACGCTGGCGTGTTACTGGATACCAAGTGGCTAAATAAGATAAATAAAGAGGTTAGCGACAAACTACTGACTTTAAGCGGCCTCATCTATAAGCACTCCCATCGGGATTTTAATATCAACTCCCCCTCCCAACTGGCGACAGTGCTGTTCGAAAAACTCCACCTCCCCACCGCTGGGATAGCCAAAACTAAGACCGGTTTCTCCACCGCCGCCTCGGAGCTGAATAAGCTCAAGGGCGCCCATCCCATCATCGAGCCCATCTTGGAATACCGCGAGTTAGAAAAACTGCGGAACACCTATTTAGAAACGCTGCCCAAATTGGTAGATAAGGATAGCCGCCTACACACCCATTTCTCCCAAAACACCGCTACTGGCAGGCTTAGCTCTTCCGAACCAAACCTGCAAAACATTCCGATTAGAACCGAGACTGGCGAGAAACTCCGCCACGCCTTTATCGCCCCTGAGGGCTTTGAATTAATTAGCTCGGACTATTCGCAGGTGGAGCTTAGAGTGGTCGCCCACATCTCACAAGATAAACGCCTAATCGATACCTTCCTCAAAAATGAAGATATCCACGCTCGCACCGCCGCTGAGATCGAAGGCGTACCAATAGACGAGGTTACCAAAACCCAGCGCCATAAGGCCAAGGCGGTTAACTTTGGCATCATCTACGGTATCAGCGCGCATGGCTTAGCCGAGGGTACTGGGATGAGCTACGGCGAAGCTAAAGAATATATCGACAAATACTTTACCCTTCACCCCAACATTAAAAAATACATCAAAGATACTATTCTGTTTGCTCAGCAGAAGGGCTTTGTCCAAACCCTATTAGGCCGTAAGCGAGAACTACCCGAGGTTAATTCTAATATCGTAAATGTTCGGTTAGCCGCCGAGCGGATGGCCATTAACGCTCCCATCCAGGGCACCGCCGCCGACCTGATCAAACTGGCGATGATCGAGATAGATAAGAATCTCGGCAAGATCAGCCCTAAGTCTAAGATGGTGCTGCAGATCCACGACGAGCTGCTGTTCGAAGCCCCCGAGGGCGAGGTGGCTAAGGTCGCCGACTTTGTTAAAGAGACTATGGAAAACATCTACCCCTTGGATGTACCCTTAACTGTTAATATTGAAGCCGGCCCCTCCTGGGGCGCCACCAAACCTATCTAAATGGATTAAAATGTATATATTTGTATAGATTTATATACATTTGACAATTTTGCTATATGATGATATAATAAAGGTATGACAGACTCGTTTCGTCTAATTAGTGTGGGTCAAGCCGCTAAATTATTAGGGGTGGTCCCGGCTACTTTACGCCGATGGGAGGCGCGAGGGTTAATCACCTCGCATCGGGCCGGAATTAAATATCACCGGCGATATTACGAGTCGGAGGTTTGGACATTGGCGGCCAAACAACCCATTCCTCACCCCGATCTGGCGCAATTGGGTAGATATTGGGCCACCCAAGCCACCGCCCCCGAAATTAGTCCAGACTACTACTGTGCCACATCGGATCGGTTCATCACTCGCCTTAATCGTTTGGCCACAGAACTAAAGAAGATCTTGGGTGAAAATGCTGGTTCATTAATTAGTGCTATCACCGGTGAAATTGGTAATAATTCTTTCGACCACAATATCGGCAACTGGCCAGATACCAAGGGCATTATGTTTGGTTACGATTTAACTAATCATCGAGTGGTGTTAGCCGATCGAGGTCAGGGTGTACGCGCCACCCTTCGACGGTCTGTGCCCACCATCTCCACCGATCGCGAAGCTCTTACCATCGCATTTACCGAACGAGTATCGGGCCGCCGTCCGGAAAGCCGCGGTAATGGATTAAAATTTGTGCGGCAAGTTATTGCCAACGCCAACATCAAGCTAACATTTTGGTCGGGTGCGGCTCAACTGGTTGTTGGCCCTCACAACGATCGTCTCAATCTCACTAAATCCCCTACTCTCCGCGGCTGCTTAGCCATCATCGATTTTCACCCAATAACAAATAATTCGACGCAATGATTATTCAGATGTCTAAATTCGGCAATGTGTTAACCTCCCGGCCAGCTGGTGGCGAGGCCTACAAAGCATTACGCCCCCGGTTATCAGAGCTCAAGTCGGGCGATAATATCAAACTGGATTTCTCCGGGGTGGATGTGCTGACTCCCAGTTGGGCCGACGAATTCTTAGCTCCGCTACTAAAAGATTACCCCAAGCAAGTGGTTTGGCTTAATACTGATAACGCTTCCGTTCAAGAGACCCTGAAAATCTTGGGATATGATCGATGAAAGATGTACCCTTAACTGTTAATATTGAAGCCGGCCCCACCTGGGGCGACACCAAATAATTATAAAAACCGCCGTGGCAAACCAACTTATAGAGATATTGAAAAACAGGGGTTTAATGTGGTTGCCAGAGAGCATGACCATGGAGCTTAAGGAGTCTTTTTCCTCGGCAACCAATTCCAAGGCCGACTACGCAAGGATTTTGAGTGGCTTCTCAAACAATCAAGGCGGAGCTATCATCTTTGGCATACGCAACAGCGACAGAAAGATACTGGGGTTATCAGACGAAACATTCAAGAATACAGACGAGGAACGCTTGTCTGGCTATTTTGATAGCATATTTCAACCAGCGATTATCTTTGAGAAACACATTATTGATCTCGAGGATAAAACAATTGGGATGCTGATTGCAAAACCGCACCCTCGAAAGCCGGTTATCTGCAAATCCACGGTCAGCAGCATAGTATCGGCTGGGGAAATTTATTATCGATATACTGGCAAGACTGAGAAGATCAAATTTCCCGAATTAACGGCCATTATGGATGAGGTAAAGCGAGTTGCAACCAATCAATTGCTAGATACTCTAAGCCAGCTTAACAAGATAGGCGCCGAAAACATGAGCTTCCTAAATACCGATACGGGCGCCATACATGCACCTGGAGGAGAAACTAGACTTTTCGTTGACCAAAGTTTGCTAGAGAAAATCAGACTGGTGGAAAGCGGGGCACTACGACCAGACGGAGAAACAGCTTTACGGATCATCGGAAACGTCGAGGTCAGTAACCGAAACGCGTCCAACAAAGAATTCCGCCCAAGCAACAATCCAAAAGCTCCGGAAGTGCAGATAGCCGAAGAGGACATGTTAAAGATTTACCCTTTTGACCATTACGGCATTATTAGGGCTCTGAAAGGGGCAGTTCCAGGATTTGTGCCAAATAATGAGTTCAATCATCAGCTTCAGGACTTACGAAACGACAAGAGATATCACTACAATCGATTTAACAATCCAAAACAACACAAAGGGGGAAGACACTATTACAGCAAGCTTGCACTATCCAAGTTGGTAGATTACTTTAAGCAACGTCTCACCATGGTGAGACCCCGCCCTATCTCCCATAAATGAAATATTTACTCACAATCTGCAGTAACGATAAGAACCCGGCCGAAGGGATGTTGCCGGCTCGGGAACGGTACGTCTCGGATTTTATGAACCGGGTGATCGAAGAGGGCGAACGCACCGAGACCCCGGTGTTAATCCTCCCCGGTAAATTTGGCCTGCTGAATCCAGACACCGAGATCCCCTACTACGACTATCTCCTCACCGCAGACAAAGTGGATAGTAAGGTACCGGCCATGGCCGAGCAACTCAGAAAGTTAGAAGCAGACCAGATAACCGCTTACCTCAAAAAGCCCCGCACCACTCCCAACTGGGAGGCCTACTATGCGCTGATAGAAAAATCGGCTGCGGCCGTCGGCGCCGAGTTAGAATTCGCCCACTTCTAAAACCTCTCAAACCTCGCTCCGAAACCGCCCGCATGCGGTAGTTTAATTGCTCAATTGGTGAATTGCTCAATTGCTTAATTAATTCCCTGTGCCCGAACTCCCTGAAGTAGAAACGGTTGTCAGAGGCCTCTCCCGACATATCGTCGGGCAGAAGATTAAAGCCGTTCATATCCCTGCAACCAAGAGCTTTAAGGGCACGGCCAAGAGAGCTGAAAGACTAACAATTAAAAAAATCTCCCGCCGCGGCAAAGGCATTATTATTGATCTTGCGAAGCCCGGCGTAGTCCGTCAGCTGACGGACGAAGACGGGTCAACCTCTCTCTCCCTTCTCATCCATCTAAAAATGACGGGGCAGTTGATATGGGTCCCCTCCTCCCATCGTCATCCTGGCACAGTCCAAAATCATATAAAAGATTCTGGAGTCGTTCCTCCCCAGAATGACGAAAAGGGAAGATTAAACTACGGCCACCCTACCGACGATTTTACCAACACCATGCCCTCCAAGCACACCCGGGTTTGGTTTGAATTGACTAAGGGAAATCTCTACTTCAACGATCAGCGTCGATTTGGCTGGGTAAAGCTGACTCCCACCAAAGACATTCCCAAAGACGCGTTCATTAAAACACTGGGCATCGAACCCATCTCCACCCCCTATATTTATCGCCCCGACTGCTCAGGTGGATGCGGCCGCATAATCTCAAGCAGTCCGATTGATAAAAAATTCACTCCCGCCTTTTTATACTCTGCTATTCAGCGTCGCCCCAAGAGCAACATTAAATCCATCATTTTAGACCAGTCCTTCGTCACAGGCATCGGCAACATCTACTCGGATGAGGCGTTATTCTACGCTCGTCTAAAACCAACTCGCCTAGGCAAGTCCATCACCAAGTCGGATGCCACCAGGTTAGTCGGCGCCATTAAAAAAGTGCTGACAAAGGGAATCAAATATATGGGGACGAGCGTTAACACCCACCGCACCCCCGAAGGCGCAATGGGGCAAATGCAAAACTATTTGGCGGTATACGACCGCAAAGGTCTTCCCTGTCGCGGCACCTGTAAAGGCAAAGTCACCAAGATCCGCCTCAATGGCCGGGGCACCCACTTCTGTCCAGTTTGTCAGAAGTAACCCCATCCTCATCCGCCCTCCGGAGTCGAGCGTGAGCCATTTGGAAAATCGCCGTCGCTTAAGGCACTTGTTTGAGTCCGTCAGCTGACGGACGAGTTGTGCCGGGAGCGGTAAGGCGATTTTACATTATGGATAGCGAGACTTTGGTCGGGCGGCCGGTTTGGGGCCACCCGTCCGTCAGCTGACGGACGGGTGGCAAAAGATATTTGGACAAGCAAATGGGGTGGCAAAAGAATGTTGAAAAGATTCTGGACCCCAGTAGTAGAGCAAAGCTCACTACGGGGCGCGGCAAGCCAGAATGACGACGGGGAAGATTCCTGCCTTCGCAGGAATGACAAGGGAAAGAGACAGCAATGACGAGTTAGGCGAGGTAGCGGATGGTTTTTACTAAGTTGGCGCCGAGGGCCTGATTAATCAACCCTATTATTTTGCGCTGCCGATATCGGATATCGGTTAGATAGGTGGCGTCAGCCACCGAGATGGTTAATACTCCATCGCGAAAGTTGATCGCCTCATGCGCCTGGACGGCCCTGGCCAATAAAAACCTGGCAGCATACTCCTGCCACAATTTACAGACTTGGCCACTATCGATCTGCGCTCTGCGGGAGATGTTTTTAGCATCCCGCGGGATGGTTGCAGCTATTTTTTGCCAGGGCATGGTCTTATTATTGTCATCCTGAGGCGATTAGCCGAAGAATCTAGCGTAGCGGCCTTATGGCCTAGACCCTGAATAAATTATTTACAAGCCTACGGCGGTTAGGTGTTTTCAGGATGACAACGAGGGTTTGGCATGGCTCCACCAAATTGCTCAATTGGTGGGTTGCTGAATTGCTGAATTCTCCGAGATGACACCAGCTTCAACATTTAGCACATTGGCATCTTTGGGGAGTTTATGTCGATCGGTGGTAGTAACTATTACCTGGGCATCACCCAGAAATTCAATCACCCGTCGGCTGTTACTCTCGTCCAATTCCGAAAAGATATCGTCCAATAAATAGATCGGGGCCTCTTTTAGTCCCCGCTTAATGTACTCCCCCTCCGCCAGCTTAAGGGCAATAATAATCAACCGGAATTCGCCCTGCGAGGCGACCTGCTTGGCATCGACATCGTTTAACAAAAACACTAGGTCGTCGCGATGCGGCCCAAAAGTGGTGTGGCCGAAGCGCAAGTCCTCATCCCGACATTTGATCAACCGGCTAATATATTGTTCTGGTTCGATCACCCCGGCGTCTGTCTGATAAATCACCCGCAGCCGTGCATCGTGCTGTCCAGAAATCTGTGAATAAACCGGGCCCACCCACCAACCCAAGGCATCCACTAAGACCTGCCTTTTCTTAATTATTCTCGATCCCAGCACCGCCATGCGATCGTCCCACGGTCCCAGCTCGCTCACTTCGGCTTGGCGGCGTCTAACTAAAGTCAGCAGCTCATTGCGCTGTTTTAAGGATTTAGCATAAGTAGTTAGGTCATCATAGTAGGTGGGATCGGTCTTAGCCAAGAGGTGGTTCATAAACGCCCGGCGGGTTACCGGCTGTAGCCGCATCAAGCTGACATTCTCCGGCGCGAACAGCACCATCAAAAAACTGCCCAAAAAATCCGCTCGGCTTACCTCCGCGTTATCCAGCCGAAAGTTTTTAGTTACCCCCAGCTCGTCCCGCTCCAACACCACCGCGGCAATGCGGGGGTTGCCGTTATCTAATTCGAAATCAGCCTCAACCCGGGCAAACAGCTCGCCGCTTTTGACCGCCCACGCCTCACGAGAATTTCTAAATGAGTCCCCCGCCGAGAGGTAGTAGAGCGCTTCCAACACATTGGTCTTGCCCTGGCCGTTGTCTCCCACCAAAAAATTCCGATCACTAAAACTAAGCTCGGATGAAGAGATGTTGCGAAAGTTGGCTAGTTTAAGGCTAACGCATTTCATTAACTCCTAAGCGGCATGATGATGTAGGTGAGGCCACTTTTTTCATCAGCCGGCCGGATTAACCCGGGGTTTAGTTTGCCCACCATCTCCACCGCCACACTCTCGCCACCGACGCCATTAAGAGCATCTAAGACATAGCGGGCGTTAAAGGCTATATCATTATCGTCACCCGTCACCTCGGCATTAACCTCCGATTTAAAATTGCCCAGTTGAGACGAGCTGGCCTCCACATTGATACCAGCCTGGCTAAAGGTTAGTTTTACATTATTAGCGCTCTCCCGGGCAAAGAAACTGGCAGTTTTTACCACCCCCAGCAGATCGTGGGCTGAAACAATCGCCTTGGTTTTAAATACTTTGGGAATCACCTGGGTGTAATCGGGGTACTCGCCCTCGATCACCCGCGAGACCAGATCCATATCTGGGAAGCTAAACATAATTTGGTTATCTGATATGGTAATCTTGATCTTTTCTCCTCCACTAATTACTCGGTAGATTTCCTGGATAGTCTTGATGGGAACGATAAACTTGGCTTCTTCTTTAGTGGGAACGGTTAACACTTTCTCTGCCAACCGATAGCTGTCGGTAGCGGCCAATTTAAGAGTATTATTACCAACCACAAAATAGACACCGGTGAGGATAGGCCGCGATTCATCAAACGACGCCGCGAAGCCCACCTGATTGATAGCTGACTTAAGCAGGTGACCGTCGATCTCGATAACTTCTCTCCCCTTTACTTCAGGGATACTGGGGAACTCATCAGCCGGCATCCCATTAAGATTGGCCTCACTCCTCTCGGTTTTAGCGTAGAGGATGCTATCCCTCCCCTCTAAATCAATTTTGTCCTCGGTTAGGCTGCCCACGAAACTGCCCAATACCCGCCCGGGCACTGTAATTGAGCCGGGTTGTTCGATCTTCCCGCCCAAATAATAACTAATACCCATCTCCAAATCGGTAGCCGAAAGGACAACCTGATTCTCATCCACTTTAATTAATACATTATTAAGAATTGGCAAGGTACTTTTACTGGCAACAATCTTATCTAAAACCAACAGCCCCCTTTTAAGCTTTTCTAACGAGACAGATATCTTCATTGTCTTTGTCTCTTATTAATAAATTACTTTATAAGTTAATTAAACTAATAGTAATAGGGGGTGGGGGTATGGGTATAAGTGTGGTTTTGGTGGTTGGGGTTGGTTAATTTAATTCTTATCCAGTTAATTGACGGTGGATAAATTGTTGATAATGTTTTTCTAAAACATCTTCCCCACCCTAATCCACCGCGTAGAGTTTATCTTTAATGGTTTTGATCTCGCTCTCTAAATCGTTGCTCTCTAATAACAATCCTTTAATTTTGTTGTAGTCGTGGATGATGGTGGTGTGGTCTCTCCCCCCCAACTCCCGCCCCACACTCTTGTAGGGCAGATCCAACTCTTCTCTAAGTAGAAAGATTAACACCTGACGCGGGAAGACGATCTCTTTGTTTCGTCTTTTGCCCAATAGCTCATCTTTTTTAATATCGTAGTGCTTGCAAACCGATTTAATTACATCTCCCACTTTGACCACCCGTTTGCCTGGACTAAACAAAATCCCGCCTAATAAATTTTCCACCTCATCATTGGTGGGGATGGTATTGTTCAGTTGACCATAAGCGACTACCCGGGTTAAGGCTCCCTCCAATTCGCGGATGTTGTTTTGGATCTTGCTGGCGATCGCCTCCAAAATATAGTCTGGTAGCTGAAAATTCAGATTAGCCGCCTTAGACCTCAGCACCGCCAATCGCATCTCATAGTTGGGGGCAGAGATATCGGCGATCATCCCCCACTCAAACCGTGAACGCAAACGAGATTCTAAGGTCGGGATAGCTTTGGGCGGCCGATCCGAGGCCAAGACGATCTGCTTGTTGCTTTCGTAGAGAGTATTAAAAGTATTAAAGAACTCTTCCTGGGTGGCTTCGCGGCCAGCCAAGAACTGAATATCGTCAATAATCAAACAATCTGCTTTGCGGTACTTCTCCCTAAACTCCTTGGTGGTTTTTTTGTGGATGGCGTCGACTAATTCGTTAGTAAACCGCTCCGAAGTGATGTAGACCACCTTCTTTCTCGGATAGAGCAGGAGAATTTCATTGCCGACCGCCTGCAGTAGATGGGTTTTACCCAAGCCCACTCCGCCGTAGATAAATAGCGGGTTGTAGGTAATGCCGGGGGTTTTTGCCACCGCGGTCGCCGCGGCGTTAGCCAGTTTATTGCTCTCTCCCACCACAAAGGTATCGAAAGTGTAGCGGAGGTTTAGTCGTCCGGCGGTATCGGTGGTGGCCGGCGGCTGGGTGGCCGTAGTTGTCCGAGCGATGGTAGCGGCTGGCATAGCCGCAGAAAACAGCGTGGCCTGTTCCACTCGGGGGCCGCTGCCCACCACATATTTAATATTGGTCAGGTGGGGCAGACTTTTAATTAAGGCCTTGCGCAGTTCTTTTTCGTATTTTTTCTGGAGCCACTCTAAAGTGAACACATTGGGCACGCGCAATAGCACCTCGGTGTCGGTGATCTCAATGATTTCAGTATTCTTTAGCCAAGTATTAAAATTGGCCTTGCTTAAAGATACTTCGGCCTCACCCAAAACATTCTGCCACAACCGCTGTTTATCCACTACCCGGAGATCGTTCACAAGGTAATTTTATTACAGTTATCCCCAAACCACAATCAATGCCAACGCCCCATTATACGATAAATTGACCGATTAAAAGCTTTACGGCTATACCTCGTTAGAAGTCCGACCGACTTTCTGGTCGATTCCCCTTGGTTTGGTCTCGCGGAAAACGCTCCGCTCACTAATTTGGTGGTTTGGGATTTGTCCGGTAAACTTCTAACGGGGTATACTAAACAGGTGGTACTCCTTAATCAACCATATGAAACGGACATATCAACCCAAAAAACGCAAGCGCCAGCGCAAGTTCGGGTTTCGAGCCCGGATGGCAACCAAAGGTGGCCGCAAGGTGGTAGCCCGCAGAAGGCTCAAGGGTCGAAAGAAACTCTCGGAGTAATCTCTAATTAACGAAGAGTCTATGGATAGAGGAGTCCGAGGATACTTAGATAGCCCTGCTTTTACTTTAAAATATCCGCCGGTTCGAGATAGTGCTCGTCGGATTCGAATCGTGGTCAGCGGCAAAGTGGCGAAAAAAGCCGTTGTGCGCAACCTGATCAAGCGCCGCCTCCGGAACATCTGGCAGCTGGTGGGGAGCGGGCCGGCGCCTTATATCTATGTTAAAAAAGCCGCCCTCGCCATGCCGTTTGCCCAACTCAAGTCCGAACTATCCCGACTGCTTAAAAGATAGTAGACAGAATGAGGAGACTAATCACATTTTTGATCAGCGTCTATCAATGCACTCTATCTCCCGACCATGGTTGGTTTAGGCACGGTCACCCCTATGGCCACTGCCGGTTCTCCCCCAGTTGTTCGCAATACGCTAAAGAGGCGGTGGAACGCAAGGGAGTGGCTCGCGGCCTGGGCTTCACGATTTGGCGGGTGCTCCGGTGCAACCCGTGGAATCGGGGCGGTTTCGATCCGGTGAAATAAAATATGAATAATACTGTCATCAAATATACCTTCAACGAGAACGCCTGGATCACTAAGCTGCTGTATAAGCCGCTGCTGAATGTGTTGATGCTGCTCTATGCCTACATCCCCGGCCACGACCTGGGTGTGGCTATTATTGCGCTGACCCTAATTATCCGCGCCATTCTCTTCCCTTCTTATTTGGGCACCTTAAGATCGCAGTGGGCGCTTAAAAAGATCCAGCCCAAACTGGATGAGATTAAAAAGCTTCATCAGGACGATAAAACCAAGCAATCACAGGAGATGATGAAGATTTACCAGGAGCACAAAGTCAATCCCCTGGGCAGCTGCCTGCCCCTGCTGATTCAGATCCCTATTTTATTTGCGCTGTATCGGGTATTCTCAGTTGGCCTCACTACCGACAGCCTCACCCATCTCTACGATTGGTTCCCCAGAGTTCCCGAAGCTATCAATCCGACTTTTTTGGCCTTTACCAATATTTCGGCGTTGCAGGTTAACCTGGCCCACCCTAATATGTATTTGGCGATCATCGCGGGGGTCAGTCAGTTGCTGCAGAGCTGGCTTACCACCAAGTTTCAGCCAATGCAGGGCGAGGGGATGGCCAAGATGATCAATATGCAGATGTTGTATCTTTTCCCGGTGATGACCGGTTTCATCGCCTGGAGCCTGCCGGCCGCGTTAGCGTTATACTGGATTGCTACGACCGTGTTTACCATTCTGCAGCAGCTATTCGTTATTACTCCGGTGGGACGCAAGTTAATCGAGAAATAGTATGGAACAGATTGTTGATTACATTAAACAGGTGGTCGGGGGGATGTTCGCCGACTGGCCGATCAAGATTAGCGTGGAGACTTCGGCGGAAGATGACTTTATTATGGTGGATATTAAGACTGGCGATGATGCGCTATTTGTCCAACCCAAAGCTGATCCCCTGCTCGCCCTGCAACATCTTGTTCGTTTAATGGTGCGGCAAAAATTCCCGGAGCAGATGGTGCATCTCACTATTAATATTGGTGATTTTCATCGGCGTCAAAAAGAGGCGCTCACCAAAGTAGCAGACGATGCGATCAAACAGGCCAAACAAAGCGGCGCCCCAGTCTATCTATCGCCGATGTCATCGTTTGAGCGGCGAATCGTGCATATGGTGGCCGCTACCGATCCCGAAGTGCTCTCCGAAAGCTCGGGAGTCGGGCCCGGCCGCCGAGTGGTGATTAAGCCAGCCGCTTAAGGGAGGTGACCCCGCTCGTCCCGTCAGAAATCCGTGGTAAAAATAATTATCTTAATAATTATTTTTACAGCCTGACCCGTGCATATAAAGTCATTTCTGTCTTTGCCAATCAACAGTTTGGCCAATCATATTGGTAGATTTCTAACGGGATGAGCCTTTCTCGCCGGATCGCGGGCAACACGATTATTCAAATATTTAGCAAGGCGGTGACGGCCGCCACCTCGGCGTTAGTCTTGGCTTATTTGGCCAGGTACTTGGGCGTTAGCGGCTATGGCGATTACACCACCGTGTTTGCCTATTTAGGCATCTTTGGCGTGTTGGTCGATCTGGGTATTTTTGTAACCACTGTGCGTGAGATCGCTAAACACCCCGAACAAGAACGGTCGATCTTGGGAAATGCGCTGGGCTTAAGATTCGTGGTGGGGTTGGTGGTGTTTGCCGCGGCCGCCGCCATCGCCTGGCTGATCCCCTACCATCCGATAGTGCGCATGGGTATCTTGGTGGGAGCGATCTCCCAGCTGTTTTTAGTGGTGAACCAGGCGCCGGTGAGTTTGTTTCAAGCCCGGCTGATTATGCATCGGGCCGCCATCGCCGATATTGTCGGCCGGCTGGTTTTGTTGGCGTTGGTGTGGTGGTTTATTAGAGCGCAGCTGGGCTTTATCCCAATGATCTGGGCGGTAGCCGCGAGCACCGTTGTCACTTTTATCGCCAGCATGGCGCTCGCCCTATCGGTTGCTCCGATCTGGCCTAAATTTAATTGGCAGATTTGGTGCCGCATCTTAAAGTTAGCGCTGCCGATGGGGCTGGTGATGATCTTAAGCACCGTCTATTTTAGGATTGATACCGTGCTGCTGTCGGTGATGAAGGGCAGTTTTGATGTGGGAGTTTATGGCGCGCCCTACAAAATCTTGGAAGTGCTGCTGGCCATCCCCACCATCTTTATGAGTTCGGTGCTGCCGGTAATGACCATGGCGCTCGATGAACGGAATAAGGATCATGCCTTGGGCATTTTTAGGCGGTCGTTCGATTTTATGAGCCTGGTCTCGCTGCCATTGGTGGCGGGGACGATGTTGCTCGCCACGCCGATTATGGTGCTGATCGCCGGCCCCGAATTTGCTATCTCCGGGGTCGTGCTCTCGATCATTGTGTTAAAGTTAGTCGGCTCGGCTCTCAACAGTGTGATGGTATATACCATTATCGCGGCCGCGGAGCAGCGGCGGCTGTTGCTGCCCTACGCCATTGCCGTAGTCTTTAATTTAGTGGCCAATTTATTATTCATTCCTCACTACAGTTATCTGGCTGCCGCCATCATTACAGTATTAACCGAGGTGTGGGTATTAATCGCCGCTGGCTACTTAGTTGGCCGGCAGCTTCAACTTACTCCCACATTTGGGGTGCTGTTAAAGTGCTTGGCCGGCAGCCTATTGATGGGGGGAGCAGTTTGGTATCTGTCCGATCTTAATCTGTGGCTGCGGATCGGTGCGGGAGCAGCTGTCTATGCGGTAGCTATTTTAGTAATGCGCGCCGTCCGGCTCCAAGACATCTATGAATTAATACCTAAACCACGCCGGTTATGATTATTGGAATTGATGTGAGGGAAGGGATCAGACAGCAGCGCGCTGGCAAAGGCGAGTATGTTTACCAGTTGGTGTCTCAGCTGATCAATTACTCCGAGCATCAGTTTATGCTGTTTAGTGATGCCAACATTCCCGCCGAATGGCAACTTCCTCATGTGGTTAGCAAAATCTGGCGAGTGCCGGGTTGGTGGTGGCAGGTGTTAGCCGCTCTTCAGCTTAATTTTAATCATCCCGTC
>METE01000009.1:33744-60905 GCA_001771275.1 candidate division Kazan bacterium RIFCSPLOWO2_01_FULL_48_13
TCTGCCAGTAGTTACTGTGTTGTTTGATTTTGTAAGTTTCCTGTTTCCTAAGCGACATCAGTTAAAGGCCACCCTGTTAGAAAAGATGTGGATGCGGCCGGCGCTGGCCCGTTCTAAGGCCCTGCTGGCTATCTCGGAATCAACTAAAAATGATGCGGTAAAACTATTTGGCATCAATCCCGATAAAATTACTGTGAGTTATCTGGGACCCGCCGTGGCCGTTCAGGCGGCGCCTATCGCTCTCCCCGCTTCTCCCATTATTCTGTTTGTGGGGACATTGGAACCGCGCAAGAATGTAGCGATGCTGGTGGAAGCTTTTAATCAGCTCCGCCGTCGGGCGATCGACTGTAGTTTAGTTTTGGCGGGGGGCTGGGGCTGGCAGAGCGCCCAGATCCGGGGGGCGGTGACGGCCAGCCCGTATGCAGCTGACATTAAAGTTTTAGGCTATGTGTCCGAGGCGCAGAAAACATTTTTGTACCAACACGCGACAGTTTTGGCGTTTCCTTCGCGCTACGAAGGATTTGGGATGCCACCCCTGGAGGCGATGAGTGAGGGGCTACCGGTGGTCACCACCAATATCTCTTCGCTGCCCGAAGTGGTCGGCGATGCTGCGCTGCTAATTGGACCCGATTTGGCAGACGAGCTATCCGACGCGCTGGCTCAAGTGCTTACCGATGACAGCCTGCGTCAGCGATTAGTCCAAGCGGGTTTGGCGCAGAGTAAAAAATTCAATTGGCAAAATACTGCGGATGTTACACTGAGGGTGTTAATTAACGCTCGTGCCTAAATCAATTTATTTTGTCGGTTTTCTGATCATTAGTGTGGCCCTAATCGGAGGGCAATTGCTGCGGTTCTCGGTGGGCGGCTTTACGGTTACCGCCCTGGATGTTGCCGTGGTTGGTTGGGCCATCTTTTGGTTGGGCGATCTGTTGATTTGGCGCCATCACTACCCCATCCCCATATTTCTTTGGTGGGGCATCGGTTTTGTGGGTGTCGCCCTCATCTCCACCATCGGAGCGCTGCGCTGGATCGGTCCCCTCGAACTGGCGGTGGCGATTAGTTATTTAGTGCGCTGGGTGGCCTACGCCATATTGGTCTATTCGGGTTACGCCTTAGCGAGATCCGCTCGGATTCTCTCGGCGTTGGGGCTAATGTTTGGGTTGATAGCAGCGTTAGGAATTATCCAATGGTTGGTTGCTTCTGATGTTAGTTTCTTGGAGAGATTCGGCTGGGACCCGCATCAGGGCCGGTTGGTGGCTACCTTTTTAGATCCGAATTTTGTAGGAGGATTTTTGGCGATCGGGGTGGCGCTGATCATACCGCAGCTGCTGGCTGGTAAAACGATGCGTCATCGCTGGTATTGGGGAGTGCTCTTGGCGCTGTCAGTAGCGGGCATCTATCTTACCTTTTCGCGCAGCGCGTTATTGGCGCTGTTAATAGTGATCGGGGTGATGGGGATATTGCGCTATCGGTGGTTTGCCGCCGCCCTGTTAGTTGTGGTTTTGATAAGTTGCGCCGCCTCACCGCGCTGGGTTGAGCGCAGCCAGGGGGTGGTGGCGGTTGATCAAACTGCGCAGTATCGCATCGAGTCATGGCGAGCCGGCTTTAATATTATCAGGCACGAACCGATCTTGGGAGTTGGTTTTAACACTTTGCCGGATACCCGTGCTCGTTACGGCTACTGGCCAGAGGGGCATGCCAGCAGCGGATTTGATAGCAGCTTATTAACGATCGGCGCCACCACTGGAGGCCTGGGGTTGCTGTTTTATTTGGGGTTGTTGGGCAGCGCCCTATGGCTGGCCTGGCGAAAATGGCGATCGGCCAAGAGCCCCATCGCGCTGAGCTTTATAGCGGCCACTCTGGCTCTGATCTTCCACTCGTTATTTGTAAATAGTCTGTTATACCCTTCGATCTTAGTGGTTTGGTGGATTATATTAGGTTTAGTATGGGCGATTTAAGGATTTATCTTTCGGTCTTTCTACTGGTCTTCGCTTGGGTAAGCTGGCGGAATCTTCGCGTCGGCATCTATCTAATCCTGATCGGCCTACCGCTTTATCTGATAAAATTTAAATTTGGTCCGATCCCCACCACCCTCTTGGAGCTGATGATCTATATCAGTACCTTAGTCTGGCTGGCTAAAGTTGGCTTAAAGCGGGAACGGATTAATTGGTTGGCCCTGCGAGCTTATGGCGGTCCTCTGCTCTTAATTCTGATTGGCTTAGTCGTGGGCACTTATGTGTCAACCAATCGCCTAATCTCCCTGGGTATTATCAAGGGATGGTTTATTGATCCAATTCTGTTGTTCGCGCTGATGATTAGTGTGTTAGACCGCCCGGTGCATATTAAAAAAGCGATCGTCGCCTTGATGCTGTCAGCGGGCGTATTATCAGCGGTGGCGCTTTATCAGGCGATTACTAATCAATTTATAACGATCGATGGCCGCGCCTCCGCCGTGTTTAGTTCTGCCAACTACCTCTCGCTGTTTGTCGTGCCGGTCGTAATATTGGGCCTTGGCCTACTGAGTTCGATTGCCCGACGGTGGCGCTGGTGGGTGGTCGTTGCCCTGTTATTAATGCTGGGGGCGGTGTACTTTACCCGTTCTTACGCTGGCTGGCTGGGGTTGATGGCTGGATTAATAGTGCTAATGCTTTGCCGGACGCGGGTATGGGTAGTGGCGGTTAGTGGAGCAGGAGTAGCGTTAATCGCGATTTTATCTCAATGGCAGCATCCCAAATTTCAACAGATGCTCGACCTAATCGGCCGATCCTCTTCGCATGTCAGGCTGCAGGTTTGGCAGACCGCCTGGTTGATGATTAAAGAGCATCCATTAACTGGGATTGGGCTCGGGTTGTTCGAAAAGCGTTACTTAGAATTTGCTGAGCAGTTGTTTAGTCCGCCAATTGAGCTTAATATGCTGCATTCTCATAATATTGTATTGCAGTTTCTCGTTAACACGGGGGTGAGCGGGGCAGCCGGGTTTGTTTGGATAATAGTAAATTTTGTCCGACGGATCTGGTCATCGGCGGTCAATGGCCGGGATGTACTATCCGCCGCTAGTTTGGCGGCGCTGGTGGCGCTGCTAACCCATGGGATGCTCGATATGGCGTATTGGAAAAACGATCTATCGGCTTTATTCTGGGTTATCGTGGCATTTGGTATAATACTGAGTTCTAATCTTACTTATGCCAGAAAAGACATACACCATCGGAATTGACGCGCGACTGTTTGGCACCGCTCAAGCGACGGGCGTTGGCCAGTACACCGAAGAACTGGTGCGGCATTTGGTCAAGCGCGATACTGTCAATCAGTATCGAGTGTTTGTGACCGGTGAGGCCAGCAGCCATTTTCCGATCTATGCCCCCAATCTCACGAAACTAACAGTTCCCTTTCGCCACTATACTTATAGCGAGCAGTTCTGGTACCCCGCCATACTCCGTCAAGCTAAGCTCGATCTTATTCATTACACCAACTTTAATTCGCCGATCTTTTTTACCAAGATTAACAGTGTAGTTACCATCCACGATCTAACGCTGTGGTTTTTCCCGGGCCGCAAACAGACTAGCGTGTTTAAGCGGCTGCTCTACCGGGTAGTAATTCGCCAAGCCTGCCGCAACGCTCGCCACATTATTGCCATCACCGAGGCGACCCAAAGAGATATTGTTAAGCTGCTTAAGATTGATCCCGCCAAGATTACGGTAGTTCACGAGGCGGCTTCGGAGCGCTATCATCAGTTGGTTCAGCCAGCTAAATTAGAGCAGCTTAAGCGAAAATTTAACATCACCAAACCCTACTTCCTATATATTGGCCAGTGGCGGTCGCATAAGAATGTAATCAGGCTGATTCGAGCCTTTGCCCTGTTGCGCCGGCGGTATCAATTAGATTATCAACTGGTATTAGGCAGCAAGATCGATCCCGCTTACCCCGAGGTGCAGGCTACCATTAAGGAGCTAAATCTATCTGACGATGTAGTGCTAACCGGGTACATCACCGATGATGAACTTCCCTATCTTTATAATGGGGCGGAATGTTTTGTGTTTCCATCGCTCTATGAAGGATTTGGCCTGCCTCCCTTAGAGGCGATGGCCTGCGGTACGCCCGTGGTCTCGGCCAACACCTCCTGCTTGCCAGAGGTATTGGGCGATGCTGCCATTTATTTTGATCCGCTTAATATTGAGGAGATGGCCAAAGTAATGGCGGAAGTAGGTCGAAACTACAGTCTAAAACGGGAGCTTAAAGCCAAGGGGATAAAACAGGCGCGGCTTTATTCTTTCGATCGCATGGCCGAGGAGACCTTGGCGGTTTATCGCCGGGTCTTACGGTAGATTTTAGTTTTGGCTTTGTTAAATACGCATACTATAATGAAGCGTAGTCATATTAATTAAATTAATTAGCATGGGACTCACCAACACCGCACTTCTGATCGCGATGTTAGCGGCCGTCTTGGCTATCCTCTACGCCACGGGTTTAATAATCTGGGTAATCAAACTGCCTACTGGCAACGCTAAGATGCAAGAGATTGCTAAAGCGATCCAGCAGGGGGCCCGGGCATATTTAACTCGCCAATATACCACTATCGCTATAGTCGCCGTGCTGTTGGCGGTGCTGTTATATCTAACCCTGGGTCTTAATACCGCCTTAGGATTTTTGGTGGGGGCAATCCTGTCGGGTCTGGCCGGGGTAATTGGAATGAATGTGTCGGTGCAGGCTAATGTAAGAACCGCCGAGGCGGCTAATCATGGGATGGCTCGGGCCTTAAATGTAGCGTTTAAGGGCGGCTCGGTGACTGGGCTATTTGTGGTTGGTTTGGCGTTGCTATCGGTTAGTGGATTCTATTATCTTTTTCGCGACATCCCTGCCCTGATCGGTTTAGGGTTCGGTGGCAGCTTGATCTCCATCTTCGCGCGCTTAGGTGGCGGTATCTACACTAAGGCGGCCGATGTGGGCGCCGATCTGGTGGGCAAGGTCGAAGCTGGCATTCCCGAAGACGACCCCAGAAACCCAGCGGTGATCGCGGATAATGTTGGTGATAATGTGGGCGACTGCGCCGGGATGGCCGCCGATCTATTTGAAACCTATGCCGTTACTGCCGTAGCGGCGATTGTGCTAGGCAACTTGATCCTAAACGGTTCGTCCGCTGCGCTGACCTACCCGTTGCTGTTGGGCGCCGTTTCGATCGTTGCTTCCATTATTGGAATGTTATTTGTCCGACTGGGCAAAAGCCAGAATATTATGGGCGCGCTCTACGCTGGCCTATCGGTTAGCGGATTGTTATCGGCGATTGGCTTCTACTATGTGGCGACTACCGCGCTCACCGGGCTTAATCTTCTGCCGATGAATCTATTTTATACATCGCTGATTGGTTTGGTGGTTACCGGATTAATGATAGTCATTACCGAGTACTACACTTCCACCCACTACGGTCCAGTTAAGGGGATTGCCAATGCGTCTGAGACCGGTCACGGCACCAATATCATTCAAGGCTTGGCCGTAGGGATGAAATCAACTACCTTGCCAGTGCTGGTAATTATTGCGGCGATTTGGGGAGCATACGAGTTAGCCGGATTATATGGCGTGGCTATCGCGGCGATGTCGATGTTGTCGATGACTGGCATTATGGTGGCGATCGATGCTTATGGCCCCATTACCGATAATGCGGGAGGGATCGCCGAGATGGCCAATCTGCCAGAGAAAGTTCGGAATGTAACCGATCCATTGGACGCGGTTGGCAATACCACCAAAGCAGTTACCAAAGGCTACGCTATCGGTTCGGCGGCGTTGGCTGCGATTGTTTTATTTGCGGCTTATGCGCAGGATTTGCAGCGCTTGGCTGGTCAAACCTACGACTTTCTGCTGGGTGACCCCCAGGTGCTGATTGGCTTATTTATTGGGGGCCTACTGCCCTATCTGTTTGCAGCAATCTCGATGGAAGCGGTGGGCAAAGCCGCTGGTAGCGTGGTGAAAGAAGTGCGGCGCCAGTTCCAAACGATCAAGGGAATTATGGAAGGAACTGCCAAGCCCGACTATGCCCGCGCCGTTGATATTGTGACCAAGGCAGCGATCAAAGAGATGATCGTTCCGGCATTAATTCCGGTGGCTGCCCCGATCCTGGTTGGCTGGCTGCTGGGCCCGGTAGTGTTAGGCGGGATGCTGGTTGGCAGCATCGTTACCGGCATCTTTGTCGCCATCTCAATGACTACGGGCGGAGCGGCGTGGGACAACGCCAAGAAATATATTGAAGGAGGCGTTTTAGGCGGCAAGGGTTCTGCCGCTCACAAGGCTGCCGTTACTGGTGATACCGTGGGTGATCCGTATAAAGACACGGCTGGTCCGGCGATCAATCCTATGATCAAAGTTATCAATATCGTTGCTTTGCTTATCATTGGTTTATTGATCAAATAAATAGTGGAGACTGCCAGGTTAGTCGATCATCAAATTCGGGTTGAGGTAACCCAAACGGAAGGGGTGCTCACTATTAAATTCCCGGATGGGTCATGTGTCACCTGGCCGGTTAGCGACCTATCAGTCAGCTCGGGCGAGATGTATCTTACCCTATCGCCTAAGGCTACTCTCCCCGATAAGGCGGCATTAGCTCGGCAGATACTACAAGAGATATTGCAGGTTAATCAATGAATAAGCCCCGTCGTCGTCACCCGTTTTGGTGGGTCTTAACCTGCTTCGGGGTGCTTTTATTATTGGTTATTAGCTGGTACATATCTTTTGATATCGTCTACGCTGAACGCGCTATGCCTAACATTAGCGTGGGGGGCGCATCCATCGGTGGGCTATCGTTTGATCGGGCTGATGCAGTCATGGCCGACGCCTTGGCTGCTGCCAAATTGGCTAAACTCTCATTGGTCTATCAAACCAATCGGTACGCGTACACCATCGATCAACTGGGGGTGGAGCTGGACCTCCCTGCTACCCTCGATCGGATACACCGCTTTGGTCGAACCACTAATTTGTTCACTAACTCACGAGAACGATTCGGTGGATTTTTTAAATTCGTCGCACCGGAAGTAGCCTATGATTTTACTTCGGGCTTTGCCACAGTTGCCAGTAATTTGGCTAAAAAATATAATCAGCCGGCGGTCGAAGCTGGGGTGACGGTCAAGCAACAATCTGCTATCGTCTCCCCCGCTCAACCGGGCCGGGAATTGTCGGGGCCGACTTTGCGGCAACTGGTGGGAGACCGCCTTGGCCGGCTTCAACTTTCTGATGTTATTCTACCAATCATCGATAGCGCGCCTGCTGTTTCGACCGAAACCGCCACGGCTACCGCCGATCAGATTAATCAGGGTCTAAGTTCCGAGTTAGTTTTGACCGCGCGCGGCCAGGATATTTTGGCTTTATCACCCAAACAGCTGTGGGAATGGTTAGAAGTTTATCCGGAGGGGGCGGCGCTGGTGGCGCGGTTGAAACCCAGCGAGTTAGAAAAATTTGCCAAGAGCCTGGAGCCCAAGGTTAATCAGCCGATGCAGAATGCGATCTTTAAATTGAGCGGCAAGCAACTGGTTGCCTTCCAACCGGATCGGCCCGGCCGAGTACTGCGCACTCAAGCGGCGGTCGATCTAATCCAGCAGAGTTTCTTAAGCTCCAATCGGTCAGTGGAGCTGGCCGTCAACTACCTGGAGCCCAAAACTAAATTAGCCGATATCAATAATTTGGGAGTAAATGAGCTGGTCGCTTCCGGTGTGTCCAATTTTACCGGCAGTCCCGCTAATCGCCGCCACAATATTAAAACCGGCGCATTAAAATTCAATGGTGTGATGATCGCTCCGGCTGCCACCTTTTCTTTTAACAAAACATTAGGCGTCGTTGATGAAACTACCGGTTATCTGCCCGAACTGGTGATCAAGGGTGACGAAACCATCCCCGAATTTGGAGGCGGTCTCTGCCAGGTATCGACCACCGCTTTTCGGGCCATTCTGAATGGCGGTTACCCGGTAATGGAGCGGCAGAATCATTCGTACCGGGTGGTCTACTATGAGCCAGCCGGAACCGATGCCACCATCTACCCTCCTTCGCCCGATCTTAAATTTATCAATGATAGTTCGGGCCATATTGTGATGCAGACTTATATCGAAGGGAACAACCTGCATTTTGATTTCTACGGCACTAAATTGGATCGCAAAGTGGTGTTGGAAGGACCCAAGATCTTTAACATTACCCAGCCGCCCGAACCGGTGTATATTGAAACATCAACCATCCCCGAGGGAGAAACCAAACAGATCGATACTGCTCATCGGGGGGCGGACGCCATTCTCTATCGGCGGATCTACGACGCCAATGGTAAGGAGATTCGCCAAGAAGAGTTTAAAAGCCACTATGTGCCCTGGCCAGCCAAATTCTTGGTCGGGGTAAAGGCCGCTCCGCCAGTCTCGACCGATCTCAAGAATGTGCCGCCCGAATCGAGTGGGTCGGAGCAATCATTAGTCCCCCTCACCCCCTCCGAGCCCGCGATCCCTTAGGGCCGGTGGGGCCGCCCGAATCGCTCGCTAATTAGCTGTAGCCATTATGATCTATTTTCTTTACGGCGAAGACGACTTTCGAATCAAGCAGCGGATCGCTTCCTTGCGCGCTGGGCTGTTGAAAACCGATTGCAATCTGGATGTGCAGGTTAAGGCCGCTGCCGACCTCACCGCGGCGGATCTTAATAGTTTGGTGATGACCCAGTCGCTGCTGTCCAATAGCCGGCTGTTGATCATCAATCAGCCGATCGATAGCGGATCGGACGAGTTTCACAGTGCCTTAATCGAACTATTGGCGCGTCCCCTACCCGAAGGCGTGGTGCTGATGTTGGTTGAGTCACAGCCCGATCAGCGGACTAAGTTGTTCAAGCTGCTCAATAAATTCGTAGTCGAAACCTACCCACTGCTGCGCGCCCCCGAAGCGGCCAAGTGGTTGCAGAATCAAGCGCAGGTGCGCGGGGCGCGAGTGGGGGCCGCTGCCGCCAGTGCTTTAGCCGGCAATTTTGGCGATGATCTTTGGCGGATGAGCAGCGAATTGGATAAGCTGATTACTTTTGCCAACGGGGCGCCGATTACCAAGGCTACGGTTGATCAGTTAATTCCCATCCCTCTGTCCGACAACATCTTTGCCACTATCGAAGCGCTCGCTAAAAAGAACTTCGCGCTAAGTAATCAGTTGATTAACCGGGAGCTGCAGCTGGGAATGGCCGAACAGCAGCTGATCGCTATGATCGCTTATCAATTTCGCAACATTGTGCTGATCCGTGCCTGGCTGGATGCCGGTGTCCGAGCCAGCGAGCTGCCCGCTAAAACTCAGCTGCATCCTTATGTGGTTCAAAAAACCACCGAACTATCCCGGCAGTTTTCTCTAATGGAACTGGCCCGCATCTTCTATTTATTGCAGCGGGTGGATACGGCAATTAAGCGGGGGGTGACTCCGCCGCGGGTAGGCTTGGATATTCTAACGGCGCAGGTGATTAGCGCTTAGCGCTCTTGCGGGCAGCGCGCACCAGCCGCGACTTTAACCGGGCAGCCTTGTTCTTATGGATCAGGCCGGTTTTAGCAGCCTTGTCCAAGGATTTCTGAGCAGCCGATAAAGTAGCCTCCGTGGGTTTTTGATGAGCGGTTTTAACCACCTTCTTTAAAGCCCCTTTGATCTTTAAAGTGGCTGCCCGTCTCCGGGCGTCCCGCCGCATCTTCTTGATGGCTGATTTGATGATTGGCATGGAATAAAATTTACTCTGCCATTCTATGACGGATCTCTCGCCTTGTAAACCCCGTTAGAAATTCGAGCAGGTAACTAATTTTAATTTAGGGCCTTCGCGCGGTAGCGCGTTGCTGACGAAATATGCCCGTCTGGATCAGTCCATAATTTCTAACGGGGGAAAGACAGTCTCCATCCAAAACTAACCGATCGGGTGGACCCAGTAGTAGAGATTAGCGTGATTTCATCATTCGGCGCAGCCGCGCTAATTTTCACTACCGGGTTGACACAAACCCGGGGGTGTCGTATCTTTTACTATTCGAAGCACTTATAAATGGAACTGACCCCCAAACAACAAGCTCTCGAGCTGATCAATAAATCCAAGCATATTCTGATCGCCCCCGGCCGGGCCGATGGCGATTCGATTGGCAGTGGATTGGCGCTTTATTTAGTCCTCTCCCGCCTGGGCAAACGGGTTAGTTTAGTGGTACTCGATCCGCTGCCTTCCAAATTCAACTTCTTGCCGCAGTTAAATGAAATACAGCCCGAATTCAATGGCCTGCGCGATTTTGTGATCAGCCTGGATTGTGCCACCGCTGCCGCCGATAAGCTGGCTTATAACTTTCAAGACGATAAATTAAACATTGTGATCACGCCCAAGCATGGTGTTTTCAAACCGACCGATGTCAGTTTTGCTGAGGGCAGCTTTCAATACGACTGCCTCATTACGCTGGACGCGGCTGACTTGGAGCAAGTGGGGCCGCTGTATACCGATAGTCCAAAGTTGTTCCAGACCGTACCGCTGATCAATATCGATCATCACGCCAGCAACGACTACTATGGCGCGGTCAATTTGGTTGATTTGACTGCCACTTCGACCGCGGAAATTTTAGTGGGGCTGATCGAAGCCTTGGGGCCGTCCTTGATCGATGCGGATGTGGCCACCGCGCTGCTGACCGGAATTATCAACGACACCGGCAGCTTCCAACACAGCAACACCACCCCCAAGTCTCTTACCATTGCTGCCCAGATGGTGGGGTTTGGCGCCCGCCACCAGGAGATTATTCAGTACCTGTTTAAGACCAAAGCCTTCTCTACCCTTAAGCTCTGGGGCCGGATCCTAACCAATGTCCAGCACGATGCAGGCAGCCGGCTAGTCTGGAGCACCGCTCCCCTATCTGATATAACTGAAACCGAGGCGACTGGGGAGCAGATCAGCGGTATTATCGACGAACTGATGACGAGCATCCCAGAAGCTGATATAGTAGTTCTATTGTCCGAGCGGGACCCTCGGGTAGTCTCGGGCAGTATTCGGACAAAGAGAGGGATCGATGCAGCCGATATCGCTAAAATATTTGGCGGTGGCGGTCACCATGGGGCCGCCGGATTTAAGCTGCTGGATAGCAGTATCCCAGAGGCCGAAGCAACCGTAGTGGCTAAGATCAGGGAGTATCAGGCTAAACGGTTGATGGGCGTCACTCCCACCCCAGCCGAGTCGGAAAATGTTGGCTTGGAGCCTGTGATTTCTGACCTTGTCAAAAGCGAGTAAAAATGATATAATAAAACAAAGAGATGACACTCGAAACTACGAAGAAAAAGAAGATCATCGGCACCTATCAGGCGCATAATAAAGACACTGGATCGGCAGAAGTTCAGGTGGCTTTGTTGACCGAGAAGGTCAAAGAGCTGACCCGCCATCTTAAAGTTCACCAAAAAGATTTTCATTCCCGCCAAGGTTTATTTAAGATTGTGGGCAACCGTCGGCGGCTGTTAAACTACATCAAGACCAAACACCCTAAAAAATATTCAGCTTTAATTGATAAGTTAAAAATCCGAAAGTAAGAGCCGGCGAAAAGTTTAAGAGCCAGCATAGAGCATAGAGCTCAGCGAATCTTCCGTTTAGGTTCGTTCGGTCCTACGCTTTATGTGCTACCTCTTCTCTGCTTTTCCGCTTCTCTGCTTTGGATAGAAAGGAATGCAATGGAAAAATTTGAAAGCAAGCTTGGCAGTTCCAAGCTCACTATGGAAACCGGCAAGTTAGCCCGGCTGGCTTCTGGTTCGGTTACTGTTCGGTTGGGTGACACGGTAGTCTTAGCGACCGCTTCGATTGCCGAGAAGCCGCGGGAGGGTATCGACTTCTTTCCGCTATTGGTAGATTTCGAAGAGAAGATGTATGCCTCGGGCAAGATCTCGGGGAGTCGGTTTATCAAGCGCGAGGGTCGAGCGTCGGAGAACGCCATTCTTACTTCTCGGCTAACCGATCGGCCGCTGCGTCCTCTGTTCCCCAAGGGTTTCTATAATGATGTGCAGATCGTGATCACCGTGCTGTCAGCCGATTTAGTGCATGATCCGGATGTGCTGTCGATCATCGCCGCTTCGGCTGCCCTGATGCTTTCTGACGCCCCGTTTGATGGGCCGGTCGGCGCTATTCGCGTAGGTTTGATCCACGGCGAATTAGTGGCTAATCCATCCTATGAGCAGTTAGAAAACGAGAGCCAGTTGGATCTGGTAGTGGCAGGCACTCGTGATCGGGTGATGATGATCGAAGCCGGCGCCAACGAAGTTGATGAAGCCACTATGCTGCGTGCGATCAAGTTTGCTCACGAAGCGATGCAACCCAGTATCGATCTGCAGCATCAGTTGATCGCTGGGAAGCAAATCAGTGACAAAAAGAACTATCCGCTGCATTTGCCAGAAGAGCAGCTAATTACCAAGGTGGCGGAGTTTGTCGGCACCAAGGCAACCGAGGCGATCTATCACCCCGAAAAAACTGGACGCAACACCCGGCTGGCAGAGTTAAGGGAGCAGGTCTGGCAGACCTTTGTATCGGAAGAGACGCCCGAGGCGACCGTGGCCGAAGTGTTTTCCAAGATCGTCTCTAAAGAATTTCGCAAAAACTTATTGGAGAAAGACCAGCGGCCGGATGGCCGGAAATTAGACGAAGTTCGTCCGATTACTTGCGAGGTCGGTATTCTCCCCCGTCCGCACGGATCGGCTCTGTTTACCCGCGGCGAAACTCAGGCGCTGACTATTGTGACCTTGGGTTCGGCTGGTGATGAGCAGATGATCGATACGATGGAGTTGGATACCACCAAGCGCTATATGCATCACTACAATTTCCCACCGTACGCCACCGGCGAGATCAAGCCAATGAGGGGGCCGGGCAGAAGAGAGATCGGTCACGGAGCGTTAGCCGAAAGAGCGCTGCTACCGATGATCCCGCCTAAAGATAGTTTTCCTTACACTGTCCGGGTAGTGTCGGAGATCTTAAGCAGCAACGGCAGTAGTTCGATGGCTTCGGTCTGTGGCAGCACCCTATCGCTGATGGATGCGGGTGTCCCGATCAAGAAACCAGTCTCGGGCGTGGCGATGGGTGTGGTGACCGACGACTCGGGCAACTTTAAGATCCTAACCGATATCGCTGGAATCGAAGATTTTAATGGCGACATGGACTTTAAAGTGGCCGGGACCAAAGATGGCATCACTGCCATGCAGCTGGATATGAAAGTAAGAGGCCTGGGTTTTGAGGTGTTTGAACAGGCGTTTGCCCAAGCTTATAAAGGTCGGATGCACATCTTGGAGATTATGCAACAGTGCCTCACCGCCCCCCGCCCGGAATTATCGATGTATGCCCCGCGGGTTACGGTGATCAAAATTCATCCCGACAAGATCCGCGAAGTAATCGGCCCAGGCGGCAAGATGATCAACGATATGATCAGCCGAGCCGGCGGAAAATCGATTACCGAGATCAACATCGAAGATGATGGCACCGTATATGTCTCTTCGACCAACGCCAAGTACGCTACTCAAGTGGTAGATGAGATCAAAAATATGACTCGCGAGGTTCAGGCCGGAGAGAAGTTCGTCGGCAAGGTTACCCGGATTATGGATTTTGGCGCTTTTGTCGAGATCTTCCCGGGCACCGAAGGTCTGGTCCATATTTCGCAACTGGCTAACCAGCGGGTAGAGAAAGTAACTGATATAGTAAAGGTAGGCGATACTCTGCCAGTAGTTGTGGTCGAGATCGATTCGATGGGTAGACTTAACCTTTCGCACAAAGCTACCCTACCAAAGGACGCGCGTTAAAGTTAGTACTCTTATCTATGAAGTGTGCCGAATGCGGTCACCGGAATCGCGTAGAAGATAACTTCTGCATGATCTGCGCGAGTCCCCTGATCCCCACTCCTCCCTCCAAAAGTCGGGTGGCTCTCCCCCCGCAAAATATTTTAGACGGCCTTGAAGGCCGGATGATTAGAGCGGTCAAAATCAGTCCGACCGTTGCTCCCCAGTGGGCCTGGTGGACTACCGCTTTGGTTCTCGTCGCCATCATTGTCTCCGTCTACCTGCTCTATTTCGTTGATACCTATCAGGTTGAGGCGATCAACTATTCTCCTTCTGCGTATGACCAAACAGGAACTACTAACCCAGATCTCTAACGACATTAGAGAACACACTTGTTCTCTGCGGGCAGGATGCACTCAGGCCGTACCGGGTGATGGCAATCCCGATAGCGATATTGTGTTTATTGGCGAAGGCCCCGGCAAGGTTGAAGACGAGGTAGGTAAGCCATTTGTCGGCCCCGCCGGCCGTGTGTTAGATGGGCTATTGGCGGGCATTGGCTTGCAGCGATCGGATATCTATATTACCAATGTGGTTAAATGTCGGCCGCCGGCCAATCGCGACCCCTCACCTTCCGAAGTGGCGGAGCACGCCGAATTTCTAAAACGCGAGCTCGAGTTGCTCAAGCCTAAATTGATCGTGCTGTTGGGCCGGCACGCTCTTCACTGGTTTTTGCCTAATGATCAGATCGGTCAGGTGCATGGCCATGCCAAGCGGCAGGGCGATCAGGTGTTTTTCCCCATTTATCATCCAGCAGCGGTGCTGCACAATCCGCCGCTAATGAATGATTTGCAGAACGATTTTGCCAAGATTCCAGCCCTGCTCAAAAAAACAGTCGAGCTGCTCCCTGAGCCGGGAGGCTCTCAGAGCCGGAGGCCGCTAGCGGCGGCGGAGACCAATACGAACATCGCGCAAACTAATTTATTCGAAATCAAATAATTTAAATCAAGTAGAATTAACATATGAGCAACATTCGCAAACAAAAAATTCAGCGGAGCGGCAAAGATCGCAACCGTGCCCCCCGAGCTCCCAGAAAATATACTCCCCCCCGCCGCGGGGTTAGCTCTCAGCCAGTTACCAAACAGGCGCTCAAGGTAATGCCTTTGGGTGGGTTTGGCGAGATCGGCAAGAATATGACGCTGTTGGAATATGGCAATGATCTAATCGCCATCGACTGCGGGATGATGTTCCCCGACGAGACGATGCTGGGCATCGACTATGTTATCCCTGACGCTACCTATTTGCGCAAAAACCGGGCCAAGTTTCGTGGTATCGTTATTACCCACGGGCACGAAGATCACATTGGCGCTATCCCCCACATTGTGCCGGAGTTAAGTGTGCCAGTATACGCCAGTCCGTTGGCCAAAGCGCTGATCGAAACCCGGCTGGGTGAATATAAAGGCACCCAGCATGTTAAGATTAACGCCTATCAACCCAACGACGAGATTCGCTTAGGCGTGTTTAAGATCCGCTTCTTTAGGGTCAACCACAGTATTCCCGATAGCTTCGGCATTATTATCGATACCCCCGAAGGCGTAGTGGTGCACACCGGCGATTTTAAGATTGATCTCACCTCTCCGGACGGCCTATTTTTTGACCTAGCCAAACTAAAAGAGGTCGGCCGTCATCAGCCGCTTCTCTTGTTGTCCGAGAGCACTAACTCTGATACCCCTGGCCACACTATTTCGGAGAAAGCTATCGGCGAAAGTTTTAACGAGCTGTTTGCTAAAGCCAACGGCCGCATTATTATCGCTTCGTTTGCTTCGAGGATCGACCGGATGCAGCACGCTCTTAATGCCGCGGTCAAGTTTGGCCGCCGGGTAACCATCTCCGGCCGCTCGATGCTGCAGTATTTTGAGGCGGCTTCCAAGCTGGGCTACATTAAATACCCCCGAGAGATCCTGGTGCCACTTAAGGAGATTAGCAAGATCCCCGATGCTAAGTTGGTGGTCTTAAGTACTGGTAGTCAGGGCCAACAGGGTTCATCGCTTGCCCGGATGGCTTTTCGGGAGCACTCCCAAGTCAAGATCAAACCGGGCGATACCGTGGCGCTCTCTTCCTCCCCCATCCCGGGCAATGAGAGGTCCATCTCATCCATTATCAATAATCTCTGCCGCGAAGGCGCCGAGGTAATTCATAACCGAAATATGCAGATTCACACCACCGGCCATGCCTACCAAGAGGAGTTAAAGACAATTCTTCAGTTAGTCAAACCGCGTTTCTTTATTCCCATCCACGGCGAATATCATATGCGGGTATCTCATAAGAAATTAGCTCTTGGAGTTGGTGTCCCCGAAGCAGATATCTTCTTGTTGGAGAACGGCGATATTATGGAGTTTCACGCAGGCAAGGCCCGCAAATTGAAAGATACTATCCCGGCCGGCATCGTGATGGTGGATGGGTTGGGCGTCGGCGATGTTGGTGAGATCGTGTTGCGTGATAGACAGGCGATGGCCAAGGAGGGCATGTTTGTGATCATCGCCACCATCGAACGCAAGAGCGGCAAGTTGGTAAATAGCCCCGATCTTATCTCTCGCGGCTTTGTCTATATGCGCGAGCAAGAGGAGTTAGTTAATCGTACGCGAATGGAGGTAAAGCAGATCATCGGCCGGCATAGCGGCAAAGCGCCGGAAGATTGGAGCAACATCCGTCAGCAGATTCGAGAAGAGATCGGTAACTTCCTATATAGAGAGACTCAACGGAGACCCTTAATCATCCCCGTCATTATAGAGGTTTAAGTGACGCGCATTTCTTAGGTAGCGTCATCCCGGACTCGATCCGGGATCCAGGCGAACACTCGTCATTGCGAGTCCGTCAGCCGACGGACGCGGCAATCCCTCTCGTCATTCTGGTAAGGTCCGATGTGTCGGACCGCATCCAGAATCTTACAATATTCTTTCTTAACTTATTTGCTACCATTTTGCTCGCCCAAATTCTTTTGCCACCATCCGTCGGCTGACGGACGGTGGCGCCAAACCGGCCGCCAGTCGCCCTCGCTATTCGCCTCAACCAATCACCTGACCGCTCTCACCCTAACAAACAACGGGCTAAAGCGACAGTGATTGGTTGGGCTCAGAACGCTCGAGCTCCAATGGCGGAAGGAACAAGCGCAGTCGGCTCCGTCAGGGCATAAAAAGCACTCCTCTCGTCATTCCCGCGCAGGCGGGAATCCAGGCCCGCCCTCGTCATCGCGAGCGTAGCGTGGCAATCTAACCCCTCCTCTCCTCCCCTTGGCAAGGGGAGGTAGGGTGGGGTTTTTAGTATAAAAAAATGGCGGTAGAGAGAATATAATTCTCAATACCGCCATATAAAACGAATAAAAATGTTGTGACCGATGGGTCACTCTAACCACACCCACTCGCCTTGGGTGTGCTTTCGGTTGGTCCACTGCCACATTGCGTAAAATGTTTTAGCGGTGTCGCTGACATTGCTGCCCGTTAACTCGAATTCCGGGAATGGCCCCGGATCGTTAAGTAAGAGTCCCTCATCGTCTGTCCAGATGATACTGTACTCTCCGCTCCCCATCTTGGATAAATCGATGGGGTCATCCCCGTTTTGCCAGACGGCTGCCTGAATCGAGTATAGTTCCAATTGTTTCCCATCGATGTCCGACCAACGCGTCGATAAAATATCGAACGCATTGAGACAGGAAGCAACCGGGGTAACACGAATGGGAGACGAACTCTCGAGCACGGGCATAACATGCCCCTCGATTGTATCCATCATCCCCTCTCCGGTGACGGAGAAGATAATCTTGTTTGACTTGTTGAGTAATGGGTTAACCCATATTCCCTCCGTCGGGGCAGGTTTATTGGTGGGCTTTTCTGCCTCTGGCTCAGGTGACATTATCCATGTAACGACAGCAATTTCACCTGCGCCCAATTCCGGAATCATCGCCACATCTTTATATGTCTGTGGTGGTAGGTGCGTATCACCGCTTTTGAAGGCGGTAATGCCGATCCCGCTGGCATGTGGGACCAATCTCCAAATAATCACCTCGGTCGCCGGGGGGATAATTACAATCTTGGAGTTTTTCGCTGCCACGAAAGTGGCATCGCCAAACTCCTCTTTGCGATTATCTTCGGTTATCGCCTTCATCCGACCTTCCAGACATATCTCCTTGGTGATGGAGACTGTTTCGGGGTCCTTGGGGGTGTCCTTGAACGATCCCCCGATTACTGTAACTGTAATAGTAATTGTCTCGTCGGTCGAAGCGAAGGCCACCGAGTCGAACGAAAGCGAGAAAAGGACAAAAATCAAAACAGCAAGAATGTACCTCTTCATTTTTATGACCTCCTTGGTCAGAAAAACAAGATGCGGCCGGTGCCGCCGTGACGGTTAGAAAAGCAGGAGGCGCAAGGCCACCCACCAGTCTCCCAACAACTACTTATTGTTTCCAGCTCCTATGGGCGAAGCGAGCTGGTTGATTTTTCAAGGGGGCGGGTAAATTGCCGTATTTCGGCTACAATTTTACCTCCACCCAGAACGCCCTATCCTAACATATCCCCCAGTACCTGTCAAGCCTTTTTCCGCTCTGAGAGCGGCTATATAAGAGATGGGGGCGGGGGTATTGTGCCCTTTTTTCGGTTTTTAGGGGGCAGCGGCTCGATAGCGGGGCGCATCTGTTCATATCCGTAATCTTTGACCAGCAAACGAATTAGCATCACGGTTGATAAGAAACGATAGTAAGACTCGGTCTGTTGCCGCTGTAGTTCAATAAATTCGCGGGCCTGTTCGCTCCGCAGGGCGCCATCGATATAGGTAAGCTTACCCCAAATTTCCGGTCCGCTTAGCTTCTGATAGTAAAGATGGTCGCCCGATAACTCCTTGCGCATATGATCGAATACCTTTCTATCTTCAGGAGTCATCGCATCAAATGCATCCGCTAATTTTAGATCTTCCTCCGGATCGAACTGGCGCATCTGGGCCAACATCAAAGCCGATCGAGACTTCATCAATTCTTTTTCCCAATCGAGATCTTCCCACATCCCTCTCAAGCCCAGCCAGTCGCGACCGGCTTTTCGAATGACGGAGGAGGCCGGGTGAGTACTCAGGCTATCAATCAATAAATAATATTTAGTTGTCAGATCCGACCGCTCTCCCCATATCCCGATCATCCCTTCGGTGGTGAGCGGCTTTTGTATTTGAAGTTCTTTCGGCCGCAGATATTCATGAGTTTGTTCGGCATCCAACCACTCTGGACCCCAGTCCCGCACTATTTGCTCCAAAGCCTCTATTTTGAGTTTTATCCGATCGGCAAATTCTCCTTCCGACGCCTTCAGAACCTCGGTCTGCTTGGCCACATCGACACACTCGGATAGATAACGCATCTCTAATATGTCGATCCGTGCCTGCAGCGCTTTTTCGTACTCTGGATGGTATCGTTTAACGCCATTTTCTCCGGCTACTGCCAGGTCGCCCTCAAATAGGTCGGGGTGATCGGCCAAAAACTGATCGATAAACTCCCGATCTTGCAGTATTCGATCCGTTTCCCACTGGTGGGCCTCAGCCAGCACCCGGTTATATTCCACCTCTACATTTTTGGGGTGTTGCAGGCTGAGGCTGGAAAATTTCCAACCCATGATGGTGGATACCGCCGGTATTTTTTGATACCAATCTTCCCGCAACTTCGAGAAATCAGCCTTGGGCCGGTAGCGATCCAAGATCTTCTGAATGCGAATGTCGGGGTTTAGCTGGTGCTCTTCCCGGATTCGTTCTGATAGTGGCAATTTGGATATGGCGTCCTCTAATCTGCTGGCCTGACCGGTAACCGGGCGCGCTCCCTCCGCCCCCACTATTAATATGTGGGCATATGGTTTTTCGCCAGTTTGGCGGCCGGCGCTCAAGAATTTCTCTAAATTCTCTTCAGTATATTTTAATACCTGAACCGACGGATGGTCGAGATCAGGTGTCTGGCGCGGGTCGTGATAAACTATCTCTAATTGTTTGGTGATGCGATTCAGCTGCAGGTAGAGGGCGGTGGCGTGTCTGTTTACCCACATAATGGCGCCGCGGCCCTTGCCGTTTGGCTCTATCCCGGCCTCCAGCTCTTGGCGCAGTTCGTCAAAATTATCCGGCTGTATGGCGGCATAGCCCAATTTTTCTATTAGCTGACGAGTGGCGGCGATGTTAGTCCCCTTGGTTTCATCAAAATCTTTGCCTAATCGTGAGCGCAGATATCCTTCGATCTGGGCGGCGTCTTCGCCAAAAACATATTTAGCGATATTAGCCAGACAGGCCAGTACGCAGCCTTTTTCGTTTTTTTGCTTGATGGTTTCTTCGTACACGGTACGCGGGTATTCGGCTTCTAATTTAGTGATCTTTTTTAGCTCTTCGGGTTCAACATCCAGCTCTTCGGCCAACTGCATTGGTCGTGGCGCGCCTTGTTCTTCTCGCCATAGTTGCCAGAAATACATATTGCGCACGGTCAGTCCGCCGAACCGTTTAGCCAGCTGAGCCACTTTGATCTTAGGGTCGTTCGAAGCCACAAATAAGGTGTATTCTCCGCTGGGCTGGCGGAAGTAGCTGACCCGGGTTTTAATGCCGGCGGCGTAAAGTACATCGGTATAGTCGATGCTATGCAAATATTTCGTGGCTGATTTATCGATATCGATCATCAGCTCGCTGCCGTACCGAGTCTTAATGATCATCCCCTGTTCACGCAATTTATCTACCTGTTTGACGGCTGCTTTGATATGCTTCTCCACCTGCTGAACCATTGCTTTATCTATACCCAGGCGATTCAGCTCGGTGTTGGGTATGCTTTTAGCCGGATCTTTGCCAGTTAGCTCCATTAAGCTGATAAAGCCCGGGCGCAGCTCTTTGGTAGCGGGATCAACTTGGTGCAAGAAGTGAGAAAATTTACCATCCCGATCCACCTGCAGCTGCATTAACCCAAAAGCATTACGGGCGGTTTTGACAATATCAAAATTGGCGGAGTAGTAGTTCTTGTTATCCTGGGCGTCTACAAAGTCTAACAGATTTTGAGTGGGAGCCGAGTCGGTCAGCGCGCCCAACCGGATCAGATGTTCGTATACTTGGCGAGCGGCTGAGGGAGACTTTGGGTCCGAAGCGGGGCCATGATGATCGAAGTAAATGCGTCCGCCATCCGGGGTAAGTGACGAAGCTAACCCGTCACGGTGCTGCCCGTGGTCCATCCCGGCTGCTTCCTCGGGTGAGATGTCGATCATAATAGCGATCTCGGGATGCTTAGCCATAAACTTGTCCAACTGTTCGTGCTCGACATAAAAAACCGGAGTGGAATCGGTGATCACCCCGGCCCGTTTCATTAACATCACCGCTACATTGCCGTCTAAGTCCGAGGAGTCTTCGGTTTTGCGTTGAACTATTACCCCGCGCTCGGCTGCTTTTTTAAACCGTTCCAAATCTTTTTCGCCCTGGTCTTCGGCTGCCTCCGGGACGGGGGGGTCTTTTTCTTTTTCGGCGACCGGAATTTGACTAGGGATCCGACCATAATGGGGGCCAACGATGTGGGTATAAAAAAAGTCAGCCCTCTTCTGCGCATCAGACCGTTTTTGTGACAGGATATATTGCTCGATGGCGTCCGCTCTGTGGCGCATCTCTTCTTCGTTCTCTCCCAGCTGTTCAGCGAACCAGTCTTTAATGCTTTGTTGTTTTCTGTTGATGGAGTTCTGCTTCTTGTTTGACATATTCCGAAGCTGGTCGGGGGCGATCTCATAGAGCTCTTTTAGCTGATCCAGTTTTTCCACGGCCAACTTTCCCGTCTCTTTGTCGATGGGGGTTACTGGCTCGATGGGGCGGGCAGATTCGGGGTTATTGTCTGGCTGCATAAGTTACTTTATCGTTTTTTATTATACCACGGATTAAAGATTTAGTCAATACCAGAGCGGATTTTTAGCACTTTACAGGGAAAAACGCCCAGTAACCTGCCCCGTAGTGAGCGCGAGTGGCTCTCAGAGCACAAAAAACAATTTTTTTACTCGCGCCCTACTACGGGGTATAATTAACCTGTTGTATAGAGGATTTTTGAGTGCCGATGGCCAGAAAAAAGCGGAAGCGCAAGTATAAATACCGCTCCTATCAGACATCCAAGTGGGTCGAGGGCTTAAACCTCGATTTGGAGTTGGAGCCGCATATTGTGCGAGAGATCGTGGCGGTCTTGCTGTTCGGTTTGGGCATCTTCGTGCTGCTCTCGATCTTGGGCGCTGCCGGCGGGGTCGGTAGTGTCTTTTACGGCGGCTTGCGGATGGGTCTGGGGTGGACCAGTTTCGTTCTCCCCGTTCTGTTAGTCGGTTCCGGTATTGCGCTATTCTATCCGGTTAAATATAAGTTTACTGCCACCAACATCGTGGGGTTGGTGTTATTAGTGTTATCGCTTTCTACCCTGCTGCATTTATTTATCGATCCGGTTGTTGGCGCCGAAGCCGCTTACCAGGGCGCGGGCGGCGGTTATGTCGGCTTGGTGATCGCCCTGGCTTTGATCGGGATGGTGGATTTTTGGGCCTCGCTGCTGATCGTTGGTGTGGCCTTGGTTATCTCGCTGCTGTTTGTATTTGGTCAACCGATGCGCGAGCTCTACTACAAGATGAAATTCAGATTGCCGGTGATGCCTAAACTTCCCCGGGTAGTGATCAATGACGCCAATGGCAATGACTACGACGAGGAAGAAATTAAACAATCGAGCAATTCAACAATTAAGCAATCTAAGTCAGAATCGGATGATGAGGAAGAGGTCAAGCCTAAAACGAAAGCGGCTCGCGACACCGAGTTTGTCCCGCGCGAGATTGCCCCTTCGGGCGACTACTCCGCACCTCCTTTGGATCTGTTGAGTGATGTGGTTACTAAAGTAGATAGCGGCAATATTCGTCAAAATATTACTACCATCCAAGAAACTCTGGAGGATTTTGGAGTCGAAGTCGAGATGTCAGAAGTCAATGTGGGCCCGACGGTTACTCAATACACCCTTAAACCGGCGGCTGGAGTTCGGCTCTCCCGCATTAGCAATCTATCCAACGATTTGTCTCTGGCTTTAGCCGCTCACCCGATTAGAATCGAAGCGCCTATCCCCGGCCGTTCGTTGGTTGGAATTGAGGTGCCTAACCGTAAGACCTCGCTGGTGCGCCTCCGCGAGATTATGGAATCGGATGCGTTTAAAGTCGTCAACTCACAACTGCGGATGCCATTAGGTCGCGATGTCGCCGGCAATCCGATTGCCGCCGATCTTGTTCGGATGCCCCACTTACTGATCGCCGGCGCTACGGGTATGGGTAAAAGTGTTTTTCTTAACGGCTTGCTGATTAGTTTAATCTATCAGAACTCACCATCAGACTTGCGTTTAATTTTAGTCGATCCTAAGCGGGTTGAGTTTACGGCCTACAATGATATCCCCCATCTGCTGGCCCCCGTCATTGTTGACCCGTATAAAACTATTAACGCCCTTAAGTGGATGGTAGCAGAGATGGAACGCCGATATCGATTATTTGCCGATCATAAAGTTAGGTTAATCGATGCTTTCAATAAAGCTAACCCCGATTCGAAGATTCCCAATATTGTATTGGTAATCGATGAGTTAGCCGATCTTATGGCGGTCTCCGCCCGCGAGGTCGAGGCTTATATCTGCCGATTGGCGCAGATGGCCCGGGCGGTGGGTATTCATTTAGTTTTGGCTACCCAACGGCCATCTGTGGATGTTATTACCGGGTTGATTAAAGCCAACTTCCCATCTCGCATGGCTTTTGCGGTTACTTCTGGCACCGATTCGAGAACTATTTTAGATACGGTCGGCGCCGACAAATTGTTAGGTAATGGAGATATGTTGTTCCTGCCATCCGATGCCAGCAAGCCGCGTCGCATCCAGGGCGTTTTTGTGGGCGACAAAGAAATTAAGGCCATCACCGATTTTGTTAAAACCCAATCTCCTGTCTATATTGAGGAATTAATTGCCGAAACCAAAGATACTGGTGGCGCCAGCATTGAAGGTGGTGATGATCTATTAAAAGAAGCTACCGACTTGGTAGTGCGGACCGGCAAGGCCTCCGCTTCTTATCTCCAGCGTCGGTTTAGAATTGGCTACGCCAGAGCGGCTCGGCTGTTAGATTTATTGGAAGCAGGCGGAGTAGTTGGTCCGGGTGAGGGCGCTAAACCACGAGATATTTTAATGAGTAAATCCGACCTCCCCAGCGCCGCTGACGAAAACTTTGCGGACGACGAAAGTTAAAGTCCTCCAAGCTAATATCCAATTTCCCGTACTTAATTATTATGGCTTGGGGATTGGACATTGGAGATTGAATATTAACGCGTAGCGTTTATGGAATATTCTTTTGATGTAGTCTCCAAGATCGACCAGCAGGAACTGGCCAATGCTTTAGATCAAGCTCGGCGCGAGATTGTGGCGCGGTACGATTTTAAGAATGTGTTAGTCGATATTAAGGTAGCCGACGGGGTTTTGACCATCCATACTACCGATGAGTATAAATTTACTGCCGTATTAGAGATTATTAAATCCAAATTTATTCGCCGCGGGATAGATCTTAAAATATTAGGCGAAGAAAAAAGAGAGGATGCCGCCAATAGTACGCTGAGAGTTACGATTAAATTGGTGGAGGGAATTTCGGGTGACTACGCCAAAACTATCAACAAGCTGATTCGTGACCACTTTCCAAAAATTAAATCTTCTATTCAGGGGGAGGAGCTTCGGGTAAGTAGTAAAAGCAAAGACGACCTGCAGGCCGTAATGCAACTACTTAAAAGCGATCCAGAGATTAAACTTCCATTACAATTTACTAACTATCGCTAACCCCGATTTATTGTTAATCTAATAGAGTTATGAATACTAAAACTCCAGTTCAACCCCAGACCGGACCGTTAGCCGATACACTCAGCGATTTAGAAAAGCGTTATGGCAAGGGGGCGATCATGCGTCTGGGAGACGCTCAGCATGTAGAGGTTGAGGCCGTTCCTTCCGGCTCACTTACCTTGGATTTAGCCTTGGGAGTGGGTGGTGTGCCGAGGGGCCGAGTTATCGAAATCTTTGGTCCGGAATCTTCTGGCAAAACTACTTTGGCTTTGCATATTATTGCCGAGTTCCAAAAGCGTGGCGAAACCGCCGCCTTTATCGATGCTGAACATGCGCTGGACCCAGACTATGCTAAACGTATTGGGATAGATACCAAAAATCTTCTTATCTCTCAGCCAGATACTGGAGAACAAGCGCTGGAGATTGTCGAAGCGCTGGTGCGCTCCAATGTGGTTGGTGTGGTGGTGATCGATTCGGTTGCTGCATTGGTCCCTCGGGCGGAGTTAGAGGGTGAGATGGGCGATTCGCATATGGGCTTGCAGGCCAGGTTGATGAGCCAAGCTATGCGCAAGATTACGGCTTATGTTAGTCGGTCTCGGACCACGGTTATCTTTATTAACCAACTGCGGATGAAGATTGGGGTGATGTTTGGCAACCCCGAAACTACCACGGGCGGTAACGCCCTAAAGTACTACGCTTCCATTCGGTTAGATATTAGAAGAGTAGAGGCGATTAAAGATGGCGAAACCAATACCGGCAACAAGGTGCGAGTTAAGGTGGTTAAGAATAAAGTAGCTCCCCCATTTAGGCAGGCCGAGTTTGATTTAATGTTTAACGAAGGCATCTCGCATAGCGGGGAGTTAGTCGATTTGGGTGTTCACCGTGGAGTAATTAATAAATCGGGCGCTTGGTATGAATACGAAGGCGAGAAGATTGCTCAAGGTCGCGAAGCCGCCAAAGAGTATTTAAAGAGCAACCCGAAGGTTGCCGATAAAATTGAAAAAGCCATCCGCGCCATTGGATAGGCCTGCCCCGACCAATCTGGGTTAGCTAACGCTAACCACTGTGCCGTTCTCGGCCCAGTCATATAATAACGGGGCTTCTTCAACCCCAACCCGCATACAGCCGTGGGACATTTTAGTCCCCAAGTGCTTAGCGTCCTCATAGATCCAGCCGTTCTCGTAGTAGCGGTCTCCAATATATTGCCCATCCATCCCTTTATATTTAGCCGAATTAACCTTCCATGAAGGTAGTTTGTGAATCCCATATCCCTTTAATTTTTTACTATCAGGGCCGGCTAATGCCATCCAGTTATCCATAAACAACTGATATTTGGCGGAGTAAGCTTTTGGGATGTGGTTGTAGATCGTGTATTGGCCGGTTGGTGTGCCGTAACCAGCCTTACCGGATGATATCGGCATACTCATTACTACAACATGATTTTCGATTGCCCAGAGCTGCTGCTTATCCAGCGAGATCCGAATCTTTTTCCCATTCTCATCCGCGCTCTGCATAGCGATATCATCCCCGACCCGAATCAAGTAACTGATGGTCTCGCCCTCCGCATAGTGATTGTTGATCACCGGGCGAAAGCTTTCTTTGAATGTAGCCAAATCACTTCCGGCTTGAACGGGGATCTTAAATGTTACCCTCTCTAATGGCTTGATCACCGTTTGATCGGTGGCTGGTTTGATCAAATGGCCATTCTCCCATTCCGAGGTGGCAAACTGGCTAATTCTTCCCGGTGTTCCCTCGAAATAGGTGGCGTCTAATCGCAGCTGCGCCACTTCCCAGTCTGCCTGGCCGATGTTCCTAATGGTGGCGATTAGCCAGCCCGGCGCGCCCGGGTCCAACTTAATGTCGGAGCTCTGACTGATCACTTGATAGGCATATGGCTGATCGGTTTGCTCGACTGGCCCCAAAGCCAGAGCATCATATATAAATAGGCCGGCTACCAGACTGAAGCCGAGCCAAGTTACCCCAAGAGTTTTTAGAATTTTCATTTTGATTTTTATGTTTTTGGTGTTTTTTCATTATATCAAAAAAACAGCTCCCAGTCAATAGAAATATCCTAATCTGTTATTCCGAGCCCCCGTCATCCTGAAGACACTTTACTGGGCCAAAGGCCCCCCTTTGGGGCCGTAGGCTCTATAAAATAACTCATTCAGGATCCAGGCCTGGATCCTCGGGTCAAGCCCGAGGATGACAAAAAGGGATCGGTCGGGATGACACAATGACTTATTAGGGTTGACCCCATTAGAGGTCCGACAGATTTACGCCCAACCTATTCAGGTCAATTGGCCGGTTACCGCTTCGCTTTAAATGCCGGTAAATTTAGTTGTCCGGGCAACCTCTAACGGGGTTGACTACTCCTGAAAACTGTGTTAGCCTACAATGAAATAGGGGCTCTTTGAAATGATTACTCATCACGCTGGCAGCTTGCCGCAAAGGAGGTGATGATGAGTTGACGAAAACAAAAGACAAGCCAGCTTGTCACTATCGGGTAGCCTTGGGCTACTCCCACCGGGCGGCCGGTTGGCGCCGCCGGGAAGTTGTCGTTTTGGCCAGGTCCCGGAGAGAAGCGGTGGTTAAG
>METE01000010.1:0-17408 GCA_001771275.1 candidate division Kazan bacterium RIFCSPLOWO2_01_FULL_48_13
AGCAAACTTTAGGACAAGGTCTTTGAAATCGTCCCAGACGCACAAGCCGGACCGGGTCCGGAAGAACCGCTGGGGGTTGAAGTTCCCGACCTGTTCCGGCAGAACAAATTCGGCAAGCAGACGCAGAACACTCTTCTTCTCGACCACCGCGACTTGCTCGATTGTAAACTTCGCCGTACCTGCCACGATACGACGAGCGTTCTCCTCGCCTAGTATCCTCACTAGGGCATTGAGATCGCCGTTAGTCCACCTTTGAATTATCCACTGCATTGCAGTCTCCTTTGGCTCAAGTTTGGCCAGAAAGAATTTTTCGCCTCTAACTGGGGCGACCAGCCGGATTCGGGGTTACATTACCCCCGCGCCTGAATCTTCCGGTAAACACAGAAACCCAGCCCAACCAAGGTAGTTGGACTACTTCCATAGGTGTTGTCAAGCTCCACACCTTACGCCTTAAGTATACTCCCAAACCAGATGCCTGTCAAGCCCAAATCCGCATCCAGAGCCACTTTCCCCCACCCCCAAACCCTTACCCCATTGAGCAAATTGCTCCGCTGGCCATTGGAGCCAGAATTCTTCCGCCCCCCCCCGGAGCTTTATCTTTTAAACTCCGCCATTGGAGGAGGGGCGTCCTCAATTGAGCTAAATCCTGGTTGGGTGGAGGCGCTTGTTTGAGGAGCGTAAGCGACGAGTTGTGCCGGGAACGCCCAGGGATTTAGCCAATTGATAGCTCTGACGACTGGCGGAAGATTTTGGTTACTTTTCTTGGAAAAGTAACAATTAAGTTAAGAAAGAATATTGTAAGATTCTGGACCCCAGTAGTAGAGCAAAGCTCACTACGGGGCGCGGCAAGCCAGAATGACGAAGGGAAGGCCTGGATCCCAGATCAAGTCTGGGATGACAAGGAAAAACAGCCTGAGGGCCTGGATCCTGAATAAGTTATTTTATAGAGCCTACGGCAGTAAGGTGTTTTCAGGATGACACCTTTTTGTCATTCCTGCCCCCGATCGCAGTCGAGGGTAAACTCCGGCAGGAATCTATTTTTGTTATTCTTCATCCACCAATTGGTTTTTTATTTTATATTTGATATTTTTTATTGGCATGAGTGTTTTCAGGATGACGATGGGGAAGGAATGACGGAAGTGAGGAGGTGAGGAACGGCGCAATTATTTATAGTAGACGCGGTCGTCTATCCGCAGATCCACATACTCTCTGGGCGGGGTTTTAGTACTTCGAAGCACCTTGACCAGATTGTTCAACTGAGTTTCTACGCTCCGAGTGGTATCCAAAATTATTTTCCACCCATCCGAGGTTACTACCTCTATTTCATAAGTAGTTTCGGGAATAATCACGCGCCGGGCAGCTAAATTGGTTTTGCGGGGGAGATTAGCCGAGACAGCCGTCACAAACTCAATAAACTCAGTGGCGACGATCTTTTGATTCAAATTAACTGGCACATTTTTTAGATCCTCCACTACGATCAATGGGCTATCCGCCTTGGCGATACCATAAACCACGCCCAGTCGGTTCACCATAAATCGCTCGTTATTGGATTGCCAAATAATGGTTGTCTCGTGCTCATCAATGATAGCGATCAGAGTCCGTTTTAAAATGTTCTTGCGAAAATGCGCATCGCGGATCTGTGGTATGGATAGGATCTGCGCTTTAGCCTTGCCGTCGCGAAACAACAAGGCATTGATCGGCTTAAATCCGTCTTTAAAAACCGCTTTCCGAATTTCTTCGGCTTCGACCAAATGGTTGCCTTGAATATCAAATTTATTCAGCACCAGTAGTGGCGTGCCAAATAAGGCATAGATCAGCATCGCTAAAGCCACTCCGATCCCCACCTTGGCCAATGGAGTGGCCACCGACCTCAGCGACCGAGGTTTAAATTTCGGCTGCCAGACCAGTTGTCTAAGTCGGGCCGATTTTGACTTTATCACCTGCGGCCGGGTAGTATAAAACACTACCTTACTCCGACTACTAACCGGATTAGGTTTTTTATTTTTAAAAATAAAACCTAACGCAAACCCCCGTTTCATCCCGTTAATTCATTTTTAAACTGATGGATCCATTCGCTATTTTTGCCCGCTCCCAGCGAAATTACCACATCCCCCCTTCGCAGTTTAGTTTTAAGATAAGCGCTAATATCGGGAAAGTCGGGTAACGCTACTGCCTTATTGGAATCGATTTGATTAATGGCCAAGGCTAACTGTTCCGAACTGACTAATTGCTTATCCGCCTCAGTATCACCCACCGCAAAGATGGGCGCCACAATCACCTCATCGGCCGCTCTTAGGCTATCAACAAAATCATTAAACAACAATCGAGTTCGGCTATATTGATGCGGTTGAAATACCACCCAAATTTTTCTCCCCAAAAAATAATCCCGAGCCGCAGATAATAAAGCTCTGATCTCCGTTGGATGATGGCCATAATCATCCATTAAAGTAATCCCATTAATCGTTCCCAAAATCTCAAATCGGCGCGCAGCTCCCTTAAAATTCGAGAGTGCTCGATAAATTGTTTCATCGCTAACTCCCACCTGACGAGCTACCGCTATCGCGGCCAGCGAGTTAAGAATTAAATGGCGGCCGGGCAGCGGCAAGCCGAATATCTGATCACCAACTTTAAATTCGGTATGAGTATTTATGCCCTTAACATCGGTGGCAATTAGATCGTTATCATTATTAAAACCATAGGTAATAACTTTAGCCGATGCCTCCGGCAATATCGCTCTTAAATTTTTATCATCACCACAAGCCACCACCAAACCATTGGGCGGCACTAATTTAATAAACTGAACAAACGCCTCTTTTATTTTCGATAGGTTTTGATAGTAGTCTAAATGGTCGGAATCGATGTTAGTTATCACTGCAATTGTGGGCGGCATATCTAAAAACGACCGGTCGTATTCGCAAGCTTCCACCACCATATATTTACCGGCACCAAACACGCCGCAACCACCTATTGATTCAACCTCCGCCCCGATCATCGCCGATGGTTCCAGCTGGCCTTCTCGCAGAATAGCGGTTAGCAGCGTGGCGGTAGTGGTTTTCCCGTGCGTACCAGAAACAGTAATACCAATTTTATCTGCCATCAACTTACCTACAAACACCGACCGTTTAGCTACTGGCACTCCCAAGACGATCGCCCGCGCCACCTCCGGATTGGCAGTCTCCGCCACCCCTGCGCGGGTGATGGCAGAGGTATAGATTAATTCGCTAATATCCAGCGGAATATGATCGGCCAAATGAGGCCCCACAAATATTTTGGCCCCCAATCGCTCTAATCGTTCCCGGCCGCTAAAATCGGTATTGTTGGAGCCGGTCACTTGATGCCCCATACCCAACAGCACATCCGCGATCGCCTGCATGCCAATACCGCCGATGCCAACCAAAAAAAAGTGTCTGGGGGCTAACTTTTCCACACTATTACTATACCAGATGGTTTACTTGGCCTTCTCCGCAATCTCTCTAACGATCAGTTTCTGCCCCTTATGGTCAGCCGTATCTTCTACTAATTCTCCCCTTATCTCTAACCGAGTGGTTTTATCCGTAAACTCGGCTATCCGAGATTTTATCCCCGGATCCCCAATCTTATTTATTTCGTAAGGCATAATCCCAAATTCTGTCCCATCTTCGCTCACAAAGTAATCATTATAGGTACTTCCAGTGGGAGCCGATTTAATTACTCCAAAATAAGTCAGATAACCATCGTCGCCCGGATTGCCGTTAACAGTAACCGCAAATTTATTGGCGACATCCGATTTATTCCATGGCCTGCGATACTCCATTACAATATGCGAACGCTCGTCTTTAAGTACTTTAAATGTCCAAGTCTCTTCGCCGCCAGCCCCCACCACATTGTCGGCGTATTGCTTAGACACCCGATAATCGTTTTTAACTTGTTCTAACACACCGCTGGTTAAATCGACCATCTCCCATTTATATCCAGTAGTTTGATTAGACGGCAGAACTACTTGGAAGCTATTGCCGACGGCAATCTGGTGATCTACCCCATTGGCCGACAAGGCGATCTGCTGCAACTTTGGGGAGCCACAGCCGGTCAGCAATATTATCGGTAGCAGCCAAATCAGTTTTTTCATATCAGTTCTCCTTATCTTTTATTCAGTTTTAATTATAGCCCACTTGGAGAGTCAGCGATAAGCTCTACCGCCAAAATGTACGATCGGATATCCTGGCGGAGAGTATTTACTGTTCATCAATCAAAATGTTAGGATGGGGCGTTATGAGGTTGGAGTCTCTCCCGGGGCCTAGGGCCTCCCTTTGGGACAAAACCAAACCGACCTTGAGAATAAGGAGTAGGCCGTGTCTAAGCTTAATCTGATGATGCCGGGCCACCCTCGGTATCAACCCGACTGGCTTAAATACCTATTCGGGTACGACAACTACGCCAAGTGGCTGATCTCCGTGGAGATTGCCATCCTCGAAGCGCTGTGCGAAGTGGGGTTTATTCCCCGCGAACGAGCAATACTGTTCACCAAGCGAGTAAAAGATCGGTTGCTGAACGGCATCACGACTACCGAGATGGATCGGCAGGAACGCGGAGATAAATCGGCTGGCATCAAAGGGACCAACCATGATATCGAAGCTTTAAAGCGGACAAGTGAGCCACTCCTGCCCGAAAAACTGTGGGGTGATTTTCATTTTGCAGCGACCAGCTGGGATATCATCGGCACCGCCATCTCCCTAATATTTAAAAAGGCCTACTGGGAAGTCATTCGGCCTCAGATCAATGCTTGGGGGGATGCATTGGCAGATCGAGCCGAATGTTACGCCAACCAGGTAATATTAGGCCGAACTCATGGTCAGCCCGCCAATCCTATTACTGTCGGGCATTGGCTGTCTTACATTCTCGGTCGATTGATCACCATCCGTGAACATTTGGATCAGTTCTCAAGTGAATTAGTGGGCAAGTTCAGCGGGCCGGTCGGCGCCGGCAACGCGCTAATTGCCTTCGGCTTGGATCCCCCCGATGATGTCCAGCGGCGAGTAATGGAAAAGCTCAACTTAGCCGTTCCGCTAATTTCCACCCAAATTCCCCCGCCAGAACCATTAAGCCGTTATCTAAGGGAGTTGGGCGAACTATCGGGCGTGTTAGACCAATTTGCTACCGATATCCGACTCTTATACATTCCGGAGATCGGGGAAGTAGGAGTGGCCACTCTGGATTTCGATCCGGCCACCACTACCGGCTCATCGGCCATGCCCCACAAGCGCAATCCGATTGGTCCAGAGAATGCCACCGGCATGCATATGATAGTCAGCGCCATGCTAACGGTATTGCCCAGCCTGTCGGTCAGCTGGCTCCAGCGGGACCTTTCTGGCAGTTGTGTGATGCGTTTTTTACCCATCATCCCCATCTGTGTCTCCTACACGCTTAACGAGATGATCAAGACCACCAAGCGATTGGACATTAATGCCGAAAAAGCCCAACGCAATTTGGATCAACAGGATGATATCATCCTGTCGGAGCTATTCCAGCTGGCCTTAAGGCGGCACGGATACACTGGCAACGCCCACCAATTGACCAACAAATTGGTGGAGACCGCCAAACAAAATGGCCACTCCCTGTTCGAGACATTCAGCGCCTTAGCCACCGGTGAGGACGATCCATCATTCACCCAAACCTGGTCGAATATCAAGAACAACCAGCGGTTGTACATAGCACTGCGCCACCCGCGGCTGTATACCGGCAACTCGACCAAGAACGCTCTCACCATCAGCGCTCGATGGCGAGCCGCCAAGTAATCAGCCATCTTTTACCGTTGGCAATGGCTACGGCATAGCGCTTCGACACCAATCGAAGCGCTATTTTTTATTTGATATTTGATATTTTTTATTGCTCACCAGCGATCATCTCTCGTAGTTGATTAATGGCCTCGATATTTTTACCGTTCTGTTCCGGTCCGAACACTTCCTCGCGCAGATCTAAATACAATCCCGCCCATAGCTTGTAGGCCGAGAGATTGCCATACTTTCGATCTATTTTATTCACCAAAATACCATGAGCGATCTCTAAATCTCGGCCACTCTCAACAAATTTACGATCGTCACCGCCGCCTTCAAAATTAACATACATAATAACAGGGGAAGTAATATTATTGCCGTCATTAGCCGCCTGCGCTTTGATCGCATCGGGTTCCACATCAACCATCCGACCAGTGACAGCGTTGCAATATTCTTCAATCAACCGAAATCCCCTCGCCTCGGGCGATTTAGTTTGTATCTCTTCCAACAACTGTGCATTAAAGGTTAGCAGCCGCTCGACCCCTTTACTTGGGTGATAGGCCTCATGACTATCGTACACCTGGTTGGGAGTTCGTTCGCCCATTTCTCATTATACCAAAAAATCCGCTCTGAGTCAAGATAAAATTCTGCTATCCTATCTGGTTTTTTCTTGCACTACCTGCTCAACCGAGTAGAGGTATTTGCAGTAATCGCAATTGGGATCGGGATCGGGAATCTCATCCCCCATCAAGCATGCCTTCATCTCCGAAACAACTTTATCTATCCAATCAGTTTTACCATTATAAGGAATTAGCTTAATATCGAATTCTAACTTCCCATCAAACGCCTCCGCGTCGCGCTTACCATTACAGTAAACAAAATAAGCGGTATCGGATATCTTAAACCCGTTCTGGCGAAACAGCCACTGGTAGATCTCCACCTGCCGCTTATAGCCATCCTGCCATGCAGCATCCAAACTAACCTCCGCGTCTTTACTGGTAGCTTTATAATCTACGATAATCAACTCGCCCTGCGGAGTAACCCATACATCATCAATACCGCCGTAGATCAACAGATTGGTCGCCGGGTGCAGATACTGGATCCCCACATAAGCGTTGCGCCAAGTATCCAAATCTTCGTGGGCAAACGGTACCGCGTCCAATTTATACGCTTTCATCAACGGATGGGCCGTTCCTTTGGCTCGATGCACATCAAATTCTTTTTTTAACAGCAGATCAACCGCCGAGTTAAGACTAAACGGATAGCCAGGAGGTTGACCCACTCCTAAACGCCGATCGATATAAAAACACCGTGGACACTTAATAAAATTGTCGATCTTGCTCCGGCTTAATTTATAGGGTTCGGGAGATACTGGATCAAATAGATCGCGTCCCCGCTTCCCTCGATAGTATTCCGACATAGTGGTAATTTAATGCTCACTCATCATACCACGCCTCGCATCCGACCTTTCTCCAAATCGGCTGCCGATTGTAGTTCGTTTAAATTAATGGCTTGAGCAACCGAAAACTCACCAATAGCAATGCGCCGAAGTCCGGATAAGTAAGCCCCCGTCCCCAACTGCTTTCCAATATCATGGGCCAGTGACCTAATATAAGTTCCCACTGATACTTTGGCCGAAAAGGTCGACTTGGGGTAGTGATAATCAATTAAATCGATATCATAGATTTCGACCAAGGCGGGCTTTAGTTCAACTGATCTGCCCTGCCGCGCTAATTTATAGGCGCTTTGGCCATGAATTTTTTTGGCTGAAAAAATTGGCGGCAGCTGAGAATAGACACCAACAAATTGTTGCAGAACTTTTTTTATCTCTTTATCACTGGGACACCGACCGGAGGTTAGTGTTAACTCACCTTCTCCATCATAGGTGTTACTGGTCTGTCCTAAAGTAATTTCTGCTTCATAAACTTTGTCTAAATTTTTAAATTTATCGATCTGTTTGGTAAATTCTCGCCCCACCGCCACGATCAACAAACCGGAAGCTAACGGATCTAAAGTGCCCGCGTGACCGACAGTTCGCTCATTGGCTATTTTCCGCAAAACATCCACCACATCGTGCGAAGTGGGATGAACCGGCTTATCGATTAAAAAAAATCCGGTTACAGACACCGCTCTTCCGTTGCGGTATCGGTGGTCAATTCCCCGAACTGACCGGTCATTTCATTGTAGCGATTATCGGTAACTGCCACTGCTACTATATCTTTCTGCACCGTTACCCGAATCGTATGAGAAGTTTTAACTCCGTCTAACGCTTCGTTGATTCGATTACCGTAGCCGCCATTACGGGAATCAAAGGTGAATTCGTAGGCCAAAGCATCGCCACCGCAGCGGAGCGCCACTGACTGCATAAATTGCAGATTCTCGCCATCAAATTTATAAGTAGGGGTATTAGCCTTGATCCATTCCTCAGCGGTTCCTCGTCCGCCGACCTGTTGCGCTACTGTATCTCCCGGGATCACAGCTGCATCATCGGAGGCAGTCGAACTGCTGCCCGGTTGAGTTACCAGTTTTAATCCACAGCCGCCCGCTCCCACCAGCAAGATCAACGCCGCCACTATAACAATCAGCTGACTCGCCTTACTCATCATCCGCCATTCTACATTCTACATTCTGCATTCTTCATTCCTTTAATATTTCCCCGACCTAAACATCTTGTAGCGATCCCGCCAAAAACCGCCGACACCGATCACCATCAATATAAAGCAGACCAGCCAACCAATCACCGGGATGATGCCAACTAACCCAAACAGGATCGAACCGGCTATAAATGTCCCTAACTGGCGACCGGGAGTTTTATCCGATTTCTTAATCAGCCAACTGCCAATCAACATCGCCACGGAGGCGTAGCCGCCGATCATCATCAAACCGTAGATCAAACCGATAGCGAGGGTTAAGTGAATTCCGATCAGGGTCATCGCCAAAATTAACATCAAGATCGGCACGCCAATGATAAAGATCAACCCCTGCCAAAACGCTTGCCAATAATCCTTTTTAATCAACACCGCCACTCGGGGCAGCAGCTTGGGCATCAGATAGATCAACACAGCGCCCAACAGTAACACGCATATCAATTTCCATAGCAAAAAACTGATGCTGACGGCCGGGATCATCCACATCATCGCTCCCAGCAGCGGAGCCGATGATCGCTTACTAATCGAATGATAAGTTACTTTTTTGGCGTATTGGGTAAACTCGGGGTTTTCTTGGGGCGCCCAGTAGCTTAACTCTCCGCCGATCTTGGTGCCCGGCAGAATAGTTAGAGAGTTGTCAGTTTTTACTTCAACATTGCCGCCAATGTTAGCCTTAATCGTTACGGCGCCGCCAGCAATCCGAACATCGCCGTATACCCGGCCATTAACCGTAGCGTGGCCACTGCCCACGATTAGATCTCCCCGGATCACCGCTTGATCGCTCATCGTCAGCTTGCCAGTGCCCACGATTACATCATCATCAACTGTAGTATTAATGGCCACTTCTCCAGCGCCCGCTCGAACATCGCCAGTTATCCGATCATTAACCGTTACGGTACCCGCCCCCACCCACAGATCGCCGCCCACCTTGCCGTTGAGCTGAGCAGTATTGGCCCCGATAATCAGATCGCCATCAATATCGGCATTGACTATCGCGGCGCTGGCGCCAATGTAAGTATCGTCAGAGAGCTGAGCATTAACAGTAACTGTCTGGTCTTTCTCGCCAGCCATAAAATTGGGCGCTGCCCAAACTGGCAACGCTAAACCGGCAGTAGTAAATACCGCTAACATCCATATAAAAAGCCTCTTAATCATTATTGCCCCAGATTTATTTTTTATATCATTTACATTATAACCCCACTAGCCGCCTCTGGCATTAAAAGAGGAGGAAGGAAGAATAAAAAAATCGCCGAACAGGCTAAGCGCGCTGTTCGGCGATGAAAGGGTTGAGGCCATAAGAGAGACGGCCGGGGTTTTTGGGAATCGATACACCCCGGCCCGCCATTGAAAGGGGGAAATGTCACGAGAAGATCTTGGGGGGCCGCTAACTGGCCAAGATAGCAGCACTTATTTAGACCTTCTCCCTACACCAGGGTGTAAGCAAATTGGGGGATGAGGATTGGTAGTACAAGACACTCCGTAAAAAGTCGGGAGCGCTGTGGCCTAACCAACCCTCACCCATAACGCAATGCGGGATACCATTATCCTGACTTGGAGGTGAGAACCATCAAACCCGCATTAGAGTAATCCTAAGGGGTGAGGGTGGAGATGACAAGATAGCAAACCGAATTGACGCCTCTTGGCAGACAACCGCAACGGCTAAGATAACGCGGTTACCAAGAGAAATAAAAAAACACCGGCGGAGAATAGATCTCCGCTCAAAACCTAAGATTGTGGGAGTCCCATGACAGCTCGCGCACTCTCGGTCAAATCTCCACCCTCAAGAGAGCCCGAGCGAAACGATTAGGGTTGTCAATGTGCCCAACCCGACGATTGTATTATACTCCCCATAAAGCTCCGCCTCAAACCAGTGGGACAAAGATAAACCCGGAATAGGTCCGTTTAACAAATTTATCCTTACTGATCTTCCTTAATTGCACCACATCAGTGCCCACCGGCATCACCAAGCGACCGCCCACCCCTAACTGTCTCTTCCATGATTCGGGGATACCTTTGGCGCTCGCTCCCGCAATAATTCCATCAAACGGCGCCTGTTTGGAAAGCCCTCGGCGAGCATTGCGGCAGATAAATTCTATATTAGAAAAATCATAGTGAGATAAATTTTCTTGAGCCAGCTGGCACAACTGAGGAATTACTTCGATGGCATACACCTTCCCTCTGATCCCCACCAACTTCGCCAAAAGCGCCGTCTGCCAACCCGATCCCGCCCCCACATCCAAAACAACTTGGCCCGGGCGGGGATCCAACAATCCTAACATAAAAGCTACTACCGCGGGCTGGGAGATGGTCTGCCCCCGGCCAATTGATAACGCTTCATTAATATGGGCTAAAGATTTAGCGGAGGCCGGAACGAAATCCGCCCGGTCAATCTTTAAAAAAGCTCTTCTAACTCGCGGATTAGTTAGCCAGCCACTCTGCGTAAGTTCTTTGACTAAATCCTTCACATTATTATTCTACTCCGTTAGAAAAAGATATAATCAAGCTATGGCAAACACAATCCAGTTTTTGGGCGCGGCTGAGATCGTCACCGGTTCCAGTTATTTAGTATCGGTCGATTCCGTTAAATTTTTGGTGGATTGCGGACTATTCCAGGGCGAAGCGGCGGCGGATCGAAAAAACTACCGGCCGTTCCCCTATGATCCGTCCAAAATTAACTTCCTTATCCTTACCCACTCACACTTAGATCACTGTGGTTTGATCCCCAAGCTATATCGCGATGGATTTCGCGGAAAGATCTACTGCACCCCAGCGACTTTCGATCTGGCCAAAGCCATTCTTACCAATGCGGCCCAGATCCAAGAACACGGAGTTACCGATCGACAGTTAGAAGCCTTGTTTATCAAACGCGACGCTACCAATTCATTCAAACTTTTTGAGACTTACGAGTATGGTAAAGTCTTTTCGCCGATTTCCAACATCAAAGTAAAGCTGAACGATGCCGGACATATTTTGGGCGCCGCTATTGTCGAAGTGTGGATCGGCAACTCTGATGTTGGATCATCGCCTTGGACATTGGATATTGGACATTACGGCGAAGCCGTTAAGCTGGTCTTCTCGGGCGACTTAGGCAATAGCCCCGTCCCAATTATGAAAGACCCCACTATTATTAAAGAAGCGGATTATGTGGTCTGCGAATCAACTTATGGCAATCGATTGCACGAACCACCATCCACCCGCGAGAAAAATCTGTTAGCCGCCATTCAACAGGCAAAGAGAGATAATGCCAAACTAATTATTCCTTCATTTGCCTTAGAACGCAGTCAAGATCTGTTGTACACTTTAAATAATTTTCGCAATAACGGCACACTTCCCGATATTCCAGTGATATTGGATAGTCCACTGGCCTCCGAAATTACCGATATTTATAAGCGCTACACTAAATTATTCGATGCTGATTTTCAAAGATATTTAAAGACCGATAAAGATCTGTTCGATTTTCCGGGCTTTCGACAGACCCGGACCGTGGTCCAATCAAAAACCATTAACGAGCTGACGGGAGCAGCAGTGATCATTGCTGGATCAGGCATGGCCGACGCCGGCCGGGTTCAGCATCATCTGCGCCACCAATTAGGCAACAGCAAAAACCAAGTGCTGTTTGTGGGCTTTCAAACTCCCGGTACCCTAGGCCGCCAGCTGCTTAGCGGACTCAAGCAAGTTAGAATATTCCGCCAACGGGTCATAGTAAAAGCCCAAATAAAAGAACTGGGCGCTTTTTCCGCTCACGCCGATCAGGCTGGGCTGCTTAAGTGGTTATCTGGCTTTACATCCCAGCCAATTGTCTTTTTGACCCACGGGGAAGATCCGGCTCGCGAAGCGCTCGCCAATCAGATCGCCAGACAGCTTAAATTAAAAACCGTCATCCCTGTGATGGGAGAACTCAAAACCATATAGCTGATTCTACCATCCGATTACGGCTCTAATACCGCTTCCCGCTCACTATTATTAATGGTGAGTTTGATGTTGTTCATTCCTTCCACCCCAAACTGCCGCATTATCTTTTGGATCGACTGGCTGATCACCGTCACCCGCGCTGATCCACCCATCGGCGTATCAAAACTTTCATTAAAATCGATAACAGCTTGCCCGTTTTCAATCGCCACCGAATTAACCACCACGCCATAGTTCAGCACATTGTTCATTCCCTGCGACAGCTGAGTCTCGGTCGGACCCTTGATCCATTCTTGCAAAGCGGACAGAGCTAATGCATTGATACTATCCGTCTTCGGAACATCCCGCTCGACCGCCACAAATTCAAAATCAGTTTCGGTCGAAACCGCGTAATAAACCAAGACCGTTTGAGTATCCGATGAGACAATGGTCGATGGATCTCTTAACTGCATCGTGGTGGTATATATCCAAACGCCCAACAACACCAACGGGATAATCGACAGTGTCCACCACAACGAAACATTGTTTTTACTTTTTTTCTTCATCGACCTAATTATCATAATTTAAATTGCTATTGATGTCATTCTGAGTCCCGGCTCACCAGGGCGAAAAATCTATCCCCAACGGCGCCCCGTGGGGGCGAAGCGTTTTGCTGCACAGCAGAACTAGCTCCTGAACCCATCCTGCGTCCGTCAGCCGACGGACTACGGAGGACTGGCGTAAATTATCTATAAGGCCTACGGCCCCAAAGGGAGGCCTTAGGCCCTGGCGGAAGATTTTGGTTACTTTTCTCGGAAAAGTAACCAAAAGATATTTGGACAAGCAAATGGGGTGGCAAAAAGTAATTAAGGAATAGATTGCCACGGGCTATTGCCCTCGCAATAACAAAGAGTATAGTCCGATGGCCGTCGAAAACGGCAATTAACTCAGCCTCTCGCCCTGCATCGTAAACAGCCGCCGATAGTACCCGCTCTTCTTCATTAGTTCATCGTGAGTCCCCTGCTCTAAAATTCGACCTTTATCAAACACTACAATTCGATTAGCTCTTTTTACGGTCGAAAGTCTGTGCGCCACAATAATAGTTGTTCGACCCTCAATTAACTTCCACATCGCATCCTGAATCTTTTTTTCGTTCTCGCTATCTAAAGCCGAAGTCGCCTCGTCCATCACAATAATTTTGGCATCTTTCAATATAGCTCGGGCAATCGCTAATCGTTGGCGTTCACCGCCAGATAAGCGCACACCCTTCTCACCAACCAAGGTCTTAAATTTTTTCCGCAGAGATACAACAAAATCATAGAAATTAGCTATCTTAGCCGCCTCGGATATCTGCTGGTCTGTCGCCGTGGGTTTGCCGTATTTAATATTGTAACCGATTGTTTTATTAAACACCGTCACATCCTGCATCACTGCCGAGATGTATCGACGCAACGATCTTTGAGTAACTTGTTTAATATCTTGGCCATCAATTAGTACCTGACCATCAACTGGATCATAGAATCGCATCAACAGTTTAACGAAAGTTGATTTGCCTACTCCCGAAGGACCAACTAACGCTACTACCTCATTGGGATTAATCCGCAAACTAAGATTTTTAAATACCACCTTCTCCCCTTTGAATTTGGTGGTATTTTTATAACTAAAGTTAACTTTTTTAAACTCAATCCCCCCTTCCGTTATCTTAATCGGTTTAGCATCTAAGGCATCAACTACATTATCTTTATAATCCCAGAGTTTAAACAGCCGTTGAATCGATACCATCCCCACCTGCATACTATCGTAAATCTGCATCGCGCTACTTAAAGGCCCCATCACCCTTTGGAGATAGGTGATAAATAAAATTAAATCACCAATCAAGAGGCCTTTAGTTAATACCAAATATCCGCCGTAGCCGTACACCCACATATAACCAAAGATATAGACCAGTCGGCGTAAAATACCCGTCAGACGCAACCATTTTTCCTGCGCAATCCTCAGCGATAGAATCTTTGCCTGAATAGCTTCTAACCGACTGACTTCGGTATCTTCTCTGGAAAACTCTTTGACCAACTGTTGATGAGAAAAACTATCAATCAACACGCGATGTTGCTGTTCCCACTGAGTCCTAATCTTCTTCTGCCAGAACCGCATAACTTTTGCTCGCCAAATCGAGATAATCACATGCAGAGGAGCCATCACTGCAAACACTATCGCCAAAGTTTTACTAAACATAAACAGCACCACCACGGCAATAATAAAATTCAGGGTTAGCGGGATAATACTCACCAACACCGACCGCACAATGCCGTAAACCTCACTAATCCCAGAATTCATTCGAGCGCTCAACATACCGGGAGCTTTTTTCTCAAAAAACCCGACCGACATGGCTAATAATCGATGCAAACTCTTTTTAGATAGGATTAAGTTGCACCGAACTCCAGTAATCCCATCTAAATACCCCTGCATTTGATCAATAGCGGCTGTAATCAGCTCAATCCCAAAATAAATTCCTACCAGCCAAATCAACACCGCAAATTTATCTTGGACAAGGATATAGTGAGCAAAAAGCGAACTTAACTTTTGCATGGTCAAAAAATTAACCATCTCGCGATAGATCCACGGAGTCAACAAACTTAGCAGCGAGCTAATAATAGTTAAGGCCAAAATCACCAGCAAGACTGGGTGCAATGGCTTGGTCTCAACCAACAGCCGTTTTATTTCTTTCACCCCGTTAGAAGTCTCCCAGTTTAACTGATATAGCCTCTGAACACACTGCATTTAGCATGTCCCGTTAGTATATTAGCGATTCGGAAAAATAATTACACAATAATTATTTTTGCCACAGGCTTCTAACGGGGCTCACTCCCCCATCTTAAACTTAACCTAATTTTTTACAATATCGACAACAGCACAAAAGTGTGCTATGTTATAGGAGATGAAGTGGTCACTCGACCACTATTTTTGTGGGAAAAATTCGGGCAGATGGAAAGTCAGCTCTTTTAGGGTGGCAAAATAATAGTCCGCCCCGCTTCCGGCCAATCCGTTCACTGCCGCGGTCACCGCTCCCGCCGCTCTCCCCGCTTCAATCCCGTGTACGGTATCCTCTACCACCAACATCTCGGCTGGATGAACTCCCAGTAGTTCAGCTGCCCTAAAGTAAACATCCGGCGCTGGCTTAGATTTACCCACATCCGAGTAAGACACAAAATGATCCGCCAGGGCGATCAGTTCGTCCCAGCGATACCACCACCGATTGCCCTCCACCGTCCGCCGGCTGGCGTTGGTCACAATAGCGGTGGGGATGTACCGCTCTCGGCACCACTTTAACAGCTCTACCGCTCCCGGGAAGATCTCCGCTCCTATATATTCGCGCAACTTGACGGCCTGCTCGCGGACTTTGACAATAATCTGCTCTATTTCGTCGGTAGTTGCCGGTCGCCCCCAAAGCTTACTCACAATGTCAGTAAAACCCTGCTGCGTGGTCCTACCAAAATAATACTGATCGTACTCCTCCTTGGCCAGCAGATAGTCAAACTCCTGCTTTAGTACGACCGCCATTAATTGACGATAAAACGGCTCCGTATCAATTAGGGTGCCATCTAAATCAAATGCAATTGCCTTGAACCGCTGCGCCATCGCTACTGTTAATTATTGATTTTGATCTTTAGAGTATTGGACATTGTGATTTGATTAGAAATTAGAAATTCGACATTAGAAATTTAATCAATGCCATCGTTACTCTATTGTAGCAGTTCGTCGGCAATTCGCTCGGCTGCCGACGGGTTGGTTAGTTCGCGAATATTAAACGCCAAGCGTTTGCCCATATCCGAGTGGACTACTCGCTCCAACCTCTCTAATAGTACTGCGGGGGTGGCTTCGGATTGTAATAGCAAGGCGGCCGCTCCTTTATCGGACAGATACTTGGCGTTGGCATACTGATGATTGTTGGCTGAACCGGGCAGCGGGATCAGGATCGCCGGTCGACCCACCGCTGCGATCTCAAAAGCGGTAGTGGCGCCCGCCCGAGAAATAATTACCGCCGATCGCTTTATGAGCGATGCCATCTCCGAGTTAGAAACAAAATCGATCGGATGATAGTCTTTGGCATAATCATTGCTATCCTTCCAGCTCCTCAGTCCGGCGTAATCCGCCGCGCCAGTCTGATGCAGCACTTGATAATCCAAGAGTAGTTGTGACAGAGTATTCTGGATTAGCTGATTAATGGCATGAGCGCCTTGCGAACCGCCGATTACCAATATCACTGGTTTTTTATCAGTCAACGGCAGGCTGATTGGACCGATCGCCTTATTATAGAACTCTTCGTTGATTGGTACGCCAGTAAATATCAGCTTGCGCGATAATTTTCTATTGCCCTCATATGCTTCGAGTGGAAACGATACACAGATCTTGCGGGACAGCGGCGCCAATACTCGATTGGCCACTCCCATCACCGTGTCAGACTCATGCAGCAATATCTTGCGGCCCAGCAGCCAGGCGGCCAGCCCCACCGGTACTCCCACATAACCGCCCTTGATCAGCACGCGATCCGGCCAGAAAAATATCACCACGAACAAGGCAGTGATAACACCAATCAGTGTGACAAAGATATCGATTAGATTTCTTAGATCAAAATATCGGCGCCACTTCCCGGCTGGCACGCCTACAAACTTAAACCCCGCCTGGGTCACCAACTCCCGATCAGCCATACTGCGCGAACCCACATACAGCAGCTGGGTGTTAGGCTCTTTTCTTAATATTTCTCGCGCGATCGAGAGAGCCGGTAAAATGTGCCCAGATGTTCCACCACCAACTAAAAGGATCTTCATCATCTCTTTCTTGAATAGTTTGCCTCGAAACATTCAATAATACACCAGAAGCGATCAGAACGAACATCAGCGAGGTGCCCCCCTGGCTGATAAATGGCAGCGGCACCCCGGTTAGCGGTAATAACCCAGAGATGGCGCCCACATTGATCACTGCCTGCCACCCGATCCAGACAGTAATGCCCAGAGCGATCAGCCGACCAAATATATCGGGGGCGGTCCGGGCCACTTTTAGCCCCCGCCAGACAAAGATCGACAGGGGCAGGATCACCAATAGCATCACCCCGATCCACCCCAAC
>METE01000010.1:17419-27871 GCA_001771275.1 candidate division Kazan bacterium RIFCSPLOWO2_01_FULL_48_13
CACCGCAAAGATCGAATCCGAGGAAGCCTCCGGCAGAAAATCAAACTTCTGCCGGCTATGGCCAAACCCCAAACCAAAGATGCCGCCTGAGCCCAAAGCGATTAGCGCCTGATTGATATGATACCCAGCCCCCAACGGATCTCGGTCCGGATTTAAAAAAGTGAGAAAGCGCGAGAGCCGATAGGGCGCCGCCTTGATCATAATCCAGACCATCGCTGCTCCACCAGCGACAATGGTAAAGAAGTGGCTCATGGATGATCCAGCCGCAAAATACAAAGAGAGGGTGATCCCCGCCACCACCATCGCCGTGCCCATGTCCGGCTCCGCCATAATCAGCGCGCCAACTAATCCGATCAGGATAATGAATGGGAAGAAAGTGGAGTATAGATCCCGCACCCGTGATCCCTTTTTCTCAAACCAATAAGCCAAATAGATAATCATGGCGAGCTTCAATGGCTCAGTTACCTGCAGTGTCAGATCGCCCGCCCCGATCCAGCGCCTAGAGCCACCCGCCGAGAAGCCCAATCCTGGAATAAACACCAACAGCAACAGCAACACCGATAAACCCAGACCAATAGTGGCAACCGGGCGAAACCGATGATAATCAAAGCGCTGAATAAGAAACCAGACCGCCAATCCGATCACCGCAAACACCAGCTGGCGGAAAAAATAGTGGGTATTGCTGCCGGTAGCCTGGTACGATTCCACCACCGAGGCGGATGACACCATCAGCAATCCAAATCCCACTAAAAATAGTGTAGAGAGAATCAGCCAGGGATCCGGCGCGTGATAGCGTCTCATCTATTTATGTTGTTTGATTAGTTCTTTAGCTATTTTCCTAAACTGATCCCCGCGATCATAAGCATCTTTAAACATATCAAAACTGGCAAACGCGGGCGCTAACAATACTGTACCTTCACTTTTAACATAGCGGTAGGCTAATTCTACCGCCTTAGTCAGATCCGCCGCCGCGGTATATGGCGTCCGCAGCCTGGCTAATTTAAATTCTCGCTTTAGGCGCGGCGTACTTCGGCCGATCAGCACGATTCCATTAACCCGGCTGTTGTTTAATGATTGGATTAACTCCGTTAGGCTTTCCCGCTTACTAACACCGCCAATAATTACTGCTACCGGTTCGGTTGCTGTATTGAGAGCCGCCATAGTAGCGATGGGCGTGGTGGCCATCGAATCATTGATAAACTGAGTTTTATTTATCACACCGACCAGCTCTAAGCGATGCGGCAGGCTCTTAAACTTAACCAGCCTCCGCGCCACCACGGCTGGTTTAACCCCGGCCAATAATGCCACCCCGATCGCCGCCAAGGCATTCTCAAAGTTATGCTCTCCCAGCAAGGGAATTTGGCTTCTTTGGCACAGCACCACTCGCCGCTTGGTCTTAGGGTGGCGGTAGATTATCTCCCCACCCATTGCATACAGGCCTTTGGGCAAGATCTTGTGGGTAGAATAGGCAAAGGTTTTGCCTTTGGTTTTATGCAACACCGCCCGCGTCAACAGATGATCACTGCTGCTTATTAGCCAATCTTTTTTGCTTTGATGAACAAATATATTGCTCTTAGCATCAAAATACTTCTTAAACTGATGATGGCGATCCAGGTGTTCCGGCGAGACATTTAATAGTACCGAGATATGTGGGCTAAGTTTAAGATCTTCCAGTTGGAAACTGGATAGCTCCAAGGTCACCCAGTCTTTTTTAGTGAGTTTGGGCAGCAGAGTCAGCACTGGCTTGCCAACATTTCCTCCCAAATACACCCGGCCGGGCAATTGATTTTTTAACAGATGGTAGATCAAATTAACCGTGGTACTTTTGCCTTTGGTGCCGGTAACCCCAATAATCTTGGCCGGACACAGTTCAAAGAATATCTGCATTAACGAGCTCATCACCACGCCTCGGCGTTTAGCTTTTTTTAAGAGAGGCAGGTTCAGCGGCACCCCGGGACTGCGAAATACGATATCAAGATCATTTATCTCGGCCAAATAATTTGGCCCCAATCGCAATTCGGAGGTTAATCGCTTGATCTGGCGCTGAACTGGCCAGGCAAAAATTGCCAATTCCCGACCATCCAAGCCAATCGGCTTCAATCCGGCCGCATTCAAAAACTTGAGGGTATCGATCCCCTCGCGCCCTAACCCCAACACCCCCACTCGATACACCGGTTTTATCGCCACTCCCATACCTGAATTATACCCCACCCCTACCTATATGAATCAGGGAGGCCCTATTACCGTTAACCATTGACTACCGAAGAATTATCGGTTATAATGCGTTTGACGAGTAATTCCTCGTGCGTGGGGCTCCGTATGGTTCCTCATCTAGGCGCACGGGGTTTTGTTATAGCTATGGGAAAAGTGGGCTTTCCTCAACCACCTTGCCTTTGATAATATTTGAGTAACTCTCATCTCTGTGTTCATGTTTGCGGAATAAAGCCCAGCAAATAAAATCAACGACTTGTAAGCACTTCTCTTGTTGGGGTGTTTTGATATTAATTGACACAGTTAATTTATGATTACCAGCAACCTGACCAGACAAATAATTACAAAAGTTTTGATTCAAGAATTTATTGGTCTCCCTGCGTGACGCAATCAGTATGATGGGCCTTGTGATCGGTATGAGCTTCTTGGTGTAAATGCGATCAAGGAGAATATTTGCTACATAGTTATAAAGGACATGTTTTTCATCCTGTAATTTGGTGTAGACCTTGGATTTATTGAGGTAGATGGAAACAATTGATATATCTTTATTCACTAATGCCCCAAGAAGTTTTTGCCGTGTAGTTGGCTTCTCTTTGAAGGCATGAAGTATGCCCCCGTGATTCTTAATCTCTTTTTTAGTAAAGCCAGAGACTATCTTTTTTACGACCTTCTCTATCGATTTTTTATTATCTACAAATAAACATGCGATAACAAAATGCCGAGAAGTTTTCTTCTTATTGAAATTAAATCCTAAATCTCCGCTTTCGTCTAGAAATATATATGCCATTTACTTTAATTATACTCTCGCCCTTACGGCCTCCCACTCTGAGAGCTTTAGGCTCGGAGAGAGGAGAAACGCTTTCCCCGTCCCATTGGAGCCCGAGTGTTCTTGTTCTTTTATCCCATGGAGCGAATTGCGTCAGCCAATAGCAAAACTGCCGTTTGGCGCGGCTGTTGTTTGAGTCCGTCAGCTGACGGACGAGTTCAGCCAATCGTGCCAAGTAAGGCAGTTTTTGCTTTTTGGCTAGCAATTTGTGATTGGGCGTCCTTTTGGCGCTACCATTTTGGACGAGCAAAATGGTAGCAAAAGAATATTGTAAGATTCTGGACCCCAGTAGTAGAGCAAAGCTCACTACGGGGCGCGGCAAGCCAGAATGACAGCAGAACAGATCCCCGACGAAGCGGGGATGACGACGCCAGGTAAATGTCGTCAATTGGGGCCAGCACCGATAATGCCAACAATCACACCCACCACCGCCATCAACGCGCCGATGATCCAGAACCGCATCGTTACTTTGGTCTCGGGCCATCCGATCGCCTCAAAGTGGTGGTGCAAGGGAGCGATCAAAAACAATTTTTTCTTAAACACCTTCCGATAGCCCATCTGCAGCATTACCGATATGGTTTCCACCATTGGCACAAACGCGACCAGCGGCAAAATAGCTATTCCAACATTGTTCTTTAGCAACATCGCCACCACCCCCAGCGTCGCCCCCATCGACAAGGCATAGGTATCACCGCCAAAGAATCTGGCCGGGTAGACATTAAACCAGAGATAGGCGATCAGCGCCCCGACTACCGTAATACAAAAGATCGATAAACTAATCTGATTATTAAGAAAAGCCAGCCAGCCATACGCGCTAAAGGCGATTGCCAGCAACCCCCCGGACAAACCATCCAACCCATCAGTAAGGTTCACCGCATTGGTGGTAGCCAGGATCACAAAGATAAACAACGGGATATACCACCAGCCGATCATCACATCACCATACGCTGGGATATGAACACTATTGATCCCTAATTTAGAGAAGAACCACCAGGCGCCTAAGGTGGCGATCAAAAACAGCCAGATCATTTTGTGACGAGCTCGGACACCCTTTACCCCGCCAATCCCGCGGATATTAAACCAATCATCCACCGCGCCCAATATCCCCACCGCCACCATAGCGCACAACGGCAACCAAGTTTGCGACCGCGTAAAATTAAAGACCAGGGTGATGATCGCCGCCACTCCCCAGACCAACGGGCCAGCCAATGTCGGGATATTTCTCCGGTGCTTCTCCCCATGCAGTTTCTGGAATACAGTGGCGTAGCTGCCATACAGCGTCTCTTCCTTGGCTTGTTTCCAGAATTTAAATTTATACAGCACTGCGGTCCACAGCGGCGTTAGAAACATCGCCAACAAGAACGAGATCGTTCCCACGATCGTTACTCGGAGGAGATCCCCCTGTTCGGTTACAATTTTAGAGATGTCGTTCATATAGGATAGGAATTAGGGATAAGAGATTAGAGATTAAGGTCTATTCTCTGTTCGCTATTCTCTCTCGCCGGCTGCGCCGGTGTATATTTTTCCTTTATCAGAGTAGCGATTCTATCTAAGTGCACCGCCCGAGACCCCTTGACCAACACGACATCATTATCCCGCAAGTGAGCAAAAATTTCATCCAGCTCCCCTATCCCGATTACCCGGTCAGCGGATAGCCCGGCTGCGGTAGCCGCTTCTCCGATCAATCGGCCGCCATCCCCTACCGTTATTAGCAAATCAAGAACGCTGGCCGCTACCGTTCCCACCTCGCGGTGGCCCTTTTCGTGGGCCGTGCCCAGTTCCCGCATATCGCCCAATATCGCCACCTTGCGGCGGGTACCTGCTAAGCGGCCAAGACTGGTCAGCGCCGCCACCATCGAAGTTGGATTGGCGTTGTATGTGTCATCGATCAATGTCAGGCCCTTGAGTTCGACCCGTTCGAATCTGCCAGCGGCCGGTGAATACTGGGATAGCGCAGCGGCACTATCGATTAAATCAACTCCCAAATAATCGCCAATGATTACCGCCACTAAAGCACTGTAAACAAACTGTTCGCCATAAACCGGCATATTAATTTGAGCAGTCTTGCTTCGATAGTTAACATCAAAATGCAGCCCGCTGCTGCTTAACGCAATATTGGCGGCAACAGCATCGGCTCCTTCGTGCAGGCCAATAAAGATCTTGCGGGCGGTAGTTTTTTGGGCGATCAGATTAGTCAGTTCGTCATCCCGATTTAAAATAGCCAACCCGTTAGGATTTACCCCAGCAATCAGCTTGCCCTTTTCGTCCGCCAATTCCGATTTACTACCAAAGAACTCCAGATGTACATCGCCGATATTAGTTAGCACCCCGATCTCGGGCTTAAGCCGCCGCATAAAATAAGCAATGTCGCCCGGCCGATCAGCCGCCAGCTCCAAAACCAAGATCTTAGGATAGTTCGCCCGATTGACCAATTTTTTTATCGCCGCTTTAGTCAACCGGCTAATATCCCGGATAGTTAGTTTGGTTTTATCATTTACTGTCGTTCCAGCAAAAGTGGGATCGACGATCGTGGCCGCTACACCAAACTCGGTGTTAAGATTGCCGGGTGTGCTGCCCACTTGGATCCCTCGCTTCGTTAAATTCTGAGTTAACACCAAGGCAGTCGCATCTTTAGCCGATGTTTTGCCGGTGCTACCGGTGATGGCTATAATCTTGGGCTGATACTTCCTCAGCACCCTGGCAGCCAGCCACCACAACCAGATTTTGACGATCTGTTTTAACATAGCTTATTTCTCCGGCGGGATCTGCCAATAGTTAAGCAAGAAGTTGGCAATATCTCCAAACAATGGCGCGGCCGAGCTCTCGGCAAACTGCACATCTGTCGGTCGATCAACCTTCGTTAACATTACAAATTTGGGATCCTCCACTGGCCCAAATCCAATAAATGTACCAATGGTCGGGCCTTCCTCATAGCCACCCCCTTTCGGGATCTGGGCAGTCCCGGTTTTTCCGGCGATCCGATACCCCGCCACTCCAGCGCGCTGGCCATGGCCCCGCTCTACCACACTAACCATCATCGCTGATACCAGCTGGGCTGTCTGCGGCTTCATCGCTTGGCGAACCATCTGAGCGTCTATCGAGACCGCGCCGCTGGGATAGATAATTTTATCGACAATATGGGGTTTCATCAACTTCCCCTGGTTGGCGATCGCCCCCACTGCCGCTACCAGCTGAATAGGAGTTACCGCAATGCCTTGGCCAAACGACATCGTGGCCAGGTCCACTTCGCCCCATTGACGATAGGCCCGAATGTTCGCCGGGGTCTCGCCGTCTAATTCTATACCCGTCGCCGCGTCAAACCCCAAGGCGTTTAGATATTTGTAGAATAGGAAGCGGCCTAATTTCTGCACCACATAGATTGCACCCGTGTTGAGTGATTTTTCTAATACCTGCGTCATCGTCTGAACACCATTGGCTTTAAGATCCGAGTTTTTGATCGTCCGATCTTCAATTTTTACCTCTCCCGGATCAGTATAGGTAGTGCTGGGGCTGACCAAACCGGCATCGATCCCAGCGGCCATGGTAATTACCTTAAATACGGACCCCGGCTCATACACCGCTGCCACATTAGGATTGCTAAAGTTTTCCAGCGGATATTCGTTGTAGTAGTTGGGATTAAAGGTGGGGTAGGCAGCCATTGCGATGATCCGGCCAGTAGCCGGCTCCATAATAATCACCTCGCCGCCGGTAGCGCCGTGTGTGGTAACCGACTCCTTTAGCTTCTTTTCCACATAGTACTGCACCGCCCGATCCAGTGTCAGCACAATACTGGCCCCGTCTTCGGGGTCAACTATTCTGCGGTTACCCACCGCGATTTGAGCTCCCAACGAACTTTTCTCAACATTGGCCGATCCCTGCTTACCAGACAGTTCACCGTTAAAATAACCTTCCACCCCGTACTGACCAGCCATATCTCGATTAACAAACCCTAACACCTGAGCCGCCAAACTATCCTCCGGATAGTAGCGATACTCCTCGGTACGTAAGTAAACCCCTTCCAAATCCAGGCTCTTAATCTCATCCGCCTCAGTCTTCTCGATCCGCCGCTTTAACGGCGCTACATATATCTTTTCGGACTTCATCATCTCGATCAGCTGGCCTTCTTCGATACCGGTACCCACCAGGTATGGCATTAATTTGGCTGCCACCAGTTCGGGCCGCTGGATCTGGGTCGGAACAATATTTAGGTTGTACAGCGAGACATTGGTGGCTAACGGATAGTAGTCCTTTAGCTGATCGTCATAGACCAACAGTTTGCCTCGATCAGCTGGCAACTGTTCGTTGACATTACGCTGATCTTTGGCCATTGCCACAAATGAGGCATGCTCAAATATCTGCCGCTGAACGACTCGGCCGATCACCAACAGCAGCATCAGCACAAAGCAGACACTGATGATGCCTAAACGGTGTCGCTGCAAAGCTTCCGCCGTAGCACTATACGCCATACAACCATTATAGAGCATTAACCTGAGCCCTTATCCGCCATCGGAGCTTGAGCGTCCCGAATCGATAAAATTAGCGCTGCCGAAGCTGTTGTCTGAGGAGGGCTTTAGCCTGACGAGTTCAGCGAAAGGCGGAAAGCTATATTTTATCTGATGAGCAGCGAGGGCGACTGGCGGGCGACTTTGGTTACTTTCCTCAAGCGGAAAGTAACAGAAAAATAATAAGATTTAAAAAACGGCCCAAAGGCCTAGATTCTTCGTTCAGTCCGCCAGCTGGCGGAGACAGGTTAGCGTGAGGCTAAGTAGCCGGTATCTTCCAAGTAGGTCATCCCACTCATCTGCACCATCTTGGGGATGTAAGTAACCGCCTCGGGCGTTTCTTCGGGCGTCGGGGGCATTTCTTTATCAATGGTAGGCTCTAACACCCGGCCAGTCGGCTTGCCGTCTTCACCAATCTCAATCTTTTCTTTAGCTCCGCCTTCAATCACCGCTAACGATTCCAACCGAGCTGCCTCCAAGGCCAACCGCTCGTTCTCTGCCACTACCGATTGCTTCTCCATCTCTAAAGTGTGCAGCTTGGCTCCCTTGGTCGATACGATGTTGATCGAGGTAACATACAAAACACCCACTACCAGGAACAGCGCTACCGAAATAGAACTGATTGAGAAGATTCCCCACCGCATCTTCTTAAACCGATTGAGCTTTAAGAGGCTTTTAGGCGACAGACTAATTTTTGGCGATTGCCATCTTCCCATTTATATTTTTTGAATGATTCTTAATTTTGCGCTGCGGGCTCGTGGGTTGGTTTTAACTTCTTCACGAGTTGGCCTAATCGGCTTTTTAGTAATTAATTCTACCAGTCCGCGCTTAGCCGCTTCTTTAAATATGCGTTTGACTAACCCATCCTCCAGCGAATGATAGCTAATCACAGCTAAGCGTCCGCCCGGATTCAACTGATCCAAGGCCTTAGGAATCGCCTGTTCAATGGCCGGGAGCTCTCTGTTCACCGCCATCCGCAGGGCCTGAAAAGTCTGGGTAGCTGGATGAATTCGGCTCTTCTTGCCCCCCTTGGCTTTAGCCACGATCTCGGCCAGTTGCTTTGTCCCAGTAATCCGTCGCTTCTGCCTGGCCTCGAAGATGGCCTTAGCGATCTGCCTGGAGGCGTGCTCCTGGCCTAACTGATAGATCAGATCGGCCAGCTCCTCCTTAGAGTAGCTATTAAGGATCTCCTCGGCCGTAACGCCCGAAGCAGTATCAAACCGCATATCTAAAGGTGCATCGACATTAAAAGAAAAGCCCCTATTAGGTGAGGCTAATTGAAGAGACGATAAACCCAGGTCAAATAGTATTGCGTCAACTCGGCCGTATCCGTGGTCTTGAAGGATGCTGCCAACATCAATGTAACTGCCGTGGACAGCCACCAGACTAGCTTGGGATTCTGCACTACATAAATTCGAACGAGCGATTTGGATTGCCTGATCATCTTTGTCGATTCCGATAACTGTCCCCCGTGAGCCAACCGCTTCAGCTAACGCTGCCGCGTGGCCGCCCGCTCCGAGAGTGGCATCTACTGCCACATTCCCGGGTTTTAACGCGAGCCCTTCAACCACCTCGGTGAGCAGAACTGGAATGTGAGTTGGTTGATTCAATTGATATGATTATTAACTATTGTCATCCTGAATTCAGTTCAGGATCTTAGATGCTGAAACCAGTTCAGCATGACAGTTTTATGATAGTTAGCGGGGCAAAGATCAATTTTGCTTTTTGATTTCCCTTGGGTGGAGGGAAAGTATCACTTAGGAGGTGAAAATGTTGGCAAATTGTTGTGTGCGGATAATTCCGACAGATGATAAAGGTTCAGCCCCGCTAACTACCCCAAAATTTCAAAAGATCAAATGAACAACTGCTCCGCCATACCGGCGGCGTCCTTCTCAGTCGTGGTCTTGTATTCCTGCCAGGCTTTTGCTTCCCAAATTTCTAAGCGATTCAAAAGTCCAGCAACAATTACGCTTGATTTAATTCCGGCATATTGCAGAAGATATTTTGGCAGCACTACTCGCCCTTGCTTATCGGGCTGCACTTCCATTGCGCCAGCCAACATCAGCCGAGAGAACGCCCGAGCATTAGCTTGCGAAGTTGGAGTGGCTTGAATTTTGTCTGCCCACTTCTTCCACTCTTCATTGGTATAAAGGAACAAACAGCCTTCTAGGCCCTTAGTCACTACCGCTCCCGATGCCAATGCACCACGGAACTTGACCGGGATGGCCAATCTGCCCTTATCATCTATTGAATGCGAATATTCTCCGATAAACATTTGTCCCCTTTCACTCTCCACTTATCCCCACCATTACCCACATTGTTTCCATTATATCCCACTTTCCCCTCCTATCAACCCACTCGGTTATCCACATACAAAAAACCCGCATCAGCAGCGGAAAGTTTTTGTTTTATAGGTGACGGTCCGCCGTCATCCTAGCGCACTCCCCTCTTTTTTGTCATCCTGAGTGTAACGAAGGATCTAGATTCGACTTGTCGGATCGCTTACGCTAGATTCTTCATCCGCCGGCTGGCGGATTCAGAATGACGGGGAGGTCGGAATGACAATCAATTTATTTGGCTGGCCACAACCGATACACAGCGCCATCCTGCATATCGCCAAAGTACAAGCTGCCGTCGGTGCCGGTGGCTAAGCCCAATAGGTTCCCACCGGTTACCTCCGCTCGCCTACTGGCCACCACCTCCAACTTGGCCGTGACATCATGGCCAACTAATTTAACTACTTCTTTGTTAGGGTAACGAACTGATGAAAATATATTAAAGTAAACCGAGCCGGAGCGATCTACCACAATATCAACTGGCGACACTGTGACCTCCCAGCGATACGCGGCCAGGCTATCAGCAATCATTCCGTCCACGGTGGGCTGCAGTAAACTATCTGCGCTGCCATTCCAG
>METE01000010.1:27924-30670 GCA_001771275.1 candidate division Kazan bacterium RIFCSPLOWO2_01_FULL_48_13
TGGATTTGATCCGTCTTCCTGAATTAATAGCAGCTTGCCCGCCTCGCGGGCAAGTGTTCGAGCATAGTCCGGATGATACGCCTCCCCGATGGCAAACAGCAGATGCGGCTTACCTTGCCAGATTAATCCCGCGCCGCCTTGGATCTGATGCGCGCCCAATACCGGAGTATTGCCTCTAAAGATTACTGTCGGCTCTGCCCCGACATAACTATCCCCCTGCCGTTCTACTTTCAGCCGCAGAATCTGATTCTGGCCCTGACCATCAGCCTGTTTCTCGGTATAGGTTAAAAAGACAAAATGATTTTTAGTATAGTCGCCGCTGATTATCAGCCCCGTCATGCCGTTCTCGCCTGCCACATCCATCCCATGCTCTACCATATATAGCGGCTCGGTCTGTTTCGTCCAATTTTGGCCGTCCCGCACTAACGCCCATACCTCACCGGTCAGCGCCGCTACCAACATTAAATTATTATCCGGTGTCAGTTTAACCCGAGTGATTAGCCCCAACCCCTCTGCTACTGGCGTTACATAACGGCCGGCGATTAATGATTGATAGTTGCCACTATCTGCCTGGGGCAGTTGAGTGGATGGCGGTTTTCCCTGATACACCATCAGCCCGCCCCCCACCAATAACACCAAAGCGATCAGCCATAGATAGCTCCCCCATCCTCCACCTTTTGTTATCCTGATCCCCCCTTTTGTCATCCTGAGCGTAGTCGAAGGATCTATGGGTTTTGTTTGTTTCGCCATTACTATTTAACTATTATCGTTCCGGTCTGACTGGGGTTGAGGTGATTATGATATTTAACCGTCTCTGATTTGGTAAAGGTAAACGAATAGGTGCCGCCGGTATCTAAGGGCGCTCCGGCGTCAAACCCCGGGACACTGGTGTGGATCGGATGCGGCCCCGCCGCGGGCCAGATCGCTGCTGTCTGCCCAATGTTCACAAATTTAACCGTGTCGCCCACATTAATAGTGATCGAGTTAGGCGAAAAAGCGGAGCCAGTATAATTCACCGTGACTGTTTTAGGGTTGGTAGCAGCGTCCGAAGGTTGGGTGGTCGAATTATTAGCTGGCTGATTAGTGGCTGGCTGATCAGTATCCAACGAAGAGGTAGTGTTAGATTTGGCGCCACAGCCCGCCCCCATCAACAATGCTGCCCCAGCCAAAATCATTAAAGTCTTCTGCAAATTCGTCATAATTGATTTTCTCCTATTTAGCTCCTTCCTATTATACCAACTCGCTAAAATCACTGGTGTATAATGTCCTGTCGGCGCTGAATCACTAAAGGAGGTGATCCACATAATGGAGCTCCAGCAGCTGATGAATCATTTTTTCGCCAAAACTATCCGGGCGTTGCTCTGATATAAAAAACCCACACCGTTACGCACGGTGTGGGGACTAATTGGTCCAGGGATTCTCTGGCTTCGGAGAACAGGTTATCAGATCGGCCATCGCCGCTGCCCGGTTGGCTATCCGCTGAACCTTATCGCCGGACAACTCCTCACCCGCTTTAATCGCTTGCCTTACCTCGTAGATAAAAGCAACCTCAAAATTGCCCAGTAATACCGGGTCGGCGGGTAAAGTGATCTCAACCACCCAAGTCGAGTCGGATGAAGAAGTATCTTCCATCGGCATTATCAGCCGATAGGCTAATTCGTGATAAAAAGTGCCCGCCTCACCGCCATATTGCTCCACACCGTACAAGAAAGCATCCAGGACGCACAACAACCCGTATAAGTCACTCGGGTGTTCGGCAAACTGTTCTGGTCTTCTCCGATCCTTGGCTAGTTTATTGCCATCTTTGATCAAGATAGCAATCCGCACCAGAATCTTAGCCAGTGACTCCACCGAGAAATTAAGTGGAGCGGCTACGCTTAGTTCTAACGGGATCTCACCGCCTCGCTTACAGTCATCGAGATAGCGCAGCAACAGACTGTATAGCGCGCCGCCAGTCATCCCCTGTCCGTTACGCAGCGGCCTCACCACCGCTTTCTTCCACGGATCAAATCCGACCGTTCGGCCGACTGCCCGAATTAGTTCGGTCGGCAGATCTACCCACCTCAAGCTATATTCTTCGGCTCCATAGGGCATCAACCATCACCATCCTCCGCGCAAATTTTCTCAAAGAACCACTTACTATATACCCAAAAATCCGCTCCCCGTCAAGAAATCTTCGATTTCGCAGACCTTGAGCCAGCCGAACAGGTCAATAAAAAATGGGGCGCCAAGCTTTCGCTCGGCACCCACATGTACTTTAAGAATAGATGGACAAGAATGAAAAGATTACAAATCGTCAACCGACACTGCCTCTCCCTGCGCTAATTTGCGCTGTCTCTCCGCGGTTGCCTCCCCTTCTATTTCCCACATCTCTGCAGTGTAGTACGAGACGGACAAGTATTTAAACTTCTCACCCCAGACAAGATTCACCACATTTTTTTGATTATCCACCAGCTCCAGCGATCCCTCAAAGTTGCCGTAATCAAACTCATCTTTTTGAACCCGAGCGCCATCGTACTTTTCAAGTAAGCTGGCTCTTAATGACTTAACGAAGCTTACCAACTTCCCCGAGTTGTTGTCTAAATCTTTATTGCATGGGCCAAAATTTAAACAAATCCGCTCAAGCTTGTTATCAGCCGTAAACAGCAACAACCCTGCTCGGACGGATTTTTCGTCGCCGGGAGAGACGGGCATACTGACATTCTTATAGTACACGCCCGTGTCATTGGCCAGCCACCCGTCTCCG
>METE01000010.1:30679-54793 GCA_001771275.1 candidate division Kazan bacterium RIFCSPLOWO2_01_FULL_48_13
ATGCCGAGTTTATACTGACCATACCCGACAATCGAGTCTGCCGCTTGAGCCGAGATTGAAAAACCAATGCTCACCAGAATGGTAAGCAACAACAGAACAACCTTTTTCATCAGAAAACCCTCCAAGGATACCAGAATAGTGCCCCTCAAGACCTCCCCCCTCTAAAGTGGATCAGTTTTCAAGGAACCGCCCCAATAATACACTAAATCCGCCCCCAGTCTACCCCTTTTGTCATTGCACCTGCCCGCGGACGCGGGACGCGGCCAGGGAGGTCCGATGCCTGTCGGACTGTGGCAATCTAACCCCCACCCCTAAACCACCCCTCCCCCCTCCTTATAAAGGAGGGGATCTATTTTTACTCCTCCCCTTGGCAAGGGGAGGTTGGGTGGGGTTATAAAAAAACGGGGCGCCACTACAGCGCCCCGAATGTGGGACCAGAAAAGTTTAGAGCGGCGTACCGCCTCTTTGGATTACCCAAAATCGGTAAGCTTTTGCTACCTTTCTGGCATACCCATTGGTTACTGATTTCCCAGTATTATACCAGCCCAACGCTCTCTCCAAAGAATACCCTCTTTCAAATAGGGCGAAAGATAGCAGTTCTGCCATACAGCGGATATTATCCGCCCTGTCTTGAACATTATGGCGTTTTTTGATTGCCATGCCGTCAACTAAGATCTGGCAGATGCCATATTCCCCCGATGAACCTCGCTTAATCTCTCCGTCTGAATCGTAATGATGAAAGGTCGACTCCTGTCGAATCACCTCCCAACACAACTCGACTGGAACCCGGTATTCTTTAGCAGCCACATTAACTTCAATTGCCAAGTCATATGTGTACTGCTCCTCCACGAACTGCAACAGATCGGGCGGCATCACTAACTCTTCCGATGCGCTACCCATATGTGGTGAATCTGTCACTGGCGGCGACAGCTCTGAAGAAACTGGTGGGATTTCGATGGCATCAGCATGCACGTTTAAAGGTCCCGTCACGCATACCAATACGCCTACTACAACTACAACGATGACACTAATTGTCAACAACTTCATCCGTTTTTACTCCAAGAATTGGATTTGGCGGCGGATGTCTGCCCTACGGACACACAACACACAATACAAGCGAGTAAAATTACTTCTACTCAACTCCGCTACTCTACCCGATTACCTCTCGCCTGGCAATCACTATCTTCCACCCATCATTGCGAGTCCGTTAGAGCCTAAGGGCTCCCCTTCGGGACCGACGGACGCGGCAATCTAACCCAGCGATCCTACGCTCTGGCGGCTACTGCAAACGCCAAAAAATAATTACTTAAATCCTTGGGTACCGTGTTGGCCCCATTCAGCCACTCAGCGCACACTTCCTCCCGGAGTCGGGTGAGTTCTCGCAATTTCGCTCCCCGCCACCGAGGATCACCTATAGTTAGATCCATCAACTCTAACATCCGCTCATTGGCGTTGGCAGATAAAGTTTGTTCCCCCCTGGTTCGCCAGCTCCATGCTCGCTCAAACTCACTACCCACATTAGCCAGCTGTTCTGCTAATGTCATCGTCTGCCACCGACCATTAGCCAAATTCTGATGAATAAACTCTGTCATCCGATCACTAATTTGTTTACAATCTCTAATATCTTCACTCGCAAATCCGCATCTTCTACCGACCGCGACCGATTATTCTGGCTAGGGCGAACATTGATCACCGAATCGAACTCCACCATCTCGTCCCCCATCCGATCGGGATAGATATTTATCCCCCAGATATCTTTCTGCGTCGATCCTCGTTCCAATAAAAAAGCTTCTTCGTCCGAATGAAGCTCGCCCCCAATGGCCATCACCCCCTTCTCGATATCCACCACCGCCTTCACCAAATCGCCAAACCGCAAGGAGGCAATCTCGCGCAATCGCTCTCGGGTGATTGGCCCATCCACCAAAACAATCTCCACATCCACCATACCCAGATTATACCCCACCCGTTCTGCATTCTTAATTCTTCATCCTCCGTCCCTCTCCCCCGCCATCTCCTCGTCATTATGGCTTGCCTGCCCCGTAGCGAACTCGGTTCTACTACTGGGCAACCCCATCTTTATGTCATCCTGCCTGCCCGTAGCCGGTCGCGGCCAGGGAAGACACCTTTCTGGGCCAAAGGCCACCCTTTGGGGCCGTAGGCTTATACAGATAACTCGTTCAGGATCTCATCATCATTCCAGCGATAGGGTGTTTTTCTCCTATCTGGTGGCTAATTTCTCCCTTGACGCCAGAGTTGACCAAGGCTATACTGGGCTCGGCTTGGGGGCTTTCCCGCTCCTTGCCAATTTGGTTATTTCTGGAGGTTTGAAATGGGCGAAGATAAAATCGCTATGTCTTGGCATAAGTTGGTAAATAAGGTCGGGAGTAGTCTGGCGCTGGTGCTCTGGCTGATGGCCGAACGACCGCTACCCGACGATGGCTTGGGAATGAACTTTAGGGCTCTGTGGTATGCCCTGCTCTTAGTCCACAAGGAAACTTGGGGCAATCAGATCCGCGACCAAATCCTGTCGCTGCTGTCGAGACAGGCCGAGGGATTCGATGAGTGCAAACGAGTTAGCCATATGGCAGCAGCTGGATCAAGGGTCTTCGACCGAGCCATCGCGGAGATGATGGCAAAAGCCGACGACTTCTCCAAACTTACTGATATCTACAACACCGTCTTTGAAACATTCGGGGAAGAGGATAAACGCATACCGGTTATCCTGAAGCTAATGGCCGACCTACCCAACCGCGACTTCAAGGTGACAACCGAGATTCTGAAGCGGACAGCGGACGAGAAGATCTCCGCCAAGTTGCGCGGTGAGCTTCAATTAGAGCTCCGTAACTTCGACGAGCTGCACAACATCATCCACCTTCTACCGGATAACCACCCAGTCGCGAAAGAGGCTCTTATCCAAGCCAGCCAGCTGGCAGAGACATTCGACGAGCTTCGGCTCTTGGTTCATCTCGGCAATGCAGACATCAAAACCGACACCTTGGCCAGAATGAGCCGGCGTAGTGATGTCGATCTCAACGGCATCTTGAACCTGTTCGGCTACAGTAATTGGAAAAGCGACGAGGAATGCGTCAACTTCATCGTCCAGTGGATTGACCAACGAACCAAGGAGTTCTCCGAATGGCAACCCCTCAGCCAACACAACTATCCCACTAAACTGAAGAAGCATATATTGGACAAAATGTTGGAGCTGGCTGACACCCTCGAAGACCTGCGGCAATGCCTACAAGCCTACTATTCAACCTCAGTCTACAGAGACCAAGTGATACAACGGATGCTGGAAATGATCTAAACCATCTCAACCCAAACAATCTGGGCGCTAACGCGCCCTTTTTTATTATCCAAAACTCCCCCACCCCAAAACCCCGACTGCTTGAGCGGATGCGGCCGCATATTGCTAAGCAGTCGGCTAGATTAATTAAACTATCACCCTACCTTCGATTAACTCCACATACCGATCGATCTCGTAGAGGTTAACTAAAAATTCCACCTCGTTTCGACAGGGATACTGATGCCGCCACACGCTGTGTTGTACCTTTTCAAACCCCAACTCTTTTAACTTGTCACGAAAGACATTGCGAGCCGACGCCTTCTTTTCGGGAATATCAAAAAAGACGATACGCCATTTGCCGTCCCAATGTTTCTGCGGCTTGATCTCCATTTCATCCACCTGATAACTCAGCGCCATCTTTTTGCCGGCCTTGGTCAGTCTAATCGTCGTCTCCCCTCCCCGTTCGCTGATTGTCACCAACCCCCGCGACCTAAACGAGTCAAATCGTGTTTTGACTCGTGATGGATAAAAATTATCTCGGCCATACTTTTTGACCAGCGACCCAAAAATCTGTAATATCCCGGGAGCTACTAAAGCGATAGTCAAAACGCCGCCGCTGATAGCAATGGCTAATAAGATATCTCGAGCTAAGCTCAATCGATTGTTGCTCACCAATACCCCCAATCCCCTTTAGCGGATGATCACTGTTGCTATTTTTATTTTACCACCACTTACCTCAAGACTGCTTGAGCGGATGCGGCCGCATGGGTTTGAGCAGTCAGGTTGTCAGATGATACGGCGAGTGGGCATTACAATGCGGCCGCATCCGTTTGAACAGTCGGGTGATATTGGAACCGCATGGAGTTGAGCAGTCAGGGAGTCAGGTCGTCAGGCAGTCCGATCCGGCCAAAGAACAAAATAAAAACTGTAATATTTGCTCCCCCTCATACTTTGGTCAAAATATTTTTCCCTAACCAATCGGACAACTTGGCAAAAGCCGAGTTCCCGCTATCTTTTGCCACATCCTCCACCGAATCCTGCTGCGGCTCGATCAGGGGCAACTCCCGCTGCTCGATCTCGATTCCCAACTGCTCTAAATAGTGACGCAACGTCGCCACCTTCCCCCCATTCCCCGTCACAAACAAGATCTTCATAATTTATTGCAATCTTTCACCCAAATCAACGGATTGCTTAGCGGGGGTGATCAACACCCAACCGCTGCCGGCATTATTGCGAAAACCCAGGGTTAGCACTTCGGAGGAGAAATCCCCGATTCTTTTTGACGGGAAATTAACCACACCACAAACCAACATGCCCTGCAGCTCTTCCTTGGTGTGAGCCCCCACCGCCTGAACGCTAGAGCTTTTGATTCCAATCTCGGGCCCAAAATCTATTTTCAATTTAAAAGCCGGCTTCTTGGCCTCTGGGTAGTCCTCCACCTCAACCACTCGGCCCAGCCGGATATCCACCTTCTGAAAATCCTCATAACCTATCTCCATACCCCCATTCTACCCTGATAGTAGAAATTGTCATGGCTTCGCCAGAAAACAAAAAACACCGCCAATTTCACTACAGGGCGCCCCCCAAATAAAAAATCCCGAGTTAAAACCAAGCTCAGGAATATCTCCCTAAAAATTATCCTATCTCGCCAAATCCCCAGTAGTCTTTAGCCCTGATCCAGAACCTATCCAAAAAGTTCTTTGCCATAAACTCGATTGTTGCATCACACTCTGTGACCATTCGGTTTAAAGCAACCGAATTCACATTCAATCGGCCTACCGCACCTTCGGCCGCCCATTCGTCCCTGAGATCGGTCAGTATTCTTCTGACAACAGGATAATATTCCGGGAAATTGCGCAACTCGAATATGATCGCTATTTGTTGATCCGCCCCGGCTTCGTGGGCCAGATTAGATAAATTCCTCATTAAATCCTTATGAAATTTTTCAAATCTGACCTGCCGCTGCTCCCTATTCTTACCAATCAAAAACGTCATCAGCGGAATGATAACTGACAAAAACGCGATGACTATACCAACAAATTCTTTATTATCGATTAACCAACCCATCGACACTTTTTTAATTTTTTATAGCAAATCAGATAATGTGTTCGGTCGCATTCTCGTAAATTTGTCCTGATCAACTCTTACAAATTTCCAAGGAGTTCTGGTCAATTTGGTCACCGCCTCCGCCCAGACTTGAGCACGCTTGTCTTTAAACTGCACATCTACATCCTCACGACCTTTGGTCTCGATAATAAACATTCCATCATCATGTTTGGCTACAAAATCTGGCTCATAGTTCCTTACAAATCCATCTTTATCAATATATGCAATCAGCAGACCAAGGGTTTGTGGCATATTTTTTACAAATGCCTTCACAGCTTCATCTTTTTCTAATAATTTAGCAAAATCTAATTCTAGATTATTGTCAGCTGGTATCAAATTGAATACTGTTTTCTCACCCTCTAATACGTCCCTAGACCACAAAAATGGCTTTGCTTCGCTTGCTTTCAACGCCGCGCCAGTAAGATCTATGTCCTCTGACTCAACTGTAAGATCGTTGATTGCGTCAACGAACACCTCAATGACTCGATATCTCACAGCTGGGTTATTGAGTTTCTTAAGATCATCGGGGGCGTAGCTCAATTTTTTATCAAATAGATAATCAGTAATATATTCCTGAACAACCGGGGCAATCTGATGAAATTGAGCAGTAATACGTGCGTATTTTGATACTTTATTTGCAATGGCCGCAATGTACACTTCTGGTCTGTCGGCAAACGGCATTGCCATGACCTCACGCTCTTCAATCTGTTTAGTGAGCATGTCCCGAGTTGTAAGTTTTATCTCGACTGGCTCTAAATCTTTATATCGGAATAGGGGGCTGGGCAATTTGATAGCTTTGAGGTCAGCTAATTTTTTCATGGAGCGCATCAGACCGCCCGAAGTAACAGGTATTTCAATGTCGTATTGTTTTTTATTCTCTTCTACTCTTATGGTTCTTGGTATTGGTGTCGTTCCGTCGACTGGCTCGAATACCACATCAACACCCTCCTCGCTCAACGCACCCTCAATAATGTCATGAAATTGCGGGTGCTCAATAATAAGCAACTCATCGATCCAGTTTTTGTGGTTGAGATCCATTCTGCGCAAACCACGTCCCAAAGTCTGCTCGGGTAATATATGCGCTGCAGCCGTAAGCGGTCTCAAAGGGACGATAACCTTAACATTTTTAACGTCCCACCCCTCAGTCAGCATTAACACTGATACAACGGCCTTGTATGGATTCTGATCGCTATCTATTTCTCGCGCTGCCTTACGAGCCTTCCCGAGTTCTTGTTTTGTAATTTCTCCGGCACGATCAGTATGGATAGTCAGAACCTTGTCAGACAACTCCGGAAAAGTATCAAGATATTCGGCGACTTGATCGGCCGCCTTAGTGCTCTCGGCCATTACAAACAACACAGGCTTTTTACCCGCCTTAGACATCTCTTTCTCAAACGATCGCCATTTCCCCACACCAGCATCTAATTGTACGCGGTAGGTCTCTGACGCATTATCGCTTTCTATCTCTGGAATATCCTCGATTTCAACAATCTTGGGCCGTTTTACAATCTCGTCTTGGATTGCCTCGCCCAATCTGTATTCGGCAATGATGTGAGTAAATAAATTCCCCTGTTGATTTCTCGGGGTGGCCGAAAAATCTAGCTGACACATCACTCCGGGACTATTATTCATCCATTCAATTGCCTTAGCCCAGACCTGATCTGGGCTAGAAACCCTATGAGCTTCATCATTGATTACCATAATATTTTCCAATTTTCCCAAAGCAGCCAATAATGCTTCCCGTGTGTTCATTTCATCCGATGGCTTGTGCCCTAATAAATCCTGTACGGGGTTATCTGCACCACCATCTGATCGTTCTATAAATTTCTGCCAATTTGTGAGATATACAACACCACGTTGTTTGGGCACAAACGCATCGTTTGGGCCAATAACGTCCACCTGAAAATTAGATCGCCATTCGGGCGGAATGAACGGGAACTTATCAAAAATAGCTCCTCCAGAAAACTCCGGTTTTTCAGAATCTCCAAATAGTCTATCCAGAACAATTAAGTTAGGGGCAATCAACACAAACTTATCAGTAAATTTCCCGCTCTTTTCGATAAATTTGTTAAAGTAAGACCAAACAATTGCCATCGCCATCATCATTGTTTTGCCTGACCCGGTAGCCATTTTAAAGGCATATTTTGCCCAGTTATCGTTGGTCGGATCAATGGGAATCCGAACCCCCAACTGTTTGGAAAGATCGTAAAGACTGCTCGTCTTTAAAACTTCATAGCAATAAATCAGCGCCTCAACTCCCCGGCGCTGTGATTCCCAAAACTCAAATTTATTCTTCCCTAAACGATGTTCCTCAATAAACCACCATTCCAAAAGTCGCTTGGTTGTTGGACTTACTCCCTCGTAGCCCTGGCCCTGGGTCCGCCAAGCAGCAACCGCCTCGTTGATTTTTTGCACCAATGGCAAATCTGATTTTGCTATATCCTTGTCAGGCATTATTTCACCTCAACAATTAATAGCTTTGTAGTGTCATTGCCGAAGATGTCGATCACCTTCACTAATACGTTGTAGCGGCCTGGCTTTTCATAGTCATTGTCTACCATAAGATCAAGCTTGGGGCTCTTACGGGTACGGTATCTTTGGCTCATATTATGGAAAGTGTCGTCTTCTTCAGTCTTCTCCTCATGTTGGTTAAACATCCAATCCACCGCCCAGTAATCAATAAAATCGCTCCAGCTGGAAATCTTGCCCTGCACTTCGGCCGGCAACAAATCTGGATTAGGTAGCATAAAGTTAGTCAGCTCAACCTTAACCTTCTTTCCGCTCACTTTAGTATCAACTGCTACATACGCCAGCTCATAAAATCTTATTTCGTCTTTTACATCCCGATCTCCAATGTGTAATTCCATCACCTCTCGAGGAATCTGTAGGGTAGCAAGCTTAACGCCATATTTCTCAGCTTCATCCTTTACCAAATCATGCAAACCCATCTCCCACTCCCAGCCCAACACATCCAACTTTTTAATACTGTTGGCCTGGCATTCCCTTAAGGCTTCTTGAATATCGGATAGCGTGACTGGCGCATCCACCGCCCCCACATGGACAAATCCGTCACCCTTTGTTCCATGTAGCAAGGCAAATCCGGTAGCGGGCGTGGCATGATAAAGCTCCAAAATAAATCGGACATAATCTTGATACTTACCGCCCGCCGCCGCCCAAAGATGACGCTCATATTTACCAAGATTTTGTACTATAAATGGCCTTGCCCCCATGTCCAAAATTCGCTTACGTGTCGTGTGAATGGCAAATCGACCAAGATCGGCCATAATCCATCGCCGGTCTAATTTTTCGGCGACTGCGCCTGTGGTACCAGAGCCACAGAAGAGATCGGCAACAATATCACCTTTGTTTGAAGAAGCTGTAATAATTCTCTCCAAAAGTTTGATCGGCTTCTGTGTCGGATAACCAACTCTTTCTCCGGGATATTTTGTCGCCTGTTGAATACCGACCCACCAATCTTCGGGCACCTTTCCTTTTTCATTTAGCTGAATTTTATCAAAGTCCATGCCTCCAGCACCAATAACATTTCTGTTAGCTCTATCAACACTACCAGGGGAATAAGGTATTCTTATGCTATCAAAATTAAAAGTGCTTTTTTCAGTCTTCGAATATCTAAAAATTACATCGTGCTTATTTGGAAAATCTTGCCCCACATGCGAAGGTCCGAAATAACACCATATAATTTCATTTCGAAAGTTTTCTTTTCCGAAGACTTCATCCATTAAAGTTTTTAAGTAATGGCTTACTTTTGGATCTAAATGTAAATAGATAGTGCCATCATCAGCCAAAAGCTCTTTCATCAGTACAAGACGGTCATACATCATCTGAAGATATGACTGCATACCTTTTCCCCAAGTATCGCGATATGCTTTCATCTCAAGGGCGGACGGTTCTTTGTTAATATTTTGATCACCAATTCTAACTTCGAAAGAAAAATCATCTCCCGTTGCAAACGGAGGGTCAATGTAAATAAGGTTTACTTTGCCGGAAAACTCTTTAAGAAGCGAGCCAATTACCAAAAGGTTGTCGCCCCAAATGAGCCGATTCTTCCAATCACCATTGCTGTCCAATGATCGCAGTAAATCACCAGCGCTGGCACCAGACCTAGACTCATTAACGGTCTCGACGGTTTGGAAAGGCAGCTCGACTCTTTCGACTTCCCTTCTCTTCCCGGGCCACACCAGCTCGGTTTTGTCCACCGCTGGTTCAAAACCAGTCTCAGATTTGTCTTTTTTTACCATCGTATTACCCTAAATAACGCCCCCAGCATACCAGATCATCAGCTCTGGAACAACAAAACACCCCACCCCAAAATCACTCTGCCTAATTCAAAAGGCCTGCGATTTTCGAACCGCAGGCCCGGCAAGCTAGCTGATCACAGCGCCCCTATGCCTATCCTCGAGAGCTCGAGGTAATTGCTGTTCGTGCTCTAGCTCATACGCTTCTTTGGCAAACCTCCAAATGGCGTCAATCTCTGTTGCCAAACTACCAGAAGCACCACCTTTATTCTTCAAAAGCTCCGCAACCAAGTTAACGGCCTGCATTGCAATTGAAGCGGCTTTATCTGCATTCATAGCCTTTATTCCCCTTTCTCCAGCTGTTTAATGATATAAAGTCTGCCAACCGCTGACATTAGTTCTACTTGTTAGTAGTTGATAACCACAATCACCTTAGCTAACTCGTCAAGATTTTGACAGGCAACGCCAACCGGGATTATGCCGTCACTACCCCATTGGGTCAGGTTCGGATCGCAGATTGGTTTCTGATGATCGGGATCATGATGGATCAGCCCGGCATCCCAAGCTGTTCGATACTCGGTCAGAGATTTCAAAATTGGCGGCTTAGACATCCCGGCTGCGTTAGCGAGACTATCACGCAGTCCTAGGACTAAATCCGAGTTGGGAATATCCGAATAAATGATAATTGGTGGCTGATTGATAGTCTTTCCGTAATTGCCAGCTTTGAAGAATGTGATTGAAGCCTGATCTTTTGCATACTGCTTAGCGGCATCCATCATTGGATTGGGTTCGACTGTGTTATTGATCAAGGCCAGCCGGACAGGGGTTAAGCGTATTGGTATGGTTAGACTACGGTTCAACATACATTCCGAATCTCCAACACAGCCCACTCGCAAAGAAAGCTCTCCGCCGGCTAGTACACTAAGAGATTTGCTCACCACTGATTCCCCATTGACCAGCGGCTGCAGTTGTAAACTCACCTCAACTAAATCACCGCTAGATACTGCTGGCAGAACAGAAAAACAACTGAAACCATCAGGGTCACTCCTCATCTCGTCACAAAGCTCTGATTTGTCGGCCGTTATAACAATCACCCTGCCACCAACTGGGCCGTCAACCCATAAGCCAAACTCTCTTGAATTGCTCCCCGAATTCCAATCGATTTTCCCTTTATTATAAACATTAATTGAGTAGGTTAGCACTCCCTGATGGGACTGTAGCAATTCTTCTCCGGTTAAATCAATTTGATAGGAATTATCTTGTTGAAATTGACGCCGGTTATCATCGTGTCGAGCAAGCAAATAAAAACATCCCGTTGCCACAATCGGAATCAGTACCAAGATCACTTTCACAACCCAAGCCCGAAAAGCCCCGTGTTGGCTTGCGTCCTTATGGTTTTGTTTCTCCCCCTGCTTCATTGTTTTTCACATCACTAGCGACAGCATCCGCTACTGACTCCGCTACCGGATCCGCAGAGAGCTTCTCTAGTTCTATTACAAATAAATCGCCAACTCCATCCTGAAAATATTTCTTCCAATTGTATTTTTTCTTGTAATCAACCAAGTCTAAACGATTAACTCTGAAAAAGCTCCGAGCTACTATGCTAGCCCCGTAGCCTTGCTTGCTGTGGATGACCGCGAATCGATCGCCGCCCGCGTCGTTAGTGAATTGGATGCCTATTGCCCCCTTCTCCGAATCGAAATACAAAACTGCGTATTTTGCTTCTCGTAACCCATTTTCGTTGACGAACTGAGTCGGAAGACCTATAGCATACGACTTAGCTCCCAGACTAATGCGGTCGTCGGTCTTGGTATTCCTTGAATTAAACTTTTGAAAGTTATACATGCACTTCTCCTAAGTTATACATCTTCTAAAGCATCCACCCACCGGACCCCATGTTAACACTTGACCTACTGCTTGTCAACTCCCTTCGCAAATCCCTATTTATCTTGCTGAATTAACTGGCCTGTTAATGACCACCGAAGTGCAGATTGTGCAAAACAGGGTATTTTGACGTCTTAACGCCATCAGAGGGGTTGAGCCCCTATCCCATCGGAGCCCGAGTGTGCTGAATCAACAAAACCACCGCTGCCGAAGCTGTTGTCTGACGACCAGAGGGAGGAGTTCAGCGAGAGGCGGAAAGGTGGTTTTGTTAGATGAAGAACGAGGGCGACTGGGAGTCCTTTCGGTGCTACCACTTTGGACGAGCAAAGTGGTAGCGAAATGGTAAATTGTACGATTCTGGACCCCAGCAGTCGCAGGGCAGACAAGCCAGAATGACGGAAAAGAGGCCTGGATCCTGAATAAGTTATTTATAATAGGCCTACGGCAGTAAAGTGTTTCTAGGATGACACAGGGAAGGTTATTGCAATTTCTTGCGGAGGAAGTCGGCCACCGACGAAATAGGTATTCTTTCTTGTTCCATCGAATCCCTATCTCTTACCGTCACCGCCTCATCATCAACCGATTCAAAATCAATTGTAAAACAATAAGGCGTCCCAATTTCATCCTGCCTGCGGTAACGCTTCCCTACTGTACCTGATTCATCATATTCAACAAAAAATTCTTTGCGAAGTTCTTCGTAAAGTTTTTTAGCGATCTCCACCACCGGCTCTTTTTTAACCAACGGCAAGATGGCCGCTTTGATGGGCGCGAGTTTGGGATGTAGACGAAGCAAGATTCTCTCTTCATTCCCCTCGCTAACCTGCTGACCTGCTGACCTGCTGACCTGCTCTTTTACATACGCATCCACCAAAAAGGCTAAGGTGGCCCGATCTATTCCGCCCGAGGGCTCGATTACATACGGTACCAGCTTTTTACCCTCATCATCCGTATAATCAATTGTTTGGCCGCTAAATTTAGCATGCTGAGTTAAATCGTAATCTCCCCGATTAGCGATACCCTCAAGCTCCGACCATCCAAATGGGAATTCGTATTCGACATCACTCACACTTAAAGCGTAGTGGGCTAAGTCGGATTTATCGTGCGCTTTGATCCGCAGTTTAGCGGAGTTGATACCAAAGGTGTGATACCACTTCTCCCGCTCTTTTACCCAATACTTAAATGATTCTTCCGCTTTTTCCGGCTCGACAAAGTATTCTAACTCGCACTGTTCAAACTCTAAGGTGCGGAAGGTAAAGTTACCCGGAGTAATTTCGTTTCTAAATGCTTTACCGATCTGGGCGATACCAAATGGCAATTTTACGCGCGTGCTATCTAAAACATTTTTAAAGTTAACAAAAATACCCTGTGCCGTTTCGGGACGAAGATAGGTAACATTTTCGGAGGCGACCGGCCCCACATTGGTTTGGAACATTAAATTAAACTGTTGGGCGTCAGTTAGTTCCCCCTTACATTCGGGACATCGGCGCCCCGTACCGGAGGTACGACTGGTACTGGGGTCATCTACTATGTCGTCGGCTTTAAACCGGCGCTTGCACTGCTTACAATCCACCATCGGATCGGTGAAGGCGGTAACATGCCCAGACGCCTCCCACACTTTAGGATTCATCAAAATAGCGCTATCTAACCCCACAATATCTGAGCGGTGTTTAACCATCGTCTCCCACCAAGCCGCTTTGACATTATTCTTTAATAGCACCCCGTACGGGCCATAATCCCAAGTGTTGGCAAACCCACCGTAGATCTCGGAGCTCGGATAGATAATCCCACGCCGTTTACACAAGGCAACTATGTCTTTCATCCCGTTAGAGTCAGAAACCGCCATCGGTTACGCAAATTAGTAATATGTTTATAGGGTCAATGATTATGATGATACCCGATAAGTCGATTAGCAGATACGGCAGACTCTAACGGGATAAATTAAATCAGAGGTGTTTTTCATGTCTCTACTATATCATCTTGCCCCTCTGACGCCATCTGGGATAGAATAGAATCGCTGGAGAAGTTGAGTACCTTCTCGCTTCGAGTCGCTCTCGAAGAGGTGGTCGGGGTCAAATACCCGAACCCGCAGTCACTCTGCGGAGCTCAAGAAAACAGCAGGTCGTCCCTGCTGTTTTTTTATGATACCCTCAGTGTCTGTAATCACATTCCGGCCTTAACCCTCGAGACCCTATACCCGCCCTCCGAAGTTGTGCGTCAACCCCGAAGGGGTCCCATTGGGACCGTTTGGAAAATTGGCGCTGTGGAGGCACTTGTCTGAAGCCCGTCAGGGCAAGTTGTGCCGTGAACAGAAAGCTGATTTTACATTACGGGTAGCACAACATAGGCTGGGCGGCCGGTTTGGCGCCACCGTTTGCCGGACCAAATGGTGGCAAAACAAATTTATGTTTATATCTGGATTCCCGATCAGGTCGGGAACGACAAAGTAAGGTGGTACCCCCGGAAGGATTTGAACCCTCGCCGACTGTGTAGAAAACAGTTATGCTATCCGTTACACTACGGGGGCATATTAAAAAAACACAATCCATACACCGACCCCTTGGGGGTAGATTTTGGACTGCGCTAATTTATTGCCTTCTTAGTTTGTTCATCAAAAGATCAGGATAGCTTCAGGACTTTTACGCCGAGTGCGGTGGCATATTTGTACAGCGTGGAAAGCTGCGGTTCTCGTCTTAGCGATTCCATCGCAGAAATCGCCTCTTGTCGTAAGCCAGTTTTCTTAGCCATATATTCTTGGGTTCGTTTCTGTTTGATTCTCTCTTTCACAAGTTGTCTGACAACATTAAAGTAGGGTTCGCGCTCCTTGATGATACGACGAAATTCTGGATTTTTCATCCATCTTTTTTCGATTTGACTAAACGGAATGAGTTTTACTTTGTTTGCCATAACTTGAGCCTTTGTAATGCTAATTTGATATGTCGCAATGGGGTTTGATTTTTTGCCTTCAAGAATCCTACCACCACGGCTGCTCCACCTGTTGTTTTGCCCAGCAATAGACGAACATTTTGCGGCCTTAATTCCCAGAGCCTATATCCTGATAGTTTCTTAAGCACAGGTGGAAAGAGGGCAAAACCGTTATCTTCTAAGAGCTTGATGTATTCCCATGCGTCCACCTGCAAATCTTCAGAAAGACCGTCTATAAAGGAATTAATGCGAGAATCAATAAATACCTTCATTTTCATGATATAACGAATTCGTTATACTGTCAATACCTCTTATATGCTATCCCCTAATCATATATGCTGTCTGTAATCTAATTATACCGCCACCTGGGAAAGGATGGTTTTATTGGAACCCATGGAGCCAATTGCGCATTATTTTTCCGCCATCGGAGGAGGAACATCCTCAATTGAGCTAAATCCTGGTTGGGTGGAGGCGGTTATACCGCCGAGAGCGCCCAGGGATTTAGCCAATTGATAGTTCCTTCGAACTGGCGGGCGACTTTGGTTACTTTCCTCAAGCGGAAAGTAACAGAAAGGTGTTGGACAAGCAAATGGGGTGGCAAAAATAATTAGGGGATAGATTGCCGCGGTCCGACGGGCATCGGACCTCGCAATGACAAAATAAGATTCTGGACCCCAGTAGTAGAGCAAAGCTCACTACGGGGCGCGGCAAGCCAGAATGACGAAGGGAGGGCCTGGATCCCAGATCAAGTCTGGGATGACAAGGAAAAACAGCCTGAGGGCCTGGATCCCAGATCAAGTCTGGGATGACAAGGAAAAACAGCCTGAGGGCCTAGATCCTGAATAAGTTATTGTATAGCGCCTACGGCCCCAAAGGGGGGCCTTTGGCCCAGTAAAGTGTTTTCGGGATGACAAGGGGGCGGCAGGAATGACAAATTGGTTTTCTGGGTCCCCGGGCCACGCCCGAGGACAAGGGTTATTCTTTTTCGACGGTAACTTTAAATTCGCCCAATTTATCGCCGGAGTGAAGCTTGACGATATGTTCGCCTAAACTCTTAATTGGTTCGGTAACAACTAACAAATCGGGAGATACCTCCAATTTAACTGCTTTGCTTAGTTCTTCCGCAATCATCTCGGCCGATATAGCGGCAAATAATTTACCGGTAGGCGTCGCTTTGCGTTTAAAAACTAAATTAACTTCTGGGAGCTTGACTAACACTTCTGCCAACTTAGCCATCGCTAAAGCGCTACCTTTAGCCTTCGCCGCGGCTTTAGCCGCCATTTCTTGGAGTTGGCCAGTGGTAGCCATCACGGCTATCCCGCGGGCGATCAAAAAATTGCGGGCGTAGCCATCGGCCACCTCTTTAACTGTTCCCGGGCCCCCGATACCTGTGACTGCTTTTTTTAAGATAATTTTCATAACTAAATTATACCTATTAAATCTTTGTCATCCTCGGGCTTGACCCGAGGATCCAGGCCTGGATCCTGAATGAGTTATTATATTAGCCTTCGGCAGAGAGGTGTCTCCAGGATGACAGTTGGGGGTTATTTATCTTACCTACGGCCCCAAGGGGGGCCTTTGGCCCAGTAAGGTGTTTTCAGGATGACACCTTTTTGTCATTCCTGCCCCCGATCGCAGTCGAGGGTAAACTCCGGCAGGAATCTATTTTTGTCATTCTTCATCCACCAATTGGTTTTTTATTTTATATTTGATATTTTTTATTGGCGTTAGGTGTTTTCAGAATGACGGTAAGGGCAGAACCACTAACTCTAACGGATCAGCTTTTTGAGCTCTGAGATTGCTTTATCCAGTTGGGCATCCCCCGTTTCCTCGTTCTTTACCACTATATCAGGCTTTAAGCCGCCCTCGCTAATCGAGGTGCCCAAAGGGGTAAACCAGTGGGCGACGGTAATCCGGAGGGCCGAGCCATCCGAAAACTCCTCGACTTCCTGCACGCTCCCCTTGCCATAGGTGGTTTCGCCCACCAGCTGTCCCCGCCCATTATCACGGAGCGCTCCCGCTACGATCTCCGCCGCTGAGGCGCTGCCCCCATCTACCAACACCACGATCGGCAGAGCAGATAATTTACCATTGCCATCCGCCGAAAACGGTGTGCTCTTGCCGTCTTTAAACCTCTCTTCTACGATCATTCCGCCCGACAAAAACTCGTTGGCCACCTTAACCGATACATCCAAGAAGCCGCCCGGATTATTGCGCAGATCCAACACTATGCCCTTAGCCCCATCACTTAAAATCCGCGCCACCGCTTTTTTAAATAGTTGTTCGGTATCGCTGCCAAATTTACTGATTCGCAGAACAGCGATATCATCTTTGATCTCTAATCGCACGCTCGCTACCTTAACTACCTGACGGATCAGTTTGACATCCTGCGGATCATTATCGCCCTCGCGCCAGATGGTCAACACCACCTCGCTCCCCCGCGGCCCCTGAATTAAACTAACCGCCTGACTAATGGTCATGCCGGTAACTATTCGGCCATCCACCGCCACAATCTCGTCTTTAGGCTGCAAACCTGCCACCGCGGCCGGCGAACCCTCTAAGGTGGCCACTACCAGTAATCGTTCACCCACAAAATCTATTTCTACTCCCACGCCTTCGTAAGTGCCGCTTAAGCTGCTAAAAAATTCCTGGTTCTCATCCGGTGTAGTAAATGAAGTATACGGATCGCCCAGTCCAGCTACCGCGCCCTTGATGGTACCATACAGCACATTAAGATAATCGATATCGCCGGTGTACTTGGTCTTCATTAGGTCCAACACCGTTTCGTACAACGAGAAGTTGGGCACCGAATTTTCGGCGGCCCCAAATCCACCTCGAAACACGGCCGAGAAATTATCGGCCGTCAACCGCTGATGCGAACCTCTAATAAAACCCAAGCTGTAGGTCAACGACAGCACAATAACTATCAGCACGCCCGAGAGCGCCAGCTTGGTTGAGGGATTGGAAGATTTAGTTTTACGCATTTACCCCGTTAGAATTAGGAAGCGTTTCAGCCTTGTTTTAATATAACGTTTACCCATACCGGTTTTAAGATATTTTTTTTTGACTCGCGCGTCATGATCGTCCAAACAAGCTTCGTAGTAAATTAGAGTGAACGGTCCCCTCCCCTTGGTGGCAGTAATAACATTGGAATTGTGCTGACTGAAACGCTTCCGTAGGTTATTGGTAGAGCCAGTATACCATTTACCATCCTTGGAGCTTTGAAGAACATATGTATATATCATTCTCAACCAATTCTAACGGGGTAAACTAATCGACTAAATAAGCTAAGGGGTTAGTGGGTTGGCCATTAAACCACACTTCTAAGTGCAGATGAGGCCCAGTAGTTAGCCAACCAGCTCCCGGCGTGCCCGGCGTGCCGCCGGTATAACCGATGGTCTGCCCCTCTATCACATAGGCGCCAGTAGAGACCGCAAATCCAGACAGATGGAGATAGACTGTTGATAGGCCATTATCGTGATTGATTATTATGTAGCTTAATCCCTTAGCTCCGCCATCTACCACCTTGGCCACTGTCCCATTATAAGGATTTTTTATCGGCGTTCCTTGCGGGGCAGCAATATCGATAGCGTTGTGTGCCAACCCAAAGGTCTTGGCATAGTCGGGATCATGGAAGGTAGCGGTGATCTTCCGATACGGGATCGGCCACCGCAACTTGAGATCACCTGGGTTGAGTATCTTTTTTCCCGAACCCCGAATGATAGCTGCCACCTCGTTGGCCACGGCTTGCTGCTGGGCCTTTGACTCGGCCAATCTTTTTTGATACTCCGATTCGCTTAACTGAAGGTCCTTAATAATTCCGCTTTTAGTATCCACCTGGATCTGCAAGCTCTGTTGTTCGATCTCCTTAGATTGGCGAACCTGTTCTAAATGCTTGTCTTTATCTTCTAACACCCCTTTTTTATCTGCCAGATTCCGTTTTAGTTCAGTCAGTGTTTTAATGCCCACCGAGATATGATTCTGCACCCGATCGAGATATTCGATTCTCGTCATCAGATCCGCCATGCTGCTGCTGGTAAGTAAGATCTCTAACAAACCCTCGCGTCTGGCTAAATACGCCGCCCGAATCGCTTTCTGTAAGATCAGTTTCTGACTTAACGCCTGCTCCTCTAAATCGACCAGCTCTCTGTTGGTGCGGCTCTTTTCCAAACCGATCACCTCGATCTCGCTCTCCAAAGCCTGCAGGGTTAACTTAGCCGCCTCGACCTGCTGATCGATGATCTTAACTTGAGTATCTAAAGTCAGCCGCTGCTTGCGAACCTTACTCAGGGCCGCTTCTTGTTCTTCGATCTTTTGCTGCAGCGCCTTGAGCTCTAACTGCTTATCTTCTAATACATCGGCATATGTCGGTAAGGCAGCCACCGCCACCATGATTACCGCCAAGATTAAACTGATTACTCGCCTACGACTCATAAAAGAATTTCTAATTACCTAATGACCAATGACTGGCGATTTATTTGTCATCCCAGACTCGATCTGGGATCCAGGTGATCTAGAGAATTTGTTTTTTGTTTCCGCCTGGATCCTGGATAAGTTATTTATAGTAGGCCTACGGCAGTAAAGTGTTTTCAGGATGACAGAGGGGGGTGGTTTTTTATTGGAGTTAGTGTTTTCAGGATGACAGAGGGGGGTGGTTTTTTATTGGAGTTAGTGTTTTCAGGATGACACCTCTCTTCGTCATCCTGGCTTGCCGCGCCCCGTAGTGAGCTCTGCTCTACTACTGGGGCCCAGGATCTTATAAGCCCAAGATTCTGGATGCGTCCTGCTGGACTTACCAGAATGACGGGGGAAATTTAATGGAGGTGTTTTTTGGTAGAGAGATAACTACTAATCGCGCCCACCACTATGCCAAATAACAGTTGTAACAAAAAGATCTGCAGAATTAATAACGGGCCAATAACGGTAGAACCTCCTAAAGCATCCAAGGCTAAATACTGGCTCCCAACGCCAGAATTTATAAATAGTAACCCAGCTAATAACAAGATGAAGGCCGCCACCGCTCCGATCACCCCGTAGAGCATCCCTTCGATAATAAACGGCCAACGAATGTACCAATCGGTGGCGCCAACTAATTTCATGATCTCGATCTCTTCTTTGCGAGTAAAGATGGTCATCCGAATTGTATTAAAGATGATCAACAACGCGATAATAATAAAGATCAGACTTAGGGCAACATCGGCAATCCCCACCATCCGATTAACCTGGCGCAGTTTATTAACGATCTCCTGGTTCTTTTTTAAACCCGTCTCCAAAACCATTTTGGTCTCGTCTCGCGCTTCGATCTCGGTTACCACTCCTTCCAACATATAAGGATTATCGACCTTGATCTCGAGGCTAGCCGGCAAAAAGCTTGCGTCATCGCCAATTACATCCAACAGTTCCTGGCTATCGCGATTATAGGCGGTATAGTTTTTCAACGCTTCAGCTTGGCTGACATAAGTAACATCTTTTAACCCCTCAATATCTTTGATCTTATCTTTAAACACCATAATATCAGCCTCGGGCACATATTCTTTAAAGAATACCGCCACATCAATGCGCGAGTTGATCGCCTGAATAGTATGGTTGACTCCTACATTAATACTGACAAACAAACTGATCAGCAGCAGCGCTTGCATCATCATAAAGGTAGCAACGAGCGACAACCATCCGTTGCGCTTAAATCCCTGCCAAGCTGTTTTAGTTATTCTAAGAAATAATTCCATTTCACCCCGTTAGAGATCGCCTAACGACAATCTCTCCTGTATAACCGATATAAATCTCATCCTCAATCATCTGTTGGTTCACTAAATGTTGAACTATAACGCTAGGCTGCATCTCTAACGGGGTTAATTCAATTTATACTTACCTTTGCGCCGATCACTCATTAACTTGCCATCCTTAAAGGAGAGCACCCGTTTGCCGATCGCATCCACGATCTCGCGATTATGCGTGGCTAAGATCACTGTCGTACCCATTCGATTGATCTTTAGCAGTAGCTGGGCAATATCCCAGGCGTTGTTAGGATCCAAGTTCCCGGTCGGCTCATCCGCAATTAGCAGTCTGGGCGAGAAGACCAAGGCCCGGGCGATGGCCACCCGCTGCGCCTCTCCCCCCGACAGTTCTTTGGGGAAATTATCCACCTTATCCTTGAGCCCCACTAACTCGATGATCTTCATCACCTCTCGCCTGATCACTCCTGTTGGCGCCCCCGACACCTCCATCGCAAACGCCACATTCTCATAAACAGTTTTGTTGGGCAGAAGCTTAAAATCCTGATACACCACCCCGATCTGGCGGCGGTAGTAGGGAATGTAGCGCTGATTGATCAGATGGATATTCTTGCCATCAATTGTGATCTCGCCAAAAGTAGGATACTCCTCGCAAGTAAGGAGTTTAATCAAGGTAGATTTACCGGCTCCCGACGGGCCCACCAAGCTCACAAACTCTCGGGGCATAATGGCAAACGAAACATTATCTAATGCCTTTTTAGTGCCGTAGTGTTTAGTAACCCGTTTAAGCTGAATCATCTATTCTAAATTATAAATCCGAAATCATAATTATCTAAATTATCCCCGACTGTCATCCTCGGGCTTGACCCGAGGATCCAGGCCTAGATCCTGAATAAGTTATTTTATAGGCCTACGGCCCCAAAGGGGGGCCTTTGGTCCAGTAAGGTGTTTTCAGGATGACACTGTACGCTCAGAACGACAAAAAAGATTATTGTTTGGATTTTTCAGCCAAAATTACGCTATTTATTAGCTCGTCTAAATTGCCCTCCTCTAACACTTCCTTTATTTGATTAGTGGTAAAGTTACTCCGGTGATCTTTAATTTGATGATACGGGTGCAATACATACGATCTCACTTGATGGCCAAAGTCGCCCGATTTATCAGCGCCCTTTAACTTTCTGGTCTGCTCGTCTTTAAGCTCTTGATAATGGAGATAGACCCGCTGTTTTAATATCTTCATCGCCATCTCTTTATTCTGGGTCTGTGACCGCTCGTTTTGCACCGACACCGCTATCTTGGTAGGCAAGTGAGTTATCCGGACTGCCGAATCGGTGGTGTTGACCGATTGGCCACCTTTGCCGCTGGAACGAAACACATCCACCCGTAACTCTTTCTCCGGCAGGTCGATATCTTTAACCTCGCCCAGATCCGGGATCACCTCGATCAGCGCAAATGAGGTTTGACGCAGGTTCTGGGCGTTAAAAGGGCTCAGCCGGACTAAGCGATGCACGCCCTTCTCGGCCTTGAGCAGGCCGTAAGCCAGATCGCCCTCGACCTTGATAGCGGCGCTTTTCACCCCGGCCTCTCCCCCCTCGGCCTGATCAATAATTGTTACCTTCCAACCGCGGCGGTCGGCGTATTTGAGATACATATCACGCAGCATCTGCGTCCAATCGGCTGCGTCATCCCCACCCGTCCCGCTATGCAGAAATAGATAAGCGTCCATCCGATCGTACGGGCCGTTTAAAATTGTGGCGATCTCCAACGCGTCTAATTTTTGCTGCACCTCAGAAAGCAGGGCCACTGCCGCTTCATCGGTTTCCGAGAATTTCTCGTCTTTCATAATTAAAGCGAGGCTGCCTAATTTGCTGTCCAGATCATCCAGCTCGGCCAACAGTTTTTTATTTTTATCGAACTCTTTAGTTTTTAGCCTAACCTGCTCCTGGTCTTGCCAAAAGCTGGGCTCCGCCATCTCTGCTTCTAATTGTTGACTGCGCTTGAGTAGACCCGCCGGGTCAAAGATACCTCCGTAATCTTCCAAACTGATCAAGCGCCTCTTCCAGTGAAAACTTTATTTCTTTCATCCTATTTATTATAACTTATAACCACCCCTCCCCCCTCCTTGAAAAGGAGGGGAATATTATTTACGCCTCCCACCTTTTTGTCATCCTCGGGCTTGCCTGCCCCGCGAATGCTAGGGACCCGAGGATCTAGGCCTGGATCCTGAATAAGTTATTTTATAGGCCTACGGCCCCAAAGGGGGGCCTTTGGCCCAGTTAGGTGTTTTCAGGATGACAAGGGGGCGGGAATGATGGTGGAGTGTGTCGAAAGACCGCCCCGTAAGGGGCGATCTTTCTTTGGTTGTAAATCCGGCTTATTCTTATCTTTGGGCCAGCAGTTGTCGAGTTTTGATCAACTGACGAGTAAAGATGGTAGCCAACAGAGCGGTGATCGCGGCCAATATCCATTCCATCGCCCCAGTCGGAGTCAATGGCTCCAACGGACCAGTCCCAGTACCATTAACCGGCAGATCATTGGAGTAGACCCAGAAACCATTAGTCATTTCGTAAGCTTGGACAAAGGCCTTACCACGAATAGTGGTGTTAGAAGGCACACCTTCTTTAACCCGTACTCTTAACCACATGGTTTTAGTTTCACCAGCATAGAGAGTACCTAACTCCCAGATAGCAGTCCGATTAGAGATAGAAGGAATACCACTACTGGCTGATACCGAGATAAAGGTGGTGTAATCGGGCACTTCCATAGTTACTTTAGTGCTGGTTAAGGTATTGCTCCGATTATTAGTTAACCTTAACGTGTAAAGAATGGTATCGCCTTCATTAGCGCGGTAATCCGAACTAATCGTCTCGTCGTAAGCGTGGAGATTAGCGTCGATGTAATAGTTCTGATTATTGTTATTAATTACTACATCGGCATAATCGTAGACTTCGCGACCATCTTTGTAGGCCCGAACTCTTACATCATCGTTGTAAGTACCGGTAGTGTATTGGGCAGTAAAGTAACCGTTCTGATTAATCGTGCCCGGAACATTACCATCCAACGAGAAGTACAGATCGGTTGATACCACGCAACCAGTTGTATCGTAAGCAATCGCATCGAAATCGATCGAGTTGCCAGTCTGAACATACCCTGTCTGTGGAGTAATTACCACTCGATCTAAGATACCGCTGCAATCATCATTGCCACTGATGTATACATCAGCCTCGTCGTACACTCGAATGTTTCCTTGTCGCGCCTCTACCCGAACGGTGGCGGAATTAGTGGAACCGGTAGCAGTGTAGATGCCATTTTGATTAACTGATCCCGGACCCGAGATCACCTCCCAGGTGTAAACCACATCGCTGTACATCTGAGCGCCGTTGGTGTCGTAGGCATAGGCAGCGAAATCATAATCCTCGTATCGATCGATGGTAACCGAAGGCGGCAAGATCTCGACCCGCTCCAACACCGCCTGAGTCGTGATCGGGTTAACCACTACCGTGGCGCGAGCATAGCGATTGTTGCCAAACATAGTCGCTCTTACCCGAACAGTATGGTCAAAGGTGTCCGCCAAATTACCGGCGGTAAAGGTTCCATTATTAGAGTTGATCGTTCCCCCGCCGTTGACCACATCCCAGTAGAAACTTACCTGATTGCTGGGAATTGGATGCTCATCTTGATCGTAGGCGGTAGCGGTAAACTGATGGTTCTCGTAGAAATCCAAATACTTCAGCGGCGGATCAATCACCACATAGTTCAGCTGCTGTTGATCAGCCTCGGTAACAGTGATCGGAGTAGCGGCCGTTGCGGTATCGGTTGCCCCATCGTTATCGGTCACCCGAACTTTAGGAGTCCAAGTACCAATCGCGTAGGTATGAGAAACTGTTGCGTCGTTACCGCTATTAAAGTCGTAAGTGCCGTTATTATC
>METE01000011.1:0-6145 GCA_001771275.1 candidate division Kazan bacterium RIFCSPLOWO2_01_FULL_48_13
GACCTGAGAAAAACCGATTGGATAGTGTCGAGGGAAAAGTCGTCACTGATCACAAAATCGGCCAGCGGATAACTTAGCTTTTGGCCCAAGGCATTCTGTTTTATCTTGACCTCCAAGGTGGGGTGATGAATGGTACCAAAAGTAGAACCATACCAACGAATTCTAAACTTGTAGCGCTGGCTCACTCCCGCTAAATTGTCGAAATAACTCTTAAAATCTATCGAATCAAAATAGATATTGTTGACGGTTCGCTCGTAAAAGATCTCGGAGAACAGGGCAGGGTGGAGTTTGATTGCCATTTCAATCTCGGCACGAGTCAGCGCCGAGATAACAAATTTATTCTCGTAACGATAAGCTAATTTCGGTACTAAATCGAATAATGCCATGGTAGCAGGGAATAACAAATCTATTAGTTATGATCGTAGAACATATCAGCGACATCAGTGGCAGACGCTGAAACAGCTCTACCATCAACCAATAGCCGTGAACCTCGCTCAACGATATAGTTAGTTGCCACATCAATCAGTTTAGGTGAGGTAAGCGTCAGCGTCGCCGGACCATACTCGGATTTTTTAACAAAGACGGCTACTCCCACTGCGGTGTTGGAAACGACTAAATTGCTAATCTCGCCAGTGGAAAGATCTTTGCTGGCCACACCGATGTGCGCCCGATCGATGCTGATGCTATCTGCCTTGATTTGGGCACGCTCACCCAGACTGATGCCTTTATCGCCAGGCAAGACGATCTGGATATCAGACACCTCCACCACGCTACCAGAGAGGTCCAGACAATCGCCGTTTCCACCCCCCACCCCGCAGGCGGTGAAAATCGATTCGGATATTTTCCCATTAGAGAAATCGATATCGATCGCATCAGCCGCCGTGTTGTTAAACAACACCTGGTCGATGGAGAAAGAACTTCTAATGATATTAAGATAGTCATCGGCCAAGCTGTTGGACACAAACTGACAGTTGCTAATATCAACCGGCGACTCGTAAAAAGTGATCGAACTGGTTAACTGCCAACTACCTTGTTTGACGAGAGACAAATTATTGAAATTGACATTTATCATCTTAGATCGCTGTTTGGCGCCGATTACTGCTATACCCTGGCCGGTGGAGTCGCTGGAACTAACAGTAACCGGCTTGGACTCCTCCCCCAATAATTGGATCGGAGAGTAGGATAGGAGCACCGCTGAGTTGGTCAGGTCAATATTGGCACCGGCCTCCACCCGAAAAGTGTATCCAGCAGGAACTATCAAATTGCGGCTGATCTGCCAACGACCAGATCTAATAATTATCTCTTTACTATCCGAACTAAGCGACAGGAAATTGAACTGTTGCCAATTGGACGATTGCCGTAAAAAATCATTCTTCGCAAAATTTTCACTCAAATAATCCCAGGCAGTAACCGCAATGGTCGCAGTATCCGATAAGCCGAACATTCGATACTTCACCTCCCACCCCGCTGATACCGGGACAGGCAGCGTCGATGATGAATAGATAGGAAAACTTACTTCGCTAAAATCGACGGCTCGACTTGCCGATTTGGGCGGCAAAAGGATTGGACTCGGTAAATTAATGTCTATGCCGCTAACGGTATGTTTAACTCCTAATATCTCGATCGGGAATCTTTGCGCGTTGCCAACATCAAGCTTGAGCTGTTTTTTTTCGGTATTAAGATCGGCTAGGTACGCTTGAGCGGGCTGTTGGGGGTGGAGCAGGGTCTGGATGTAAAACTGATTTTGGGATAGAATATTCCGGCCGCTAAAGACATACCACGGATAGCTTCGGTGCAGGATCTTTAACCCCCGGGTGTAATCGGCCTGAATGTCGGTAAAGAAACTATTTAACCATTCCGACTGAGATAGTCGATCGAGGGCCTGCATATACGCGGCAAAGAATTGAGGGTCTCTAAAAAACAGATTGTTATACTCCAGTGGCATCGCAACCGAAGCCTTGAGGGGAGAAAGTAAGACGGGCGAACGATTTAGTCCAATCGGTTCAACAAACTTTTTATTATCTGGGCTAAAAATAAAATTTACATCATAGATGATCGGCTCCAGAAGAGAGGTAACCGGGTTGTAGTAGAATCTCATATTAACAAAACCAATGGGGTGGCCAGAGCCGAATAGATCGCTCAACGCAAAAAAGGTGGCTAACTTCTCCGTGTCAAACACTTGATGGGTAGCTAACTCTCCCCGCCGAAATGATTCCAGTAAGTCCTTGGCTTGGAGAAAAAGCTGGAACTGTGTGTCATCTTGGCTAAGTTGGCTACTTTGGAAACTATCGATCTGGCTGGATGAAAAGAGGTCCTCGGGGCCAATCGCCAAGCCAAAAGTCAAAAGGGTGTCATCTCTAAACCGGATAGTCGGCCCCTCGCGCTTCTGATCGTTCTCCACTAACTCCTTAGAGAAACCCTCTTCTATGGCGTAGGCCCCTAACTGACGACCGTTCACAGTCAGGTGAATAAAATCGTATCGCAGATTCATTACCCCTAACCGTCCAAACATCTGTTGGGCCACCCATTCATTGAGATAACCCCTGGTCCCCGGAGACTGCAGCGAGAACTCGCGCATTCCCATAATCGGCTGAAAGTTATTGTTAACTTGAACCCGAAACGACCAGCGATAGGGATCGCTCCAGTGGTCGGAGAAATCTCCCTTCAGGCGAACTTTGACCTTGATCTGATCCCCTTGATACTCGATGGTAGCTGGCACAAAATCATCCGGCGAGGCAACCAAAATACCCGCCTCCAACGCCTGCGCCCGTTTATAAGCTAATTTCTGATAATCTGCGTACTTGATGTCGAGAACGATCTGGTCTGGGCTGGTTCCCAAGCTATCAAAGTAGTTAAATGCAATTTGAATCGGATTAATGGTAATGTAATCTGGCATATTGCGTTGCGCCCAACCAATGGCTTTGTCCATCAATCCGCTCTGTGACAAAAAGACGCCTACCGCCACCCCGCCCATAATCAATAGGGCTATCACCACGGATAAGATCGCTCTCAAAACGCGCCGTAGAGTACTACGGCGACGCTGGTTGGGCAAACCAACGGGGGGTTCACCGACATTCCGATCTATCTGGTCAATCTCCATTATCCAATACCCCTGCTATCCAAGAAGGTTATGCAAATGGATGGGTCAAGCCCTTTAAGCGCCAGCTGGGCCTGATCCAATCGATTAAAGTCGGCGCAATCGATGACAAAGGATGCTTCCAGTAATCCATCGGCTTCATCAAATCTCTTGAGTTCGGCTTTACCACAGTAGCGGTTGATGGTAGCGGCCACCTGCCGCAAAGAGGCCGTCTGGGGGTTACGACTGGTGATGGTTATAAACAAGCTTGAGATGATCTCTGGGCGACGGGCCGATCGGCTGGTCAGCACTATTGCGCCAACGATCACGATGAAGGCAATCAAAGTGATCCAGAGTTGGTTGGCCCCCAATCCCAAGCCAATAGATATTACCAAGAATAAATAAGCCAACTCTTCGGGCTCCTTGATCGCCGCCCGGAACCGAACTATGGAGAGGGCGCCAACCAACCCCAAAGACAGGGCTAAAGACGACTTGACGATAGCGATAATGACCATAGTGGTCATCGCTAAAATGATAAAGTTCCGGGAGAATAATCGACGGTTCGATAGAGAGTGGCCATACCGCTGATAGACATATCCCAAGATTCCAGCCAAGAAAGCGGAGAGAACCAGATTTATTATAAAACCCCACCCTGGGATCGGGACATTCTGGGTGGTGATAAATTCCTGAAAAGTGGTTAATTTATCCATCGTTTAAGATACCAATACCGATCTACAATGCCCCAAAGTATACTTCCCCCGATGAGAAAGTCAAGTCAGGCAACATCTGGTTCTTATACTTATTCGGTGGTTAATCCAACTGGTAGAAGCTCACTTACCATCGTCTCAATCGCCGGAAGCGCTAACTTAGCATTTAGGGATCGGTGGGTAGCCAATCGGCGGTCGATGGCCACCCTGGCTTCACCGTCAACTACCTCGACTGAAGTGCCAAACCGCTGTCGGAATAGCTTCAACATGTCTGCTTTGGTAACATCCTCGGAAAAGATGTGGTAGATGCCGGGGCCGGGATGCATTACTCGACCACTAATTAGACGACCACAGATATGGCCTAATTCTTTGGCAGTGATCCCGTTCCATAGATGATTAGTAAATCCATTCACCACGTTAGTTTGGCTTAAGAACCACTCAAGTAATCCATACTTAGTGCCCAGCTCTGGGCCAATTGTGGAACAACGGACAACTAGCACGCTATCTGGCTCCCCGATCATCTTGGACAGACCGTAGAGATCGACCGGGCGTTTGGGTGAATTTTCGTCGTAGGGCGCCCCCTCTGTGCCATCAAATACACAATCCGTAGTGATGTGGATCAACCTATCATTAAATAGAGCCGCCAAGATATGTGGCACCGCCCCATTGATAAATAAGGTATTAGTTGGATCGGTAGTAGCGATGGCTTTGGTCACCCCCATGGCATTAATTACCCAATCACACTCCAATAATTCTTGTTGGAATTTATTTATCGCAGGACTTAGCGTTAATCCGGCAAAACCGGTTTGATAATCGGTATACCAATCCGAAAAATTCACTTGGATAGCGGTGCAATTGGCTGATTGACCATATCTTTGATAGAGCATAGCTAATTTTTTGGGATTACGATAAGTGATGACTAACGAACAACTATCTTTTAATACACTATAAATTCCGCTCCCGATCATTCCGGTAACCCCTAAAATCGCTACCCGTGGCCGACTGTTATTATTTGACTCCACCGTATTCATAGTCGTACGCCATTGTTTCACTCAATTGTTTAATCTCCCCGACTGATAGTAACCGCTCTGTATCGGAAGTGTAGGCCGAATAGTATTGATTGTTAGTTGTTTTAGAACCAATAACCACATACCCATCTGGTGATTCAATCGCACGCGTAAACTCTTCTGGCGCAATTAAACATTCATGCGACTTCTCCCCCTTCATCCTACCGATGATTTGAATATTGTCAGAGAAAGATGCAGCGATATCACCGGTGCGAGCAGCGGGCGATTTTTTAACATATATATCTCCCTGCATCGGCCCACTGATAGCCTTTAGTATCAGCTCAACCGCATCATTGATGGTTAAAATAAACCGCGTCATATTTGGATCAGTAACCCGTAGGGGTAAATTCTTGGCGGCCAACTCCTTAAAGATCGGGACCACACTCCCGCGGCTACCAAATACATTACCATACCTAACGCAGTTGTAGCCGTAGTTAACAAATATCTTTTCTTGCAGGGCTTTGGTCATGCCATAAGAATTAACTGGCTCAACTCCTTTATCGCTCCCGATGGTAATTGCCCGCTTAATCCCATTATTCCAAGCCGCTCGGGCTACATTTTCGGTACCTAATACGTTGGTCTTAATCGCCTCTAAGGGGTCGCGTTCGCACACCTCAACTCGCTTCATCGCCGCCGCGTGAATAACCATATCTACACCATCCGTCGCTCGATATAACGCATTGTAATCCCGCACATCGCCGATGATAAATTGGACTTTAGGATATTTAGATTCTAATTTGGCATGTTTTAATTCATCACGAGAAAAAACTACTATCTCCCACTGATCATAAAACCGCTTGATTAACTCTTGCCCCAATGTTCCGGTGCCCCCCGTAATTAGTACTTTCATAGTTGGTTAGAGATTAGAGATAGAACGCGCTTTTTGTCATTATCGGACTTGACCCGATAATCCAGGCGGAAAAATAAAAATAAATGTTGTTTGTTTCTGTCGCCTGGATCCCAGATCCTGATTTGCTTTCAGCAATCCGATCTGGGATGACAATATAGTTAATATAACTGCTGCTTGTAACCTAAGATAAACTTTACCATCCTATCGGACGGGCTTCCCTCGTGCTCATAAGGCGAATCCCAATCGGTAGGAGTATTTAGCATAGCGCTGACCGCCCTCAGGATCGCCTCGGGGCTCTCTACACCGCTGAGAATAGCGGCGCCGCACTCCAACACCTCGGGCCGCTCCATTGATGAGCGGATGGCCACCGATGGCACCCGCAAGACCGCCCCTTCCTGTGGCACCGTACCGCTATCGCTAATAATACACCGGGCGTTCTTTTCCA
>METE01000011.1:6171-7186 GCA_001771275.1 candidate division Kazan bacterium RIFCSPLOWO2_01_FULL_48_13
GCCTCGATTACGCGCACACCCGAAGGCAGGGTGATACCTTGCTGTTGAAGTTTAGCTAATGTCCGAGGATGTAAACTCCACACCGCTGGCTGATGATAATGAGCGGCTACTTGTCCTAACCCATCAATAATATTCTTTAGCGCTTTATCGTTATTAACATTTTCTTCGCGGTGAGTAGTCGCCAAAAAATACTGATTAGAAGTTAGTTCTAACCGATTAACAATATCGGTATTGGCTAATGGGGCATATTGATTTAAAACTTCAATATAAGGATCGCCAGTAATAAATATTTTACTGGGGTGAATTCCTTCTCTGAGCAGGTTCTCTCTGGGGTAGTTGCGGTACGGGAACAGCCAGGTGCTAATGTGGTCGATCATCCGTCGATTCTGTTCTTCCGGCACCCTTCTATCAAAAGCGCGATTGCCGGCTTCCATATGCAGAATAGGGATACCGAGGCGAGCCGCCATAATGGAGGACAGGGCGCTATTGGTATCGCCCAGTATCAGAAAGGCGTCCGGCATCTCTTTTTTTAGCACCTCTTCGGAACGCTCGATCACCTTGGCGATCTGGCCACCCAAGGTATCTGATTTTACGTCCAGATAATGGTCAGGTTGACGTAAACCTAGCTCTTCAAAAAAGATGTCCTTCATATTGGGGGCGAAGTTCTGACCGGTGTGCACCAAAACATGTTCTACCTCGGGTAGAGCGTCCAGTTTTTTGATGACCAAGGCCAGCTTGATGATCTCTGGCCGGGTCCCAATTAGGGTTAAGACCTTGAACTTTTTCATGCTCATAGACTATCACCCACACCCCCTGTTGTCTATAGCCAAAAACGGCTCTGGGAGCAGTATTATTTATTGAGGTAATAGAAACCTACTTAATTTGTCGTGTTGGCTCGGATCAATTTCGAGTGCTTTTTGGGCAATCATGTTCGCCTTATCCAACAGACCTAATTCACTATAGATTATGGCTAAATTAATCATCTCAGCCACATCGGATGTGCCAGCCAAATAAA
>METE01000011.1:7226-26855 GCA_001771275.1 candidate division Kazan bacterium RIFCSPLOWO2_01_FULL_48_13
AAGATAACCGACTACTGACCGTAGAATAGCTTTGTCTTTTTGCTCAAAACCAATTTTTTTATCAGCTGCCAAACTAAAATGGCTAATTGTTTCAGCAGTAGGAGTTTTTTTGAACAGTACTCCCCACACCCCCTGCCAAAATGGTAACTCACTGGGCTGAGAAGAGAAACTTGCCACTTTATCTAACATTATTTTAGCGGCATCGGGTTGATTAGTCCCCATTAATAGCTTAGACCAATTAAAGTAAAGATACTCTCGGTTGGGATTAATTTTAATTAGTTCATCGAAGGCGATTTGGGCTTGGGTAAAATTATATTTAGTAGGATCAGCAACACTTAAAATAGCATAGAGAGCCGGTCCATTCATTAGGATGGTAGGATTCCCAGCAAATACTGGAGCAATCTGCTTAATCACATCTATACCATTTTTGGCTATTATCTTAGCATCAGTAGCCTTTCCGTGCATTAGCAGGTCTTGCGAATAGACTTGAGCAAAACCGGGAAAATCGCCAATCATATAACGAATATACGGATTGGAATCAATTTTCCGAAGTTGGGTGTAGATAGCATTCGCCTGCGGAAAATTAAGCCCCTTTTCATACCTACTGGCTCTAACATCTAACTTACTGGCCGTCCAAGCCGGGAGAAAATAGCGCAAGTTGAGCCAACTAGCCCCCAGTAGCAACCCCAGTAACATCCACCATCTAATCTTTGTTAGAGATATCATACTGGCATGGGTAGGGGCAATTAACCAAATCGCCAACGCCAACAAAAACACCTCATAAATCAAGCTAGTAACCGTGTCGAAAGCGGTGAGCGATGCAAATAAGTAGGCGGCGATGCTGGATAATAGGGCAATGATTAATAACCCGATAGATGATGTTTCTGGATCCGCTAACGACCTTAAAATCAATAATCGGCGTATCAATAAACTGTAAGTCGCGATGATTAAAGACAACATTAACAACAAACCAAACCAGCCATTAGTGCCAAGTTGGTCTAAGAATAGATTATGAGCTCGATCGACTACGGTTGCCTTTATCCCAATATCGGCAGTCCCGGGCTGATAAAATTTATTAAAGCCAATCTCTAAATTTTCTAAACCGTATCCCCAGGCTGGTCGAGCTTTGACCGCTTGCCAGGTTACCCCCCAATTCCAAATTCGCGAGCGAGTCGATGGGCTGGCGAGTTGAAAATCGAGCAAGTGTGATAATGATGACTGGTTAAGAAAGATGACCACACTTAAGATTCCCACGATAGCAATTACCCCCCACGCAATGACGCGAGTTAACCGACGACTGGCTTTGGCGTGCCACCATATTAGGCCAATCGCCATCACCACTATCCCAACCACTAAACCAATCATCGGACCGCGGGAGATCGTCAACACAATCGCGGCAATCTGTAGTAAACTGCCGCAAATATACCACCATCGCCATTTATCAACCGTCGTTAAGGCCAGATTAATAGTAAAGAAGCAGGTCAGTAGTAGAAACATCCCTAAGAATATCGGATTGCCCAAGAGTCCGCCCAACCGCTCAGTGTCTGGCAATCCGGGGATAAGATCAATCCCAACTCGTTGCAGAATAGGCACGAGGGCTGAAAGAATTCCGACCCCGCATATAATTCGGATTAATTTCTGCCACTGCGATATATCACGGATAAATACCAACAAGTACGCGCCAAATATGGCCAAGGCAGTATAAAATAGTAGCCCATTAGACCGATTAACGGTCCCCCACCAACTCCTATCCCAGTTCGCTCCTAAAATCCCAGCGATATAACTTTCCATTAACCAACAACCCGCTATCCACACTAACGGTGATCGCCACCATCTTTTTTCGGCAGACCATTTAGAAAATAACCCGCCCAGAAACATCACTGGCAATATACCTATCAATACCAGTAAGCGACCGAAGCCAAATGGAAATGATATTCCTGGCAACACCAACAGTGGCAATAATAATATTGCCCAAAAACTTAGGTCGATTAGCCAATTGCCAGAGCTAAGTTGAAACCTTGGCATATTAGGGGCTAATAGTTTTTGCGAAATATGCGGAAGGTTTTAGAATAAGCCGGCATATCCGTCTCGACAATGGTCTCCGCTCCGATACTCATAATCGCAACCCCAAAGGTTTTACCAGCCGACCAAGGGCTAATATCTACCAGTACATCAAATTTAAGTGGCTGATTCGGACTGACCGTAATTGGCGATGTTAATCTGGCAGTAGCCCGCAGGGCGTTAGATTCGTTAGATCGTTGCCACAAATCAGTTTCCGCCACTATCTCATCTCCTACTCTAATCTTAATCGGGAAAAGCTTTGGGTATTTAAATACGGTGGACCCAATATTGCCGGCTGGGGCAAAAACTATTTTTGATACATCTACACTATCGACATCCGAGGTTAGTAAAAACTGACCAACTAACTGGTTGGAATAACCCTGAACTAATTTAAGCGGTTGCTCATCCAACCGTTCTATCATCAGAACTCCTTCGCTACTGGCCATGGTTACAATTCGACCGCGTTCACCCACAGACATCACCCCATTTAATGCCACCCCCATAATAGCCAGCAGGGCCACTGCCGTTATCTGCAACCAATCAAACCTAAACCACTTGTTCATAGTTATTTATTTAACTGTTGTTCTAATACTTTGATCTCTTCTTCGATGGCTACACGATTAGTCGCTCCTCGTTCCAACGCCCGCCTATACCAATCGATGGCTAATTGATATTGGCCAGATTCTTTTAGATAGGTAGCGGCAATAAGCGCCAAATCTTTATCGGTTTTTAAGTCTGTGGCTGCGCCGATAAGGGCCGAGAAAAACTCCGGTTGATACTGTTTTAGCGCGCCGTTAGGATCTAAATACAGTGGCGCGATATCGGAAAATAAATCGCGCTTAACAATGTAAGTGCCCTTACTGGATGCTAAAAAATACTTTTGCGCTAACTGATACTTTTTGTCGGCGATGGCAATGTTCATTAATCCACGATTGGCATGATAGATATAGTTAGGCGCTTCTGGTTCTTTAATTAATGTCCACTTATATAAATTAGCCGCTTTAGCATAATCTTCCACTAACATCGCATCGGTAGCTGAAGAAAAGATATCCTGCACCGGGATAGGCGACCATAACTTATAAAGATAACTGCCAAGCGGCCAAAGCAAAATGAGCGCCAATAAGGCACTACCGGCGGTTAGGCGCCAATCGAAGGAAACTAACTTATTTACTCTCCACATCTTCAAGTTTTGATAATAATTCTGCTCGAATATTAGTGTATTTCTCTATATTGGCCGAATCTTTTAGCTCTTGATAGAGCGAAATCATATCTTCGACTAAAACCACGGAGTCGGGCTGAGCAGTGATGGCTTGCTGTAATGGTTGAATTAATGAAGTTATTTTTTCGCTCCGCTGGTCGTCAGTTAGCTCTGGCCTACTACTGTACAAAAAAAGTAAGTTGCGAAAACTTGTTTCATAGAGTTTATTAATCGAGATAGCGCGCAGGTAGGCCTGCTCGGCCTGATCCAACTTATTCGAATCGCGTAAAAGATTGGCGTAGTTATTCCAAGCTTCTGGATTATTAACTAAACCAGCTTGATTAATATGTTTTTGGTATAAATCTAAGGCTTGGGCGAACTGTTGTTGGCTGTAGAGTTGTGACGCTTCGGCAATTATCTGCTGAGCAGTTTTAGTGGCTGTGTTTTGATAAACCAGATAGGCCACCACAATAACAACTATACCAATAGTCAGAATCCAAATAAGCGGTTGGGTTAGAAATTTCTTCATTATCGAGCAGGATTAGTTTAATAATTGAATATCTATATTATACCCTCTGCCGCAATGAGGGGCCCAGCGGGCCCCTCATTAGCAGTCGGTTTATAAGCTAACCGTAAACTTCCATACACCTACTGGATTAAGCGGCAGTTATGACGAATGTCCCTAACGGGAAATTCTTAACCAAGTAGCCGTTGGTCCAGTCGGTAGTGCTGGTCTCTGCGACACCATCGTCATCAAAGCCAGACGAGTGATTAGCGCCCGACAGGTCTGACCAGATGAACTCAACATCAGCAGTATCCTGTACGCCAGCAGATGTCTGCAAGGCGATGATGTACTCGTCGTTGGTGGCATCATCATCTGATAGATATGTGGCGGTAGCTGTCGGAAGCGTCGTATCTCCCTCTAACTTAACTGCGACAGTGTCGTTAGACTCATACGCTGAAGAGTCGGTATGAGTGGCCGCTTTCAGTAGATAAGTAACCGTGGCGCCAGCGCCAATAGTGGATTCGCCAGTTTCGGTCGTAGCCTCGGTAATGAAGGCGACTTGGACATAGCTGAGCGTCTCTCCAACGATGGCATCGCCAGAGGTGTCATCAGCTTCCACATTACCAGTGTAGGTGCCGACTAATGCCACCTCACCGATATCGACATTGGTGACTGTGGTACCGTTTCGCAACAGCGAGAAGGTATCTAACGCCAATGTTTCGCCGGCATCAGCATCAGTAATGGTAACGGAGAAGAGGAATTTCTTCAACGCTACGCCTTCACCGGTACTGCCATTAGACAGCGAATCGGCGGTTACCTTAAAGCGGTACAGATCTAATGTACCAGCGGTTAAGACTGTGCCAAGACCAGCTGTGTCTTGCGCTACTGTCAGGATGGTCTTGTAGAGGACCTGCTCGTTACCGACAGTATCGGTACCAGCATCGTCATCTTCTACGCCACTGGATTGACCAATGGCAGTAAATAGGTCTTCACTACCAGCAGTGTCAGCATCAATGTCTTCATCATCTGCTTCGAAGGTGACATAGATATCCTCGCGGAAGTCGGCTGGATCGCTGGCAGTAATCTTGTTCAGATCCGCCTTCAAAACGACCTCAGCAGAGCTACTCTTGTTCACCCACATATCGAGATTATCGAAGGTGACATAGTAGTCAGACACAGCCGAACCTACTTCTTTAGTTACCCCATCTTTGTCCTTATAAACCACATACAGCTTGTTAACGCTGTCATTGATGGTGGTGGACTGTGTACCAGCAGAATTAGTGAAGCCAAAGGTCATTTTGGTAACCTTGTAAGCCTCGTCGGCGGCGTATAACTTCCACGCGCCCAAAGTGGTCTTAGTGGAACCAGCCATAATCAGACCAGCATCTGGATTAGATGTCCCAATGCTAACCGTGATCGAACCCCCTTCAGCAATAGTCAGTGTGCCGGCAGTGCCACTGGTAGTCTCAGTAATGGTTTGACCAGTGTCAGCGCCGGTAACATCACCGGAGGTTAAGGTAAGGGCATGGGTTTCGCCAACATCGGTATAAGCGGCGGAGCCTAAATCACCAATAAACTGTACCCTAACCTCTCCCCCCTTAACAACTCTGACGGTTTGGGTGAGAGTAAAGGCCTGAGTATCGGTATCATCGCCGTCCGTACCGGTCGGGGTCTCGGAACCACTAATTCTGGTCTCGAAACTGCCGTTGTTGTCTAAGTCGGCCCATAACTCGACCTGATCAATGTCGCCCATATTGGCTGTGTTACCATCCATAGTATCAGTAACGGTCAGGGCTGACACAAGCACATCCTCACCGGAAGCAGACGCATCCAACGCAAATGTGCTCCAAACATAGTCACTAATACCCACTACCACATTGGAAGTGGCCGGGATAGTTAATGTACGCATTACTAACGCGCCAGCCTTAATCGTCTGGGTGTTACCAGAAGATTCTAAGCCAGTTTCTGCAATGGCGCTGTTGGTAATTAACCCCTTAGAGGTTACATCAGCGGCGATACCAATAGTGGCGGAAAGAGTTTCGGCGCCATCAAAGTCGGATCCAATCCTGACTTTGAAACCAATCTTGGTGATGCCGACTGGTAACACAAAAGTGTTAGTGAAGGCAAATGCACCATCATCGGCGGCATCAACTGAGGAGCTGGCAGTATCAGAATCGGCCGTGCCGTCAACTGGACCAGACAAGATGTTACCGGTAGCCATATCGACCAACCGACCATTGGTCAGATCGGCGTAGGTTTCACCATCCCCCCAACTGGCAGCCGCTTCGATATCGACATTAACCAGGGAGATTCTGACTGATTCACCCTTTACATCGAAATCCCAAACAGTCAATAACTGGTTATCAGCAATGGCCACATTGCTCGTAGCTGGGCTAGTGGAACTCTTGCTGATATTTACAGCGCCAGTGTTGATAGTTTGATTGGCTGTGGGTTGGCCAGCCCAAGAACCTGAAATGGTCGGGGTGATATAGAATCCATAACTATCACCCTTCACAAACACTAAGGTGTCTGTTCCGTCAATGATATCGGTGTTAACCGTTAAGGTAACACCATCGACGATATCAAGCTGAATGCGTAGACGAATACTGTCGCCCTTGCCTAGCTTAATATCTACTGGCCACGAGGCCTTGCCATCCGATGTCCAGGTTTCTGCCGTACCAAGCGTCTTGTTGTTGGTTACATCCCACAACTCAATGTTGGTAGTATCAGAAGTTTCGGAAGAACCGGCTTTTAACACGGTAATCCGATCAATAGTTACTGCTTCTTCTGAACCAGCAGTCAATTTGAAGGTATTGGTGATCACATTGGTATCACCTACATCAGGAGTCGTATCGGTAACGGTTCCATCCTCTGCGATGGTAACTGTACCAATATTGATGTTGATGGAGGTCATGTAGTTGCCATAAACCGGAGCGCCGGTAACTGCTGTAGCATTTGAAACAATGTCAGCATTATTAGAGATACCCAACCGAGCGGTTCTGCTCGCGGTAGCGCCGGTAATGAACCCAGCCCGCAGATAAAAGTCTTGCGAACCAGTTAGTTCGTAACCAGGCGTGATATAAACCTGCGCTTTGTGGTTGGCGTTAAAGCCGCCAGCGGTATTACCCACTTGGGTACCGTCAGCCTTTAACAGCTTAATGTTCTCCAAATCGGAATCCGCGCTTAACCCGTCACGAGTGATATAAACGGAGGTGATCTTGACTGTGGCGCCAGCGGCGGCAGTTAAGGTCACTTTTGTAAAGTTGGCATTACCGGCGCTGGTAGAACCAGCAGCAATGTTGCCAGCTACTGGGGTACCGGAAGCGAGCGCTACCGATAAACCACCGGTCGCGGGGGTGACTGAGCCACCACCGACGATAACTCTCCAGAAGATGTCTTCACTCGGGAGCAAGCGACCGGTTGAGGTCACCTGACGAGCCCAAGCATCGTACTCACGCACTATACCAGTGTAGAAATCATAGGTACCGTTCGCGGTCCCGGCCTTAATCTTCAGGTTGAAGTTGAAGGTCAAATCCTGACCGGGAGTAACCGCAGCGCCATCATAGGCGGCCAAACGATTACTCGCCCCATCAGGGTTGCTGATGAAGCTGGAAGGGTCCACCCAGTCATACATCTTGTCGTGCGGGTTGGAAGTACCAAGCCGCAGCTCGTGAGCACCACGGTAAGGCGCTACCTCAGGAGTGAGGGCGCTGGTGCCGTAGATGGTCAGAGCCTTCGGATCGGTTGACCGGTTGGTAATGGTCAGACTCATCGCAACAGTGTCGCCAGCATTGGCGCGCACTTCGTGAGCTGTGCCACTATCCGTTCCACTCTGAGCCTTCCACTGGTAGCGGAAGGGAGCGTTAAAGAACTCGACTGCAGCAGCGGAGCTGGGCAACATGAAGGCAACGGCCAACGATGCTGTCATAACCCACGCTATGGAGCGAGTCATTTTTTTGAAAGCAATTGACATATTATTTATTAGCTCTCTTAACTTTTATATATGATGCCTATTGATGTTAGTTTGGCCCGTTCACTTTTCAGCATCAGATCTTAATGCTCAAGAAGCTACTGAGGTTTCGTCCACTACTTTCCGCTAACGCAAGATTTTATGCGTTTATGCAGTCGGTCCAAAAGAGGTGAACTTCCCTAAATTTTAAGTAGGGAAACTGATAGATTTTTAATTATGGATCCCCGATCAAGCCGGGGATGACGCGCCGGGATATGCGCGTCAATTATTGGGGGAGATTGCCGTAGACAATCCCGTTGGCTGATAGCTGCAAAATGTTAACCTGATCACCAGCGAATTCTCCCGTCAGCATTACGGTAGAACCAACTAACTGGCTTAGGGCAGTAGGGGCAGAAATGATCTGATAGAACTTGCTGCCGACAAACAATACAACTTGGCCAGACGATGTGCCAAAGCGGCCCGTAGTGGTTAACCGGCCGGACAATGTAGGTGATTCGGCGGGCACGGTTGCTTCTACCGGTTTGGCAGCTACCGAGGTAGAGGTAGTGGTATCCGATTTAACTGGTTTCTCCGCTTCCTTGAGCGCCTCGCGGATAGCAACTACCGTCTTCTTTACTTCGTCGCCAGCACCGCCCTGCTCAATATTGGTCAGCAAAGTTCTCTGATCATTGAGCAGCGCGCTAAACCGATTTACCAGTTCCTCGACGCCCGAGGTGTTTTGATTATTCTCTTGAGCTTTTTTAAGCGCTGCTTTGGCGCTGACTAAAGCCACCTGCGATTCGCGCAAGACCTTGGACAGCGTTTGCTCTTCGCCTACCGAACCTTCTAAATACTTGAGTCGCTCAGTAGCGATATCGATAGTCACCTTAGCTTTACTGATCGGATTGGTAGCAAAAGCGATCTCTACCTTCTCTAACACCTTCTTGGCCCAAAATAGGGTATCGGAAGGTCCGGCGCCCTGAGCGGCCACCCCAGTCACCAGGGAGCCTAAAAACACTATCAGCATCGTGACCATCGTTACCGGCATCGAAAAAGACAGCCGATGTGGGATGAGAGCTTTCTGGAGCGATTTGATAGAAACAAACAGCGCCTTGGCTTTGCTCTCCCCTTCCACAATGGCGTCGGCTAACTCGACCTGACCAATGGCTTGGAAAACTTTGTCGCGAATGACCTGCTTTTTACTAAACGACAAATCGGCTCTGTTTCCAAGAGTCTTGAGTGTGTTCTCTAATTGTTCAAATTGATTGGAGGTCATATGTGAACAATAAAAAAATATCAAATATAAAATAAAAATGGGGTGTCATGATCGGCATTACTATTCGTCATCCTGGCTTGCCGCGCCCCGTAGTGAGCTCTGCTCTACTACTGGGGTCCAGGATCTTACAATCCCAAGATTCTGGATGCGTCCGTCAGCTGACGGACTTACCAGAATGACGGAGAGAACCCCTCCTCTCCTCCCCTTTCCAAGGGGAGGTTGGGTGGGGTTGTTGCAATATAAAAAATCAGTAGTCCTCTCCAAAGGAATGAACCCTGAATCTAATAAGTGAATGTTAACTATTTGTTCCTAATCAGTCAGCTGACTGACTAAGATTTTAGCTCCTTTTTAAGCGCAGCCAACGCGCGGTTAGTTAGCGCCCGGATGTTGCCTTCCTTCTTCTTCATAATTTGTGAAGTTTTAGGAATCGGCACATCATCGAGATAACGAAGTGTCAGTACTTGCTGATACTCCGGCTTGATCCGCGATAGCGCTTCTTTTAAGTTTGTCTGTTCGGGATAGAGATCAACCTCGTTTAGATCGGCAATCTCTGGCAGATTCTCGAATGACAGACTTTGCCGCGTAGTGCGATAGTAGTCGACCACTGCGTTTCTGGCGATAGCAAAGAGCCAAGTAGAGAACTTAACTTCGGCGCGAGGCTGGTAGGTCTTTAGACCCTTCCAAGCTTTGAGGAAAACTTCAGCGGTCAGATCTTCGGCCACATCCTCGTCTTTAGTTTTAAGATAGACAAAGCGATAAATATTATCGACCCAAAGCTCATAAATCGTGCCGAAAGCCTTAGCGTCACCTTTACGCGCTTGGTCTATCAGTTCCCTGGGTGTTTCAATTCGTGCAGGAGGAATAAGCATTACTCCGTCATTAGATATAACGAAACAGTCGTGAATATGTTACACAACAGGTATTTATTGAGCTTCAGGAGCGGAAAATTTGGCAATGACTTATTGTCCGTTTAGCCCCCAAATCCGTTGCTGATTTAACCCATACATTCTACCTAAAAGTCGGGTTTAAAACAAGCCCCTACCAGAGGCAGCCCCCCGATGTACATCGGTGGGCCACCATAATTCATGAATTCGTCATTCTGGTAAGTCCGTCAGCTGACGGACGCATCCAGAATCTTGGGATTGTAAGATCCTGGACCCCAGTAGTAGAGCAGAGCTCACTACGGGGCGCGGCAAGCCAGGATGACGGCGAAGGACTACTGAGCAAAACTGAGCTGTTTACGCTGGACTCCATTCACCCATAGATTGTCGACATGCATTACCAAGCCGTCCAAGTCACCGTCGGCGATGATATCGCCGCCGTAGCCACTAGCCAACTTTAGCAGCTCGGCTCGAAGGTCTGCCCCTAAATTATCCAATGTCACATCGCTATAACCGCCATAGAGTAGCTCTGGGCTAATGTCTACTGCTGGATTGGTATGGCGAACTATCAACCGGCCTTGAATCCTATCTACCGGAGTTACTACGATGCCTCCCCCCTGACTGGGATTAGTGTCCTCCCAAATCTGATCGCCATCAACTACCACGACTGATTTGAGGGCAAAGATGGTGGATTGACGCACATCACCATCAATTTGTACGCGACTACCAACGCTACCCCAAAAATGATTGGCGGTGCTACCACTCTCAAATTTAACTATTGCGTCATCATCAAACCTGACTGCCGGGATTCCACCACTGGTAATCATATTGCCAGTCAATACGGCTGCCTCCGCCTTGGGAGCGGATAAAAAGATAACCACCAACGACAAGCAAACTAAAACAGCGGCCTTAACTATCCACCATAAACTTACTTTAAGAGTATTTGAGTTCATCTCTACATCTGTAATTAATCGAATATACCGATTTTTGTTTTGAGTTTCCCCAATCCGCAGATGAGATAATCCCAAAAACTCTAAACGAGCCCTTAGAAAAAATTTTCGTAACATCCTGATTATAACTCAAAAACCTGCCCCGGTCGGGCAGATTCTTGGTCCAAAACTGGGGATAACTTTATAGAGTGTGGGGCGGCCAGTTGGGCAATGGGTCCTCTTTGTCAGGAATGCCATCGTGATCGGAATCGTATAGAGTCCAATCAATATTGCCGTCTTTATCTATGGGGATGCGGGCCTCGAGGGTCTGAGCAGTCACTTGGTCAGAACTGGTTGGACTCTCCAATCGATCATCTCCCCCCTCGTCCTCCTGATCGGAGTTAGTACTGGAAACGGCGGAACTGTCACCCCCCGATTGATCAAGGCTGCGATCAGTACGGAGGTATTTAAATTCCTGGCTGATCTGTTCCCTCAACCCCCGCATCTCCTGCTGATGTTCTTGGCGAAGTTCTTGCATCTTTTGGCGCAGCTCCAAATTGGGCAGCCCCGGAAAAGTCCGATCTTCCACCCGGGTTAGTTTGTCTTCCCGCCTCTGTTGAACACTGTCCAAATGGTCAACTATCTTCTGAAATACGGCTTTTTGCCCTACATCAGTAGTGGCCGCCAGCTTCTCTTCAAACTTATCCTGAACAGCAGCAACCTGCTCAATGCTCTTAGTCAGCCGCTCGATGGCTTCCTGTTGGTGCTCTTCCCAAAGCGCCTTAGCTTTCTCTGGCAACTGGCTGGGGTCGGTGTTGCGAAGCTCTTCTAACTCTTTTAGCCTTTCCTCAGAGAGTTTGGCATACAGGCCAGCTTTGGCCTCAACTTTATTGGTTAGTCTTTGTTGAACACGCTCCATCCACTGATCCACATTATAAAGCGGATCTCCGGGACTGGCAGAATTAGCCAAAGTAGCTGTTCCAAACCCACCGGCTAACAAAATTGCGAACAAAATAGGTAAAAACGGCATGGCGACTCCTTTAAAATTTAATTGATACTTCCACCACCTATATCCCTGATCGGTGGATTTTGTTACATCCGATATGGCAATCTGCTCCATCAGATTGTATTTCATAGACTGTTTCTCCCCCGCTGACAGCTTAAACCTGGCCGCTTTCTCCTTAAGCAGCTGGGCCAATTCCTGATCTGTTAGATTAAATTTATTCATAATTATTTTGTTACTGTCATCCTAACCAACCAACCCCCCCGTCATCCTGAAAACACTTTACTGCCGTAGGCTTTCATAGACAACTTATTCAGGATCCAGGCCTGGATCCTCGGGTCAAGCCCGAGGATGACAACGATAGGGTTAATGTGACAATAGGATTTTTCTAATCTGACTTAGCCCACGATGGACCAACACCCTAAGATTTCCTTCGGTTTTACCGGTAATAGTGGCCATCTCCGCATGCTCCATCTCATCAATGTAGTGAAGTGTTACAGCCTCCGCCATATCTGGTGGAAGCGACTGAATGGCTGCCACAACCCGGTCAGATATCAGCTTAGTGGCTGCTAACTCCTCTGGCGAAAGGCCCTTATCAGGCAGAAATTCGGCAATATCGTCCAACGCCACCTTCCCCCGATCAGTCCGCTGATATTTGCGGTAGTAATCAGCTATCACCCTCCGGGCGATCGAGAACAACCAGGTTGAAAATTTGGCGGTCTCTTGATGATGGTACTTAGGTAAACTCTGCCAGGCCCCTAAAAACACCTCGGAGGTAAGATCTTTGGCTGTCTCTCGATCTCCTACCCGAAAGGTTACGTGGCAGAATATCTTGTCCGAGAATAGCTCAAAAAGCTGGCCAAACAGCTCGGTCTCGCCTGATTGAATCCGGCTAATTAGGGTTTGTATCTCTTTTTCGGTCATCGAAAATGATGGCTGTTATATTTTTTATCCTAAGAGTGGGGATTTTTGTTACAGATTGGAACTGGTGATGACTCCCCCGCCCAAACAAATATCTTTTTGGTACAAAACCAGAGATTGACCTGGGGTAATCGCCCTTTCTGGGTTAGAAAATTCAAAATAGTACCCCTTTTTATCCTTTTTTAGCTTGCCGCCAAATACTTGAGGAGTATATCTGGGCTTTGCCAATAGCCTTTTACTTAGTAACTCTGTCACTGCGGTGGTTTTAGGGTTAATTAGGTGAAGATTTTTGATTCGCGCCACCTTAGCATAAGTTTCTTTATCTGAACCGACTATCACCTGATTTTTCTTTACATCTGTCCGGACAACATAAAGCGGCTTAATCGTACCGGATAGCCCGGCTATCCGTCGCTGGCCAATGGTATAAAACCAGGCGCCCTCATGCCTGCCCAGTTTATCACCCTTAGCATCAACGATGTCTCCGGCCTTCTCCTTGAGCCTGGTCTTAAGAAAATCTTTGGCATCGATCCGACCAATAAAGCAAATGCCCTGGCTATCTCTCTTGGTGGCGGTGGGAAGATCCGCCTCACGAGCAATCTTCCGGATATCATCCTTGATATACTCCCCTACCGGGAAGATACACTTTTTTAGCTGAGCCTGGGTTAGCGGATAAACAAAATAGGTCTGATCCTTGATCAGGTCACGGCCTCGTAGTAACTCGTAATGACCACTAACCCCACCTACACCTCCCCTTGGCAAGGGGAGGATAGGAGGGGTTAGTTTGGCCCCTTGAGAGTTAACATATTTGGAACGGATGTGATGGCCGGTAGCGATCAGATCAGCGCCTAACCTGATGGCTTCCTTCAAAAATAGATCGAATTTGATCTCTCGATTGCAGAGTACATCTGGATTAGGAGTCCGCCCTTCGGCATATCCCTTAAAAAAGTCATCGATCACTCGCTTTTTGTATTCCTTTTCAAAGCCGACTACCAGATAAGGGATTTTAAGCGTCTTACAGACAGAGACCATGTCGAGGTAGTCGTGATACAGGGGGCACTCGTTGATGCGTTTGACCGGGTAGGACCAGTTCTTCATGAACATACCCACTACCTGATAACCCTGCTGTTTAAGGAGATAGGCCGTGACCGAAGAGTCGACTCCCCCGCTCATTGCCACAAATACGGTGGGTTTGGGCCAGTTTTTATCTAATTTAAGCGGACTGGATTTAAAATAATCCCTCCAATGCCATCCCCTTGGGGCTGACTTTTTGGCTAATTTCCTTAGCTTTATACCTGTAGTCATATAGTCATAAATATATCTTATCAATGTTTTTTTCCATCCAGCCATCAGTGGCGAGCGTATTGAGCCCAGTAAATCAGCTACGGGTGGAGGCACTTGTTTGACCCATCTCCAGTTGCTTCAACTGGGGATGGGGAGTTGTGCCGGGAACGCCGGGCTGATTTACTTAAGGCGAACAGTGGAGCTACTGTCTGGCTGGGACTTTTGGTTACTTTTCCAGAAAAGTAACAATTAAGTTAAGAGTGGGCTAAGGTAAAAGCCCAGATTAGGGCCTCTCCTAAGCTGGTGGTAGGACTGTATCCTACTTCCCCCAGATTTGCCACCACTTCTTGGGTTTTTCTGGCGGAAACAGCAGCATCGAGAGGTGGCCGATCTCATTTTTAATATTGCCCTGAAGGTCTTCTCTCACCTCGCGGCGCAGACTTCTGATCTCTGTAGCCAAGGTGTTAAGAGCGACTAACAGCTTTTGTTTGTACTCCTTGTCGTCGACTCCCCCACTATCCTTCACCTTAGATTTCAGCCGGGCGACTATCCCCTGCTTGGTGTAAAGACCGGAATCCTGCAAAAACTTAACCCGTTCTAAGATCCGGACATCAGTATCGGTAAACACCCGGTGGTTGTATTGATTCCGGTGCTTGCTGAGAAATTGACTGTAAGATCCTTCCCAATGACGGACCCGGTTCTCGGAAGTCTTTAAGTAGTTGGCCAACTCGGAAAGTGTGTAAGTAGTGCCGTCCGGAAGTGACACATCCGCAGCCTTAGTTGCTTCATCGACCATTTGTTGAGCTTTGTCGAGGGTTAACATGCCATGTTAAGTCTAAAAATATTTATAGGAGCGGATTTTTGCCATGCACCTCACATGCCATGTTAAGTCCTTGACAATGTGAAGCGATATGGTGAAATGTATTTTGTCTTGCTAGCAGTTTTGACCCATTTTAGGTTCGAAGTGGTTCGAGGTACCTCAAAGTGGTTCGAGCCTAAACTACTTTTAGGTTAACATGCCATGTTAACCCCCGTCAATAATGGTTGATACGGCACAACACCAATGGCATTTTTTTAAGCTCTGAGAGCTTCCTATATATAATAGGTAGGTTCGAAGTGGTTTGAGGGTAGGGTTCGAAGTGGTTTGAACCAAAATGTGGTCGGAGGTTCGAAGTGGTTTGAGGTACCTCAAAGTGGTTCGAACCCCCCACTTTTTCTGACTTTACAAAATTGAGCTGTTGTGCTCTAATAATATTTTGCCTATGGCCCAAAAATATGGTGGTTCGAAGTGGTTTGAACCTAACTTTATAATGTGGGAGCGGATTTTAATGGGGGAGTTAACATGCCATGTTAAGTGGTTATCCCCATAGTTTAGTCTTGTTTTATTAGCGGTTTTGTTTTGTAATCACTATTTTATTGGTGCAATAATTTTGCCTTACCAAACCACCCATCACCCACCCCCTTTGTCATTTCCATTTTTCCTACCGTCATTCCCGTCCCCCCACATCGTCATTCCCGCCCCCGATCGTAGCCGAGGGTAAACTCCGGCGGGAATCCAGAAAACATCCCCGTTGTCATCCCGAGTCCTCTTCTTTCGTCATTCTGGTAAGGTCCGATGAGTCGGACCGCATCCAGAATCTTATAATTATCACGAGATTCTGGAGTCGTTTCACTCCCCAGAATGACGAAAAATAGATTCCTCTCCGAGCTCGAGGCTCTTCGCCGAACCAGAGGTTCTCTGAACCGGAGGTCAGAACCAGAAGCTGCCGGAGTTTATCCCGACTAGTCGGGGCAGGAATGACAAAAGAGTGGCCCGAGAATGACGGCCAGACAGTCAGGGACTCGGAATGACATAAATTTTAAAAAACGGCGGATGAGGCCGTTGAATAAAAATAGACCCGGCAGCAGAAGGCCGCCGGGCCCAAAGATATGGAAATACGGTGGCACAGGTCAGCGGGCAGAGGATACCCGCTTTTATCATCTGAGATAGGGCAAAGGCCGGATGATCAAACCGTTCTTCTTATGAGAGGAGTCGAAACGCCTAGACTACTCTCCTGATTTTTCGGATTTTGGGTCATTCACCTCCTTAAAAGTGATGGCACAAACACCCAACTCAGCATCCAGCCTCTGCCAGTATTTAACACACGCCTCCGATCTGTCTCAAGCAGTTTGCCCGGACTTCATTTGGAAGTTACGGCTATTACGCCATATGAGGGCTAAGCCGCTCACAAACGAGATTGGAGTGTGGTCAGCTAAAGAACGAGACGGAGCTAAGCGAGGAGGCTCTAAGCCCCAGGGATATGCTCAGCTCAAAAGAAGCATAGGACACCAATGCTAACTCAAGGCCTCCGTAGAATAAAGCTCAACTCCGTCTCTGTTGGGAGTAGGTCTGCGACCCGACTCGATCCACCTTAAGGGAACGAGCGGATTAAATTAGAGGCGTCAGACCAAGGACATAAAAAGCGGAACCGATCCCTAATAGGCGGGGGATTTCGGGGTTAAGAGATCGGCTCCGCCTTTTTGGGGGTAAGGAGATAACCCGCTCCCACCTTAGGGGAGCGAGCGGATGGAAAGCTAAGCTAAGTGAGGTGGAGTCGAACAGGACACTCTGAACCACCAGGAACATGTCTATTCTTAAAGGGAGCTTACCTTGCTTCAAGGCTAATAGGCCTCCGCAGAATAAAGCCCGACCCCACCCCTAACGCCCCTGGCAGTAGAACGCAACTTGAAGGGTAAAAAATACTGGGCGAAGATTCCGCCAAAAAATATGACAGGGCTTCGCCCAGATATTTGTAGTCCCGGTTTTAAGTTGGGGGGAGGTAAACCCCTCAAACCGAGAAATGATTGGCCTTGTCAATGTTCTCTCCAATAAATTTGCACTTAGGCCAATGTTGGGTCAAAGCCTTTCGGCTTAAAACGCCCAAGCGCAGGCTTACTATACCCGATAATAGGGGAGTGCGGTCAAGTATTTTGCCATTTTGTATCTGTTGTGGCGACATCATTTAGAAATAGATATTCCCAAAGCGGTGGATAAATAAAAACCCCTCCCCAGTTTTGTCCCTGTCATCCTGAACTCGTTTCAGGATCTTAGATGCTGAACTAACCGACTTCACCCACGGGCTACGACGGTCGAGAATTCAGCATGACAAAACCGGGGATGGGCTGCACCTTCGCACCTTCTACACAGATCAACCAAGAGCAAACTAACCGGTAAACTCTGGAAACCAGTTGGCAATCTCCGCTTCTGCCTCCTCCACCGAACCAGAGGCGTGGACAATATTCCTAACCGAGCGGTCTTCGGCATCGGCTTGCTGGTAAGAATCTTCCCCAAAATCGCCACGAATGGTGCCGGGGGCAGCCTCGGCTGGATTGGTCTTGCCAACAATCTCGCGGATCTTGGATACTGTGCCGACCGGGCCTGTAACGATCATCGGGACTACTGGACTGGATTGAATGAACTGCTGCATCTCATCAACCCGCTGACCCATCTTAATGATCCGTTCCTGCTTCTGTTCATCCGTCCAGCCCGTAACATCCACATGGCCCATCGTTAGCAGGTAGGCCGGATCCTTGGGGTAGTGTTGACTAACGATCTTAGGAGTGGCCGTTAGCTCTTTGCGGGCCGCGATAGTGAGACCGGCGGCCCTTAGACGGTTAACGATCTCGTCGATCAGACCGCGGCTTACTCCGTCGGGCTTGACCATAACAAAACTTCTTTCAGTTGCTGTTGTTTCTCCCATATGTTTCTCCTTAAAATCAGGATGTCAGTGAACCTGAACTATGATTAATATTAATTCAAACTTCATCCTAAACCCCGCTGGCTCCACTTGGCAAGCGGGGAATTAGATGATTAAGGAAATCTAATGCCGTCATTCTGGTAAGGTCCATCAGAGCCAAAGGCTCCTCTTCGGGGCTGACGGACCCACCCTTTTGTCATTCCGGGCTTGACCCGGAATCCAGGCCTGGATCCTGAATGAGTTGTTTTATATAGCCTGCAGCAGCAAAGTGTCTCCAGGATGACAGTGGGGGTTATTTATCTTACCTATGGCAGGAAAGCCTGCCCCGTAAGCCCGGCGAATGTGGGGAGCATGCTGGGGTGTCCCCAAGATAACGCGTTAGGCTTGATACTGCTTGAGCAGATCACTAAACTGTTTTTGGCGGGTGTATGGCCCGATGACCAACAGAGTCAGCACATCAGCTGTAAAAATCCGGCGAGCTAAGCTTCGCACCTGTTCCGCGGTTACCGCCTTGATCTGCTGTTTGATGTAAGCCACGGTCTCGATGGGATTGCCCAGCAGCTCCTGAAGACCCAGCCGCATGGCCACCGCATCAGAATCTTCCATCGCTAAAACAAAGTGACCGATCAGATATTCTTTGGCTTTGGTTAATTCTTTCTGTGACACCAGCTCCCGGGTAATTTTGGTAAATTCCTCCAGAATTGTTTTGATCGCTAAATCGATCCGATCTTTATCCACCCCGGCGTGGACCGCCAAGTAGCCGGCATCAACATAGTGGGTGTCGTTCGAGTAAACATAATAAGCCAGTCCGTGGCGCTCTCTAACGCTCATAAACAGCCGGGAACTCATTCCGCCGCCCAAGATAGCCGATAGCACCTTGGCGGCGTATTTATCGCGGTGACGCGAGCCAAAGGTGGGCACGCCTAAAGCTATATGCGCCTGTTCGGTTTTTTTGTTGACGATGTTCAGCCGTATCGCTTTTCTGCCCGGGCGGTAGGGGAGCGGCCGGTTTGGCTTGGTGGATTTAGGAAATGGCAAGTACTGCCGGGTTAGTTTAGTGACTTTGGATAGATTGGTATTACCGGCTACCGCCACCACAATATTGCTGGCGGTATACAGTTTATTTTTATAGTTCACAAAATCGGACCGTTTTACTTTTTTGATTACTTCGGGCAGACCGATCACCGACCAGCCCAGCGGCTGATCGCCAAAGATCAATCGCTCAAACGCATCACCCACCAACAGCTTGGGGTCGTCGTGGAGCATCTTGTACTCTTCTAAGATAACGCCGCGCTCGCGCTCCAAACCGTCTTTATCAAACTTGGCGTTGATCAGCATATCGGAGATCACATCAAACGCAGTGTTGATATGCTCCTTGGCCACTTTGACATAGTAGCCAACAAATTCGTTGTCGGTAAAAGCGTTAAAGACACCCCCGATGCTATCGATCGCCTCAGCTACTGAGTGCGGATCGGGATACCGTTTGCCCCCTTTAAAGAACAGATGCTCCAGAAAGTGCGAAATGCCGTTGATGCTCTTGGTCTCGTGCCGAGATCCGGCCCGCACCATCACCATAACAGTAATGGCTTCGGTAGATCGCATCGGAATAGTCACGATCCGAACCCGGTTGGGTAAAGTGGTTTTTTTAATGCTTAGCATAATGATTACTTAGCGTGGTCTTCTGCCCGAGTCTCGCGGATAACATTAACTTTAACCATGCCCGGATAGGTCATATCGTTCTCGATCTTCTGCGCGATCTCTTTGGCTAGCCGAACGATGCCGAGATCATCAATCTCCTCGGGGATCACCATCACCCGCACCTCGCGGCCGGCTTGAATAGCAAAAGCTCGTTCGACACCCGGGAAGTTGGTAGCGATGCTCTCTAAAT
>METE01000011.1:26869-40009 GCA_001771275.1 candidate division Kazan bacterium RIFCSPLOWO2_01_FULL_48_13
ATTTACTGCTCCAAGCTCTCTCTTCTGGCGCCGGGGCGCGAAGCCGAAATAGCATCGGCCGCCATCGACAGAAAATCGATCGCGCTGCTCGGACCGCCCGAACCTTCGTGAGAAACTTCGATGGCGTGAATAACTTCCTGTGGCAAACCATACTTGATGGCGATATCCCTGGACAGATCGATGTGAGTGCCTTCGAACTCGTGGTCGAGCGCTTTACCCACATCGTGTAGTAGGGTGGCTAATTTGGTCAGCCGAATATCCGCGCCGATCTGCGACGCCATCATCCCGGCTAAATGCGCTGCCTCGATTGAATGCTGCAGAATATTCTGGCCGTAGCTGGTGCGGTAGTGCAGCCGGCCGATGATCTTAATTAGATCGGCGGGCAGGCCAGTTAAGCCCAGCTCCAACACCGCCTCTTCACCGGCTTTTTTAATGCTGTCATTAATTTCCTTCTTGGCTTTTTCTACCACTTCTTCGATCCGCGCCGGTTGGATCCGGCCATCCGCCACCAGTTTTTCTAACGCCTTTTTAGCGATGGCGCGCCGGACCGGATCAAAACCGGAGATCACTACTACTCCCGGAGTATCGTCAACGATCAAATCGACGCCGGTGGCCCGTTCGAAGGCCTGAATGTTCCGGCCTTCTTTGCCGATTACCCGGCCTTTTAGGTCGTCGGCCGGCAGCTGCACCACATTGGTAGTGGACTCGGCGGCTACCTCGCCCGCATAGCGCTGGATGGCGGAACCGATAATATCACGGGCCTTGTCGTCCGCTTCTTCCCGGGCCTTATCTTCGATATCCCGCATTACTTTGAGGATCTCATCTTTGGCTTCTTTTTCGGTCCGCTTTAGCAGCAGGTCTTTAGCTTCCTCTTTGGACAATTTGGCGATCGAGGACAATTTTTCTTCCTGCTGATTGCGGATCTTTAAGATCTCTTCTCTGACCTCCTTGATCTCGGCGTCCTGCTTGATGATCGATTCCTGCTTGCGATCCAGCTCTTCGGTTCTCCGATCGAGCGTCTCATCTTTTTGGCGGAGCCGCTTTTCGATATCGGTCAGCTCAGTGCGGCGCTGCTGCTCCTCCCGTTCAAATTTATCGCGCAGTTTGGCAATCTCTTCCTTCGCCTCCAACACGATCTCTTTTTCTTTTTTGGTGGCTTCTTCTAACTTGTCGTGGGCCTTTTTAAGGATCTTGTCTGCCTCCTGCTCCGCGCTTTTAACCTTGTTCTGGGCGAACAAAGTCCGCAGGGCATAGCCTAAAACGGCGCCCACGATGAGCCAGATGATCCCAATTACCAATGTACTCATAACCACTCCTCTCTATATTACGGAGGGTGTCCAAATCATCTAAAAGTGGGGGATAGTTCGCCCCCTAATTAAAGCCTAACTGCCAATAGCAGCGCCCCAATTTTTCTGGTTGATTTTAAGAGCTTCAATTAAGAAATTTAGAGACTGGAACCCGAAAATCCTTGATATATCAGCTGGTGCAAACTAACTGTTTTACGCTTCTGCACCACCCTCATTCTATCCCTTTTCGCCCCCTCCGTCAAACCCCCTCGCCCTCCAACTTATCCCCCACCCCAATACGGTCATTGTATATACGGTAACTACCGTATATACTACAGGCAAATGGAATCGATTAGAGTACAGCGCAGACGGCCGCGCACCAAAAGGGATGTGCTGACCACTGGTGGTCAGCATGATTATTATGTGGCTAACGACGACCTTAATAAATTAGTCAAACTGTTGGGTAAACCTTCCCGCGATCAAATCAAGCCACTATTACTTAGCCTATTAACCAAGAAGGAACTATCTGACATTGTGAGGAGACTGCTCATAGCCGAAATGGCGCTCAACGGTTTAACCTACGAAGAAATTGCTAATCGAATGGGTAGCGGTAAAAATGTAATCGCGCTGGTTAAGCAGAGCTTGGCGAGCAACGGGGGAGTACTTACCCGCCTATTAAATCCGGGATATAACATAAGCGGCACAGCCGAAAACTATTTCATTAATCGATTAAAGCAGGGCAAATAATAGTATATACGGTACTTACCGTATATACTACCCGCAAATAAATAATAGAAGATAAAACTATTTAAACACGGAGGGGCAGTGAGAGGGAGGGGGCTGTTCGGGTTGGCGATAATTATTAGTGGGGCGCTGCCGATTGGGTGGTTAATTAACGCTGTGCCGGATTGGAGTAGGGCCAAAGCGGAGGAGATACCAGCGGTAATTATTAGTGAGATAGCCTGGGCTGGCAGCTCCGTTTCGCAATACGATGAGTGGATCGAACTAAAAAATGTTAGTACTGATATCTCTGATCTAACCGGATGGAAGATAGTTATTACCAACACAGTGGGTGCCGATATCAGCCTGAGTCTGCCATCCAAACCGCTGTCGGCTGACAGTTTTTTGCTAATCGCCAACTACCCCGACGATCACGCCAATTCCGCTTTGAATGCAACGGTCGATCTGCCGGAAACGGACATCTCAATTAGCAATGAGGGTTTTGTGATCGAACTAAGAGACCCCGCCGATACAGTGGTCGATACGGCCTGGGACGGCACCAAGCCCCCAAGCAACGGCGAGTACGGTTATCGCAACTCGTCCGGCTCTGCTGCGATTGAACGCCGCACTCCAATCGAACCCGGCGGAATAAAAAACAGTTGGCAGAAAGCCAACAATTCGATCAACTTCGACACTCTGCCGGATCCCCAGGTGATAAATTGGGGCACCCCCAAGTCAACAAATTCGCAACCAACTTCGGCTGCTCCCACCATCTTCCTCATCAGCCCAACTATTGCTGAGATTGATACAGCCTTGGAGATGGAGGCGATCGAGGGAGATAACTTCTCGATCAACCCCGCCCCACGCATCGAGCTCAGGGATGGCACGCAGATCATCACTGCCACTGATGTTCATGTACTTACTCCCACATTAATTGATAGCGCGCGATTTGACCTACACGGCGCTACGGCGGGCCAGTGGGATGTGGTAGTAATTAATCCAGATGGGCAGGAAGGCGTATTCCCCAATGAGTTAGAATTAGTAGAACCGGAAGAAGATGAGGATGAGCTGGACTACTCGAACAACATTATAATCAATGAGATCTACCCCAAGCCGTCGACTGGCAGCAATGATGAATTCATCGAGCTATATAACACAGGCGAAGCCGCTATTAATTTAAAAGGGTGGCAGTTGGACGATCAGAGCCCAGGTGGCTCGGCGCCGTATACCATTACTGACAACCAGATAATATCGCCCAGAGGCTATCTATCATTTATTAAAACCGTGACTCATCTATCCCTGAACGATGGAGGGGATAGCGCTCGATTGCTCCAGCCCAACGGGACGCTAATAAGCCAGGCCACTTACAGCACCGCCATAGCTGGACAGTCATATGCGTGGCTCAATGATCGGTGGCAGTGGACCTTGCGGGTGACTAAAAATGCTAAGAATATTTTAGAATTAACCGAAGAGGAAGACGAAGATAGCGCGGTGGCCGAAGAGCAATTATCATCCGAGGAAAATCCCAGCGGGATAGAGTTGGAACTGAGCGTTAGCCAAGTTGATGCCAGCGCGGTGACTTTAGAATGGCAATTGGACGAATTAGGCTATATCGATGAAGTGGAGATATTCATCTCACTCAAAGCGGGAGAAAGAGGAGAGTTGAGCCGAGTCGCCCCCGCCCGCCACCGCGAAGCCGAAGTGATCGAGTTGAAACCAAATACAAAATACTGGTTTACCATCACGGGGGATTATAATGCCTACACCGCCGTATCGAACCAAGTGGCGGCTACGACTAAGTCAGGGACTCCCGCTCAGAAGTTAAACAATAGCGGAGCAGCGGGGCAGATAATAATTACCGAGCTGCTGCCCAACCCGGGTGGGGGAGATAGTGAATGGATCGAAATATTCAATCCGACCGACCAACCGGTAATAATTACTGGCTGGCAGTTGATGGATAAGAGCAAGCGCCGCTATACCTTTACTGCCTTAGATTTTATAGGCATCCAAGCCGATGATGAAGAGATGGGCGATATTATAATTGAGCCAGGACAGTACTTATTGTTAGACCAGGATATGACGGGGATCCATTTAAATAATTCTGGCGGAGAAGAAATTTATTTAATGGACAGCGAGGATAATATTATCGACACGGCCGCCTATCATAGCTCGGCCAAACGCGACTACGCCTATATATTGGCTCCCAACGAGAAATGGTTTTGGACTGAAGAAGCGACGCCCGGCATAGCGAATAACATTACCTTCGAGGGAGAAATGGAAGACGGCAGCAACTATCTCACCCCCAGTGGCCCGCCTAAATCATGGTCTCCGCTCAGTTGGCTAAGCCTGCTCCTGTCTGCCATAATGTTGGTCGGAATCAAACGAAATGTTAAAGCTAATTACCAAAAATAGCGGGGAGACCAAGGCGGCCGGGGAGCGGTTGGCCAAGCGATTAAAACCTCCCGCTATCATCGCCTTTAGGGCGCCCTTGGGCGGCGGCAAAACCGTGTTTATCCAAGGCCTCGCTCATGGCTTGGGCGTTCGTGATCGGGTGGTTAGTCCTACCTTTGTGTTAGAAAGAATTTACAAAATTCCTAAAAGAACCTACTCGCTCTACCACTACGATCTCTATCGCATCAAGCCCGATGATCTCTTGATCGATGAGATATTAGAGAACGCCAAGAGTAATATAGTGGCGATCGAATGGAGCGAAAAGATGAATCAACGCTTACCCAAATCGGCTATTAGAATCACCATCAAACCCAGGCAAGATGACATTAGGGAGATAACCATCACATAATGGCCGAACAGAAATACATTTTAGCGATCGACACTATCGAGGCTAACACCGGCATCGGTTTGATAAGGGAGAGCAAAACCAAAATTGTTACTTGGGTGTCGGAGCGCAACCAATCAAAAGAGCTGCTGCCTCGAATCGATCGACTGCTGCGTGCCGCAAAAGTAAAACCGGAGCGGCTCAAATGGGTGGCAGTAAATTTAGGGCCGGGATCGTTTACGGGCCTGAGGATCGGTCTCTCGATCGCTAACGCCTTTGGCTATGCCTTAAAGATTCCAGTTGTGGGGAAGTCTAATTTAACTGGCACCGTTAAAGAAAGAGTGAAGCAATTGCTCACCCTTAAATCTAAAACAACTAAATTTAAACCAGCCCTGCCCGCATATGGCCGACCGCCCAGAATTACCAAGCCCAAACCAAAAACTTATTGCTGAGTAGGAAAGATATCGGGTTGTTCGAGCGTATAGAGGAACTTTAAGGCCGGCGATAATTCTGCGGCGGGCGGTTGATAACCAGACAGGTTGCGCGGATCGGCAGTAATTTCTTGCAGCACGCTGTCGGGAATCCGAGTCGAATTTAAATCGGCGGCGGGCGTAGCTACCGGGAGAGCGGCGACCTGCAAGTCGGCAGCCACCGCAGCCGCTGCCCCTTTTTTAAAGAGGGGGTGCTGGTTAATTTGCTGGTGCCAAATCATCACACTTAACAGCAACGCCAGACCGATCAAACAAAAGGTGACAGCGACAGTAGTAAACTGATTTTCCGTATTAAATGTCTTCATCTTATTCTCCTAAGTCGTTCCACAACTCATTCCAGAGATCGTTAATATCCGATTGATTACCATCCAAATTGATATCGGTGGAATAGGCCGATAGGTCGGTGAGTTTAAGCGCCGAGCCAATTAACTCGAGTAAGGCCTGACTGTTCTCATCCGTACTTAGTTCAGTTTGCAGTTGATCAATAGCCGATTGAAGATACTCGCCCAATGGCCGCATAAATTCATCAATGGCCTTTTGGTCACCAGCCGATAGACCGTTAAGCTGCTCATCGGTTAAGGTAATGACATCGTCGATATTAATCACTGTAGTGCTCAAGGCGGTCCACCAATCGGTTGAGTTAGCATCGCTTTTACTCCCGCTATTAGCAATTAACTGGCTAACTGCGCCCGATAATTTAGCGGCGGCGGCACTGGAATTAACTGCGTTATCTGCTGGAGCTAAAATATCAACGGAGTTTTTATTGTAGTCGGCGAGGGCAACATTAGTTGAATCGTACGAACCTACTCGCACCATCCCGGGGATCCTGCCCGCTACTTGGCCAGCCTGAGTATCATCTACCACCGATACTACCACCGCTAACCCATCCGCGGCGGCAGTCGATAGCGCGCGATTAAAAGCGAAATTAGTTTGGCCGATGTAGCCAGCCGAGACATTCATCGTGGCGATGTTGTATCTATCTTTATTAGCAATGGTCCAATCGATACCTTCGATCAACCTGCTCACTGGCGCCACCGCCTGTTTGTCTAATACCGCCACATCGATGATCTTGGCGGTAGGATCGATCTGCAATAAATTAGCGGCTACCACATTGCCGTGATTAAGACCGGCGCCCGCCGAATCCACCAACACTTCCCGATGAGTAACAGCATAGCTGGTGCCGCCATCGATCAAAGCTACCGCGGCGGTTTGGATGGGAGACGACTGGGCCAGCAGACCAGCGGCGGCCAAAGCCCGCGACAGACCAGCGACTTCAATATCCTCTTCTACCAACACCACTCCGGTTAAGTTGGCAATCCGACGCACAGTAGCCAGATCAGTGGTGGTGGCCATCACACTGGCGGATGGATAGAGTTTAGTTGGCTGATCGGCTAAAATCCGCTGAAGTTCGCGCACGGCTACATCCGCTCGATCATCGTAAGTCAGGGAGATTAACACTGGTAGCGACCGGTTAACATCGCCGGCAGCCACCAATAAGGCATCAGCGATATGATCATTATTGCTATCCACCGTCGGCAGTTTATCGGCTTCCCAATCGATATAGGCTTGGTCGGGAATGATGGCGATGAACTCGGAAGCTAAGGGGGCCCGGCTAAACCACCAATAACCCGCCCCAGTGACAATCACCAGTGCGATCAGAAAGAGGGATAGTGGTTTGATCAGTTTGGTCATTTTTATTTTTATTTTGCTAATTTGTCGGACTGCGTTTACAGCCGCTGATTGTAAGGCGGGGGACCGCCCAATTCTCCGTTGCCATAGTTGTTAAACCAATACAGCCAGTCGGCCACATTAACTACAAAGTCACGCAAGAAGTCGGGAATGTCCGCTGTCTTGAACCAAGCCGCATAGATCGGCGATACATCAATCGTGTTAACCGCATTATCGTGATAAGGCAGAGCAAGACTGACACCACTAACCTGTCGGGTATTCGGCAAGAGGTCACCGATCAACAGGCCAGTCGGTGTGGGTGGGATACCCAAGTTGCGGGTGAGATCAATGGTAATAGCCTGAGCCGGAGCCGAACCGCCGGTGATAATGTCGCCGGACAGCCGCGCTAAATGATAGCGGCCCTTGGCCCACATCGTGTAAGTAGCGTTGGGTTTAAGGTAGATGGTGGCCGCATTCAGCTCGGTTAATTTATTACCCAAAGTCTCAGGAGTTTTTAGGTAGTAGCCGCTCACCGCCACATCATTGTCCAAATCGCTGCCTTTGATCTTGAGATGAACCAGCACCTCGTTATCGTAGTCACGGGATTGGAACGGCACCGTAACATCCAAACGATAGGCGATCAGATCGGTGGCGGGTACGAAGGTTAGCCTGGTGCTGAGCGAGAGACCATCTACCCGAGCGGTGATAGTGCTGGGAGTCACACTAACGATGTTGGAGCTAACCCGGAACCGAACCCGACCCGAGCTATCGGTGATGGCGGTATCGCCGGTAGCGCCATCGCTTAACTTGATTACATCCTGAGTGCGACTGGATGATAATTTAACTGATTTATTGGAGAGCGGAGTGCCATTGGCGTTTTTGAGCATTACCGTTACCAGCGAATATTTGCTGCCATCGGCCGAAATCGGCACCTGGCTGGGCATTCCCCAAATCGCTGATTGATTGAGATCAACTATCTGAATAGCCGTTTTGACGATCTGCACATCCTTAGCCAACCGGAGTCCCTGCGGACGAGCGATGATCTGCACATTGCCGGCCATCGGGCCGGGCGCAAATACGGTGGTGGCGTTGCCGCTAACGGTATTGGCCTGCAGCGGACTGATATAATCGCCAAAGGCTCCGCCGGACAGTTCAAAACTGATCGGCCAATTATCCACCGGTGTCCAACCGCCCACTGGCTGGTTGTAGAGCAGCCGCGCCACAATAGTGGAAGTTTGGGTCCCACCCGCTACCACGCTACTGGGAGTGGCGGTTAACGATTCAATGCGATACTTGGCCTGGTCAATCCCGACCGAAATAAAACCGATATTTTTCGATCGGACGGCGCCCAGGCCGGGCAGATTGGCCCGAGCGTAGAATTCGACCACCTCGGGAATTCGCTCGATGTCTGCCACATACTGAGCGGTAGTGCGAGTCGGACTTCCCACAATATGACCCTTGGGATTACCCTTAACCACAAAGTTAACCAGGGCGGCAGGATAGTCATCTAATCCGGCAAAACTAAGCGTAGCGATATGTGGATCGCCCGACAGCGAAAGCTGATCGGGATTAGCGCTGACGGTAAAGCTATCCACCGAGCCAACCGATTTAAGAATCTGGAGGAAGGTGGAGATGGTAGTGCCAGGCGTGGGGACAGCGGTGGCGGTGATGGTAACAAATTCGCCCACCTCTCCCTTGTCAGTACGATAGGTAGCCGGAGTAGATGAACCGTCGTCATTAGTAGTGATGATGGTTTTACCCGACAGAGGATGGCGCGGGGATAAAGTACCCGCATCAGCGCCTTTAGTTAGCTCCACCTCTACATTCGGTACCCACACAATTGAGCCGTCGAGCGGATCGAGCTTGCCGAGGGATGCCGTAATCGTGGTTTGCGACCGACCGTCGCGGGGCAGGGTATCGTTTGGCGCGTTGCTTTGGATATTTAAGATATAGTTATGTTCATCCGTGACCACAAAATCAGTGGCGCCGGTCATCTCGGCTATTTCATAACCGGTAATCGCCGCCACCTCCCAAAACCCAGTCGTCGCATTGGCAGCGATAGTGATGGTGACCGTGGCTGAGGTCTGGCTGTGTACTGTTATATTGTCAACTGCAATGCCATTGGCAAGGGCGCTACCTCCAGTGGGCGGGGTAAAGCTCAGTTCGGTTCTCTGCCCAAGACCCAAATCCACAAATGAAGTGCCATATCCAGTAACATCGAGTTCCATAGTACTGCCCCGCAGACCCGAACGCGGCTCGATAGTAATAGTGGGGCCGCCGATAGGCGTATCGGCAGCCATCACCGTAAAGATGCCCTCCTCTACCCAATCGGCAGTCGTAGAATCCGGGGTGGTAACGCGCACGACCCAAGGGCCAACTTTGGCGTTGACGCCAATCTGGATGCCGGTTAACACGATCCGGGTCGAACTCTGAATATCTTGAGTGGAGAATTTAACCATATCGGCATCGGCCATGCCGCTGCCTGATTTAATAATCTTAGCCTGACCAGCCACATAGAAACTGCCGAACTGAGCTGAGACAAAGATGCCAGCGCTGCCGGATACGGTGTCGGCAACATAGATCGAATTAACAATCCCATTAGCATCACTCGTATCAGTATCGGGTGTAATATGGCCACCATCATCGTTGCTAAAGCTAAATTCTAATGGACTGGTAACATACGCTTTGGCGCCATTAAACATCCGATAAATGCGAGCCTTGATCGCACTCTCTCCATTGGGGGCAACACTACCAGGATCCACTACTATCTCCATCTGGTACGGATTGCTGGCCTGTTGAATCACGCGCCATAAAGTGTAATCGGGTGGATTAAGGCCAGTCGTGATTCGCGCATTAAGTTTAAGAATTCCGGGTGTCTTCTGCGGACACCGATATTCAAACTCGGCCCGGCCGGCAGTTAGCTGAACAACAACGGTAGTATCGTAGTTACCATCACCAACCGACAGCTCGCCGCCACCTGTCTGGATGGTTAATCGAACTGATCGGCTGGCGTATTCAGCGCCGGGCACCTGCACGACCAACCGATGGGAATTGCCGTCAGCGATCAGATTGAGGTTATTATCTAAACTTAAATCACCATCAGCCGATGGAACATAAAAGTTAATATCGGCCGGCTGAATAAATTCGACGGTAGTGCCATCAGGGTCCGGGTGCCATCCGGTCTGCGCGCCAGTAAGATTGATCGCGCTAATGTTCTGGCCTTGGCGACCAGATGAGGGGGAGATGTTAGTAATGATTCCCGAAAATCTTACTGTTGTTTCGGCAGTTAATCTAACCCAATAGCCATCCGGTTCGATATCGTCGCCAGACACGATCTGATACTCTGCCCACAACCGAGCATCGCCCGATCGCGCAGAAGCTATCTTAAAAGTCGCCTGGCCATCCGCATTGGTAGTATCATCAACTGCCGTAATTAGATCAGTGTTACCGGAGTAATCATTTTCTCCGACATTATTGCGATCCGATATTACCCGCACTTTATAGCCCGCGACGGGAGCGGGGGAGTCCTGACCATCTTTCGGGGAGTCCTGACCATCTTTCAGTGTAACGGTGATGGTGGAGATGTCTGTCCCGTTGGGAACAATATTACTCGGCTCCGCCTGAATAGTAGACCAAGTGTTCCACGGCACATTTGGTCTAACAAACTGCGCCACCACTGGTCCAAACACCGGCGGCACAGTCGTTAGGGTTGGAACGCCCTCAACATCAACAATCTTAACCTGAGTTGCCTCGATCGAGGCGCCACCGATATAATCCGGACCGGCCGAGATGATCTTAAATCGAACGATACCATCCGCTCCGGTCTTTAGTACCGTTCCAGCTTCCGCCTTACCTTCAAATTCTGGATCGGGATCACCCCGGTTACCCTCGCCGCCGCCATACAATCCCTCAACCGATCCGGGAGTAAATTCGCCGGAATCCGGCATACTCCAAGCGCTGATGTTCAACTGAATGTGAGCGCCGACCACCGGCTGATCAAAATAGTCACGCAAGGCAACAGTCGCCACCGCGTAGGCCTGACTATCACCGGCTAACTGTAGCGGCGACACATCTAAGTCTCCGCTGTAAACTGTGCCGGCGGCGCCATAAGTAAACGGGCCAATCATCTGGGTGGCTGTGCTATTTATAAACGGTGTATCGTTGTTAGTGGTCGAGGTTGCTCCACCGGCCTGATAGATATAAACGGTATGGGGCTCTCCGATGGCGCCAGTGTTAATTACCTGCACAGACGAGAAGATCAGATCGCCGATACTATCACTGCCATCTTCTCCTACCTCGCCCAAGCTGGTCATCTTATACCACTGATCGTCGCCTATCAGCATCCAAACGCGATTATCAGCCGAGGCCTGATAGTCTGGTATATGAAAATTATCGGTATCACTGTAGCGCTGGCCGCCAAAGGCGACGGCAGCGTTGCCGGCTCCTCCGACATTAACGCCATAGGGTATCAGCGTAGTAGTATTATCATCAGAGATGTTGTAAAGATTGGGCCGACCCTCCCAGCCGTTGGTAGAAAACAGCTCCGTCCGGGCGGTGGCGCGCAGATTGGCATAACCCGACCCATTGGGGTTGATCACAATGGAGTCATTGATCAGTCCGCCTACCGTTAGCCATTCCAACACTCCGGCTGACACTTCCAATTCAGCCATCCCGAAGAAAGCTCGGCCTTTAACCACACCACCATCCTTGAACGCGTAAGTATCGGCTAACTCTTCGCTAGCAGGACCCAATAGGGGATAGCTTATTACTTCGTTGCTATTGGTGCCTTGCCACAAAGAGGTGTAATCATCAAGCCATCGATACGCGACATTTCCGACATATGCATATTGAAAGCGGCTGCCCACGCCAAATTTAAGTAGACGATACGGGGCCAGATCATCGTCAATCACCCAGAAGGTTTGTCCAGCGGAATTAAACCAACTGGCTCCCCCCACTACGATTATCTCGTTGGCCCGGTAGATCAGCCCAAAACCATAGCGGCCTTGCGGCACGGGCGTAATAGTGGATTGATCCGTTACATAAAACCGCAGATGGCCAATTCGGCCGACCTTTAAGCTTTCCCAATTATTAGAGATCGGATCACCAACATAGTCGGTGGTTACGACATCGCCATTACTACGATACCCGACGCCTAACTCGCCAGTAGAGACGGGGGATAATGTATCACCAAGATCAATCACATAATGTTCGCTGACGGTGGTAGCAAACTGTCCGTTGAGCAGCGATTTGGACAAAGTAGCTGCGTAGTCAATGAAATTAGAATCAATATGAACATCAGCCTTATCTTCAAAAGAGCCCAGACCAGCCCTAACTACCGTAACTTTAACGGCATCCGCAAAAGCGCCTGGGTGCGGACCAGCTTTAAACCACTTCTCATTTACTAATTGTGACTGACCGGCGGGGGGTGGGACAAATAAGCCCGCGCGGCTATCTAACACGGTCCAGGTTACCGTGGCATCTGGCGGAAAAGCATAGCCCCAACCATTGCTATCCTGCAGGCTAACGGTCAACTTTTTAAGCTGGCCACTATTGGTTTCGACGGGATCGGGTGTTATCTTTACCTGAGCGGGCGGCCCAATCATCTGTTGGATTTGGACGCCATTAGACCCGGCGCCGAAAGTGATAGTTCCCGTGGTAACGATGGGGTCGGTGACTACTGAACCCAATCCGCCGGCTACAATGTTATCGCCAACGGTTCCGGGGTTAAGCGATACGCCCGGCGTGCCGATGGTAGTTGGTATATTTTTATACAACGAATCCCATTGGTTGATCTCATCAGTCAGTCCGAGGATGGGCTCTTTTAAAGTGTAGTTGCCGTATTGATTGGTCCTGCCAGCCGAGTAGGGGATACCATACACTCCGCCCACAATGTGCAGCCGGCCATTTTTAACGGTGACCTCCGGGAAGAAGTTGACCCCGCCCAACTTGGCCATCACCTCCCAGCCACTATTGGGATCATTTAAATCTAAGCGCTCGATAGTCGAGAACGGCAGCGGGTTATAGATCGCAGAGTCGTTGGGATTGGGCATATGAATATCGCCCGCCACCACATAGAGGTAGTTATTGTACTGAAACGCTTTAAAATCAGCATGGCCCGACTTCATCTCCCGCACCCGCTCCCATGCGCCAGTCTCCAGTTCGCCGGTATCACTCAGCCGCTTCCGCTCAACCGTATCGA
>METE01000011.1:40017-43629 GCA_001771275.1 candidate division Kazan bacterium RIFCSPLOWO2_01_FULL_48_13
TCCGAGCATGGCTTAAACCGGGATCAAGCTGCTGCCACGCCAATATACTTTCTGGCGGGATGCCGCTCGCCCGACTGGCGCCGGGACGATTTAACAGTTTTTCTATCTCGGCGCTAAATAAAACCGCCGTTCCTAATACAATTAGGCCAACGGCGATTAAGATAACCTGACGAAAATTTCGTGGGCTTTTAAGATAGCTGATTATCCGATTTAAAAAACTCATTTAGCGCTTTGGTTTTTCTTTTTTTATTGTATCAGTAATCAGGGAAAACTGATTTGGGGGCCGGTCTATGGTGTTTTTATATTATATAACACTTTGCTCTTTTTGTCAAGGGGCATACGCCCCTTGGGATAGAGGTATGCGCCCCTCATTAAGAGTGTGGTTGAACTATTACTACGGGGCTGATCAGCCAGAGTAATAGGTGCCCTCGTCGGTCGGCAGGTAGTGGCCGCGGATAGCTTCTTTAATATAATCCTCGTCCGCCACCACAAAATCGATTGGAATGCTGACCGTCCCCCTAATTTCGCTCATAGCGAGTTCGGATGGTTCGGCGATCGCGACCAAGACGCCATCATTGGTATGAGAGACGGGGACAACGGTGTATTTTTTAGCGATCTCATAGCTGATATGCTTGATCGCCGATTTATCGATCTCGTAGCGCGAGATATCGATCTCGGGAATCCGGTGCTGGCTGCTTAGGGCCGTCACTAAATCGGATTTTTTGATCAGGCCGCGTTCCACCAAGATGTCGCCCACCCGTTTGCCGGTCGCCGCCTGTTCGGACAGCGCGCTGGCCAGATCGGCGGGGGAGATCAGACCTTCTTGGACTAATTTCTCGCCCAACGGCGCGATCGGCATAGCAGCAGCGGAGGATTGAAACTTAACTTTGGAGGCGGCCTCCACCAAAGCGCCGATCTTGGTTACCGCATCACCCGGATTTTTGATCGACATCAATTTAAACGAACCTTCTTTAGAGGCCGACTGAATCAAGATGTCACCAAATCGAAAGACGGTCGCCAGCGTTCCCGGGATGGTGTAGCGAATATCCTGCACCTGGCGCAGAGCCAACTCGGACCGGCGATGGACAAAAAAGGTTACCAGCTGGGAATCGATCAATTTGTCTTCACCGACCACCCAGATATCCAGGTACCAGAATGTCCAGTACATAAAGAAGTAACTGATCGATAAAAACACCAAAACCCCGACATACAGAATGACATACGGTAGGGAATCGGGCATAGGCAGCAGATCGGTGGTGGTAATAATCGCCACAAATATAGTGATCAACATAACCACCAGCATGGTAAAGGCGGCCGGGCCCAGCAGGTTGACGGGGTGGCGACGATAGACCAAGAACTCTTTATTGACTGGCTGATTAGATTGAGGGTCCATAGTTAAAACAGAATCATAAATAGCGCAACCACGATTGAGAGGAGCAGGGTGAGACCGCCCAGCCCCAAATAGATTGACAAAGCCCGGCCGGCGTATTGAGCCTGTTCCCGCGGCAAGTCATCGTAGCGGTATTTGAGAATATGATAAACGATCACTCCGGCATAGATTAGTGACAGCAACAGCAAAATAAAATAGATAATCCAAACTACAACGATTCCCATAGTCGTTAATCAAACAAGGCAGCCGGCGCCTGGACGGGCGGCGGCACTAAATTAAGCTGGTAGTAAGCGGCCTCGGTTGCCACCCGGCCTTGAGCGGTCCGGTTGATAAATCCCGCTTGCAACAGATAAGGCTCGTAGACCTCTTCGATGGTCTGCTTTTCTTCGGCGATGGCCGCCGCCAATGCCGAGAGACCAACCGGTCCACCGTGAAACCGTTCGACAATGCAGCTAAGAATTTTTTTATCGACCCCATCCAAACCATTGGCATCGATGTTCATCAATCTTAAGGCGCGTTGGATAATGTCGGCAGAGATAATGCCACCGTTGTGCACCTGCGCAAAATCACGAACTCGTTTTAACAGTCGATTGGCTGTCCGCGGGGTGCGGCGCGAGGCCGCGGCAATCATCATCGATTGATCCGCCGAGAGATCAACTTTAAGAATGCGGGCTGACCGCTCGACAATCTTTTGAATATCAACTGGTTCATAAAAATCCAATCGATAAGTAGAGCCGAACCGATCGCGCAGGGGAGAAGAGAGAGCGCCCGCCCTGGTGGTAGCGCCGATCAGCGTGAACTTGGGCAGATCCAGGCGGATCGAACGGGCCGACGGTCCCTTGCCGATGATGATGTCTAAGGCAAAATCCTCCATCGCACTGTACAGCACTTCTTCGACAGTGCGTCCCAGTCGATGGATCTCGTCGATAAATAAAATGTCTCCGGGATTGAGGTTAGTTAAAATAGCTGCCAGATCGCCTGGTCGTTCGATGGCAGAACCGGAAGTAACTCTTAATCCCCCACCCATACTGTAGGCGATGATGTGAGCCAAAGTGGTTTTGCCCAAACCCGGAGGGCCAAACAATAAAATGTGATCCAGCGCTTCGCTGCGGCCTTGGGCAGCCTGAATGGCGATTAACAGACTGGTCTTAATATCCTCCTGGCCAACATATTCGGTAAAACTGCGAGGGCGCAGCGTTGTATCCAACTCCGCTTCTTCCTGCCTCAGTTTGGCATCCACCACCCTAACCCCCCCAGCATCCTCTTTCATATGCTTATTATACCCGCAAGGAGGGGAGGAGAGTTAGCCCAAAAAATGCCAGCCGATCAGAGCCAGCCCCGCAATCATTAGATAGTAGGTAAAGACATCCAGAGAGTGGGTCTTCAAAAAGTTCATTAAAAACCGAATGGCCAGCCAGCCGGAGAGCAATGATACGCCAAAAGCCACGATCCAAAATAGGTAATCGGATGAATTAATCGCCCCTTCGCCGATCGATCGATAGAGCGAGTAGCCGCCTGCCAGCGCAATGGTGGGAGCAGCCATCAAAAAAGAGAACTTAGCCGCGGCCTCGCGCTTAAGCTCCATATATAATCCAGTAACGATCGTGGAACCGGAACGGGAAACGCCTGGCAGCATGGCAAAAGCTTGCGCCAGTCCGATTCCCAAAGCGCGCGCCAAATTTAGCTTGGTTAGATCGTGTTTGAGTACCGACCGATGATCAACCAGCCAAAAGATAATGCTCATCACTACCATTAATAAAGCGACCGGCAGTATGCCTCGGAAATTAGCCCCAATCCAGGGCTCCAGCCATAATCCTAAAATCAGGGCGGGGATGGTAGCAATGATAATCAACCCAATCAATCGCCGATCCGCCTGATGGGCGCGAGCGGGGGATTTTTTGAATATCGCGTTTAGCATCCCCAGCCAATCTCTCCAAAAATAAATCAAAATGGCCGCCAAAGTAGCTAAATGCAGTACGGCATCAAAAAAGTTTCCCTGATCAGCCCAGCCCATCAACTCGCGGATGATCACTAAGTGGCCCGAAGAACTGATCGGAATAAATTCCGTCAATCCCTGAACCAAGCCTAAAATAGCGGCGACAAGCAGGGGTTGCGACATCAGCGGACATTAATCTGCCAAGTGATAATCGGTCCGAACCAAGTTAAATTTTCGGACACTAAACGAAATGATTCGGTGTAACTGCCGGAGGCAGTCGGAGCCC
>METE01000011.1:43635-52050 GCA_001771275.1 candidate division Kazan bacterium RIFCSPLOWO2_01_FULL_48_13
TGAATCCCAGTGTCATCGTTCCGCCCGGGGTCACCTCGAACCCGGTGCTAATCGCCCGATTAGGACTCGCCCAGCTATCTACCACAAATCGGCTGACTCGATCCAAGGGATTGGCGGTACCCAACTTAACCGTGCCATAGCCGCCGTTATGCTGCGGATTCCAAGTAGCCATGCCAGAATTTTTAAATGTTACATTAACAAAGGCGAGCTGGCCGGGGCTTAAAGTAATGCTGGTGGTTTGATCGACTAATTCGGCGCGATAGTGAGCGGGGTTCTGATCGATCCCGCCGCTGTTAACTGTGATCGCCCAGTAAATCCCCAGATCGCGCATCCAGGCTTTGTATTCTAAAACCGAATTAAAGTATTCTTTATAAACTCCGGGTTGAGTAGCTTTAATTAAAAACGAAAAGCGGCCGATCTCGCCCGGATTAACCTGAGTCTGTTCCAATGTCGCGGCGCGGTTGGGCGAGATCCAGGTGGGATGGTAAAAAATACTCTGGCGGTCCATCGGCCGAAATGTGCCAAACCGAAATGGCGTCTGGCTGTTACTGCCCGAACCAAACCACGGCATATTGCCGGTATTGCGCAGTTCTACCCACAGCGTTGTTTCACCGTTGAGATTAAGGGTAGGATAGGGACTCTGCCGCACCCACTCGGACGAGTATCGTTGAACCCCCATTGGCGTAAACACTAAATTCAAACTGCCGATATCACGCAGCGCGGTCGCATCGGAAAAAACTAATTTACGGCTGCCCGACCAGCGGGAACCGATTAAAGTAGTGACTATGCCTTGCTGATTGGTAGGTCCCAGGTCAATTTCGCCAGTCGCTGAGGTGCCACCCAACAGAATCTCGCCACCTTCAATTCGCATTCTAACGGAGTGGTTGGGAATCAAATGGCCACCGTCTTTAACCGTGACAGTGACCTGCGAGTAGGTGCTTTGATCGGCTGGCAGAGTAGTACGGGAAGCGGTGATCGTTCCAGTAATTACGCTGACCGGTTGGATCGATAGCAAGGCGGCGGGCATATCAATAATGCCGCTGCCGTATTCGGTCGCGCTGCCACGAGGAGTAGCGGTACTTTTTAAAATAGATTCCGCTTGAGCCGGCGTGAGATTGGAATTGCGAGCCAGCATTAAAGAAATCAGGCCGGTAACATGAGCAGTGGCGAACGAAGTGCCGGAATTGCTGGTGTAAGCATCGTGGGCGATATAGTTGGCCGAAGGAATATTGACGCCCGGCGCTACCACATCCAAGTTGGCGCCGTAGTTGGAAAACGAAGCGCGATAGCCAGCAGAATCGACCGCTCCCACCGCCACCACATTCGCATAAGCCGCGGGAAAGAGCAGCTGATTTTTGCTGTTGTTGCCACCGGCGGCTGCGATAATGACTCCCTGGTCAATCGCATAGTTAATTGCCTGCTCCAGATCCAAGCTATCAACATAGGTGCCAAAGCTCATATTAATCACTCGAGCGCCATTGTCGGCAGCGTAGCGAACAGCATTGGCGACATTGTTATACTCGCCGCCCCCCAAACTGTTCAGAGCCTTAAGCACCATCAACTTGGCATTCCAGTTGATGCCAGCGATGCCCTTGCCGTTATTGACCCCCGCCGCCATAATGCCGGCAATCGCCGTCCCGTGGCCGTTTTGATCGGTTAAATCATTATTGTTCTGATAGAAATTGTAGCCGTTGACATCGTCAACATAGCCATTTTTGTCATCGTCGATGTGATTGTCGGGAACTTCATCGGGGTTAATCCAAAACTTACCCACCAGATCGTCGTGGTTGAGCGCCACCCCAGTATCGATAACGGCGATGACAGTATTAACTCCAGTGGTAATATCCCAAGCCTGCTGGATTCGTACTTGCTGCAGATTAGCCTGCTGGGCAAACAGGGGATCGGATGCTAATTGCTGAATAGTTATTTGATCGATCGGATTACTACCAACGGCCTGAACGGTCAGCCCGCCGCTCACTGGTGGCGGCAGGTTGGCGATCAGGCTGAATATCAGAATGAGATGAAATTTCTTCATATGGCTATTATACTTGCTCAACTATTATAACCCACCAATATTCGAAGGCATCCTTCCCAAGGTCCGATTCCTTCAGGCAAATTTCAATATTTAAAATCAGCCCGTGCTTCGTCCATCAGCTGACGGACTACGCCGGGCAGGTCGAACTTCTGAAGGTTCTCATTTTATTTTGGACCACAAAAAGAAAAATTCTCGAGCTTGTCTCGAGTGTTTTTCTTTTTGGTGGGCCCAGAAGGAATCGAACCTTCGTCCCCAGCTTAAAAGGCTGTTGCTCTACCGTTGAGCTATGGGCCCAGATAAATAACTAATATCAAATAGAAAATAACAAATGCTGGTTTTTATTTTATTGTCTTAAAGTTGACCCAATGGGGATTTAAGCAGGTCATTAATATTAAACTCTTTCACCTCGCTGGGAGCAACTACGCCTACCGGACTATCGAAGCGGGAGAACAATATCTCCAACACTGATTCGGACTGGCCGGCGGTTGATAGATTGCCGTGAGCGATTAATTTAACCAAGTGGTAGTCGCGCCGGCTGATGTAGAGATCATAAGTATAATCGGAGGCTAATCTCATCAGCTTCGCCCGATCCAGCACCACTCGCTCGCCAGTAACCAACTGAATGGCGTCCAATAAATCAGACAGAGCCGACTGATCGATCAGAGCGGCCAGATGATAGCTGCGCACTCCTTTGATCACCTCATCACTCAGCACGGTCTGCACAGTAAACAGCTTAGCCGATCTAATCAGCTCGCGAATCTTAATGCCGTCCTCATTGGTCAATCGATTGCCCCCACCCAGCACATTGCCACTGCTAACTTCGGGATTCTTAACTTTATACCAGCGGGCATCTGAGGTGATCGACAGGGGAGAGCCACTGGGGGCATTGGCTTCTTTAACTCGAAAATAAGTATAATCTGGCAGGCCGCGAATCTCTGCCCCAATCTTGGTAGCGCCCTCCGGGGCTTGACCAGACAGATTAAGCGTCAGCGAAAATCTTAACTTATCCAAGTTGGCGAAATCCGCTTTAGCCGTAAAGTCGGCGACCAGTTCTTTGAGTCCGTTGAATATCGCAGTCTCGGATTCTCCGACTAACTTCAGCTGGCCCACCGCCTCTACCTGCTTAACTTCGCTCAGTTTTTCCATCATCCGATCAACTGCCACCCCCAGTTCGACCTGGGGGCCACATCCGCTTAACAGCAGCGGCAGCAGCAGAACGGTGATTATAAGATATGGTCGAGTCATAGATTGGTGCTTGCGTCTAATTCTATGATACTCGCCCGGCTTGTTCAATACAAAAAGTATATATAATGAAGGGGGGTACACCAATGCTAAAAGCGATCAGTGAGGTAGTTGGCAGTCGCTTAGTCGACTTGGATAAAAGCCAAACGATTGGCGAGGTAGTCAATTGGGTGGTCAACCCTGATGACCGCCGCTTAAGCGCGGTGGTGGTGCGAGTGGCCGGACTATTTGGCAAGACTATGGTGGTTACTACTACCGATATTATTGAGTACGGCCCCCGGATGGTAGTGGTTAAGAATCAACTATCCGTGGTGGCACCCGAAGAGGTGGCCGGAATGCCCAAGTTGCTCCGATCCAAATTCCGTTTGATAGGTGGTCGGGTAGAAACTAAATCGGGGAGGTCATTGGGGCAGATCGAGGATATTATGTTTGAAACCACCGATTCGAGCCTGCAAAAATTCTATGTTAAGCCGAGCTTGCTGGGACTGGCCACCCGGCCAGATGTAATCATTGGCATCGACAAAGTAGTCCGGATCGAACCCCGCCGCATCATTGTTAACGACGAGACAGGTGAACCAATCGCTCCCGCCCAGACAGTAACCGCCCGGGTCTAAAACCGTCCCACTATTTTTAATCGCTGCATCTCTTTTTTGGCCGCCGCGTAACGGGGAAGGGCCTGGATCTTTTGAAACTCCCGTTTTAACAAAGCGGCTGGCAGTTTATGGATCAGCTTGGCCTGTCGTTTAAGGGCAGTGGCGGTCAGAGGATCGTACTTAAAACCTAAATCATGTTTAAACCGAATCGCCCGCAGGATCCGCACGGGATCTTCTTTGAGCCGCAGATCGGCGTTGCCGATTAAGCGAATCCGTTTGGCATTGAGATCCGCTTTTCCGCCTACCGGGTCGATCACCCTGCCGGTAGCGGGATCCCAGTAGATGGCATTGATGGTAAAGTCGCGCCGATGGGCATCCTGATCTAAATCGTCGATAAAAATTATCTGCTTCGGCGCGCGCTTGATGTGATCAAACTGTTCGTCATAGATATCTTCCCGAAAGGTAGTGATTTCATAGACGCTGTCCTGCCAAGCAAAACTCACCACTCCAAATGTTTCATTGACCTGGGCCGGGACAACACCGTGGCGCCTAAGAGCGGCGACCGTAGCATCGGGCTTGGCAGGGGTAGCGATATCAATGTCCTTGGGATCATAATCGATCCCCAATAGTTTATGACGGGTTTGATTACCGACCAAATACGCCCGATAGCCAGCGTCCTTTAGCCAAACTATCGGTGTAAAACGACGATCCATAGTTTTATTGTAATCTAAAGAGTTGGCGGGCATTGTCAGTAGAGATCTGGCAAACCTCTGCGACAGACAAGTCCTTGATCTTGGCGATTTCTTGGGCCACCTCCAATACATACAGCGGTTCGTTACGCTTGCCCCGATGCGCTTGCGGGGCCAAGAATGGCGCGTCAGTTTCGATCAATATTCTATCCATCGGAATAATCTTAACTGCTTCTGCTAATTGAGTGCTACCAGGGTAAGTGATCATGCCATTGATGCCAATGTAAAAACCCCGCTTGAGGAATTCCTGGGCATAGCGCACTCCAGCCGAGAAAGAATGCACCACTCCTGGCAGCCGGTCACCCAACTGTGGCAGATAGTGTTCGTCTAAAATATTTAGCGCATCGCTATAAGCATCACGGCAGTGGATAATGATCGGCTTATTTAATTCTCGTGCCAAATCCAGCTGATCGATAAACGCCTGCCGCTGAACAGTTTGGGTGGAAAGATTGCGATAGTAATCCAAGCCGATCTCACCGATCGCCACCACTTTGGCATCTCGACCCAATCGGCGGAGTTTCTCTGCCGTTTCGCTCGATAGGGTGCGAGCGTCGTGAGGATGAATCCCCACCGCCGCATAGATCGGGCGATAGCGACTCGCTAGCGCAACACTGGACTGAGAAGTGGGTAAGTCCACTCCGATGTTGATCAAGGCGACCGCTCCGGCCGCAAAGGCCCGTTCGACCGTCTGCTCCAAATCGGCATGAAATTTGGGAAAATCTAAATGACAGTGGCTATCAATAAAGTTCATCGCGATAAGGTAGCCCATAAGATAAGCAGCACTACTCCGATGCTGGCGACAATGTCCCGAAACGAGATCTTCTCTTTTAGCACCACAGCCGATAAGCCGTAGACTAACACTGGTGAGATAATCATCACCATCACAGTTGCCCCAACACCAGCTGCGTGATAACTGAAATATACCAGGCCGGTTGCCACTACTGCGCTGATGGCCAACCCCAGCAGATAGCCGGCCTGGCGCCAACTAATTAGCGGCACACGGCCGCGCCCCAATATCCATAGGAACAATCCGGTGGTAGCACAGCGAACCAGATAAAGGCTGATGGGCGAGTACACATTCAATAGTTGGCGAATAATTGCTACCTCAATACCGTAGAGCACCGCAAACCCCACCATCGCCCACATCGCTCTATCCCATTTAATACTGCCCGCGTGCCACCGCGACCAGACTAACAGGGTGGCCGCTAAAATGGTGGATAGATAGATCTGCCATGCCCGCTCATCCGGATAAACCAAGCCGGCGATAACTATAGTCAGAAGCGGATTGAACAACAGCAACGGCTCCAACTGTGAGACTCGTTCATGCTTAAGGCTGTAGTAGTAGAGCAGATTGTAGTTGGCTGCTAATATCACCATAATCAAAATGAGGAAAATGTAGTTGAGCGAGAACGCCTGCGGGTCGATGTGGCCGGTCCATGGCAAGGTAATCAAGCCGACCGCCACGATAAAGATAAAGAGCCAAAACGAGAAAGCTTGATTGGTCAGTTGTTTAAAAACGCCAAGTGATCGTTTAGTTATTACCAAAGCTACCGCATCGATCGCCGCCGCCAACAGGGGATAGATCATAGCTAACTGAATTTAGGAAATAGGATGGAATGGGCAGCGACAGTTTGCCCGGGAGTTAGCCGGCCCCATTGGACGGCGTCTTCCCATGCCAGCGGCCGCCAACTAAGTTTCTCCAACCCCAAGCTCTCGAAGATGCTGTCGGCCGTGCCAGGCAAGAACGGAGAGAGCAAGATGGCGCCAATCCGAATACCCTCCAACAATTGGTAGAGCACAGTATCAATAGCGGCTTGATCTCCAGTTTTGGCCAGCTCCCACGGCTTTTTTTCATCAACCAAGACATTGAGCGCGGTAAAATACTGGTCGATGGCGAGCAAGGCTTTAGCCAAATCAAACTCTGTAACCTGCTGAGCGACGGCAGCAATAGTTGATGGCGCTATCGATAACTCGGGAGCGGTCGCCGGAACCTGGCCACCAGAGAACTTCTGCGCCATCTGCAGCACTCGCGAGATCAAATTGCCTAAATTATTGGCTAATTCGCTGTTATACACCTCTGCAAATCTCCGCCACGAGAAGTCACCATCACCAATGGTAGGGATCTCCTTGAGCAAATAATAGCGTAGAGCATCGGCGCCGTATTTATCCACTACTTCGGCAGGATTAATGACATTGCCCAGGCTTTTGCTCATCTTGTGCCCGCCCGAAGTAATAAACCCGTGGACAAACAACACTTTCGGCAGGGGCAGTTTAGCCGATAACAGCATGGCCGGCCAGATGGCAGCATGAAACCGTAGAATATCCTTGCCAATTACCTGTAGATCGGCTGGCCACCATTTTTGGAAGAGCGCCTCGTCCCGACCAAACCCGATACCAGTAATATAGTTGGACAGAGCGTCGCACCAAACATACATGGTATGAGCTGGGTCGTCCGGTACCGGAATGCCCCATGGCAACTTATCGGCTGGCCGCGAGAAACTAATATCCGTTAGCCCCGCCTCCATTACATTAATGATCTCAGTGGCGCGTCCTTCGGGGATAATTTTGAATTTCTTAGACTTGATCGCCTCAATCAATGGCTCGGCATATTGAGACAGCCGAAAGAAATAGTTCTCTTCTTCTACAACCTCTGGTTCTTTAAGGTGGATGGGGCAGCAACCGTTGACCAATTCTTTCTCCGTAATAAATGCTTCACAACCCACACAATACAACCCGCGATAACTGTCTTTATAAATATCGCCGCTCTTAACCAACCGGCGCCACAATGCCTGTGCCCCGGGCCAATGCCGATCGCGATCGCTGGTGCGAATAAAGTCGGTAGTGGAGAGATTGAGAATTTCTTTAAGCTCGGAGAATAGCATTGAGTTGCGCTCCGCTACTGTCTGGGGCGTCTGGCCCGCACCTAAAGCTACTTTAGCAATCTTGCTGCCGTGCTCATCGGCGCCAGTCAAGAAAAAAACCTCTTGGGCTTGAAGCCGCTGCCACCGAGCTATCACATCGGCCTGAATGATCTCCAAAGCAAAGCCAATATGCGGTTGGCTGTTAATATAGGGGAGGGAGGTAGTGAGGTAGTATTTATCTGACATCGTCTAAAAATTAGCTTCGAGAAGTGAAAATAAGCAGTTACATTATATAGTCTGAGATCTGTTATGCCAAAGCTAACCAAGATCGTCGCCCAGTCCACCAACGCTGATCGAGTTAGCCTGTTTGCCGATGGAAAATTCTTAACCGGGATCGATCATTTTACCTGGCGACAGTTGAATCTAAAGTTAGGCGATGAGCTGAGTCAGCGATTAATTGATAAGCTCCGAGCTGAGGACACCAACGGCAAATGCTATGATAAAGCACTTAAACTACTCTCCTTTCGACCGCAGAGCAGCTGTGAGTTGCGCCAAAAGCTGTCCAAAAGATTTGATAGCGATACCATTAAATTAACGATCGCGCGGCTTACAAACAAGGGGCTGGTCGATGATGCCAAATTTGCCGCTGTGTGGGTAAACGAAAGATTGCTCACCCGCCACCGCAGCACTCAACACCTGATAGCAGAACTTCGGCAAAAGGGGATTGAACGGTCGTTGATCCAATCCACCATCTCTCAGCTCAGCCCGCAGGCTGAGGTTGATTCGGCGCTAAGTTTAATCAAAAGATCATCGCAAAAATCGTCAGAAAAATTGCGCGCCTATTTAGCGCGCCGTGGGTTTGGCTATTCGGTAATTAGAGAGGTGGAACGGCAGCTACAGGCCCAGTAGTAGAAACTGGCGTGATTACATCAATT
>METE01000011.1:52152-63692 GCA_001771275.1 candidate division Kazan bacterium RIFCSPLOWO2_01_FULL_48_13
AGTGTTCACTATCTGGGCAGGCCCAGGAGAGCAGCGATCCGGCGCTGGTCGAACCCTAAAATAATTTCTTCACGATTATCCGCCAAAGTAATCAGGCTAACTGGCACACCCATCTGGCCGGTTTTTTGAATCATCTCTTGCCCCCGCTTGGGATCCATGGCCACATCCACATTCTCGAAAGCCACTCCCTGCTCGGTCAACCAATCTTTTAATAACCGGCAGTAGCCGCAGGTGGGGGTGGAGTAGATAATGTATTGCTTCGGCTGAGTCATGGCTGGTTTAATTACGCCCTACCAATTTACCACGAAGTCGCATCGCCCGGTCAACCCGTTCCAAGCTTAATAGAAAAGCAGCCACCCGCAGACTGACTTTTTTCTCATCGGCAATTTTAATAATCTGCTGGCCCGCCTCCAACATTAATTTCTGCAACCGGCCATTTACCTCGCCTTCCTCCCAATACCAGCCCTCGCGATTCTGCACCCATTCAAAATAACTAACCGTGACTCCGCCCGCATTGGCTAAGATGTCGGGGACCACGGAGATGCCGCGACTATTTAAAATTGCATCGCCCGAAGCCGAAATCGGATTGTTGGCCAACTCTAAGATCAATTTAGCTTTAATGTGTTCAGCATTACTGGATGTAATCTGCTCTTCCAAGGCGGCCGGTACTAATACATCCACATCCAGCTCTAACAGTTCAGCGTTGGTAATGTCGTGAGAGTAGGGGAACCCGGCCAATGATCCATTAGTCTGTTTGTGGGCCAGCACCTCGGACACTTCCAAGCCGGTCGGGCAATAGCTGCCGCCTTGTGAATCACTGACTGCTACTAATTTATATCTCGGATCTAAACTTAGCAGCTTGGCTAAACCGCCGCCCACATTGCCAAGGCCCTGAATCGCCACCTGAATCGGTCGTTTAGTTATCTGCAAGTGATCAATCATCAGATCCAAGATAAACTTGCCGCCTAATGAGGTGGCCATTTCCCGGCCCTTCGACCCAAACAGCGCTACTGGCTTGCCGGTCACAAAATCATGCATCTGGTGTCCTTTGATCCGGCTGTATTCGTCCATCATCCAAGCCATCGTCTGCTCATTGGTATTTACATCCGGCGCCGGCACATCTTGATTAGGCCCAATATGTTTGACAAAGGCCTGCACATATCCGCGAGCTAATCGTTCTAACTCCAAAGGGGACAGCTTCTTGGGGTCAACTTTTACCCCACCCTTGCCCCCACCAAATGGAATGTTGGCTACCGCGCACTTCCAAGTCATCAACGAAGATAGGGTCTTTACTTCTTCGACATCCACCTGGGGGTGAAACCGGATGCCCCCCTTGTATGGGCCGCGCGCAGCGTTGTGCTGCACTCGAAGAGCGGAGAAGATGGCCGTCTCGCCGCTGTCCAACTGGATGGCAATATCCGCCTGGATAATTCGATCCGGTGTCATTAGCCTATCCAACTCAACATCCGAACGGCCCAAGATCTGGGCCGCCTCTTTTAAAGCTACCTGGTAGGCTGGCTGTTCCATTACGACCAATTTAAATTATGATCACTGATCTCACTGCCTGGCGTGGCGCCCTGAATGTAGTTGTAGGCCGACAGGGCAGCTTTGGCGCCTTCACCCGCCGAAATTACCGTTTGCTTATATGGCACCGAGGTAGAGTCGCCGGCGGCGAAGATGCCCGGACACGAGGTGTAGTTAAACGCATCGATAATTACCTCGCCTGCCTCATTTAATTTAATACCATCTGGCAGAAAATCAGCTGTTACTTCATAGCCGATCTCCACAAACACTCCTTGGACAGCCAGGTCGCTAACTTGGTCAGTGGTAAGGTCTTTTATTTTAATGCCAGATACCAATCCGTTGCCATAAATAGTATCAATGGCTGAATTTAGGATTAGTTTAACATTGGCGGATTGTTTTAGGCGGTCAACCAAGATCTGTTCGGCTTTAAATTCATCCCGACGATGCACCAAATAAACCTGTTGAGCAATCTTGGATAGGAGCAGAGCGGCATCGACACCAGAGTTGCCTCCGCCGATCACCGCTACATCTTTGCCGGCGAAGAGGGGAGCATCGCAGGTCGCGCAATACACCACCCCTTTGTTGGCAAACTCCGCTTCACCTGGGACATTTAGCCGGCGCGGTGTTTTGCCGAAAGCTAAAATAATAGTTTTAGTTTCATAAGTTTTGCCACTCTGGCCCGTAACAGTAAATGTGTCCTCTAATTTTAATATTGAAGTAGCGGGGTCGTTTAAAACTTTGGCGCCGTACTTTTCGGCCTGAGCTTTAAACCGCACCATTAACTCCGGCCCTTCAATCCGTTCGATGCCGGGATAGTTCTCGATCGCCAAAGTCGTGGCGGTCTGACCGCCAAACTCTTTATTTAATACTACGGTTTTTAGAGCCCTGCGGGTGGCGTAGAGCGCGGCGCTCAAGCCAGCCGCCCCGGCCCCCAGCACGATCACATCATACATAGTTTAATTCTTAAGCCCCCTTAGTATACCCCTTTGGAAATACCGGCAATAATGCGCCGAGCTGCTATTAGATTATACCAATACTATCTGCCCGCCAAGCTGCTGGTTAAACAGCTAAAACAAAGTGCCCCGCCCCGACGAGCATAGGGGCGGGGCGTTCGATAATAGTTTAATTATTCCTCATCGACCGCGTGGAAACCAACTGGCAAGTCGTCGTCATCCTCTTTGGCGACTGGCTTCTCCAAATCATCATCCAAATCGTCGCCTAAATCCTCATCGTCGATATCATCACTGGCAGGTTTCTTGGGGGTCAACTCGTCACCCGTCAGATCATCATCTTCCTCCGCATCGTCAGTGGTATCTCCCTCCGGGCCAGAGGCCTCTCCGGGCCGGCGGCCACCCAACACCTGATCCTTATCGTCGTCATCGTACATCAACTACCTCCGCGCTTACTTAGTAAATAAATTTAGGTATTCCCGCGTAGCAGGGGATACAACGCAAAATCTACCACAACTGTTTATGGTGTCAATATACAGTATAAAAAAGCGGCTCTTGAGAGAGCCGCATTATCGCACGACTAACTTATTTACCGGCGACAGCAATATAACCGTAATCTGGCGATAAGAGAGGGCGCCATGGTCAATATTGTTTCGTAATCACCGGAATTAATGGCGGCGCGAAGCAAAACAGACTGGGCAATGATGTGATCAGGGGCATTAAGGGTGCCCGATGGCTTATTATTGTAATCTTCCTTGACGCTCTCATACTGAGCAATTAGCTTATGGACCTCCTGTTGTCGTTGTCGCTGCCGTTTCGCTGACTTATAGACTTCAACGATTTTAGTCCCACCATTGGAACACTGGATAAACTCTGTTCTGCCCAAAACGACCACAAGGTAATTAAGATCCAGTTCGAACAATCGTCGCAAACAGTAAAACAGGTAATCCCCGACATTTCCGATCGACAAGCCTACGGCTAATGCATAGACGGCAGCTTCGAACCAATAGATCGCCCCTCCTGGACATAGTTTAATAGCCTGCGCAATAAGCCGGGTGGCCTGGTTTGGATCTTGGGGGCTGACAATTTTGGCCCAGCATGACAAGCCGTTCGCTTTGTCCTCGGGTTTGCGAGCCGATTTAGTTGATAGCTCGAAATTGCGCACCGCCTGGTCGAACTTGGACTGGCTCATGTAAATATGCCCTAGATGGAAATAAGCAAGATGGTTGGTGCTATCGTATTCCAATGACTTAACCAACTGCGCTTCTGACAGCTCGAGTTCATTCTGGTAGAACCAGAGTAGTCCCTGTTTGGTGTGCTGACGAGCTGTATTGATCAATGGATTACGCAGTACATCCAGAATCTGTTCATTAAGCCCGACTAGTTTTGACATCGACCAGTTAATTGCGTCCAACTTTGCGTTAATCAGACTTAACGAACAGCCAAGTAGCTGCGCTAACTGACGAATCTCCGACACCAATTCTGCTAAGGGCATCGCTACCGCCTGCTCCATAGACGCCCGTAGGTCATCTCTGGACGAATCAATGTCGCTGCAGACCTCGCTGTATATCTCAATGCGGTTATGCCTAAGGTCGGCTCTAATCTCGCATAAACGAGCGTCAACAGCTTGATGCATAGTTCGCAGGCCATGGATGACGTCTCCTTCTGCAGTCCACTGTGGCCAGTTGCCCCAGATGTCGGGGCCAACACGCTGAGTACTCATCTCCTTTCTCCTGGATGTCAATTTCGGGTAGCCCCGATACAATACAAAACAGCCCAATGGTAACATGGGTTGATATTAAAATCAAGCAGAATATCTGCTCTGGAAGGGTATATTTTGGTACCCCCAAGGAGAATCGAACTCCTGTTTTCAGCTTGAAAAGCTGACGTCCTGACCGTTAGACGATGGGGGCCAAGAAACTACTGCGTAGTTAATTTCCAATCTCCAATAATCAATTTCCAAAATATAGAAGCGCCGCTTGGATATTGGACATTGGATATTACGGCGAAGCCGTTTTGGTGGTGGGCCCAGAAGGATTCGAACCTTCAACCAACTGCTTAAGAGGCAGCTGCTCTACCGTTGAGCTATGAGCCCCAACCAAGCACACAATAATCAACTGAATTATAAATTTGTTAGAAAGGATTCGTCCGCCAACCGGCGGACTGCAACCAATCCGTCAGCTGACGGACTGCTCTACCGTTGAGCTATGAGCCCGCACAAAATTTGAGATAATTTCTGTTTGGCGTCCCCGGCAGGAATCGAACCCGCATCGTCGCCTTAGAAGAGCGCTGCTCTATCCGTTGAGCTACGGAGACATTTTATTAAATGTGTTCTATTTGAAGTGGTGGGGTGACCTAGGGGATTCGAACCCCTGATAACAGTACCACAAACTGTTGTGTTGCCATTACACCAAGGTCACCACGGGTTTTTTATTTTCAATATGGACTAAACAATGACAGTTCCGACATAACCAAACCAGATTATCCAAATCATTATTGCGACGATTGCCGTCTCTGTGATGAACTTCTAACACCCGCTCATCTGTTAATCCACACCTTTGACAAATAACTTTTCTGTGAGACCGTCTAATAATTAACCTATAAACATGCTCACCGCCAGTCCAATGAGGAGAGCGATTTGCGGTGCGGTTATGCATATTCTCCCACGCGCAATGACATTTTTTTGAGCAAAATGATTTTCCGCTCGCTGACTTTTTGATCTCCGATGGTGTGCGATAGATATCTTTGGAACAGTACTCGCAACTTAGCTGTTGACCATTAAATTGCGCTTTAGCCCTACATTTGATAGAACAACATTTTCCCCAGCCTATCCGCAGATGTCGAGGCTTAGCATAGAAATCTCGATGACAAATCTGACACTGCACATTGGGCATATCTTAATTTTAAGGTTAGCTATGAGCATAGTCAAATCGATTGGTTATGGTCACAACCAGATGCTCTGCCGTTGAGCTACGACCACCATAAAAATACCTTGGTATCCCCGGTAGGAATAAAACCCGTCGTCCCGGACTAACCGGGACTCTTCAGAACCTTGCGGTTCCGACGCCCGCTCCGATTTATTATCGGAGCGTTCTGCCTCCACTGCGGGGAAACTCCCGTTTCCCCGACCCCTTTCACAAGGTTAGATTCACCGTGGAAATAAATTTCAACTGGTATCCCCGGTAGGAATCGAACCTACATCTTGAGCTCCGGAAGCTCATGTTCTGTCCATTGAACCACGGGGACTCGCTCATGTTTCAAATTGCTTAGGACTTGTTTAACCGCACTGTCTTATCCAACCACCTCGTCCCGTCCCTCGTAGTCCAATCTATATTGGAAGAGGCTAATCTCCTACTTCCAATGAGACTGGACGAAGTGGGAAACCACGGGGACAAATTATCAACCGACATTTACCCTATAACTATACCCCGTTAGAAATTGCCCGGATAGCTACCAAATTTAGCAAACCTAAGCGGAGCGTCATCGGCTATATTAATATTACAGAAAATATGTAACTCTGTCGGATTTCTAACGGGGTAGACCTAAAAGAATATAAAAAATCTCTGGCAGTAGCAGAGTGGTGTATCTCATCGAATTGCTAGGCGGTTAACGAGCGGGCTTACCTACCAACAGGCAGGGGAGAGTTGGTTGGATTTCAGCATCGCTTTGATCTCGGCCGGCAACATCACAAAGTACTGGAGAAAGCCTAATTGCGGGACGGTTAAATGATTAAAGATACGCTTGGAAGACCGATCGACCCGCTGTTCTTGCCACTCGGGATAGATCTCGTGCAGCAACTCATGCACCAGAGTGATCACTCGATCATTAACGCCAATCGTCTTGTTGATAAAGATCGCAAGATCATCCGGTAAGATATAGCCTTTACTGCCTCTGGCCATCCCGCCCTTCCTCCGGGCAAACCTATCGGTTAAGATAACCCGATAACCGGAGTAAAGCAAGGTCTTTTTCAATCGGCGAAATATACTAGGGGATTTCATGTTGATATTTATTTTCCAACCAAGCGGCCTCCTGGCACACCTTAGCTGTTTTTCCATTATATCACAAAAAATACTGCTTGTCAAGAAGCAAAAGTTGGCTGGGGGACTGCTAAATCAGCAGATTTAAGACAGCCGTGCCCCGGCAAACCGGTTCGCTACGGTTCCCCAGTCCACCACCTTCATAAAGGCAGCGATGTAATCGACCCGCTTGGTGCCATAATCGAGCATAAAAGCATGTTCGAACACATCCAGATTGAGCAACAGGGGAAGGCTGCCCAGGTGGCCCAGATCGTGCTCGTTTACCCAAACATTGAATAGCCGGTTCGCCTGAGGGTCGTAGTATAGGATAGCCCAGCCGATGCCCCGGATAGCAGCTGTCGCGACGAAATCCTGTTGCCAGACCTCGAAGGAGCCAAAATCCTTTACGATTTGTTGATACAGGGGAGTCTCAGACGAGAGAGGGGTAACGGCTTTAGCCATAGCTCCAAAGTAGTGCTCATGCAGCCGCATCCCGTTGAACTCCCAGCCAAACCGCCTTTTGAGCTCGGCATATTCGGGGGTAGCGGTTTTACCCTCGTTCCGCATGGCGGCCAGCAGGTCGGACAGCTTGTTGGTATTGGTAATGTACCCCTGATATAGGGCAAAGTGGGTAGAGAGAGCGTCATCGCTAAAACCCGGCAACCCCAGTAAGTGATCAAAATTCTGTGCTTGATACATCTATTATCCTCCTATTTAAAAACTTAGCGCATAAAAAGTATAACAAAAATTGTCTGATATTTTGTGGTTTGGCCCATGCTTCGTCCGTCAGCTGACGGACTACGCAGGGTAACCTTCTTCACTGCACTATTCAAGCTGGCAAGACATTCGAAACTTTAGTTGAGCATGTCACAGTCAACCATAGCTCGAAGAGCGAAGGTTGGAGCGGGTAGGGGGAGTCCGTCCGTCAGCTGACGGACTAGAACCCATCGGGGTTCGGGCTGCCTCACCCCTCTTCAGAACCTTGCGGTTCCGACGCCCGCTCCGATTCATCGGAGCGTTCTGCCTCCACTGCGGGGAAACTCCCGTTTCCCCGACCCCTTTCACATGGTTCGACTCTTCCCCTAAGCTAAAAAATTTCTGCTTGGCATCAAGCCAGTCAGAAAATTTTGGAGCGGGTAGGGGGAGTCGAACCCCCATCTTCTGCTTGGAAAGCAGACATAATGGCCACTATACTATACCCGCAAGTCAGACTTAATTATAAAGGTAAGTCCAATCTAATAAAACTCCCTACCCCGAAACTCGGGGGAGGGAGAATTAATAGTTAAAAGCAATTAGTGGATCAAGCCACGCAGCGTCTTGCCAGCCTTGAACCGAGGAACTTTGGTGGCCGGGATGCGAATGGATTTACCCGTCTGCGGATTCACACCGTTACGAGCGGCGCGAGTGCTGAGGGTGAAGGTACCGAACCCAGTAATCGTTACATTTTTGCCAGCAGCCAAATTACTTTTGACCGCATTAACAAAAATGTCCATCGACTGAGTGGCGGTTTTCTTGGACACATTCGCTTTGCGCGCAATGAGCTCAATGATTTCGGACTTGTTCATTGATCACCTCCCTTAAATAACATCTCCCACATTGTAAAATACCCGCCCCCGGCTGTCAAATCAATCTACCCCAGCCGATCCAGATAACTCTGCAGGATCAGCACGGCAGCAGCCTGATCGATGTCTTCTTTTTTAAGTTTGCTGCCGATCGCCAACAAGCCATCGCGGGCCATTTTGCTGCTCAACCGCTCGTCCTCATAGACCACTTCTACCTCGAGAAGATGGCCGATCCGATTCGCCCATTTCTGGGTGTAGCCGGCCTGCTCGCCGGTGGCTCCGCTCATAGTCTTAGGGAGGCCCACGATCAGCCGCTGGATGTGTTCGCCCTCAATTACTGCTCGCAAATTGTCCACCAAATGGCGGTCATTCTGCAGGGTGGGCAACCCGATCGCGATCCGGCTCTCAGTATCACCCAGCGCCAGACCGATTCGTTTTTTCCCTAAATCAATGCCAATAATTCTCATGGGGTGATGGCATTTGGTTGATCAGCTGCCCCCGCGGTTTGATTGATATAAGCCAGATGAATGCGAATGTTACTTTCTAAAATTGGCAGCCGCTTGGCCCAGAATGGCCACAAGTTTATTTTGTGAGAAACTACCTTCGGCAGGCTATCAAACAGTTTGCCCGCTTCGACAATGGAGCGATTAGCAATACTGCCAGCTAATTCGTCCAGGTCCAATTTAGCAGCGATCAACCCATCCAACTCCACCGTAAAATCGATGGTGTGCATCAAAAAGTCGGCGTTATCCAGTACCACCCGCGCGCCGCTGATGGTTTGCGGAGTTAGCACCTGATCCCGAGGAACGATCGATTGAACCGTATTGTCGATGATGTTAGAGAGTTTGCCTCTGTCCGGCAACAGCGTCCAGCTCCGCACCTGTACTTTTAAGTCAAAAGTCTCGCGCTCGGCTCCGGCTGCCACGGAGGGTATGCTATCGATCACATCGTTCTGGATCAGCTGGGGGATCAGCTCCTCATTCCGACCCACTTGATCACGCAGCTCTTCTTCAATATTAAGAAAGACATTCTTGCTGATCGACTCTTTGGCCGATTCAATATCGGATTCGGCAACTATTTTTACTTCGCTATCGGTTCCTCCAGTAAATAGCTCGTCATTCTTGCCGTACACTTGGTCGATGCCGGCAGCTCCCAGCCCCGGAATGGTCAGCTTGGTCCCGACTGACAAGTTACCAGCCGCGCCGCCGCTATCGGCTGATAGATTGGCTTTAGCCCGGCCAGGAATCAACGAACCGTCGGCGCCTTTTTTGGCCGGGGCGACTAACACATCCGATTTAATACGAAATACCAGTCCCGACGGCGCCACAAATCGAGTCTCGGGAATCAAGCCTTTAAGCGAATTAGTGTAGTTGTAAACCGTAATCGCGCCACTGGCAACGTTGCCCCGATTTTTGCCACCGCTGGCGGGAAAGGTCTGCACCACCTCTTTGGTAACCTCAATAAAACGACCCTTAAATAGGTTTTGTCCGGCTGCGCTTTTGTCGTTTTGATCGGCAACTACTAATTTGAACTTATGATTGAACGGCTCGGCGCTGACATCGATGTTAACGGTGGCATGCGGCAAGACAAAATAAGCCAGAGCGCCCATCACCAAAAGAGACAGAGCTACAAATATGGCCACTACGCCACTCCGACCCCAATTAACCTGAGGCCGACTGACAGCCATGGCCGACCTAACTAATCCTCCTTCGCTATCCGAAGCGGTAGTTAATTTAAAAGTCGGCACAGCCGGTAGTTTGCGTTTTTTATAAGTCAGTTTAACTTCATTCTTAAATCCGCTGGGGCGAGCTTCGATCGGGAAGGCTCCTGGCTTAACCGCCACGGGCACTCCGCCATCAGTCCCACCTTCTTCTGGCAGGTCTAGGTCGCTCGCGGCAGTAATGTTAGCCCGCTCTGCCATCACGCGGCCACGGACATCAGTAGTTATTAATATCAGCTGCTTGCCTGAGTTATCAGTTTCTGCCTTGATAATCTTTAAATTAACCAAACTGTGAAACAGCACCGATCCTTTGGGAACTACTAAAACGATCTCCTCGGCTTCTATCTTAGAAAGCTTATTTAAAGTCGAGGCAATATCGGCATTGGCATCTAAATAGATGGCTTTGCGTTTGTTCACCCCGTTAGAAGCCCTCGACGCAAAAATACTTTAGTCTTTTTGCGCGCAGTTAGTAATATATGGAGCTGGAACATAGTTGGCATCTTTAATTGGATATTTAAATTAAGTGAACGATAGGCTTCTACCGGGGCAGGTCTAAACCTGCATACTTAAGGCTATCCGCCGAAGAATAGTTCCCACCACATCTTCGGGCGTCTCAGTAATAATCGTCAAATAAACTAAACCAGTTACTACCAAATCCGAACGATCTAAGCTGACTCCCTCACTGACAGTAATATCATGAAGTTCAGTAGACTCGATCAGAGCGGGGTAGGGTTTTTTAGTGAATGGCAGCTCGGCAGCGATGGCTTTAGTCATCAAGGAGTTCTTTATTTCCGGCAGAGCAGCGCCGCCGCCACCGATAAAAATTCGATTGGGCAGCACATCTAAATGAGTGAATTCGCGCAGACCTTGAGTGACTCCGCGCGCCCACATTAAAGCAGCAGCCTGCAGAATTGGCTGCAGCTTGATCTTGGACCTTTTATCCAACAGATCGTTGCCGTAATCGAGCTTGATCTGCTCCGCTTTATCGTCTGAGAGTTTTAGCCCTAAAGCTAACGCCCGGCTAAAAGCATTGCCTCCAAAGGCAAAATTTTGGATCCCCGCAATCCCGCCCTCATTTACCACCACCAAATCGGTAGTTTGAGCACCGACATCAATAAAGATGCCACTTAAATTTTCGTTATGAGCGGTGAGACAGCGAGTCAGGGCGTAGGGGCCAGCTGCCACACTGATTAGATCTAGCTCCAATTCGTCAGCGATCGCTTGCAGAGCGCCTAAATGAACTAACGGCGCGAATACATTAAAAATACTCAAGGTAACGGTACCCCCCTGAAAGCCCAGGGGGTTAGCGATCTTGTAACCATCGACCCGCATATCGACCACCGTGGTGTTAATCAGTTTTACATCCAATGAACCTTCTTCCTGTTCTTTGGCCATGGTTTGCCTCATCTGCTCATAGGCTTTGAGCTGAGCTTTGTAGACAATGTTTTTCAATTCACCAGAATCGATATGTGATTCTGGTTGGGCTCGATGGTAGTGAACTGTGGTGACCAAACTCTTAACTAAATCTCCCGGCATGCTCATGAGCAGGCTGGTGGGTTTAACATTGGCCTGGTGAGCGGCGGCTTCCACTGCTTGACGAAAAGTCACCACTGCATCCGGGATATTAATGATCATTCCGCCACGCATACTCCCAGCCGCGTGGGGGATCACGCTCTTACCCAAGATCTTGGCCGGATCATCTCCAGTTCTGGCAAACACCAGGCACTTGACCAAATTAGTGCCAGCATCAATCGCCACAAAATAATCT
>METE01000011.1:63741-82913 GCA_001771275.1 candidate division Kazan bacterium RIFCSPLOWO2_01_FULL_48_13
ATTCGATCGTCGCTCTGATCCGCCGGACTCCGGCCGAGCTGCTCTGTTCTTTAACAATACGAAACTGGCCGATCTCGCCAGTATGAGTTATATGCGGACCGCCACACAACTCTTTGCTTACCACTTGCCCCGTACCTTCATTATATATAGTATAAACGCTGACGATATCGGGATACTTCTCTTTAAAAAAGGCCAACGCGCCGGAGGCTTTGGCCTCTGTGACAGGTTTCTCCTCCCGCTTAACGGGGAGATCCTCTTTAATGCGAGCGTTCACCCAGTCTTCCACTTGTTGTTTTTCGGCGTCGGTTAGCCCCCGAGGAAAAGTAAAATCAAATCTAATCCGTTCGGTGGTTAGATCCGATCCACCCTGTTTAACTTCGGGGCCCAAAAACTTGATCAAGGCCGCATGCAGCAGATGGGTGGCGGTATGCATCCGAGTAATTATGTGCTGGTCGGCTTCGTCAACCGATGCGCCAGAAGATAAGCCGTGGCCACCAAACTTGCTCTCCGCCCCCGCCCGAGAAACTTCTTGATGCTGAGCAAAGGCCCGATCGTAGGCTGGCAGATCGATTGATTTCTTCAGCCGCCCCGCCTCCTCCTTGATAAAATCGAGCGGCAGGCCGTAAGAGGCAAACAGATTAAACGCCTGTTCACCATCAACTACCGGCCCGGCCTGCTCCAATACTTTAGCGAGCTCTTTCTGTCCATCGGCAATAGTTTTTAAGAACTTGTCCCGCTCTAGGTTGGCTAACTGCAAAATCATCTCCCGGGAGGAATTGAGCTCCGGATAAAATTCACCGTACTGATTAATAATGGCAGTGACGATCTCATCAAAACCGGCGATCGCTGCTAATTTATCTAGATGCAGAATAGCGCGGCGGAGCAATCGGCGCAGAATGTAGCCCTGTTCTTTATTGCTTGGCTGAATGTGATCAGAGAGCAGGAACACGCTGCCACGCAGATGATCGGCGGCGATCCTGATCGATCTTTCGGCTGCGGTCCCAATCCCCGGAGCATGCCGTTTGATGATTTCGATGATTGACATAAACGCGGCAGTGTCATAGAAACTATTGGCTTCGGGAGTAACGGCAGTCAGTATTCGCTCCAATCCGCCGCCCATATCGACTCCCGGCGTGGGCAGGGGAGTTAAACTGCCGTCCACTTGGCAATAGAATTCGTTAAATACTTCGTTCCAAATCTCAACATCATCAACATAGAACTCAACATTGGGGCCACAGGGCCCCTCGCTGCCAGTGGGTCCCCAGAAATTATCGGCGGCGCCCCGAGCAATAATTTTAGTAAGTCCGGGCAGCGATTCCAATATCTGTTTGGAAGTGTGATCGGCGACCGTCCCTGGCTTATCGCCATTGTAGTAAGTGGCGTAGATCCGCCGGGGGTCTAGCCCCAAATATTTAGGGTCGGTAATAAATTCCCAGGATAAGGTGAGGGCTTCTTTTTTAAAGTAGTCGCCAAACGAGAAATGCCCCAGCATTTCAAAGAAGGTCAGATGAGTGGCGTCTCCTACTTCGTCGATGTCGGCGGTCCGGAAGCACTTTTGAACACTAACGACCCGCGGGCCATAAGGGCTCGGCGTGCCGGTAAAATATGGTTTGAACTGCTGCATTCCGGCAGTGGTCAACAGCACCGAAGCATCGTGTTGGGGAATAAGAGAAGACGAGGGGACCAGGGTATGGCCTCTGCTTTCCCAGAAGGTAATAAATTTTTGCCTCAGCTCTTGATAGTCCACCCCGTTAGAAGCCCTCGGCGCAAAAATACTTTAGTCTTTTTGCGCGCAGTTAGTAATATGTAGGATTGGAACATGGTTGGTATCTTTAATTAAATGTTGAACCGAGATAACGACAGGCTTCTAACGGGGTCCATCTTTTATAGTATACCCCGTTAGAAATCCGACAGAGTTATATATCTCCCTTAGGTTAACATGGGCGAACGGCGCTCCACTTAATCTCACTGAATTTTGATATCTATCCGGGCAATTTCTAACGGGGTATAGGCTCTGACCCCGGTGGTGAAAACTGGCGCGGCTCCGCCGGATTGATGAAATCACGCCAGTTTCTACTACGGGGCTGACCTGATATTTTCGAAATCATATGGGGTAAACCCCGTTAGAAGTCGCTGATGAGATTGGCTGACAGATTCGACGGTAAGCGGAGCGGTAATCGGTTCGCCGTGATTCAACATAACTCCCATAGCTTCTCCGGACTTCTAACGGGGTAAATGGGATAAAACTCTTTACAGGAGCTGTGTTTTGTGATATACTGAAAAAACAAAGTAAAACAAAACATATGAAAAATTTAGAAAACTTCCCATCAGTCGAACCCCCCTCGCCCCCATCGGGTGATGGCGGTGTCCGGTCAGGAACCGAACCGAGTTACGAAGAGACCGGGGCGGGAATCGAAATGGGATTGAATTTAATTTATGGGGAATTGCTGCCGCTCGTTGAGCAACGCGCTGGAATAGAGGTGGCTCAAGAGATCCGCGAGATGGTGGTACCCTATGTGAAAGAATTCCAAACCGATGAGCCGATCCGAATCCTGATCGCCTTAGAAGAACAAGCCGCTGCTAATACACTGAATACCGATATAGCTGGTGAGTTTTTCCACGCTATGAAGGAAGGGTTGACTACTCATCCGGCTTGGCAACAGCATTACGGCCAAGACAGCGCTCAGTTGGCCGACAAACGGGTAAAAGGATTGATCGCTCGGTCAAAATTTGAAGTTACTGCCGAGGATGGCAATCATCGGCCGTATGCGGTTACCGATCTGGCTCGCTATGAGCACGACCTCAATCGGGCGGCTTAAAATAAAAAAACGGCGATGGGTATTAAGGAATTGGCGGTTAGCAGCAATGCTAACCAGATTTTTAATATCCTAATCGCCGTTGATGGAAGCGACACTGACGACGGATGGGGGAGGGTTGAACCTCAACCAAACTTCAATGTAGGCGACCACCCCAACTAAACAAACACGATCCTCTCGGTTAGGTAACTTAGGAGCCAAATCCAATAGGTCCTGCCAGTTATCTTCCAGCGGCAGAAGATTATTGACCATCTCCAGTGCTTCTTTTGATAGCCGCGTTGGCAATGAGCGGCACCGCAGCCAATCGTTCATAAAATTGTAGTTGAATTGGGGGAGGTGGGCGATTGGCAAAGTAAGATCGGGAGGATTGATGATGGCGGCGAATAGCACATCGACCGCCGCCGCCAGCAGTTGGTTGGTGAGAGGATCAGAGCTGTGAAATGTAAAGGATCCATCGGTGGGCACGCCCATACGCGATCAACCTCCTTGATGCCCAGAATAAAGCAGCCCCACCATAGCGGATAATCAGCTCCCAGTCAATGATTTTGTTACTACACCCCGATCAGATCAGGCCAAACCAAAAAGCTCGCCGCTTAATGCCTCGAGCTTTTTGATTGCAAAATCGGTTATCCGTTTACTTGCGCGCTTTGCGGCGGCGACGGACAACTCTCTTTTTAGGCGCAGCCTTCTTGGTCGCTTTGCGGCGACGGACCACTCTTTTCTTGGTGGTCTTCTTGGCGGCAGCTTTGCGGCGTCTTTTGACGGCCATGTCCTACCCTCCTCGAAATTAACTAATAAAATTTTACTCTTAACTTTATTATTGTATCACCACTACATGTAATTGTAACCATTTTTGTCAAGCGAAACAACAAATAATGCTGAATCATTGCTCAAATAAAACTTTCGCCCCGATAATTATCGGGGCGAAGTTAACTATTAACAATTGATCCGATTAATTATTCTTTTTTTCGCCCTCAGAATTTCCTTCTTCGGAAGCTGCTTTTTCGGCAGTGGCTTCGACAGCAGCGATGGCGTCCGCTTCACTCTTAGTTTCTGCCTCAACTTCTTCGGCCGCCGGCGGCGTGACTAACACAATTGACTCATCCGGCTCGGCTAAGGTCTTGACACCATTGGGAATATTAAGATCTTTAACTTTAATCGCGCTGTCGATCTCAGTTAACACCGACAGGTCAACCTCGATATCGCGTGGCAGATCCTTTGGCAAACATTCAACTTCTATTTCATCTTTGTTAGTAATTAGAATGCCACCAAATTCTTTAACTGCCGGCGCTTCGTTGATAAATCTCAGCGGGACAGTAGCCTTCAACTCTTCGTCTGCTTTGATTTGATAAAGGTCGACATGAATATGCCGGCCATCAACTGGATCAAATTGAATATCTTTAACTAAAACCTGGCGCGGTTCACCCTCGCCTTCGATTGCGAGATTAATAATAGTAGTCTCGCCGGCCTCCCGATAGAGCCGTTCGAAGACATCGAACGGCAAGGAGATAGCGGTCGACTCAATCTCCTTACCATACAACACGCCCGGTAGGACGCCAGCGCTGCGTAACCGGCTGGGGGCGATGGAGAGGTCTCGCTTGGTAGCGGTCAGATTAGGAGTGACGGTCTTAGTCATTAGAGATAGGTTTGGCTAATGTAACTTCGTTAATATACTGAAAAAGCCTGGTTGGAGCAAGGCTTTCATCGATAGTGCCAGGTGGGGGGCTTTAGCAGCCGGGTTTCAGGAATAGATCTAAGCTATCGCCGGATTTAAACAGGGCGTCGTGGATATCTAAGACATCGTCGTGAGTAACTGGTCGAAACAGGGGAGAGTCGGTTGGACTAAGCTTCCGACGCTTGATGATCTGCTCATCAACGATTTCTGCCTCGAGTAAACCGCCTTCCTGATCCGCTACCGCCACACTGGCAAATACCGGAGTACTGCACTTATGGCAGCGCAGGTGCAAGAAGGTCATCGTGTCCATCTGCCCCAGATAATGAATATCGTCCAGGAAGTAGGGGGATGAGCAGTTGGGACAGCGCATCACATCCTGCAGGTTGGAGACGAGCTTTTCGAACTGGCGATCATTCATGGCTTTTTGTTTTAGTTTTTGGCTTACCCCTTCGGGGTTTCCGACCTGTTTTTTCATCATACCCCATAGGGGGTAATTTGTCAATCCCTTTTCCTCCTTTGGACAATAAATATAGTCCGGATCAGCACAATCATCACTATTAGGGTAACCGCCAAGGCAATCAGTTTGGCCCAAGTCCCAGACAAAAGCGAGACAACTCCAAAAACCGCCGAGATACCTAAGATAATCAGAGTAACGCCCATATGGGGCACTCCGACGGCCAGCAGGCGGTGGTGGAGATGTTCCCGATCAGCTGCAAAGGGATTGTTGCCGTGGATCAACCGCCGAATAATAGCGTAAACAGCGTCGAGTAATGGAAAGCCGAGTACCAATGAGGCGGTGGCCAGTTTTGCCCCACCCATTAGCGCCAAGGCCCCAACCAAGAAGCCTAAAGTGTAACTACCAGAATCGCCCATAAAGATTTTGGCCGGGAACCAGTTCCAGCGGATAAAACCTAAGGCAGCGCCTAATAAAATAATGGCCAGCAGCGCAGTCTGGGGTTGATTAACCACCGCGAACAAACTTAAATAGAATAACGCGGCGGCAGCGATGGAAGTGGTACCAGCGGCCAATCCATCCAGGCCATCTAATAGGTTAACAGCATTGGTAACCAGCCAGAGCCAGACAGCAGTTAGGCCTAAGTCCCAAATCCCCGACAACACGATCACTCCGCCAAATGGATTGGTAACTTGATCGATCCGAATCCCAAACGCCAGAGCAGTACCGATAGCCAAGAACTGGATCAGTAGCTTCAGCCAGGCTTTCAGATTGTAGATATCATCTAACAGCCCCATCAAAAACATCAGCGAGACCGAGAGGAGCAGGCCGATCCGCTGAGGGGTTAGGTCCATAAATATCAGGAAGGGGATAATAAAAGCTAAATAAATGGCCGCTCCGCCCAATCTAACCATCCGGCGCTGATGAGTCTGGTGGGTAGTATAGTAGGCAAACCAACCGCGCTGTTCGGCCAGCCGCTTAATCCCTAAAGTTAATAGATAGCTTAAAACTACGGCGATCCCAAACGGCCACAGATAATCCGGCCAGCTAATTGGAATGAGGTTAGACACGAAATTCTTGGTTAATTCTTACTAACTCATCAAAGCTATCGTCGGGAGCCGTCTTGTTCCGCTTGGCCACCTTGCACTTGAGGCATTTGTGGGTTAACACATACTCGCCATGCTCCAGTTCGATCCCAGTTGGCGCCATCAGCCCGCCACAAGGGTTGGCCCGATCGCCGGGTACATTATCGACATGCCTACTATATAAACACTGCGGACAGTGGTTGGTGTAGCCACCTCCTATAACCTTCTCGCCACAGTTTTCACAAATGAAATCCTCTGGCTGTCGAATAAAATTCTTCGGCTTATCCATTAGCTTAATTATAGGTTAAACTGAACCGTGTTGGATTGATCGGTGCGATAGAGCTTGGCGCCAACTTGATTGAGGCGATCGATAGTATCGGGGGCGGGGTGGCCATACGAATTTGGGCCGACCGATATAACCGCAGAGGCTAAATTAAGCCTCTGCAGAAAGTTAAGCGACGAACCGTATCGGCTGCCATGATGACCCACTTTTAATATGTCGGCAGAAATGCCGGGGTAGATGTTTAACAGGCTATCTTCCACGGCAAATCCAGCATCGCCCATCAATAGCACGCTAGATCGGTCTCCGCCCACGCGCAGGATAATCGAATCATCATTAATGTCGGCTGATTGAGCAGACGAAGTTAATGGCAACAGGGTATCGATGTATAAATTATTGAAGCGGTAGTCATCGGCTGGATCAACATAGTTGAGCCGGGCCCCGCTTTGACTGACCGCTTTGAGCCATTCGCGATTCAATGAACTGTCATACTCGACAAAAGTGGCCAAAATTTCATTAACCCGGTATCGCTCCAGTACTGAAAATAATCCAGTGACATGATCGGCATGAGGATGCGTCAATATCACCAGATCAATTGTTCTATCCCCAGTCGGCATGATTCTGCCGATCTCCGATAGCGCACTATTATCCGGCCCACCGTCAACCAAAACCTGCCGATCACCGGAGGTAATTAGGATGGCGTCGCCTTGCCCCACATTAAGAAAATGAATTGTCGGCTGACCCGCGGCCCGAGCTGCCACTCCCCGCCAAGTGTAGAAGTTAGCGAGCAGTAGCAAGAGGACGCAGCTCCAAATTAGTCTTTGGCGCACGACTTTGCTTAATGATTAAACCTCCCCCCAATATGACATAAGCGATTACTACCCACCAAACCGAATTGATCTTGATGCTGATAGAAGCGGCGGGCAGTTGCGAAAGAGCGGTGGCTACCCCCACGATGTAGTGAAGCGGCCAAGCTGAGATGGCGCCCCAGGCAATTCCGGCCGGCAGATAGATCAAACTGAGTATTACGCCAACAAATCCCAACCCCATAGCTATGGATATAACGGGCAACACCAAGATGTTGGCTAATGGTGCCACTAACGACAATCGCTCAAATTGATAAATCAACAGCGGCGTGGAAAAAACCAACGCCCCCAAGGTCGGGGAGAGATACCCGCTTAGCCACTTTGGGGTACGGTGGAAGATGTCGTGAAATGTGGGGGTCAAATAGATGATGCCAACAGTGGCAGCGAACGAGAGCTGAAACCCAACATCATGATACAGCACCAACGGATTAGCCAGCAACATCAGGACGGCAGCCAGCAACAAGGCAACACCACTGTCTGCCCAGCGTCCGGTCAGACTCGCCGCCAGCACTAATATACCCATAATGGCAGCCCGGGTAACCGACGGAGAAGCGCCGGTCATTAGCACAAATAACACTATCACTGTAATGGCTAATCCATATCGCCAACGCAGAGACAAAAATCTCAACAGCCATAACAGACCCGCGACGATAATAGTAATATTAAAACCGGATAGGGCAATAATGTGGGTGAGCCCGGCTCGGTTGAAATCTTCGGCAAGCTGGGAGGACAGATCTCCCTTAATGCCAAACAGCAACCCCGACAATAAACCGGCAGCTGGTTCGGGCAGCGTATTTTGAATGCCGTGGATCAACCGATGCTTGGTTAGATAAAGTTGACGCAGCAACGGACTTCCCACAAACGATTGCAGCAGTTCGACAGCCGGATAGTTCATTGTGGCGCTGACCCCAAATCGGCTAAGATAGCCAGCGTAATCAAAATCTCCCCGGTTAATCGGCAGATCGATTCGACCCGATAACAGCAACGAGTTGCCATATTCGTATGTTGGTCTAACGGGTACTGTAACCAACAACCGGCCATCAACCGCTTGCCCATCGATCGATATGGCTTTAACTGTGAGTCGAGTAAATGTTCCCTTTGGCTCTGAGTCGGCGATAACTATTCCAGTCAACTCAACCGTGTCGCCGGCTAACCGACCAATTTCGTCAGCCGCGTTAAACTGACTGACGCCAAACCGCAGGTTACCCCAGACCGCCATTGCCAACATCAGCACCGCTAAAGCAAAACCGGTATATCGCCGCCAATACGCTGCGGCCAATACTATCAATCCACTAACTAGCCATAGCGCCACATAAAAATTGTGCCAATAAAAAAATGGCCCCAGGGCCACTCCGAAAATAAAACTAACTAACAGCCAGACTGTTGCCCCCCGTGTCATCTATAGATACTTTAGTTTGTTGTCGGTGTGTTCTTTGAGCGTCTTGGCGTAATGAGTTATGCCATCGTAATCGGTGAGGTAGTAATAGTAGTCACTGTCGGGTGGATTAAGCGCGGCTTTGATGGCGGCCAATCCGGGATTGCAGATGGGAGTGGGCGGCAGTCCGCTGACACGCCTCGTATTGTAAGGCGAATCGATTGAGAGATCCTCTTTGGTCAGCGCCTTTTTCCAATCGTTGATAGCGTAGCGAACCGTGGCATCAACATCCAACCGCATTCCTGCCTCGAGGCGGTTATACAGCACAGCAGTGATCTGTTCGCGATCGGTTTGAGTCTTGGCCTCCTTCTCGACCAGTGAGGCGATGATCATCACTTCGTACAGATTCTTATCGCCCAAGCGAGGCTTGATCTCGTCTTTATACTTCACCCCAAAGTTATCCAGCATCATCCGAATCGCTTCGGTCGGCTCGCCTTTGATCAAACGATAAGTATCGGGAAACATAAATCCTTCCAATGATTTATCGGCCGGCTTGGATTTAAAAAATTCATAATCAGGCGCAAAATCTTTTAAGGCCGCCGTAAATTCGGTGGCGACGGCCACTTCTTTGGCCACCAAGGTATCGATGATCTGCGCCAGAGTGTAGCCTTCGGGAATGGTTACGGTAACATTGGCTGTTGAACCGCTGGCAATAATATTAGCGACCCGGGGCAATGGATAGGCGGGGGAGAGCTGATACAGCCCCGGCTGAACTATCACCTTGCCCGATAACTTAAGATAGAGTTTAAAGCCCCAGGCCGAGCGAATCAGTCCGGCTGCTTTTAGATTATCGGCGATCACACTAATCGTCTCACCCGATCGAACGGTAAACCGCTGGTCAACGGCCGATCCGGCCCTCCGGGCCAGAAGCCATCCCGGGCTGGAGGCCGGGAACCAGATAACTAATAGCGTAATGGCAACCGCCACCACTACTGCTCCGAGGCTAATAGCTATTATCCAATAGGTCCTTGGCATATTTTTACTCTATCATAGACCACTAACCAACGAACTCGGCCCCGTAAGACCGAGCTCGCCAATCTGACTATCGCCGACCCTTTAGTTTCTTTCCAACAACTCTTTGCCCCCGATCAAGATCAGCAGGACCGGCCAATAATCCAGCCAGGCTGTTTCCAGCCAACCCAGATTAACGCCGAGCAGCGCGAAACCGATTAAAATAGCTATCAGCGAGTAGAACCAATCGTCCATAAACCAACCACAGCCGCAAGTATTACTATTCTTCTTAGCCATCGACAACCCTCCCTTAAAATAATTACCCAATAAATTCAATAAAATTTAGTTTTTTCTGTTTCGGTCTGGATCCCCGATGTCGGAACACTTCGTTTCCGGCTCGGGGACGACAAGTCGATTATTGATCGACTAACTTAGCAGTTTAAGCGCTTCTTTCAATTTATCTTCTACCTTCGCGTCTGGGGAGAGCTTGCCCAAGACTTCTCGAATTTCATACATATTATAACCCAAACCAGACAGCGCATTAATAATATCCGCCGAGCTGCCGCCCACTCCCACATCTACGATATCGGTGATCCGACTCTTCAGTTCCAAGATAATTCGTTCGGCAGTTTTTTTGCCGATCCCGGAGATAGCGGTAAAGATAGCGCTATCACCCCGACCGATCGCACTTCTTAATTCTTCGACTTTGCCGGAACTTAAGACCGCCAAACCGATGCGCGGTCCCACCCCCGATACGCTAATTAACATCGAAAACAGCTGAAGCTGAGCCGGGCTGATAAAACCGTAAAGCGCCTGAACATCCTCCCGCACTACCATATGGGTTAGTAGCCGGATCTCATCATTGATCACCGTAGTGGTTAGTATGTCAGTAGTGGTAAAAACCAGATAGCCGATGCCGCCGGCTTCGACCACCAGATGATCTAATCCTTTGCTAACAACTCGGCCGCTAACAGAAGCTATCATATACCTATTGTAGCATTGGGGGGCTTCTCCGCGGCCCCGCAGATCGCTACTGCTAACGCGTCGGCTGCATCGTCTGGCTGAGGCACTTGATCCAACTTCAGCAACGCTTTAACCATCTGCTGGATCTGTCGTTTATCAGCTCGGCCATAACCAGTTATCCGCTGCTTAACCTGCAAGGGAGTATATTCTAACAGCGGCAACTGCGCGCGAGCGATACTGGCTAAGAGTACGCCACGAGATTGAGATACCGCCATCGCCGTAGTCTGGTTTTTGGCAAAAAATAATTTCTCAACCGCCACCGCATCCGGCCGATAGGTTTTGAGCAGTTTCTCCACCGCCCGGCCAATCACCAACAGTCGATCAGAATCCGAATTAGTGGAGGGGGTGGTAATATAACCGCAATCAACCAGCGCGATCGAGCCCTGATCTTCTTTTACCACGCCAAAACCGGTGGTGGCGGTACCGGGGTCTAATCCCAAAATAATTCTACTCATCCCGTTAGAAGTCCTCTGCGAAAAAATAATTTATTCAAACTATTTTTTCGCGGCTCTACTAATAAATCGGTATAGGTTATGGGCATTATAGCTATTTAAAACCTAAAGCTATCAACCGACAGACTTCTAACGGGACTCATGCGACAGTTTATTCAATACTTCGTCCGGTACATCCAGCGTACTATAAACCTGGTCAACATCGTCGTGGTCTTCCAGGGCGTTTAAGAAGTTCAACGCTTTCTGGGCCGCTTCGGGATCGGTAATCGTTACCGGCTGTTTTGGTACCAGCCCCAATTCCGCCTCGGTAACTTTATAGCTAGCCGATTCCAGCGCGGTTCTTACTTTATCCAATTCCTTAGGCTCAGTGACGATCTCCAACTCGTCGCCGGTAGCATCGATCTCCAGGGCCCCCGCTTCGATCGCTGCCAATTCCAAGCTGTCCGGGTCGTCGGCTTTTGCTACCCGCAGAATTCCCCGATGGTCAAACTGCCAAGCAGCCGGCGTGCCAAAAGTAGCCCCCGCCTTGTTAAAGATATTGCGCAATTCGGCGACCGTACGATTTTTGTTATCGGTCATCGCCGAAACTACCACCGCAATATTGCTCGGACCCAGCCCTTCATAAGTTACTTCTTCAATCTGGGCAGCGTCCTTGTCTTCGCCAGTACCTTTTTTGATCGCCTTATCCATGCTGCTGATCGGCATATTAGAAGCCTTGGCCTTTTGGATCGCTAATTTCAATCGAAAATTGAGATCGGGATTGCCCCCGCCGCTGCGGGCCGCCACTTCGATTCCCTTGGCCAATTTGGTAAACAGGGCGCTTCGTTTAACATCTGCCGCCCCCTTTTTCCGTTTGATAGTCGACCACTTAGAATGCCCTGACATATAAATAGTTTAGTCTCAGACCTCAGTATAGCAGAGGGGACAGCCTCCATCCGCATCTAATGTAATATACTGGGTATTGTTTATGAAAGACCTACTCAAAAGCCTAAATCCGGCCCAGCAGGAAGCCGTGAAAAACCTAAGGGGGCCGGTACTTATATTGGCCGGGGCCGGCTCGGGCAAAACCAAGACGCTGACTACTCGCATCGCTTACATTATTCAACAAGGCAGGGCTCATGCCTCCGAAATCCTGGCAGTTACCTTCACTAATAAGGCAGCGGGGGAGATGAGAGATCGGGTAAAGAAGCTGCTGTCCGTGAAATCGGATCGGCAATTTTTTATCAGCACCTTCCATTCGCTCTGTGTTAGGATCCTGCGGCAAGAGATGGAACATTTGGGCCGCCCCACTACTTTTACCATCTTAGATACCGACGAACAGCTGACGGCGATCAAGCAGGCGCTGAAAGAATTAAACATCGATTCCACTCGGTACGCGCCGGGAGCGGTGCTCAACTACATCTCCAGCGCCAAGAACGAGATGATCGGTCCCGAGCAATACACTAAGTTGTCTCAAGGCAGCTTTCAGCAGATAGTGGCCCGGGTCTACCCCCGATATCAAGAGCTGCTGCATCAGAACAACAGTGTTGATTTTGACGACCTGTTGCTGCTGACGGTGCAGCTGTTCAATCAAGAACCCAAGGTATTAGATCGATACCAAAAGTTGTTTAAGTATGTGATGGTGGATGAATATCAGGATACCAACGCCGCCCAGTATCAATTGACCAGGCTCTTGTCGGATAAGCATCACAATCTATTTGTGGTGGGGGATGATTGGCAATGTCTGGTTCCGGGCAGTTTAATTGAAGCCCAAAATGGCAAGAAGAAAATTGAGAATGTAGCCAAAGGAGAATTAGTTAGATCGGCCAGTGGGTATGGTAAAACTGGCTATTTTAAGGTCTTGAATCGAAAAAAGTTTAGCTACAATGGCGAGATTATTAGTATCAGGACAGCTGCAGGCTGTGTGATGACTTGTACGCCTAATCACTTGTTGTTCTCAAGATTGGGAATATCTGATTCGTACTTCGTCTACTTAATGTACTCACAAAACATGGGTTACCGGATTGGGACAGCCAAAGGAACTAGGTTCGATGGCAAGAAACACGATACCGGGCTACGAGTACGCGCAAACCAAGAGAGAGCAGAACGGATGTGGATAATCAAGATATGTGATAGCCGCGCAGAAGCAATGTATACCGAGGCGCTCTTTGCTTATAAATATGGCATCCCCATGCTGGTTTTCCACGCCTACGGCAATCGATCGATGCAACTCAACCAAGACCAAATCAATATGCTGTATCAAGAAATCGATACTAAAAGTCGAGCCAACCAGCTAATGACTGATCTTGGCTTAACTTTCCATTATCCGCATTTTTCTCCCCAAGCCACTACTCGGAACGACATTAAAAGAATCAGCCTTAATGTCGCACTCTTTGGTGATAAGCGGGTAACTCAACAAAGTCCTTGGTCTGCTAGCCGGATTTCATCTGTCACCACAGATCCCAAAGATTTGATGTTTTTTGAAAAGCTGGGCTATAAAATCAGGGCTGGACGCGCTGATACATACCGGACTGAAATTCATAATTTAGATTATGGCAAAATTGAACAGGTCTTATCAAGATTGCAAGAGAATCTTGGCGATGTGCAGATTAATAAATACGCCTTCCTAACTGACAAGAAATTTTCTTTTATGCCGGCGAGTCAGATACACCCCAGTATGATAATACCGATAGTAAAAAATGGTCTGGTGACAGAAGATCGAGTTATCAAGGTTACTAAGAAGATTTATTCTGGGGTGGTTTATGACTTAGATGTTGATAAGGTTCACAATTATGTTGCATCGGGATTAGTTGTACATAATTCGATCTACTCTTGGCGCGGAGCTAACTATCGCAATATCCTAAACTTTAATCGGGACTATCCAGCTGCCAAGGTAATTAAATTAGAGGAGAACTACCGCTCGACCCAGAATATTTTAGATGCGGCGGGGGCGGTGATCGCCGGGAATGTTAACCGCAGCCAGAAAAAACTCTGGACCAACCAGGGCGCGGGCGAACCGCTTAGCATTATCAATGTGCCGACCGAGCAGTACGAAGGCGCTTTTATTATTGAAGAGATCGACCGACAGCGGCAGCTGCATCCCGAGTTGACGCTAAACGATTTCGTAGCGCTGTACCGCACCAATGCCCAATCACGCGCATTGGAAGAAGCATTTTTAAAGCGCGGGGTGCCGTATCGGGTAGTGGGCGGGGTACGATTCTATGACCGCAAAGAGATTAAAGATGTGCTCGCCTATTTGCGGGTAATCGCCAACCCGCAAGATGAGATCAGCCTTCAGCGGATTATTAATGTACCCGCCCGGGGGATTGGTGAAAAGGGCTGGGAGGGTTTGAGAGAGTTTGCCGCTAAGGAACAAAAAAAATTGAGCGAGATATTGGACATCATTCCGGTTGGGGGCAAGGCCAAGGCGGCTTTGACCGAACTATCGAAAGTTATGAGTCAGGCCCGCAGCTGGAAAAAGAATCTGAGCGGCCTGTTTGATTTGGTGATCAATAAAACCGGCTACTTAACTTTTCTCAACGATAAAACCATCGAAGGTGAGACGCGAATCGAGAATGTTAAAGAGTTAAAAAGCGTAGTGGAAAAATATGACTACCTGGAGATCAATTTGGCCCTGCAAACCTTTTTAGAAGAAGTCAGCCTGATCCAGGATACCGATAGCTACAACGCGGACAGCGAAGCCGTTACCTTAATGACGCTGCACTCGGCCAAGGGTTTGGAATTTGATTCGGTGTTTATCGCCGGAATGGAGGAGAATCTATTCCCTCACTCCCGCAGCCTGCTAAATGTGGAGGAGCTGGAAGAAGAACGGCGGCTATGCTATGTCGGCATTACCCGCGCCAAGCGCAAGGTCTATCTGCTGCACGCCACTCAGCGGCTGATCTATGGCAAACAATACCTGGGGGCCCCATCGCGCTTTTTGGAGGATATCCCAGTCGAGCTGACCACTACTGGGATAGATGAATTAAAGCCCACCTCTGCTGCCACGGACAAGCCCCTGCCCGCTATTAAAGTTAAGACGGGCGATATGGTAGAACATGCCCACTTTGGCGTTGGCTCAGTTATCCGGGTGAGTGATGACGAAGTGGTGGTACTATTTGGAAAATTAGGGGTTAAACGGTTAGCTAAAGGATTGGCCCCGCTCAAGAAATTAGCGGCCTCCAAACATTAGTTGGCCGGCTGGTCTTGCGGTATAATTAGAGAGTTGGCCAGCACTTAAGAGGAGGCTCTGCGGAGTGATTTTTGACCATGCTGAACTAAACTCAGACCAGATTATAAACCCCAAGGTAAGCGCCCTGTTTGTTTTTCTGTTGGCGATGTTTGTGTATATGTTCTTGGCTCTCCAAACTGCCGAAGCCGAAACAGTAGCGGTGCAGATAAATGTCAACGGGCTAACCACCACCCAGACCACCGCTTACCTCACGGTAGGGGAGTTAATCAGCTCATTATATCCGGATAACAATCAGGTAATCAGCGTGGTGCCAGATCGGTCAACCGAGATCGGCCCTAACTTAAATATCAAAGTTAAGATCCGACCCGCCCAGCTCAACCCGACCGTAGCCAGCAACATCACAGCCGGCCATCAATCATCGGCTAAGCCGATCACAGTAGCCGCCACCCCCACCCCCGTAGTTGCCCCGGTGGAACCCAAGTCGCCCACCTACAGCGGTACTGCCACCTGGTATCGGTTCGGCAACAAACTGACAGCGGCCAGCACCCAGTTTCCTAAAGGCACGCGGCTCCGGGTGACCGCCGATAACAGTGGCAAATATGTTGATGTGGAGGTCAACGACTACGGCCCCACCGCCGAGACGGGCGTTACTTTGGACCTCAACCAGCCCGCGTTTCTAAAACTGGCCCCCCTGGGAGCCGGCCGAATCAACATTCACTATTATGTCATCTGATGATCGACCTGACTGATACCGACCTGATCCGACGGATCTTAAGAGAATACCGGGTGTTTGCTCAAAAAAAGTTAGGGCAGCATTTTTTGGTAGATAAAAATGCCCTAACAAAGATCGTAGCGGCCGCCAAACTTAAATCCACCGACAGCATTTTAGAGATCGGACCTGGCTTGGGTACGCTCACCCGAGCATTGGCTCCTAAAGTCAAACAGATCGTGGCGGTAGAAAAAGACTACCAGATGATTAGGATATTTAGAGAGATCAATCGCGATATCAACAACGCTAAGATCGTTGAAGCCAATGCGCTGATGCTCCCGCCCAGCTTTTTTCGGCAGCAGTTTGGTCGCAGCTACAAATTAGTAGCCAATCTGCCATACTATCTGACCTCGGCGATCTTGCGATTTTTCTTACAAAGCAAAATCCGCCCTGCTATGATGGTGGTGATGGTGCAGCAGGAAGTGGCTGAGAGAATCATCGCTTTGCCTCCGGAATCAAACCTGCTGTCAGTGGCAGTGCAGCTGTACGGTCAACCCGAGATAGTTGCGACCGTTCCCCGATTCTCGTTCTGGCCAGCGCCCAAGGTTGATTCGGCCATCCTCCAAATCACCCCATACCGGACTAATAAATACGAAGTCAAGGATGATGCCGCGTTATTTCGAGTAATTAAAGCCGGCTTTGGGGCCAGACGAAAGCAGCTGCATAACTCGCTGTCCAGCGGATTACACCTGCCTTTGTCGGCAACTAAACAGATATTAGAAGACTGCGGCATCCAAAGCACCCGCCGCGCTCAGACCCTAACAATTCCGGAATGGCTAAAGCTGTACGAAAAAATCAAAACCAGTTAGCGGCCCTCAGGGCAGGGATAATCAACGGCGCCTCCACCAACGATCCGGCCGGCATCGCCACCTTTATGCAGGTGGGCAGCACGACCGGTTTTGGCTTAGCTTGGTTGGTCGCTATCATTACCCCATTGGTAATCGCAGTGGAGGATATGAGCGCTCGGATCGGTATTGTCACCAAACGGGGGCTGAACTCGGCCATCCGATCACGGTTCGGAAAAACCTGGGCCATCATCGCGGGGCTAATCGTATTGATCTGCAATACCGCGACCATTGGCGCCAACATCGCCGCAATATCGGAGATTATGGGGGCCGGATTACATCTTAACTGGGAATGGCTGGTGATCCCCGTGGTTTTGCTGATATCCTGGCTGATGATCAAGGGGAGCTACAAATCGATCAGTAAATATCTACTAATCCTCACCCTGTCACTGCTGTTGTATGTAGTGGCAATATTCAATATGCCAATCGATCTACCGTCAGTCTGGCAGCAACTATGGCCGATCAACTTAAGCGATGGATCGTTAATCTGGTTGATCGCTATAGTCGCAATTTTAGGGACTACGATCACTCCCAATACTATCTTTTGGCAGGCGACCGAGGAGGTCGAAGAACAGATCAAGATCAAAGCTATGCGACAGGAGCGGCGGGGAGTGATGATCGGATTTATCTACGCCAATATTATCGCCTTAGCGGTAATGTTGATGGCTAGCTTAGTCTTAAATGGCACTCAATTTGTGGGTAGCGTCGCGGAAGCGGCTCAGATGCTTAAACCATTGGCGGGTGACTGGGCATTTGGCTTGTTCGCTTTAGGAATTATCGGTTCGGGGTTATTGGGCGTTCCCATCTTGGCCGCTTCCACCGCCTACGCCGGAACGGAGGCGCTTAACCTGCCCGAGGGGCTTAACCGAAAGATCCAACAGGCTCGCGGATTTTACATTCTACTAATTGGCTCACTCATAGTCGGCGGATTATTGGTACTAACCCGCATCCCACCAATGATCATGCTACTGTACACCCAGGTACTCAATGGCATCTTAACTCCAATCCTCATCCTGCTTACCTTGATCATTGCCAACGACAAGCGAGTGATGGGACGACACACCAATGGCTGGCTGGCTAATCTGTCAGCGCTGATTGCTATCGGCTTGATGATTATAGTTGGCGTCTGGCTAATCGCTAAATTGCTATAATGGGCACCCTTTATATAGTAGCGACCCCGATCGGGAACTTGGAGGATATGACGCTACGCGCGATTCGCGTACTTAAAGAAGCAAACGCCATCGCCTGCGAGGATTCCCGGGTGACCCGAACTTTGCTTAATAAATACGCCATAACAACTCCGACGGTTATCTATCATCAACACAGCGCCAGCGGCGCGATATTAAAAAGGTTAGAACGGGGAGACGATATCGCGCTGGTAACCGATGCCGGCACACCGGGTATTCAAGACCCCGGCGGGAGATTGGTGCGCGAGGCGATTAGCGCGGGAGTTAAAGTGGTGCCGATCCCGGGCGCTTCCGCTCTAACTGTGGCGCTCTCGGCGGCCGGGATCAATGCTGACGCATTTTACTTTTTGGGATTCCTGCCCAAAAAACAAGGGCGGCAAACCCTGTTCTCCGAGATGGCCGGACTGGATGTGCCGATAGTGATCTACGAATCACCGATGCGAGTAGTTAAAACCCTAAAAGATATCGAACAGTATTTGGGTAATCGCCAAGTGGTAGTGGCCAGAGAGCTAACCAAAAAGTTCGAGGAGATTAAGCAGGGGAGCGCGACCGAGCTGATCGATAAGTTCAGCCGGCAGAAACCGAAAGGCGAATTTGTCCTGATCATTCTACCTGCCATATAATAGAAGTAGGATAGACGATGGCGGTAAAGACTAAAACATCAAAATTGGGGAAATTAAAATCGCTAATGCGCGAGCACAAGCGATCTTTTATTATCCTAATTCCCGAAGAACATGACGATGCGCCCCATTGGCTGTTCTGGCTGCTATTGATATTAATATTTATTTTCTTTGTCAGTTGGCTGTGGAGCAATTGGAGTGGGGCGGGGGCTTTGATGTCGTATCTCTCGTACTAATAAAAACCACCCGGGTAATCAAGGGATAAGCCCTTAATTGGGGTGGTTATGACGAGGAGAAAAGCGGCAAGGTAACATTGGCTGGGGTGCTAAGCCGCCAATGAAGTTCCAGCCTTTCTTCATCAGTAAACGGGGGCTGGCTGCAGTTATAACACGCCCCCGTAGTCCCGGGGCGGCGGCTAAAATCTTCAAAGCTGCAATGTTCGCACACCCACGGCTCTGACACTACCGAATGCACTGCCTTGCGTCTGAGTGATTCTTCCAAGATATACTCTTCTTCGCCGCTCAGACGGACAGCTGTCACATT
>METE01000012.1 GCA_001771275.1 candidate division Kazan bacterium RIFCSPLOWO2_01_FULL_48_13
CTCGGGTTGTCACAATCGCCAAGGAAACTCTCATATCAAACGATGCGCATCGGATGGGAAACGAAAACGCAGCGGCATATCTTGTGGAGTTTTCAGATTTTCAATGCCCGGCCTGCGCCGCATTCGCGCCGGCTGTCGAATCACTAACGAACAAATATAAAGACCAGTTTCTTTTTGTCTACCGCCACTACCCACTTCCCCAATATCAGTACGCCAAACCCGCGGCATATGCGGCCGAAGCGGCAGCACTTCAAGGAAAGTTTTGGGAAGCAGTAGTAGTTCTTTTCAAAAATCAGGATAGCTTTTCTGATGACTTTTTTTCTACACAATTTATTCAATTGCTCAAGCTCAATACATCTCAATACACGAAAGACATTGATGACCCGGCAATTATGGAAAAAATCGAGCGAGATCTTTCAGAGGGGCAACAACTCGGCCTGCGAAGCACACCGACATTTTTTCTCAATGGCGTTCTTCTCACGAACCTCTCGGGGCCTAATGATCTGGTAAAAGCCGTAGAAACGGCTATAAAACAGTAAAGAGAACATATGTTTGATCTCACTGGAAAGGTTGCACTCGTGACAGGCGCCTCGAGCGGCATTGGGAGAGCATCGGCAATGGCCCTGGCGACCCAGGGCGCCAAAGTCGCCGTCTGTGCACGCCGACTTGATCGACTGGCCGCGCTCGCCGCCGAAATCAAAAGCCGCGGCAAAGAAGCGCTCGCAATGAAAATGGATGTCACAATACAAAAGGAAGTCGGGGCGGCTGTGGCAAAAACTGTCGAGACGTTTGGTCGTCTGGATATACTTGTTAACAACGCAGGCATTCTGGACTACTCCCCTTTTCTCGAACTTACGGAAGAGGCATGGGACAAAGTCCTCGACACCAATCTCAAAGGCTATTTCCTCATGGCACAACGGGCAGCACGGGAGATGACGAAAAATAAATGGGGACGCATTGTTAATATCGCCTCCATCGCTTCAGGAGGCGTCGGCGTTGGGTACCCGATGATTTCCCACTATGTTGCCAGCAAAGGCGGTATTGTGGGCTTGACCGAGGCTTTAGCGGGCGAGCTTGGACCCATGGGCATCACCGTCAATGCCATTGGCCCAGGGGGAGTGGAAACGGAGATGACCCGGGGGGTAACCGAAGAAAAAAAGCAAAGTATGTATGCCCGGCTTCCTATCAAGCGCTTCGGCAAACCAGAAGAAATCGCTGCAGCGGTTGTCTATTTTGCCTCAGATGAAGCCGCCTACACGACCGGTGCCACTCTCTATATCGACGGCGGCTGGTTGGCAAGCTAGAGGTACAACGCCACTGTCATGTTCCAGAAGATGTGGACGAGGATGGGAGCAACCAGAGACCTAACCCTGAAAAAAAGCAGGCTATTGGCAAACCCCAGGATGATGTCCGTGACAAAAAAGAGTATCAATGTGACCCCTTGAAGTTTGTGCATGGTCACAAGGATCGGCACGTGGATAAGCACAAAAAGTGCAGTGGAGACAATCGCGGCGTACGGCAAGCTCTTTTTAACTTCGAGAATCCGGTTAAAGACGAAACCGCGGCTCAAAAGTTCTTCTGAAAATGCTGTTGCGAGGGACAAAAGGATAAGTGCCACCATCCCGTACTGCGTAAATGCTTCAATCGGGTTTATCTGAAGCCTGCCGTACTTTATGGCATTGGCAGCAAGCCCCTCCAGCGCAAACACAAACCCAAACCCCAGACCAATATAGATGCTCGTAAATAAGTTTTTTCCGGTAAGCCCTAACGAAGAGAGGGATCTGCGTTCTTTTTTGAGGACGTACCAGAGCACCGGTACTACAAAAACGATCGGTTTAAAGATAAACTCATCTGCCCACTCCGGCAGGCGGAAAAAGTAGCGGTAGAGCGCCCAGGCAAGCGCAATCCATCCCCACAACTGATAGACAGGATCCAGTGCTGTTTGCTGTTTCTTTGCAATCTTGCTCATATTTCTACGATACCTCTGATCTGGGAACTTGTGCAAGGGGTGAGATCATGTTTGGCGGTTATCGAATAAAAAGAAATGTCTCTATGATAAAAATGACAGCGAAGGCAATCATGCTCCATCGCTGTATCCCCAAGTCAACCGGCCCTGCCACCATGCGATACCAACTCGTGAGGTTTCCTGCAAGCTTCCACTCGCCCGCCTGCCAGAGAATCATGGTGAGATAAAGCGAGAGGACTAAGCCACTCGCGAGTAAACTTCCGGAGGACGTCACAACAAAAAAGCTCACTGCGACAAAAAGCCACTGGAAAACAACCGAACGAAATGGTGACGGAAAAAGCTTGAAAAACAATTCTGCCAGATCCAGAAAATAGATGCCCAAGAGCCCTCCCGCAAGATACACCAGTGCTTCCATTGGTGGCGCAAGCCTCCACTTGACCAGTCCCACGACCAAAATGTACGAGAGAGAAAGCAGCACAAATACTGCTGGTTTTTTCTGGATGATTTGAAGGACTTTTTGCATCTACTTAGTATACCACCTGAAAATTTGCAAACTCTCCTGTCCCCTCCAGCCACTGAATGTCAACTTTCTCTACCCACGCCACCTCCGGCCCGTGCTGACAGGCTTTCACTAGATCTTCAAGTTCCACCCTTGGACCCTCTGCCACAATCTCCACTGTCCTGTCCTTACGATTCTTCACCCAACCAGTGATGGGCTTACTTTGAGCAAGGCGAAGGACCCATGCTCGGAACCCAACTCCCTGCACGTCACCGGAAATAATAAGATGCACCCGTCTCATGTTTCTGCTTTATTTTAGCCTATATTTGTGTTATAACGCACTATGTCACATGAATATACTCAAAGAGGCTCGTTCCCGAAAATCAAAGCCTGAGGCCCGGCCGGTTTATAAAAACAATAATTTCGAAATTTTGACAGGGAGAGGCAGCACGCGCCTGGCAGCGGCGGTGGGAGCCATATTGGAACAAGAGGTCGATCAACCCATTACGCTTTTTGACAACAAAGAAGAAAAGCCAGCAATTACGCATAATGTTGGCCAGAAAGATGTTTTTATTATTCAATCAACATCGCCACCAGATGCAGACCATTATTGGATGGAATTATTTCTCATGATCGATGCCGCCCGCAGAGCATCTGCAGGAGAAATTACTGCCGTTATCCCTTATTTTGGATATTCGCGCCAAGACAGGAAAGATGAGCCGCGAGTCTCAATTTCTGCCTCAGCGCTCGCGCGCCAATTGGAAGCAAATGGAATCGCACGTATTATGACCGTTGATCAACACTCAGAACAAGCACAAGGGTTTGTCCTCATCCCCTGGGACAATCTCTTTGCAAACGTCTCACTTGCTCCAGCTATCAAACAGAATAATCAAATAAAAAACTTGGTCATGGTCGGACCAGACATCGCTGGCCTCAAAAGAGCCAGTAGATTCGCTAAAAAATCTAGGCACATCAGATCTTGCAGGCGTCTACAAAGAAAGGGACGTAAAACCAAATAGCCCCTCAGAAGCTCGTTTGTTAATTGGTGATGTAGATGGTAAAGACGCCTTAATTGTCGATGATATTTGGGGAACTGGGACCACGATACTTAACGCTGCGAGAAAAGTTAAAGAAAGTGGTGCTCGACGAATAATAGCCGCCGTTACACATGGAGAGTTTCTTCAAACTGAGACACTCGACTCTCTCAAGGAACTCAGTGAGTCCCCAATCGAAACAGTCTATGTCACAGATTCAATTGATCACCGCGACGAAGTCGTCGAACATCCAAAAATTCAGGTTGTAAGTATCGCGCCTCTCCTTGCAGAAGCAATCAAACGCACCCACACCGGACAAGGGCTCACAGAACTTTTTGAATAAGGCTATTCTTCTCCACTGCGAAGTTTTTTAAGTTTCCACATAAAAAGTTTCGCGCGACTACGGGCTTTGCTGTCTTTGACAAAGGAGAGCGCCTTCTCGAGGATGGCGCGTGGCACGGTTTTGGCAAGACGAATATAGAGCGCCCGGTGCTTGTAGTCCCGCAGCTCCTCCGAAAGATAAATTCCATACGCTTGAAACTCGCGGGAAATGTATTTGTCCTCGAGAGGATTGAACTTTTTTAAAATATCTCCGACGGTTTGCATGTTAGTTAAACCGATTCATCGCTTTGTCCATGCCATCCAGAAGCGCCATGCGCACCGCCTGCGCGCCCCGTTTGACCATGTGCTTGAGCGCACCGGCTTCATTTGGTCGGAAATGAGATAGTACAAAGTCGATGACCGCCCGATGATGCCAGTTTTTGTTCATACTGGGTCCTTTGGCCATGAGGCCTCTGCCAACCCCTAATCGAAAACGGATAAATTTGTCTGTTTTAAGGTGCTGCATAATCGACTGCAACCCATTGTGACCGGCACTGCTTCCTCCAGTACGAATGCGAATTTTCCCAACGGGCAAATCAATGTCATCATGGATAACCAATACGTCCATGGAATTAAGTTTATAAAAACGCACTAAGCTCCCGACCGCAATACCGGCATTATTCATAAACGTAAGCGGCTTCACCAAAATAATATCTCCCGTTCGTGCAACCAGGGCCTGATGTTTGTCTTCCTGCCTCCAGACAATGTCCGTTGGTCCAAGCTCGTGCGCGAGCCGATCCACAACCATAAACCCAATATTATGACGGGTGCTCTCGTATTTTTCTCCTGGGTTCCCTAGCCCCACGATAAGCTTCATGTTCCCCTCCCGGCAACCAAAGCAATCACTTGACTATCCTCCACTTGGGGAAATTCCTTGTAAAACTGGCCGACTGCGTTCAGGTTCTCCGGTGTAGTGAGAACTACAAGCTCATCGACTTCGGGCTTGAGTTTTGCGACAGTCTCCGGCGGCGCAAGCGGCACGGCGGCAACAATCTTTTTGGCTTTTTTCTTTTTAAGCCAGGCGATTGCGGCCTCCAGAGTAGCGCCGGTTGCCACCCCATCATCTATAACAATCACAGTTTTTTCTTTTACTTGGAGGGGTTTGCGGCCTTTGCGATAGGCGATCAATTTTTGACGGATGTGTTCTGACAATATCCGCTCCTGCCTGTTGAGGTAATCTTCATCAACACCCACGCGGTGCGCAGACGGCCAGTGGATAACGCGCACCCCATCAGGAGCCAGTGCTCCGATGGCAAATTCACTGCTGTAAGGACTCGTTACTTTTTTCACAACGATGACATCAAAGGAGAGCTTCAGAGCCTCCGCCACTGTTTTGGCGACAACAACTCCACCACGCGCGAGTCCCAGTACCACAGCATTTGTGCCTTGGTATCCACGAAGCTTCTTCACGAGAAGACTGCCGGCGTATTGACGATCCTTAAAAATCACGTCGTTGGCTTACTTACCGCCCATCTTAGCCAATTGCTTTTCTGCAAGGTTTCCCACGTAAGGCACTTTGTACATCTCTCCTTGAAATGCCTTCCACATAAGGACAATCCACAAAATAAATCCCACAAGCGTCAAGAGCATTCCCACGAGCCACCCCAAGAACGGAATGAACCCTAAAGCAATGTTGGCGATAAAAATGCCGCCAAACAGAATTGTTGACTGCATTGCATGGAATCGGACAAATTTATTTTGCTTTTCAATGAGGAGAAAAATAATACCGGTGATAAACCCCAGTAGATAAGAGGCTGCTGCCATGAGTGTCTCATTCCCTTTTGCTTCTGCCATCGTCTCTCACCTCCTTGCTTCCCCAACATACCATGGGGCCCGTTCCTGCGTCAATGAGTGGCCTTGTCCTGAGCGGAGCCGAAGGGCTCGAACATGGAAAGTTGCTGCTGGGAAGCATCAAAAAGCTTTTCATCTCCCTCTTTCCAAATTTTTACTTTTCCGAAGACACCATCAAAACCTGGCTCAATGACAATATCCCCCAGGCGGACTTTATCCAGGGCCGAGGCGATTGACTCTCCCGCTTCTTTTCGTATGTCCTCAAGCGGGGCTGATAAGAGAAGTGAAAATTCGCTCCGAAATGTCCCAGTCAGTCGTTGGTATTGTACTTGCACTTTGGGGCTTCCGACTGGTGATCCTATCGCCTCTGCAATAATCTCCTGAAGCGGCACCAGCATGACAAATGGCGGACGGCTGGGAAACACCGTACTGCCTATTCCCTCCATGGCAAGGCCTTCAAGTTTTCTTTTTTCAAGTTTTATCCCTTCCTCCGAGCGCCCTGCTAAATCCTCGACGCGCTGCATGACACCAACGGTCAGGGGTTTTCCACACACTGGACAGGTTGTACCTTTCTGCTTCGTCTCTGTAGGACTCAGGCGAATGTTACAGGTGCGGTGGCCGGTATAGTGATATTTCCCTTCCTCCGGATAAAATTCTATGGTGTATGCAATCTTGTTGTCAGGTGTCGGATGTTGGATGGCGGTATACATATTTTCGTAGTTAAGGTCCTTTAGCTTAAATACTGTCGC
>METE01000013.1:0-2161 GCA_001771275.1 candidate division Kazan bacterium RIFCSPLOWO2_01_FULL_48_13
TGGGTGTTTTGTCATGATGTTTTGGATTCTTCATCGCCTTTGGGGACAACGTTTTCGTGGGTCGTTGGTACGATTGTTGGGTTGACCATCTCTTTAGCGATCTCCAACCCAGAGTAGACTACCACTATAGTGCTGGTTATCCACATCCACCGGCACAGATCACTATCGCCGTTAGGCCCCAAAGAGAGTGCGAGGGTGGGTAACAACATCAAGATAGAGAAAGTCGCGTAAAAATTGATGAAAGCTCTCTGCTTTTTCGGCCCGAGTATTATGGTTAGGTTAGCAACCCCCATACTTGTAATGGCCAACAACAACACAAGGATAAAAAATAGAATGGCTTCGAACATGGGTACACCTCCAAGAGTATTTCCAGATCATTCAGACGGCGCCAAATAGCCCTTTAAAGAAGTGAACGATTTCACTCCATTGAAAGGCCACCAACGAAATAATACCGTAGAATATGATGACGCCAACCAGCCACAGGAACATCGCCCCAAAGGACGATGGGCCGTCCCCAGCAAAATTAGATTTCTTCTGATCCACAATACCCCTCCTGATCTCCTTATGAGATGGTACAGACTACAGCAACTGCGATCAAAATGACCGCGACAATAGGGGTGAGACAACCAAAGATTTGGATGTTTTTCCAAAGCGGTTGAGGAAACTCCGTCTCCACCGGTTCTGGCGGATCGGTTTTAGTGGGTTCTGGGTCCATTTTATTTTCCTCCCGATATAGATATGAGAAACCAATAGATCATGACGAGCGTAGCGGCCATCACCAGGGTCTGAATAACCAGCATTAAAATCCATCCGATTAATGGTTCACTCTTATCGGATTTTTTTAGCCTATCGAGAAAATCCGAATTGAAATTGCCAGGATGATACCTGGCCTCGAGGGTGATGTAGACTTTGGCGATCGCAATTCCGATGTATCCCCAAAAGAGTCCAACTACCAACCATCCTACTGGGTCTGAACTGTACTGCATTAGTGGCGATGTGGTTGACCACAGCCACATTCCACCAGCACCAGCCAAACTAAAAAGTACGAAGGACAAGGGGCCGCTGACGGTCATCCACCAGTTCGTGACACGATTGTACCAGAATGGCATAACCAATAGGGCAATTAAGCTGATCCAGACGGACCAGCCTAAGGTTTCGTGAGCGATCTGGGTCCAGAAGCCGGCCCAGACGATCCAGAAGAGACCGAAGAATATGCGCTTGACAGACATCTGAATCTCCAGAATAACAAGTCTCGCTCCTCGACAAAACAGTTACCTGATTGTTAAGGAGCGGAGGGTTCAATATAACAGAATTATCCTGTACCAGTCAAGAAAGAACGGCCAAAGGCCTGGATCCCGGATCCGGACTGGGTTTATAAAAACCCGCCAGTCCGGGATGACAAGGGGGAGGTTTTTCGTCATTACGAGGAGTTAAAGATCCCTCGTTTCGCTCGGGACAGGCTCCGCAATCTCAGGGATTGCCACGGTCCGACAAGTCGGACCTCGCAATGACAAACAAGATTCTGGACAACTTAGGATGACGAGGGGGAAGAGTAAATAATATTCCCCTCCTTCCCAAGGAGGGGTGAGGGGTGGTTGGGGCTGTGAACTAACCCCACCCTGCCTCCCCTTGATAAGGGGAGGAGAGAATTGGTTAGATGAGGGAGGAGTTTTTGATAACGGCGCCAATAAAATCGCGGAACAAGGGGTGCGGCCGATGAGGGCGAGATTTAAACTCGGGGTGGAACTGCGAAGCCACAAACCACGGATGATCTTTTAGCTCGACGATCTCCACCAACTCGCGATCGGGCGAGATACCAGAAAGAATCATTCCCGCTTTTTCGAAGTCTTTGCGATAGTCGTTATTAAATTCGAACCGGTGCCGGTGTCGCTCAGAGATGTCCGGCGTTTTATAAGCTTCATAAGCCTTAGTCCCCCGCATCAACAAGCAAGGATAGGCGCCTAATCTCATAGTGCCGCCTTTTTGCGTGATCTTTTTTTGATACTCCATAATGTGGATCACTGGATGATGAGACTTTTCATTAAATTCGGTGCTGTTAGCGTCGTCCCAACCTAAAACATTACGAGCGAACTCGACCGTGGCGATCTGCATGCCCAGACATAATCCTAAGTAGGGAATCTGATGTTCGCGGGCGAATTGG
>METE01000013.1:2179-21262 GCA_001771275.1 candidate division Kazan bacterium RIFCSPLOWO2_01_FULL_48_13
TCAATCCCGCGCGCGCCAAATCCACCCGGCACCACGATGCCATCACAGCCCGCCATCAGCTCGTTGATCGGCGACTCTTTGGATTCTAAATTCTCGGCATCGATCCACTTAATAATTACATCAAGATTATGATACCAGCCCGCCGCTTTTAGCGCTTCGAACACGCTTAAATAGGTATCCTCCATAGTGGTGTACTTGGCGATCAAGCCAACAGTCACCTTGGGCTTGTCTGATAATATCTTCATTACCAAATTGCGCCATTCGGATAGATCAGCTTTTTTATTGGTCAGCTTAAGTCGATCGGCGATTAGATCACCAAAACCATAGTTCTCCAGGGTAAGCGGCACATCATAAACGGTTTTAGAGGTTTCCAATGGCACTACCGCCGAGGGCGCTAAATTGGCAGCCAGCGCGATCTTTTCGACTCCATTCCGAGGGATGGGATGATCGCTTCGGCACATAATGGCGTCGGGCTGAATCCCCAGCCCCTGCAGATCGCGAACTGAATATTGGGCCGGGCGGGTCTTGAGCTCTTTGGTAACATCCAGCCAAGGCAGAAATACTACATGGATGTACATTACATTATCGTAGCCCATATCAGTTTTAATCTGCCGGATCGCTTCCAGAAAATGCATCGCTTCGTAGTCGCCCACCGTGCCACCCACCTCGGTGATCACCACATCAACATTGGCCTGCTCGCCGCCCTGCATCGCCATCTCTTTAACTTGATTGGTAACATGTGGGATGATCTGCACGGTTTTTCCCAAAAAATCTCCGCGGCGCTCTTTGGCGATCACCTCGCTGTAAACCCGGCCGGTCATAATTGAGCTAGCCTGCGAGAAGCTTTCGTCAGTAAATCGTTCGTAGTGGCCCAGATCCAAATCAGTCTCAGCGCCATCATCCGTCACAAACACTTCGCCGTGTTCGCCGGGATTTAAAGTGCCGGCATCGTAGTTAAGATAAGGGTCTAATTTCTGCAGAAAAATCTTATAGCCGCGAGCTTTTAGAATATTGCCAATCGAAGCAGCGGTAATGCCCTTGCCTAAACCAGACAGCACGCCACCAGTAACAAAGATGTATTTGCGATGTTGTTCGACCATAGTTAATTAGTGTAGATTCTTTCGAGACTTTCTGGCAAGCGAGTAATGATTTCGTAGTTAATCGTACCGGCCCAATCCGCAATGTCCGTTGCCGTGATCTCCTTGGATTTGCTCTTGCCAATAATTACCACTTCATCGCCCGGTTGTGATTGAGGCCGCTTGCTGATATCCAAAATAGTCATATTCATGCAGATGCGGCCAACCACCGGTACTACCGCCCCTTTAAGCAGCATAAACCCCATATTGGAGAGCGAACGAGGCAGCCCCTCGGCATAACCGACCGGAATAATACCTAATGTCATCGGTTTGGGAGACTGAAAACTGCAGCCATAGCCAACAAAACTGCCAGCGGGGATGCGCCGGACCGAGATCAACCGAGTCCGATAACGCAGAGCGGGCTTAAGATGAATCTTTTTAGTGGGGGCCTCTTTTTTAGCCCAGGCTTGCACTCCCCGCGATGGCCACAGTCCATACATGCTAATACCCAACCGAACTGCATTAAACCTCGATTCCGGCATCAGGATAGCCGCGGCGGAAGCGGCTGTAGAAATATAGGGAATCTTATCGATTTTGATCCCAGCTTTCTTTAGCTTGATCAACAATTTCTCAAACTGGAATAGCTGGGATTTGGTATAACTCTTGTTCAGCTCTTCGACGCTGGCTAAATGAGTCCAGATACCTTCTAACAACAAATGCCGATGTTGCTCGATCGCTCTAATAGCAGACATCGCTTCATCAATCGAAAAACCCAGCCGGTTGATACCAGTTTCCAACTTGACATGCAAATTAATGCGCTGCCTCACAATATTGGCTACAGCCATAGCGTCTAATAACGAACGGCGATTATGCACCAAGAAACTCACCTTATTCCGAACGAGGGTAACCATCTCTTCTTTAGCTACCGCCCCCATCACTACTATCGGCCTGATAATGCCCTTCTTACGCAAATAGATGGCTTCGGTAGCCGAAACCACTCCCAGCATATCTACACCACTCTTAATCGCCTGCAATGATACAGCAAGAATCCCGTGCCCGTAAGCATTGGATTTAACGATGGCGATAATCTTGATATCTGGCCGCTGGAGTCGCTTAATCTGCTTGATATTATGATCAATGCGCTTTAGATCAATATTGATCCATGCCAGCGGCGCCTTCAACTTTTCACCTCCTAAGTGATACCTTCTATGATTGATCGATCACCCAACCGACCAAACCACATTATCGTCATCGAATTACTTTTTTGTCATTCCCGCGAAGGCGGGAATCCAGGCCGGGATCCTGAATAAGTTATCTATAATATGGCCTACGGCAGTAAAGTGTTTTCAGGATGACAGTTGGGGGTTATTTTATATTTGATATTTTTTATTGGCGTTAAGTGTTTTCAGGATGACACCTCTTTTGTCATTCCTGCAACTTGTCCATCGTAGCCTTGGCGTAGTCGGAAGGCAGAAATCTTTTTTCATGTCATCCCGAGTCCGTCAGCTGACGGATCGAGGGATCTAACCCAAGTGGCCTCACAAACAAGATTCCCCCACTACGGTCGGAATGACAAAAAATTAAATATCTAAATTGGCGACGGCAGCGGCATTATCTTGAATAAATTTTTTGCGGGGAGCCACATCGTCACCCATCAGTGTACTAAATATTTCGTCCGCCCGGGCAGCACTGTCAACCGTCACCTGTAATATTGTGCGACGCTCTGGGTCCATAGTGGTGCTCCAGAGCTGCTCGGGATTCATCTCACCTAAACCTTTATAGCGCTGAATGTCGGCGATTTTTTTAGGGCCGCCTTCGGCTACCACTTCTTCTCCTTCGATTAGCTCACCCTCGTTCTGTTGTCCAGCAGAATCGGCCTCGTCCTTAGCTTTCTGGCCGGCCTTGGTAGATTTCTTTTCTAAATCAGCAACCCGCAACTTCTCTAATATCTTTTCTTTTTCTTCGTCGTTATAGACATACCACTGCTCTTTGCCTTTCTTAATTAAATAAAGTGGTGGCTGGGCAATGTAAAGATAACCGCGATTAATAATGTCGCGCATATAACGATAAAAGAAGGTCAGCAGCAGCACCCGAATGTGAGCGCCGTCTACATCAGCATCTGTCATAATAATTATCCGGTGATAACGAATCTTGTCGGCATCAAACTGTTCGCCGATTCCGCCACCCAATGCGATAACTAAAGCTTTGACTTCGTTGTTGGCGATCATCTTGTCCAGTTGCGATCGTTCCACATTCAAAATTTTTCCTCGAAGGGGGAGAATGGCCTGAAAATTTCGATCACGGCCCTGCTTCGCCGAGCCTCCAGCCGAATCACCCTCCACGATGTAAAGTTCGCTGTTGGCGGGGTCTCTTTCGGAACAATCGGCTAACTTGCCCGGCAAGGTCATCCCTTCGAGGGCGCCTTTTCTTAATACCGTTTCACGGGCAGCCCGGGCTGCCAAGCGCGCTCGAGCGGCGAGCAGCACCTTGCCTAAGATGCGGCGGGCTTGAGTAGGGCTCTCTTCCAGATAGCTGCCAAAATAATCGTTCATCACGCTCTCGACCATCGTCCTAATCTCGGTATTGCCGAGCTTTGACTTGGTCTGGCCTTCGAACTGCGGGTTGGGCAGTTTAACGCTGATAACCGCCACCAACCCCTCTTTGACATCTTCGCCGGTTAATGCGTCACCGTTTTCTTTGATCAAATTGTTCTTGCGACCGTAGTTGTTAAGAGTGCGAGTGAGAGCCGCCCGAAATCCAACCACATGTGTGCCGCCTTCGGTATTGTGAATATTGTTGGCAAAGGCATAGAGATTCTCGTTAAAATCCTCGGTGTACTGCAGCGAGATCTCGATCCGATGGTCTTTGATCTGCTTATCAACATAAAATGGCGGCTCGTTGATCTTATTTTTATTGCCCGCCAAATGAACGACATACTCTTTAATACCGCCATCAAATTTAAAGTGATCGGACTCCCCGGTCCGTTCATCTAAAATATCGACCGCAACGCCTTTGGTGAGATAGGCTTGCTGTCTAAGATGATCAACAACAGTTTTGTAGTCGTAATCATCGACATTCTCGAAGATCTCTTTGTCGGCTTTCCAGGTTACCCGGGTGCCCGTCCATTTGGTGGCGCCTTCCTGCTTAACAGCCGTAATGGGCTCGCCCTGTTTGTACTCTTGGCTGTAGATGCGGCCATCTTTGCCTACTTCCACTCGCATCCAGGAGGATAAAGCGTTTACCACCGAGGCGCCCACACCGTGCAGACCGCCCGACACCTTGTATCCGCCACCGCCGAACTTACCGCCGGCATGCAGGGTGGTCATAATCGTTTCGAGGGCGGATTTTTTAGTGATAGGATGTTTGTCTACCGGAATACCGCGACCGTCATCCTCAACGGTGATGGTAGCATCTTTGTGGATAACCATTGTGATCTTGGTGGCGTGACCGGCCATTGCCTCGTCGATCGAGTTATCAACGATCTCCCAAATTAAATGATGGAGCCCAGCGATGCCGGTAGAACCAACGTACATTCCGGGGCGCTTGCGGACTGGCTTAAGTCCTTCTAATACTTGGATATCTTTGGCGCTATAGCTATCTGATTTCTTAGCCTCGGGCAGATTGCCGCGCGGAGGCGCAGCGGCTTTTCTTAAAACCTCCACTTTGGGAGTTTTGCGCGACTTACTAATTGGTTTAGTGGCCTGCCCGCGGGCGCGGGACGCGGCCAGGGTTGACTTTTTAATTGGTTTTTTGGGCGCCATGCTTTGCGATCTTTAAAACAATAATCGGTACAGCGGCTTTACTGTAGACACTGTTCCTATAAGCTAATTTTACCGTATTTTCACTCCCCTAACAATAGGGTTAGGTATCAAATTATTCGCTCTCGGAGCCCCTAATTCTGCCTCGGTGCCGAGTAGTAACAATATCGGTTACTTTGCTGATCAGCGCAGCTATTTCGCCTTCGGTTAAAGTGCGTTCATCTGACTGGACCACCACCCGCAAGCCTAAACTGCGGCTACTATCCGTGGGATAGTACACATCAAATACGGTTACTTCCCGGATGAGCGGCGAACTACTTTTAATGTCACCAATCAGCATCCCAGCCGAAGTGGAGATGGGAAGTTCGATTGATAGATCAAAAGACGATGACGGAAAGCGGCTAAACGGCTGAAACTTTAAGGGTTCGAGTTGCAGCTCGGCCAACCGGCTAAGATTTATCTCCGCCCAGACTCCCCCATGGGGCAGATCCAGCTCGTTGGCCAGCCGCGGGCTTAACTCTTCGAGACTGCCTAAAATAATCTCTTTGGCCATAATGCGAGAAGTATTGATGTAAAGATCCCCGTCCGATCCTGGCACCGCTACAAATTTTAACCCCCGCACATTGGATAACAGCTGCTCAACAGTTCCCCGCACCCAGCGATAGGCGTCGACCTCGCGGCTACCAACCAAGATGGCCAACGATATTTCTTCGCGCGGCAGCACTCCCCCCTCCGGGCCAGAATGCCTGCCGGGCTGGAGGCCACTTTTAATAAAAGTGGAATTGATCTCAAATATTTTTGCCACATCTCCAAATTTTGGCGCGAACCTCAGCAGATTAGGCCAGAGGTTGCCGCTTAAGTGCGTCCAGCCACTATTTAATGGATTAAGCAACTTAAGTTCGTCATCCAACTTAAGGCCCAATTTGGCTGCCCAATCGGCGCCAATAAAACAGTGGCCGGGAGTTTCGGTAAAACCCGCCCGCGCCAAATAATCCTTAAACTGGTCGGCCAAGATTAGATGGGGGCTGCTTTTGGGAGCTAACATTCTGCCTGTCGGCATCTCGGCGGATACTTTATTAATGCCATACAGCCTGAGTATCTCTTCCGCCACATCAGCCATCTCTTTAATGTCGCCGCGGAAAGGCGGCGGGGAAACCGATAGTCTGCCTCCGGCGTATTTCACCCCGAACTCCAATTTTCTTAATAACTCAGCGATCTGGGCATTGGTTAATTTGGTAGACAATAGATCATTAACCGACCGAGTTGAAAATTTAATGGCCGGCGCAATAGATTTTCTCTTGCCGATTAATACATCTCCCTTGGCGATCACTGCTTCGGGCATAACTTGTTGAATTAAATTGAGAGTGCGGCGCATGCCCAGCTCGGTTAAATAGGCAGTAAGTCCCCGCTCAAACCTTAAGCTGGCGTCGGTCGATAGACCTAAGTTTTTACTCCCCCGCCGAATAACCGCCTGATTAAAATTAGCTGATTCCACTATGATCTCGCGGGTAAGATCGGTAACTGCGCTACTTTCTCCGCCTATAATCCCGGCTAACGCGATCGGACCGGAGTGATCGGCAATCAACAAAACCTCGGGATTTAGATCACGCTCTACGCCATCCAGGGTTAAAATCTTTTCTCCGGCTTTAGCCCGGCGCACAATAATTTTCTTGCCTCCGGCCTGGGGGCTCTCTCCGAGTCGGGAGACTCTCTGAGTCGGCGACCGGCCCGGAAGGCCGCTAACTTTAGCGCAATCAAAAATATGAACCGGCTGGCCGGTCTCCAGCATCACTAAATTGGAGATGTCGACCAGATTATTGATTGGTCGCAGGCCACTACTAATTAGTTTGTCTTTCAGCCACTGCGGCGATTCCTTAACCTCCACATTGCTAACAAAATGTGCCCGATAGTGTGGACAAAGCGCTTCGTCCTTAACCTCAACACCGATGTGATCGCTACTACTGCCACCGGTGGATCTAAAATTTAATTCCAACGGCATTGACCATTTAATACCGGCCACTGCCGCGATCTCTCGGCTCAACCCTACATAGGAAAGATAATCCGGACGATTCGACAGGATCTTGAGGTCCAGAATAGCATCGTTGGCGGCATCCAATACTTCGTTAACTGGTCGGCCGACCGAAGCGGTTTTGGGCAGCACCAAGATGCCCTCCGCTTCCTTAGCCAAGCCTAATTCGGCAGCGCTGCAGATCATCCCGCGGGATTCTACTCCCCTAATGGTGGCTGGCTTAAGTTCACCATCCGGAAGAGTGGCGCCCACCAGCGCCAGGGGCACCTTCTGGCCCACTTCAATATTTTTGGCCCCGCAAACAACGGTAGCCCGCTTGCCTAAGCCAACATCTAAAGTAACTAAATGAAGCTTGTCGGCGTTAGGATGATTAGCGATTTCTAAGATCTCGGCCACCGTCACACCACTATAGCTGCCTGCCCCACTGCTGATCGATTCGACCTCGGTGATATGCAGCACTATCAAATCGGCCAGCTCCTGCGGGCTGTGTTTAAATTTAGTTAATTCTTTTAACCAACTATACGAGAACTTCATTCTTGCCTTCCGTCATGCTGAATTTATATGTCCCGCGTATGCTGGGAGTTCAGCATCTTTAGATCCTGAAACGAGTTCAGGATGACAAATAGATGAATAATTAAAATTGGGTGACAAATCGCGGATCGCCGGAGAGGAACAAGCGGATATCATCGATATCATATTTAAGCATAGCTAATCGCTCGGTACCGACTCCAAAGGCAAATCCGCTGTATTCGGAGGGATCGATGTTGACATTGCGCAGAACCTGCGGGTGAACCATCCCACAACCCATCAACTCCAGCCATTGGCCATTAAACCAAACATCCACTTCGAAGCTGGGTTCAGTAAACGGAAAGAAACTGGGGCGCAGCCGCGCTTTAACTTCCGATCCTAATATTTTTTTAACAAAATGATCGATCACTCCCTTCATATGGGCAACGCTAATCCCCTTATCCACCATCAACCCTTCAAACTGATTGAATACTGACGAATGGCTGGTATTCTCGGCTTCGTAGCGAAAGGTGCGACCAGGCGAGATGATCCGAATTGGCGGTTGGTGCTGTAGCATATAGCGGACCTGCACCGGCGAGGTGTGGGTCCGAAGCAGCGTGCTATTCTTGCCATCCTTGCCCTGTTTAACCCAAAAGGTGTCCCACTGATCGCGGGCCGGATGATCGGCCGGAATATTAAGCATATCGAAGTTATAGAGCTCCAACTCCACCTCGGGCCCTTCCGCCACTTCAAAACCCAGCTCAGTTAATGCAGAGATAAGCTCTCGGGTAACAATAGTAACCGGACTTAAGTGGCCAACAACGGGAGGGATCCCGGGCAAGCCGACATCGCGCCGCATCATCTGTTTTTGCTGCGCCGCGCTGAGCTTTTGCTCTCGCTCTGTCACCATTGCTTCGATGGCAATTTTGGCCTGGTTGGCCTGCTCCCCGATCCGTTTTCTTTCTTCGATCGAAAGATTGCCCAACGATTTTAAAATCTCAGTTAAGCTCCCCTGGCGGCCAATGAATTTAGCTGCGGAGGGAATAAGCGAAGACCGATCGCTCGCGGCGATAGATTGTCTCGCTTCCTCAATTATTTTTTGAATTTCTGCTTCCACGCGGCTCAAAGCCTCTCTGGGATTACTTTATTTTCTAAAATACATATCTACAATAACAGCAATCAGCAGCACCAACAAACAGTTCCACCAGGTTAGAACATGCAGCGTCTGCAACAATAAAATGATCGTGGGAGTTAAGCTGATAATCAATCCCCGCTTAACGCTTGCCCAAAATAGATTGTGCGCTTCGATCACTCCCCGCTTAAGATCGTAGAAATAGGCTCCCGGGATAGTTAATCCGGAAAGAAAGACAAAACAACTAACAAATAATAGGGCAAAAACTATCGTACTGGATTTATATGGATCGAATTTGTAGACAATTATGCCAATGGCGACGGCAGCCAGCCCGGCCGCGCCAATTAGTATCCAAAAAATCTTCGGCATATCTTTCATATGTCAATTATAGCTGTTGCGAATGATTTTGGGCATAAAGAAAAGGCTGGCAAACCGTCCACAATTTCAAAAAATTTGACGCTGCCAGCCTTTAAACCCTTAGCTGGCCTCAAATACCGCCGAAGCGATGAGTGATAACCTGCTAAAGATACAGCTACTTTCCGATCACCAGTTGCTTTCCCCTAACCGTCCTTATGGTTCCCTAAAGATAGGGAGCTCCTAATGTTAACTATGTCCAAAGGTGCAAAATGTTTTTATTTTTGTTTTAACGAGGGTGTGATCGGCACCCGATCGAACAGTAAGGGGAAAGAAAAGCTAATTAGCAGATTATCATTGCGAGCGTTACAATCTCTTAAGATTGCCACGGTCCGATGAATATCAGACCTCGCAATGACGATTGGGAGACTAATTGGCTACTCTTTGCCCTTACCGTAACCGGAGTCTGATTTTTAATGTTCACCAAATTACAACATCATACTTAAAAACAAACACCCTGTCAATGATATTTAGGTGAATAATGGTAAATTCGGCTCCCACAACGGATAGTTTACAATAAGAGAAAACTATCTTACCCCCGACTTATCCACAGGTTATCCACATAGTATTCCCCGAACCTCCCCTTCTCAAGGGGAGGCAGGGTGGGGTTTTTGTTCTATTAACCACAACCACCCCCATCCCCCTCCTTGGAAAGGAGGGGACTATTATTCGGCGACAATGTCCACATGACGAAAGCCCCCAATCGATTTCCTAACTGGTTGGCCCCAATCTTGAGTAATTAGCCGACTATCCAGCATCCAGACCTCTTTAACCTTGGGGAAAACCAAAGCCAATTCCTCCTTAAACGCCACGACTGCTCGGGGTAGGCCGTAGTCCGCAAAGCTATTGGAGAACCGCTCACCGGCTAATAATTGAGGGGTCATTCCAGGGGAATCGAAGGCTAATTTGGCATAGATCACCCGATCCAGATCGGGCGCTACGCCCAGAAGAAAGGGGGCTTGATACTGGCTAACTACCAAGGCGAATTGATCATAGGTGGATAACTTTTCGCCCAAAACTACCTCATTGCCAGCAATATCAAAGCTAAGGAAATTGGTAGCCTTTAAAATTGGCTGGGATTCGTTGAAAAACTCTTCCACCATCCGGCCAGTTGGCAGCACTAAGATATTCCGACCTGGTTCCCCTTCCAACTGATGCCGCAAATAAGGGAAGATCAGTTTTTGGTAGTTGATGGCCTTGGGATTGGGTAGATCGCTGACCCAGACCATGTCTTTATGCTCACCGTTTGGCCGCGATAGGGTTTTGACATCGATCAGATCCGCCGCCCCCAAAAGACGAGAGACAAAGCTCGAGTTGCCCGACACCGTAACGCCATTGCTGGCGATGATTACTTGATGGTCGTTTAGCTTGGTCTGCCAGATATTTTCGGGAGCCTGCTTGATAATTCGGAGCGAAAATCTGCCCGACCTCCCATCCACATAGATTTTGTAGGCCTGGTCGGGATGAATAATATAGCTAAGGTGTTCGATCAGCTCGGTAGTGCGATTGATCTGCCGCTCCAATACTTCGGGAAAGCTAACAGCCGCGTTTTTAATCGCCGTCTGATAGCCGCCCAGGGCTTCGATGATGCCGCTGAGATTATCTTTAAGGTCGGCGCCGGTTTTAGTGGTCAAAAACCGCTCCTCCCACTCCACTACATCGCTGTTTTTGCTCTGCTCTTGCCAAATCATTCCCAATAGGCCGGCGGTCATCGTTAGATGCGAACTCAAGCCATTTAACTCTTTGAATAATTGATCAGCTAATTTATGATCGGTAATAAAATCGTGAACAAAATCTCTCCGACTGGAAACTAAAGCATTAAAGTACGCAATAGTCATCCATTTAGCGGAGTGTTCAACGCACCACTCGTCCAGATCGATCCACTGCGGAATCAACACCGTCCGATCGGCTTCGATGAGACCCTCTTCTAATAGCTCTAACCAACCGGCAAAATCGGTTACCGTATGATCGGATAGCCGGGAGGGGCGATAGGCCAACGGCGCCAATTTCTGCTCAAACAGATAGAACTCATCCCGGCGGGTAAAATAAACTTGGCCGGGAATAAATTGCCCGTCGTTAAAACCGTAGAGCAAAATTTTTATAATTAGTTTGCACTCCCGCGGGTCCAGGCTTGGTTTATTGAGCAGAAACTGCCACCGTTCGGGGTCGAGCTGATGAATTAGCGAGAAATACGGCGAGAGCTGATGAGAGGCCCAGTTGGTTCGGGAAAAGATACGCGAGTCAACTACCAACAACGATTTGGGCGGCTGTTTGGACAGCGCAATATTAAAACTTAATTGATTAATATTGGGCAGCAGCTCAAAGACATTGAACCCCGGCTGTAAATCGGCGGGACTAATGAGGGTCTGCTCAGCTGAATTAGGCAAAATTGCTTCCGGCCCCGATCGAGACTGATAAGTATGGGCGGCTACTATGTTATCGGTAAAAATAAACGACCAATCCCAGCTGGTTTTGCCAATTAATGTATTGATCTGCTCACGCATCTCCTGGGGAATCTGATTGACTTGCGAAAGAAGAAGATCGTACAACTCCACGGTAGCCAGCACATCATTCATCGCTCGATGCGATGGTTGGTCTTTAAATTGATAGCGATAGGCCAAAAACTCCATACTATAGAATGGCAGCTTGGGCAGCAAGGTATAAGCCAGCTCTAAGGTGTCCAACCGATCTCCTGGCAGGTTAATCCCTTTTTCTTTGAGAAAATCTACATCAAAACCAATATTGTGTCCCACAATCGGGAGTGTTCCGCAGAAGGTTAGCAGACTATCTCTCACTTCGGCGAGGACGGGCGCCACCTTCAAATCATCGGGGTTAATACCGGTTAAGGTGGAGACGGTCGGACCTAATTTAGCCATAGTTGGCTTAATTAGGGTAGTAAATTTATCCACCACCTCGTTCCCTATTAGCTTCACCGCTGAGATCTCGATAATATCGTCATGGGTAAAATCCACCCCGGTGGTTTCGATATCTAAAACAATCAGTTCTTTCATGGATTAGTCGTTATTATGTCATCCTGAATTTATTTCAGGATCTGGATCCCGGATCCTGATTCGCCTCTGGCGATCCGGTCCGGGATGACGAGGTAGGAGTGGTTTCGATATCTAAAACAATCAGTTCTTTCATGGATTAGTCGTTATTATGTCATCCTGGCTTGTTTGCCCCACGAGCCCTGCGAATGTGGGGCGACTGCTGGGGTCCAGGATCTGATAACCTTAAGATTCTGGAGTTAGCCGATGTCCATCGGCTTCCCCAGAATGACGAGGGGAGCAAAGGCTGAAATAAATTCAGCATGACAAGGGGCTACGATTTAGTTAGGCTAACCTCGAGAGCCGATGGCATAAAGCTGATTACCTCGATGCCTGCAGGCGTTTGAAACATCTCTTTGGTCAGACTCACCATATTAGAGCCGCTGAGGAGTCCGCGCAAGTCCAGCGCCATCGCCACATCAGCGCGGCTTAAGGACGAAAGCTTGTCCACCGACCCCGATAGTACCACCGATACAGTAGGTGGAGCCACTGAAGTAACACTTAATCCTTCTGTGATATTAGCGTAGCTCGGCATCAGCACTAAGATGCGGCTGTCGGATGACATCGCCACCTTGACTTTAACATTAATCAAATTGGGGGAAACCAGTACTACGCCCGCCGGGAGATTGGCCGAAACCTTATCGGTAAAATCGGCTGACCGATCTGCTAATTTAATGGGGGTGGTAGAGAGACTATCAATTTTAGACAGCTGTTCGGCGGCGCCGCGTAGAGTAAGAGTGGGCGGTTCAAATTCGACATACGATACCCAGTAGCCGGGAGCTAAAGTCCCGGTGAGTGTCGGCACCAGACCAATAGTTTTAAAACTGTCGCCGATCTTAATGTCGACTGCCACACTGACTTGATGAGGAGAGAAAAGCACATTGGTTAAGGGATGGCCAGCTGCATCGGTGAGCTGCGGTTGGCCAAAGGCGGTAAAGCTGCTGCTGCGCCGCTTGACGCTAATTGGTACGGCGGCCTCGCTGATCACATTAACCACGCTGTCCGGCCCGGTAATATCAACCGTGGCCGGTGTAATAGTAATATCTCCCAGCGAGAAGCCGGCGGCGGGAAAGCCCACCGGATCGGCCACCAAGCTAACGGTACGGGTAACTGATGTCACTAATTTGATCTTGATCGTTTCCGGCTGGGCACTGATTAGCCAAGCATCTTTTAGATTGACCAGAATATCAGGTTTAATCTGGTAGCTACCCTCACTTACTGCCGCGCTAAGATCAAACTCGGCGGTGATCGCTCCGCTATATTTAAGCCGATAGGCGGCGCCGACGCGGGCGCGCACCGTTGCAATAATTGGTTCCGGATTGTCCGCCAAGGCCAAACCCTCGGCTAAATTAGCCACTACTGGCCGCAGTTCGATCGTAAATGATTGGTAACTAATACTAAAAGCCGCCAACCACAACAGTAGAGTGACAAATATGAGCGAACCAAACTGTGACTGCCAACTTAGTTTCACCCTGTTAGAAGCCTACTAAATATAACACGCAAGACTTATCTGCCACCCAATGTTATTTTCCCTGTCAGTAGTTTAGCGCTCAAACAATAATTATTTTCCCACGGGTTTCTAACTAGGTGGACCCACCCGCTACTTGGCCAATAAAATACTTTTTAGCACCCGCTCTAAACTGCCGGGGGCTAACTTAGCGTAGGTATTATTTTTATAGAGCAACGAGACGGTGTCCGTCCCTTTGCTGGTGATGATCGCCAGCGCCTCCCAATGAGTGGTGGCCTGGCGAATGGCTGGATTGGCTAAATTAAACGGAAAGCGTTTGGGAGATTGAACGGTTAAAGTGGAGCCGGCTGCTACAATCAATCCCCGATCAATAATCATCGCGCCCGCCGAGAGCTTGGACCGGTGCGAGAAGGTGTCAATCACAAAATCCCGATCAAACGGCGTATACAGCGAGGTCCCCTGCTCGATCAACCGGCTGACCGGTTTGGTTACCCGCACCACTAAGAGGGACGGAATATGCAATTTAGCCAAAATGCCCACCGTATCGGACAGCTCCCGGATAAACTCATTAACATCCGCGTCGCTCAAAGTTTTAATACGGTCAACGGCCCGTTGGCTGATAAATGCTCCTTCGACTATCTTCTGCAGGTCAGTGCCATAGATCAAAATGGCTGCTACCAATAGCACTATCATCAGACCTAATGAGAGGATGGCAACCGCCGCCAAGCCCAGCAGTTTGCTGACCACAAACAACAGCAGTAGAATAATGAAATTAGGCAGCGCCCGAGACAAGGCAGTATGCCGAATCTTGACCCATAGCCAACTGACAATACATAGCACCAGTAGAATATCTAAGACGGTAACCAGATTAAAAACAGATGATAGATTATTAATCGAAATCTGCGCGTGCTCGATCAGCAAACGATAGCCGTCAACAAAATATCCTTGGATAGCTTCCGCAGACATAACAACTAATTACTCAGTTATTATACTTTAAATTAGGTAGATGTAGATGGGATGGTGGACATCGCCAATAGTTTGCACCGGCCGCCAATCGGTTAAGGGAAATTGGGCCGAAATTATCCGCGAGCCCGCTTTTAACTCGCGCCTAAATTTATCGCGCAGAGCATCGGTTAGTTTCTGGCCGAGGTACACATAGACCACATCCGCCCCCGACAGGTTGATGCGGTGGATGTTCCCCCACACCAATCGTACCCGCTTTTTCATTCCCCCCAGACTTACCCGCAGCCAAGCCCATAACAACGGCCACCACGAAATATCAATGCCCACCCCGGTAACCAAATACTGGCGGCAGGCATAGATTAAATGGCGAGCATCGCCGCAGCCCAACTCGTAGATAATTTCATTTGGTTGCAGACTGGCAGCGGCCCATGCCTCTCGCGCCCGCTGCCGGCTTAATGGGATAAATGGCGCCCCGCCGGCGATCGACTGCAGGGTGGAGATAAACCAGAGCGCCTCAAGCACGAGACCAATCACCAACAGAATAAGGATAGCCACCAAGACCGGATGTTCCATACCCAGTAGAAGATTTTAGAAAGTAATGCTCTTTGATTATGTAATATCCTAATCGCTCAGCCCATATCTAACCTTAGACCCATCATGACTCAACAACATCCTAATCTTATTACTGGGATAATCAATTCTAAAATTCTCTACTGGGCATACCTACATCTTATAGTAAAACGCCCTCACAAGGAGAGCGTTTTACGCACACAAGATAAAACCGGAAATTATTTCTTCTTTTTGCTCGCGTGAACGCTATTATGCACCCAGGCCAGGATCCAACCTAAAATGTAGCCGATCACAAACACGGCTATCCAAAGATAGATGGCAGTCCCCCAGCTAAAGGCGCTGACCGAAAAAGGATTATTGAGCATATGTAGCCCAAACATCCAGTCCATATAATTTTGAGCAAACCCACCCAAAATTAACAGCGACCAGATAATGTGAACTATCCCAGCAAAGAAACCCACGATTAATCCCAGTTTATGGGCATCAATCTGATTCTTCATGTCTCTATCCTCCTTAGACAATTAATAAATATAACTTGATAAACCCCGTTAGAAATCCGGAGAGGCCCTGGGGATAACCCGGGCTACAGTGGGCCAACTGTAGTCCCCCTTGCCGCTGACCCCATTAGTCAAATCTCATCAGTGGTTTCTAACAGGGTAAACAAAAGAAAAAGCCCGTCCCATTATGGACTGGCCGCTCACAATACTTGCCCACCTCAATTTGATTATACCATTATTTGACGATAACCGGTCGAGCGAGACTATTTAGCCAACTAACCAAAAGCACCCGCCGAATAACTTCGGCGGGTGCTAATTAGTGATACTGCTTATCGGTTACTTGTTCGAGATGCGGAAGAACCGATCACTGATATCTTTGACTTTAGAATTCTTAACTAACGAGATTCTGATCAAAGCCGTATTGGTCTTGGGGCCAGTCACCCGCCAAGGCATCACTCCAGAATTGCGAGTGATACCAACGGTCTTCCACTTGCCGTTGCCGCGATCAAGTTCAACCCTAATTCGTTCGTTATTCCCTATCCCCTTACTTATCCATCTAATAATCTGAGCGGTGCCGATCTTATAGAATTCACCCCCGTTCGGAGTAGTCACCATTAGATTCCAGGTTGGCACCGGATCCGGATTGACGATACTAAAGGTTCCAGTACCATAAACAAACCGTTCGGGGCCACCGTAAGAAAAATGGCCGTACAGCCGGAGAAGAGCAGTGGTAGTGGGCGTATTGGGAACCAACCAGCTGTAATTGGAGTGGGCATCTACATCAGTGGCAATATCAGTCCAGGGGCCGTACTCACTCCCAGTGGTGGTATAGGCAATGTCAACTAACTCAAAACCGCCATTATCCCAGCTAATGGTTTGGGTGGTTCCGACCGACCAGATCTCGCCCCCGTTAGGAGTCACTATCGTTAAGGTGGGCGCTTCCATCGCCAACCCGGCCGAGGTCTGACTGACGATTAGGCCTACCCCGACTAACCAAGATATGAGTTTGGATTGCTTCATATGCTTAAGATTAATACTATGCCTGATCCTGTTTATTCTACTCCCAGACTGCATTTTTTGTCAATAGGAATAAAAAATACCCCCGAGATTTCATATACTTCTTTTTAATTATATCACTATTTGACAGGGGGTCGCGCGGCCGCCTATGCTGAAGTAGGGTGGGGGTTAATTTAAGGGAGGATAAAATGGACAAAAGCTTTGTGGAGGATGGATCGATCGCCGACTATCAGCAGCTAATGCACGAGATCTACGATCTTCCGGGCGACCGGAATTTTTCGATGTCGGATATTTTAGCCCAGCAGCAGCGGTTTACTATGCGGGCGCTAAAGGGTATTCGTAAGGGCGATCTGCGCCGACTAAGATTAAACTTGCTGGACGCTTTTTCTTGGTCGATGACAGTCGTCAACCGAATGCATTTTAATATCGAAGAGATCCTCTGGCGCCGATTCCCCTACTTGTGTTCCTACTGCGGCGCCTGCCCCTGTGTCTGCAAGATCCAAAAACCCAGCCATCGGCTGGAGCCGCCGATCAACGAATCGAAGCGCCCGCCGACACTGCGGGATTTTCAGAAAATGTTTAGCGAGATCTATCCCGGCAGCGGCCGTACCTTGGCCGACGCTGGCGTGCATTGGGCGGAAGAGACCGGCGAGATGAGTGAGGCAATCCACGCCTATATTCATGAACATCGCCCGGAACAGCTTAAAAACATCGCCGCCGAGATGGCGGATTTTGTGTCGTGCACCTTTGGGGTGGCCAACTCGGCCGGAATTGATGTGGCTAAAGGTCTGGCCGAACTGTTCTATAAAAATTGCCTGGCCTGCCATCACCTTCCTTGCACCTGCCCGGTCGAGTACATCAATAAATTTGATTTTGAAAAACTGCCAGAGTTTGCTCCGGTTCAGGAACAAACTGCAATCCAATAACAGAAAAAGTATCAGCCGGTATGCGGCAGCAGAATGGTAACGAGATAGATAACGGCCACGCCCACAAATAGCCACAGAGTATGGATAGCGATCTGGGGGCGGTTGGTTTCGTGATGCAGCTCGGGGATAAGATCGGACATCGCCAAATAAATAAAGTTGCCGGCCGCGATGGCTGCCATAATGGGGATAGTATTCTCCACCGCGCTGCCCCAGAAAAAGAACACCACTCCACCAACCACAGCGATCAGGGCCACCAATGCATTGGCGAAGATGGCTTTGGCGCGGCTTAAACCGCTGTGCAACAGAATGCTAAAATCAGCGATCTCCTGCGGAATCTCGTGGATCGCTACCGCCAGGGTGGTAGCAATCCCCACCCGCCAATCCAGTAGAAACGCGCTGGCGATTATAAATCCATCGATCAGGTTGTGGACACCATCCCCGATCAGATTAAGATAAGCGACGCTGCGATTATGGGGGTGGCGATGCTCGATCAGATCATCGCTGCAATGGTGCCAATGCCAAACGCGCTCAAACAAAAAGAAACCCAAGATGCTGAGCAGGATGACGAGAGTGATTAAGTGCGGCTCAAAGATACCGGCCGCTTGTTCGATCGCCTCCGGCAAGATATCTAAAAAGGTCAGCCCCAGCAAGGTCCCGGCTGCCAGGCTAATCAGTGGCCGCAACTGTTTGGGTGAGAAGGGACGACGAAAAAAGAAAACGACCCCGGTCAGCGAGATCGCGCTGATAGCTATTGTCGCAATAATAATGTTGATCAACATAACAGGTTCGATAATATTCTGCCCATAGGCTAACGGATGGATTTATTATAGAACCCAAACAGAAAATAAGGCAAAAGAAAAGCGGGACCTGTTTAAGATCCCGCCAGTTGATAGCGCTATTAAACGCTATTTTTGACACATTACAACCGAGATGTCGAAGAACAAGACACCGAGGGTTGCCCCCGGTTCTCGGCCTTATCGTAGCACAAATAACCCTCCAGGAATGGGGTTTTAGGTATTCAGAGCTGAGGGCTGTTTGGGAGGCACTACGAATATTTTACCCTCGTAGCTGTTGGCAGGCCGTGATGGAGGAAGTTAGAACCTTTCGGGCAAAAGTTGAGATTATTTATATTTAAAATTAACATCGCGTTGCTCGGCAGGAAGCTGATAGCCGTCAGTTTCGAAAGGATAAGCAAGCACCCCACTGGGAAAAATTACATCGGGACTATAACTTTTCCAATAAAAGAACGACCCCGGTTGAACAAGGTGAAGATATATGTCCCCTTTTTGAATGTTCGGATTTACTGATGTGTCTGGTATATCGAAGTAGAAGTCAGCAAAGGAGTGAGTACCAACACCATCCGGTGCGGGTACAGTACCAGCGAATCCAATTAGTTCCCCGCGTTTTACCTTGTATCCGATTAGAGCGCCGTATGAAGCTGCATTGCCCGTGGGTGAAACCGTATAGTTCGCATTCCAAAATATTTGTAATCCCTGGGCTGGCGGCGCCATAAGGTCGTTATTTGCTCTTTGAGTGTGTCCGGTCAAGAGAGGTGAGGTTAATAAATGGTATACGGTCAAATACGCTCCCGGCCAATCAGGGCTTGTAGACTCGAAGAATAATTTTACATCATCGGAATGGGTAGATAATCCTCCCGAAACAATCTGAGTACTGGTATC
>METE01000014.1:0-2882 GCA_001771275.1 candidate division Kazan bacterium RIFCSPLOWO2_01_FULL_48_13
TGAATGCGGCCGGGTTTACCTGTCCAGTAACCAGTGGAGATACCCTTCCACCCACAGTTAACATAACTAACCCGACAGGCGTCCAAACAGTCTCTGGAACAGTGAATGTTGGTGTAGACGCAGTGGATAATTAGCTTCTTAATCGATTGGATTTAATCCTAGAATCAAAGACAAAACGTTATCTACTTTCCTCATCTTTTCTGAGTTAACCTTACCAATTCTTTTTCCTAATCGGGATTTATCAACTCCTCTTATCTCTGGGAAAACTACAGTTGAATTTTCCTCCAAACCCGCTTCCCTTTCCTGAAAAGTAACAGTTCCGGGGTCCATGTATTTTGGAGGCGTCGTGCTCAAAGGCACAACGATAGTCGTCGGTAACTCTTCGTTCCAAGGGTTGGCTTGAACAATTATGGCCGGCCGTTTCTTGCCAATTTCAAAACCCTTGGCGTCTTTTTCGATCAGATTAACAACGTAAATCTCCCCACGTTCAATCTTCATTTTCTTTATACTCAGGCCAACCTTCAAAGTCCAAAACCGACCAATCTTTTCGGGCTTCTTCATATATGTGACGGTTCTTCCTTAAACCTTTGATAATTTCTTCTTTTAAAGAAAGCTTTCTACCTAGTTTATCGTCTAAAGTTTCGGCAATAAATTGGCTCCTTTTACCCTCAGGTATAGCTATTTTTAATCTTTCTATTGTCGCCGTTGGAAGGCTTATATTTATTCTTTTGGTGGCCATACACAACAATTGTACACAACACGCTTGTTTTGTCAATATGAAATGAAAAATTGACACTTAACGAGTCTTAATCTATAATGTTATATTAATTAGTCCCTAAGAATACCTGCCTAATGGATTATCTAAAAAAACCTGTTAATTTTAGAGACAAACGCCATATTCTTACCTTAGTCGGCACTCTGATTATCTTTCTCACAATTCCCCTGACAGTAATCTTAGTCCAACAGACCCGCGAGCCAACCTCTCGTGCCTCGACCACACCAAACGACCCGAAATTCTCTTCCCAATGGGCGCTGCCTAAGATCCGCGCTCCCGAGGCCTGGGACATCACGAAAGGCAGCGCCACGATTAAGGTGGCAGTCGTGGACGGCGGAATTACGTCCACGCTCGCAGACCTTCAAGGCCAACTAGGGACTGGCTACAACGCCATCACGCCGGGCGGCAGCACCGAGGACGACGTGGGGAGCTACGGCAGTGGCACACAAGCGGCCGGGATTATGGGCGCGCGGACGAACAACGGCGTCGATATGGCCGGATCATCGTGGAACATTACCATGCTGCCGGTGAGGGTCTGCGATATGTTCGGGTGCCGCACCGCCGACAAGACCGCGGAAGGCATCAGATGGGCTACCGCCAACGGTGCCCAGATCATCGATGTCAGCTTGGCCTGGAGCTCCTCCACAGCCGCGCTTGACGCCGCGGTTGCTGACGCCATCAGCCGGGGCATCCTGGTGGTAGCAACGGCCGGAGACTACTATCCCCAGAATGCCAGCGTTGGTTACCCGGCGGCGTTACCCGGCGTGATTGCCGTGGGGGCCACTGACTCGACTGATACCGTGTGGAGTTCCTCAAGCAGAGGAGCGCAGCTCGACATCATCGCCCCGGGCGTCAGTGTCCTGACATTGGTCAAGGATGGATGCTGTCTTACTCGGAGCGGTACGAGGCTCGCCGCCGCCCACGTGTCAGGTGCCCTGGCGCTGCTTTTGTCACAAGGAATAAGTCCAACGGCGGCGGTTGCTGCTCTTTACCAAGGGGCGGTGGATCTAGGACCTGCCGGCAGAGATGATACCTACGGTTGGGGGAGGCTAGATGCCTGTGGAGCCTTGAATGCGGCCGGGTTTACCTGTCCAGTTACTGGTGGGGGAGACACCCTTTCACCCACAGTTAACATAACTAACCCGACAGGCGTCCAAACAGTCTCAGGGACAGTTAATGTGGGTGTGAACGCGACGGATAATTAAAAAAGTTGACAAACGAGCAACCTAGGTTACATCGTTAAATATGAAGGGCAAAACTAAGAAACATCCTGTGAAAAATCAGAAAATCGCAGTCGCAATTATAATACTTGCTTTTGTTACGCTCGGATTTCTATTTTTTTATAAAGGTTATTTAAAACCGCCGCTAGAGGAAGCTCCTAAAAAGGCCGCACCTTCCGCCTTCGTTGATATTACTGAAAAAGGCTTTAGCCCGCAGACCATACTTATTTCTAAAGGTGAAACAATCCAGTGGGTAAATAAAGACTCTGTTGCCCACCAACCAGCTTCGAATCCACACCCAGTTCACAATGGTCTTGCTGGTTTTGACGCCGGCAAGTCTCTGGGGATGGGCGAAACATATCAGTTTACGTTCGAGAAAGAAGGTACCTTTGGTTATCATGACCATCGGGCTCCCACTACTAATGCTAGCGTGGTGGTGAAGTGAGAAGGGTTACCCGCCAATGTATAGCGCATTTAAAGAAAAACTCAGCTTGAAAAACAAATTCCGACTCAGCGCTCTCTTCTTGGTTATTTTATTTACGTTGATTGGGACGGTCCTTTTTATTCAAGATAGAAGAGAAGCTGATAAACCCCTGCGGCCAACCCTCTCCGTCAAGAAAATATCCGAAGGGAAGTTCGTGGCCGAAGTTTTTGCCGCTGCCACCGGCGTTACTAGAGTTGAAGTCTACCGAGAAGCTGGAGCCACCGATGTGCTTATTGGCAGCGACACCACCGCGCCTTACACAGTTGCTTGGAACACCACTTCATTAACCGACGGCAGCTACATGATTTACGCTAAAGCTTTTGACGCTGCCTCAACACCAAATGTTGGTACGAGTGCCAATGTTACCGTTACCGTCGATAACGCCGATCCGACTGTCGCGATC
>METE01000014.1:2894-5365 GCA_001771275.1 candidate division Kazan bacterium RIFCSPLOWO2_01_FULL_48_13
AGCGGATCCACGGTTTCTGGGTCTTCGGTTACCGTTTCGGCCAATGCAACGGATGCCTCGGGTATAAACAAGGTCGAATTTTACTATGATTCAACTAACCTCATTGGAACCGATACAAGTTCTCCCTACAGCGTTTCCTGGAGTACCACGCTGGTTTCCAACGGCAATCACACTCTTACCGCCAAGGCTTTTGATAACGCGAGCCCGGCAAACGTGACTACTTCTTCGGGAGTTACTGTAAACGTCAATAACGTAACTTGTACCAGGGCGAATCCGAGTGTGTTACTTTCACCGTCTTCTCAGTCAGGCATACCGGGTACACCGCTAAATTACACATTCTCGGTGACCAGCCAAGACACTGCCGGTTGTAGCAGTGCTACTTTCAACCTAGCCTCAACCATACCGGCTGGTTGGACTGGCGTCTTTAACCCAACATCTCTTACTCTTAATCCGGCCCAAGCTGGTAACTCAACCTTCACAGTGACCTCAGCTGCTGGCGCTGCACCAAATTCCTACACTGTTACTGCTCGGGCGACTAACTCGACAGATTCAACGAAGACCGCTAGTGCCAACGCAACTTATACGGTTACTGCCCCTTGTACTAGATCCAACCCGGGAGTGTCTCTCTCACCCGGCAGTCGCTCAGGCGCAGCTGGATCGGCCCAAGATTACACCTTTTCAGTAACAAATAATGACACGGCTTGCGCTAGCTCAACCTTTTCCTTAACCTCAACCATACCGGCTGGCTGGAGCGCTACATTTAACCCAACCTCGCTTAACCTTGCCACGGGGGCAACTGGCACCTCCACCTTCAGAGTTACTTCAGCAGCGACGGCAACTCCCAACAATTACACTTTCAGTGCCAAAGCCACCAATTCAGCGGATCCTGGCTCTAACGCTTCTGCTACAGGTAATTACGTTGTGCTTGACACAACACCACCCTCGGCTCCAACCGGTCTGACGGCCACGGTTATCTCAGCAACCAGAGTTAATTTAGCCTGGAACGCTTCTACGGATAATGTGGGAGTAACTGGCTACTACATCAATCGTAATGGGGTCACAATTGCCTCGACAGCGGGCACCTCTTACTCGGATACGACTGTCCTGCCAAGCACCACCTACAGCTACAATGTGACTGCCTTCGATGCCGCGGGGAACACTTCTGGTCTATCTAATACAGCCACGGTAACCACCCCTGCTTTACCTGACACCGCGCCACCGTCGGCTCCAACAAACCTTCGGGCTACTTCGGTAGCTTTCAATCAAGTAAATCTTGCCTGGAATCCCTCCACCGACAATGTTGGTGTAGCCGGTTACAATATTATCCGTAATGGGGTGGTGATAGTGACGGTAGGTGGCTCAACAACGACATTTGGTGATGGGACAGTTTCGGCCAATACAATTTACAGATACACGGTGACTGCCTTTGATGCTGCTGGAAACACATCGGCACCATCAAATGAATTGGCGGTTACTACTCCACCACTTTCTGATACCCAGCTGCCAACAGTCACAATTACTTCACCAACAAATGGCGCTGTTGTGCCAAGAAGAACTACAATTACTATAACTGCTTCAGCCACTGATAATGTCGGGGTGAATAGGGTTGAGTTTTTTGTTAACGGTACAATAAAGTGCACCGATACTACCTCTCCTTACAGCTGTGGTTGGCAGGTTCCAGCTGCTCTTAATAAAAGTTACACACTTACAGCTATTGCTTACGATACCTCTGGGAATCAAGCAAGCTACAGCGTAACAGTTCGTTCAAGTAGGTAATATGAATTATCTAATAGATCCGGTAGATCTAAAAGATAGAAGACACCTGCTTGTTATATTAGGCACTTTAGTTATCTTTTTTTCCATTCCTCTCACCGTAGCCCTAGTCCAACAGAGTAGAGAACCAACCTCAAGAGCAGTGACCACTCCAAACGACCCCAAATTCCCTACCCAATGGAACCTCCCTAAGATTCGCGCGCCGGAAGCCTGGGACGTCACCTGGGGCAGCGCCTCGATTAAGGTGGCAGTCGTGGACACCGGAATTATGTCGACACTCGCCGACCTCCAGGGCCAACTGGGTCCGGGCTATAACGCCATCACGCCCGGCGGCAGCACTGAAGATGACTTTTTGATAGGGTGGGGCCTGGGAACCAAGATCGCCAGTGTCATAGGTGCGCAGACGAACAACGGCCAGGCAATCGCGGGCACAGCCTGGTACATCACGATGCTCCCGGTAAAGGTGTGCACCGACATGGGCCTGTGCCTCCCTGCCGACGTCGCCGAGGGCATCAACTGGGCTACGAGCAATGGAGCGCAGATCATCAACATATCCATGCGCCTGGACGCCCAGCGGGGATACCCAAGCCCCGAGGTTGAAGCCGCTATTGCCAACGCCGTAAGCGCAGGAGTCCTGGTCGTAGCGTCAGCCGGGGGGGGATACGACTACGTCGCCTACCCGGCGAGGCTACCTGGCG
>METE01000015.1 GCA_001771275.1 candidate division Kazan bacterium RIFCSPLOWO2_01_FULL_48_13
GTGCCAACGTCCTTTCCGCCGCTCCCCGGGCCTGTTCCGTTTTCCCCACTATCCCCACCATCATCTCTTCGTGTTTGGCCGTGGCATTGGCCATTATTAAAAGCAGACTTTTTACATCCCTGCCCATACCGGCCATCACCATTACCCTGTTCACCGCCTGCTCCAGATATTTCTCTCCTTTTGTAGCTGTCGATACCGCCAATTCATCCTTCCCTCCGTCCATCAAGGCCACCGCTGCCCCGATCCGTTTGTCAGCCAGGAGCAATTCCTTCTCCGCCTTTTTACCGGGATCGGTAATTAGCCACAAACTGATCCTGTCCCGCAGCGCCTTAATTTTATACAACGGGCTGTCCGGCAACACCCCCGGATACGGCAGGTAATACTCCACTTTCTGCACCAGCACTCCGGCTTCGGTCGCGTCTCCGTGCGGCGACACCACCAGCGGATTGACTGCGGCCATAATCGACAGCACCAACACCACAAATCCAACCATCAAAGCAGCAGACGTACCCAACACCTTCTTAACAATACTTGTGCCTACCATAGAGGGGCACCTCTAAGTATCGCACACATTGTCAAGTATTTGAATACAAAGATTACCCGAAGCGGGGCTCGCAACCCTCCAGTGCCCTTTCCATTCCCTCCGCTAGTCTCTCTATCATCTCCCGTGCCTCATTCAGATTGATAAACTCGTGGTGGTCGGGGAAAAAATGGAATATTCTATTCCTGGCCCTCTTCCACACTTCCCATAGGAAAAGCGGCAATTCCTCACTTCCGCACGACTGGACCAGCTTCCCGTATACCCACCCTGCCCGGTACCTTTTCGGCAGGGACGGATTCAGCGCCCGCCCGATCCGAAAATGCTCCCCGAAATACTGCCGGCTGTCGATAAGTTTCATATCCAGTAGCAGTTTTTTCAAAAACCCCTCATACGCCTTGGCCATCGGAAAGACCGCAAAAGAATAGTCGTGCAGCTTCTCCTGCAGTTTCTCTTCCCTCTCCAGAAGCACAAAACTCTCTTCAACTAAATCTCGCATGGACTCGTCCAAGTATGTCCACCAGTTTGTTTTTTTATAATCGTTCATAACTCAAACCCATACTTGGCCATCGCCTTGGTAAACTCAAACGACACCAGCGATCTTTCCCCGAGCTTCAACTCCCCCGCTCTCTCCTCCAGTTTCCGCCGGTCCCTGTCATCCCCGTTCATTTTAACTTCAAACGCCGACCCGTCCACTACAAAGTCAATCTCCGCCCCGCTCTTCCGTTGATAATACTTTACTTCCCCTCTCGTCCGCAATTGGTTATAAACTGCATTCTCAAACACTTTCCCCCAATCTGCCCTGGTCAAATGGTTAACCAGTCCGCTGTCGCACAGATACACCTTCTTCGCCCCTCTCGCCTCCACATCCCGGTCAGTCGAATACCTCCCAATCAGCGATATAAAATACGTCCCCTCCAAAAAAGCCAAATAATCGTTTACGCTCACCCGGGTCACCCCCAACTCCGCCGCCAGTTTTGCCACCTCCACGCGGCTTCCCACCCGCGCCGCCAGAAGCAATATCAAATCCCGCACGGTTTGATTGTTCCTAAACCCGCCGATTCCCAAAACTTCTTTGTTGAAATAAGCCGTGAATATGTCATCCAGCCCCTCTTTCTTCTCCTCCACCGCCGTTTTGGTCACTACCCCCGGAAAGCCGCCGAATTCCACGTATTCGCGGTACCAGGGGGAAAACAACTCATAAATTGCCTCTGTCACTTTCCCCCCGCCTCTAACTAGTCCCGCCCCTTTGAGTTCCAAAAATTCCTCAAAATCCAGCGGGGAAAGCTCATAAATGATTTTCCTGCCCGCCAGACTCTCCGAAAACAGGTTTTTCAGGTAAAAACTGCTCGACCCCGTTAAAAAAAACTTGAATTGGTAGTGGTCCAGCAGGTATTTCACCACCGATGGCGCGTTTTTCACAAACTGGATCTCATCCAGAAAAATGTAAGCCCTCTCGGACCGGCTTATTCCCAGCACCTCAAACTGATACCTGATTGCCTCGTAATTTTCTTCCTCAAAGTACTTCTGGTTCACCGGATTCTCCAGGTCCAAAAAAATTTTGTTACCCGAGGGGATACTGTCATAAACCTGCTTCAAAAGGGTTGTTTTCCCCACCCTGCGCATCCCCGTCACCACCACAGCCTCCGGTCCCTCCACCCGCTCCATTATCCGGCCATATAGCTTCCTCCTCATCACTGCCAGTATACAAAAAACCCTCCAATTTGTCAACTAGCAGTTTACAAACTCGTTGCCTCTTTCTGTCCCCCTCTCAAGACATGCCTTAAAAGTTCCCCATGATCTCTATTGACAACCACATCCAGCTTTCTTCCTTCAAACGGTCGCTTGCCCTTTCTCCTTTCCAAATCCACCCATCCGCCCCCATCAAATCTCCAGCCCTTGGGATTCTCTATTTCTCCTATCATCACCATCACCTCATCGGCCGGCAGTCCCCTGGCATCAATTTGTCTCCAGTCGCCGTCCCGCTGCCGGATTTGATAAACCCCCTTTTGGGTCAGAAAAATCGGCGACAAGGGAATCAAACGCTCTCCCCCGAATCTTGTCCGTAAAATCTCATTCCCCCGGCTATCCTTCAGGGTATCGTACGCCTTCGGATACACCTCCTTCGCGTCTTTCAACCATCCCGGCTCCTCCCCCACCTCTCTCGCCCCGTCCGGACTGACCATTTCCCCCATTAAACTCTCTCTCTCTCTACAAAAATCAAGACCAAGGTTATTCCAAATCTCCCGCTTTCAATTCCGCCTGGCGCAAGATTGCCCTCAATGTCCCGGTTGGAACCGGTTTGGGATGCACCGCCACTTGTGTCCACCTTCCATCCGGATGCGCCAACCGCACATGGCTTCCCTTTCCCCCCGTCTCCTCAAAACCCAATTTCTTTAAAATCTTAATTAGATCCAACGCTTTCAAATTCCTGGGCAATTTACTCATACCGCAAATTGGGCTTTCCAGCTGCTGGGAACGTTTATTCTAGCCGTTGTGATAATCTGATCCTCCACGGCATCCACCGGTACTTCAGACTTTTCCTTCGCCAGCGACTCCACCGTCAATTCAATTCCGTCTTTTATACTTGCCAACACCTCTTCCACCGTATCCCCATAATCGGAGATCCCCAAAGTCGGGCAATACGCCACATACACCCTCGACCCGTCGTCATACTTCTCGGGCTCAATCACAATCCGATAATTCAAAACCTTTTTATCCATGCCCTGATTATAGCTGTCATACTCAAATTTGCAAAAAGTATGACAGATATATGCCCATCGAAATGCGTCAATACGCATAACATCTACCCTATGATGGGCATATACTCCAAACTGTTACTTCCAAATCCCTCACTGTGCCCTTCCGAAGCTTTATGCGAAGGAGGGCCGCCTCCTCCAAATACTTCCACCAATTCGACCGGCTAACCCACGTATACTTGTACTCTGATCAGTTCGATTTCGCAAAAGGAGACAACCTACGTATATCCGCAATTGCTTTTCTCAATCCTCCCTGAAATCTCCCATTCTCCTCTGTCTTCGGCTGAGTTCTCAATTCAAATGTTAAGCGCTCAGTCAAAGGTGAAGTTGCCTTAAATTCATCTCCCCTCTGTCCCCTGCCGTCCAGTAACTTTCTCAATGCCTCCCCCGCAAGGCTGGCAACACTACCAAATCGGTTAAAATGGTCCACTACATTCTCATCAACAAGATCCGGACCATAAATTGAATTCAGATACCCCTCTTTTGCTCCCGGCACGTTATTCAACACATCATACGCCTTCCCCTCCTCAGTCAAGGCTGCGGCATATTCTCCCAACTTATTTCTATCACCGGTATCAATTTCTCTTTTACCCATTTTGTAAACCATCTCCCCCGTAGCACCCGTCGCCCCCAAATATCTCTCCTGCGCCAGTCTGGCATTTTCTTCCACCGTCCTGGAAAACTCCGCTCCCCCCAAAGCCTGATTCACCCCCCTCGCCACTCCCCCCAACACTTCCCCAACGCCTAAACTTCCAATCATAATATCTCTCCTATCTTCCTGACTGCCGCCGCAATCGCCGGAACCACATGACCACTTTTTACTAACCGCTTATGAGCTTTTTCGCTTACCCCTCCCGCCACCAAACCTTCCAACCCTTTCCCCGCCTCGATAATGGCTGTCTCTTCGCTCATAATTTATCTGTTGTATTTATACTGTTCAACAAATCCCTCGAAAATAGTATCAAACGCCCTCAATATCTCAGGATTAGATTCTCCCATTTCTTTTCTTTTTTCTCCCAATAACCCAAACATTGGATCAAGATTCTTCAGTTTACTTGTAGCCATTGACCCAAATACTTCGCCCACAGCTTCACCTAGCACCGCTTGATAAGAAATCTCCGGTATTACTACAACATCTGCGCCATCAACAGGTTTGTAGTCAGGAACCATTCTAACACCCCTATCCAAATTTCCCGACTGCCCCAACTGCTTATCATATCCTTCCCGAAATCCCTGGTTAAACCCATGAAAAAACAAAATCTTTACCTTGTCTTCACCCCCATACCGTGTCTCCAGTTTCCCACTCCTTATCTTCAAATCAAATACTTCCCGCCCCAATTCCCCCAACCTCTTTCCATCCCAAGAAACCATTGTCAGTCCCTCACCCTCCCTTCTTGGCTCTCCCATACCCCCATTAAACTCTCTCTCTCTGCAAAAATCAAGATTCAATTTCAAGCTTGGCACCTTCTTTTTACTTGACAACATACACCACCTCTGATATGGTGTATACATATGACCCGTGTCCAAGTGTATCTTGACGAAACTCATATTAATATTCTGGATTGGCTGGCCGTTCAGGCCGGCGTGTCCCGCTCCCAAGCCCTTCGCCAAACTATAATA
>METE01000016.1 GCA_001771275.1 candidate division Kazan bacterium RIFCSPLOWO2_01_FULL_48_13
TTCAAAAAGTGTTATAAAAGAGTTGTGTCCAATTCTTTCTCCATCGTCCAAAAAGCCTTCGTAGTCAACACCCGCTGGCAGGCGCTGATTTTAAAGCGCGCCAATACAGACAGCAAATATGACATCTGGGATCTCCCCGGCGGTATCCAGGACTTTGGCCTCTCCCTGCGTGACAGCCTGGGCAAACTCGTCCGCAAGGATTGCTCCTTAAACCTCACGATTATCTCTATTCCTCTAAACATCACCTCATATATCCAGGACGGCCACCAAGCGGTCCGCATCATCTATCTCTGTCGCGCCGCCGGAACCGTGTCTCTCAATTCCAATCATAGCGACCACCTCTGGATCGACCCCGTCGACCATCAGCATTACGCTTTCCCCGACGAAGGCTACCACTCCGCCTTCAGTAATTACTTATCCCACTCCTCCATCGCCTCAGTAGAATTTCTAGGTCCCGGACTGATATCCACTACAAACGAACCTGTCTCTTAATCTGCTTCTCAAACGTTAACACCTCATAATCTTTTTCTTCAATCCCATACTCCCTATAAAATTGCATCGCCCCCGTCGTCCGTCTTTTTTCCCAATTCATCCCCAACTTTTTCGCAACCGCCTCCACTTCTCCCCAATCTTTCCCCTCAATTTCCAAATACGACGGCATCAATGGCCAAGTATCAATATCCACATCCACTCCATCCAATTCGAAATGTACTCGCTTTTTTTCCTCATTAAACTTTTGTTCCATCCCTAACTTTTCCAAAATCAGGGTCGTCTTTTCAAAGTCGTCCACTTTTATTTCCACCTCTTCCATTCCTGCATCCCCCGTGGTGCTCTCTCCGAATCTTTGCTTAAAACTCAATGTTATTTTATCTCCCTTATCTCGAAGCCTCAGCCAAGCCTTATTCTTGTCCAGCGGCCATCCCGGAAAATCAAACACTCTGTCCTTAAAAATCCGGTCGTATTTCTTAACCGCACCCAAACCCAACAATTTCTTCTCCATTGCTTTCGGGTCTACCTCCAAAAACTTCACTTCAATCTCTTCCATATTTTCGCTAGCTCCTCATAATTAGTAACCACTCCAAATGTTTTTCTAACCAACTCTAATGTTCTTTCATTCAATTCTTTAGCCTTCGCATTTCCAGCTATTAAATCTTCTGGAACAACTATTTTGTAACCCAAATCATACCCATTACGAATCGCAGTCTCCACACAAAAAATAATATCCATCCCGGTAATCACCAAAGTTTTTATACTTTTATCTTTAAGAAATTGCACTAACTCTCTGTTTGAAAAAATATTGAAATCATATTTAGGGAACACCCTATTAGCTGGAGGGTTAATCCGGTAAAACTTATATCCATTGCCAGAAGTATCACACGTCACCAGCTTTCCGTCCAAATCATATTGTTCCTTTTGTAAATTACTCAGTTTAAACCGATCATAAATTTGTTGAGTGTATACAACCAACACTCCAGCTCTTTCAGCTATTGGAATTAACCTCTCCAATTTATCCACCATTGGATCAACTAGTGATAAATCTCCTCCCCGACTGGCTCGAAAGAACTTTTTATCTGGAGACCCAAAGTCATTTTGAACATCGATCACCACCAAAGCTGTTACCTCGGGATTCACTTTATCTTTCAAATCCATTGTCTTGAATTATATCTCACTCACAGCACGAATCCTTGTACCCGCAATTTCGGCACACCGCCTCCTTGCTCCCCGCCACACTCCCTATTTCATATCCGCACTGCGGACACTCCTGAAATTCCTTTATGCGCGCAGGCATTCCAGCAAATAGCATCGCAGCCGGACCCCGCGAGCGAAGCGAGTGGGAGTCGAGAAGCGCATTTGCGAATGCCGAGCGCAAATAATTAACATTCAGAGTATCCGCATCCATAACACTTCTTGCACCCCTCCTCAAACACCAGGCTTGCCTCCCCGCAGCTCGGACACAAATCTCCCCTCTTCGCCACAACCGGATTTGGAACTTGAAACATTGGTAATTGGTTATTGATTGGAGCTTGAGAATTGGTCATTGGGACTTCGTCATGTTTTCCCATTAATCCAAAATGCATCCCGATCGCCTTGGCAATCGCGTCCGGCAAACTCCTCACTTTATTTGGCCCAAACCCCACCGATCTGGAACCGCCGATTCCGTGCAGTTGATCCATCAACTCTTTCGCCCTCTCTTTGGCCGGCATATGATTTCCAAACCGCAAAGTTGTTGAAATGAGCCTCCCCAACGCCTCCGCCATCGCCGACACTTCACTCCCCGCCTTCCCGATAATCACAAATACTTCAAACGGGTTCCCGTCCGCGTCATGGTTTACCGTAATAAAAGCGCTTCCGAGAGGCGTTTCAATTCTGTACGTCGCCCCCTCCACTTTCACCGGCCTGGGTTTAATCGCCTGTTCCTGAACGCTAGACGCTATCTCCTGAACGCTTTTTTTAGTCCCCAGATTCAAAACTTGTTCACTCTTGCTCCCGTCCCGGAAAACCGTTATTCCCATACACCCCGACTCCCAAGCCTGCTTATACGCCCGCTCTACATCGGATACCGTCGCGTCATGTCGCAAATTAATTGTCTTGGACACCCCGTTGTCCGTATATTTCTGAAAGGCCGCCTGGGTTTTTACATGCCACTGGGGTTCAATCTCATGTGCCGTCCCGAACACTTTCCTCACATCCTCCGGAATCTCGGAAATTTCTCGGACAGTCCCGTGTTGCGCCACTTTCTCCATCAACTCTCCGCTATTAAACCCCCTATCGCTGGCAACTTTTTCAAACAAAGGATTCACAAATGTCAGCTCTCGGTTTTCGGACTTCACAATGTGCCGGTAAGCTACGGCAAACAACGGTTCCACTCCGCTGGAAGTATTTGCCAAGATGCTTATCGACCCCGTCGGAGCAATGGTCGTCACCGTACTGTTCCTTATCGGTTTCTTGTAAATGCTTTCTCTCCACAATGGAAACGGCCCCCGTTCGGCCGCCAATTCTTCGGACATCTTGTGTCCTTCGGCGTTAATAAACTTCATCATCTTCTCCGCCAGAATTAGCGCCTCATCGCTGTCATATGGGATGCCCAAAGAAACGAGCATATCCGCCCACCCTCCGACCCCGAGGCCTATCCGTCTGATATTCATAACCGTATCCTTAATCTGCTCCAGCGGAAACGGGTTCATTTCAATCACATTGTCCAGCATCCTGACAGCTGTCCTGGTCACCTCCCGCAACTTATCCCAATTAAAAACACTATCAGTTACGAAATAATTCAAAAATATGCTGCCCAAATTGCAAGCGTCAAAAGGGTACAATGGCTGTTCGCCGCAGGGATTTGTACTTTCCACTTCCCATCCCTCCGCCCTGATCGGATTAGCCGAACTGTGGTTTATCCGGTCGATGAACACCAGTCCCGGATCTCCGGTCTTCCATGCCGACTCGGCAATTTCGTTCCATACTCTTCTGGCCGAGAGCTTACCCGTAACTTCGCCGTTATTCGGAGCAATTAAGTCATATTCGCCGTCTTTGGCCAATGCATCCATAAACCGGTCGGTCACCGTCACTGAAATATTAAAATTCGATATCCCCGCGTCATCGTCCTTGCAATGGATAAACTCCAGAATATCCGGGTGGTCCACCCGCAAAATCCCCATATTAGCACCCCTTCTCGTTCCCCCCTGCTTAATCTGCTGTGTTGCCTCATTATAAATCTTCATAAAAGACACCGGCCCGCTTGCTATACCCATCGTCGACTTTACCCTGGCACCCTTTGGCCTCAATCTGGAAAACGAAAAGCCGGTTCCCCCCCCGCTTTGATGAATGAGTCCCTGCCACTTCACCCCGTCAAAAATTCCTTCCAGACTGTCCGGCACGGGTATCACGTAACAGGCGCTGTATTGCAACCCGTTATTCTTGCCAGCATTCATCAAAGTCGGTGAATTGGGCAAAAACTCCCTGGAGAGCATCAACTTATAAAACTCCCTCGCCTTTTTTTCTATCTCTTTTCTCGTCATTCCGTATTTCACCTCCGCCCGCGCCAACTCCCACGCCACCCGCCAGCACATCTCCTCCACTGTTTCAATTGCTTTGCCGTCTTTGTCCTTGAGAAAATATCTTTCGTTCAACACTTTCACCGCTTGATGCGACCACTCCGACGCCGTTATGTCCTCGGGCACTTCCGGCTTCAGCCCCGCCAGCCTCTCCACTAAACCCGTCATCTCTTTATATTCCAAGTCTTCCCATTTCACTTTCCTGGGATCCAGCTTTCCATTCCCGTTCCCGTTTGTTTTTTTTTGCTTGCCCCGCGTAGCCTTGGCGAAGTGGGGTTGCAGTTGCAATTCAGGCATAATTTTACAAAAAATTCTAAGCACTAATATCTAAACTCTAAACAATTTTTGAAAATTCGAATTTGGAATTTGTTTAGGATTTAGTATTTAGGATTTAGAGTTTAATTAGATATCTTTTCTATCAATTTTTCGAACTCTGTTAAATCTGTAAGTTCGAAATAAACGCTGGCAAACCTCAGCCATGCGACTTTATCAATGTTTCGCAGCCTCCGCAGCACCATTTTGCCGACTGTCTTGGACGGAATTTCGGACACTTCTTTGCGCCTGACTTCCCTTTCTACCTCGTCTGCCAGCTGGCGGATGAGATCGATGGACACCGGCCGTTTGTCAAAGGATTTAGTGACCCCCGAGACAATTTTTTCCCTGTCGAATGCCTGCCGGCTGCCGTCCCGCTTGATGACAAAAACGGTTGGTCCTTCCACCCGTTCAAAAGTGGTGAACCGCTTTTGGCATTTTTGGCATTCGCGCCGCCGCCGCAAACTTTGTCCGTCCTCCGCCACCCGCGACTCAAGTACTGATGTATCTTGGGTCGCACAAAAAGGACATTTCATACTGTATCTAGTGGCATCGACCAGACTAAACCACTAAATACCCCCCGTCAACTACTAACTA
>METE01000017.1:0-3048 GCA_001771275.1 candidate division Kazan bacterium RIFCSPLOWO2_01_FULL_48_13
TTCTCAAACTTATATCCCAAACACTTGGCTTGAATCGGCCACACTACCGGAAATCCCAATAACCAAAAATGTTGCAAATTCTCAAACTTATATCCCAAACACTTGGCTTGAATCGGCCACACTACCGGAAATCCCAATAACCAAAAATGTTGCAAACCCCACAACCAAATAAATAGTACAGCAACAAAAATACCTACCCACACCTTCTTCACTTATTTTTTCTCGCCATCACTCTTTTAACAGCTTCTTTAATCGCCTTTACACTCATCCCGTACTTTTCGAGCAATTCACCAGGTTGGCCGGATTGGCCGAAAGTATTCGGCATCCCCACAAATTCCACCGGTACCGGATAATTTTGGGCCAACACTTCAGCCACAGCCGACCCCATCCCCCCCATTATTTGATGTTCTTCCACTGTCACAATAGCTCCGCAGTCTCTGGCCACTTTCATAATTGTCCCCACATCCATCGGCTTAACCGTATGGTTATTCACCACCACCACCCCTATTCCCTCTTCATGTAACTCTCTCGTCGCAACCAAAGACTGAAAAACTAATGGTCCGCATGCTACTATCGCCACGTTATTCGTAATTCCTGATTCCTTATTCGAATCCCAAAATATTTCCGCCTTTCCCATTTCAAATGGAGTTTCGACAGTTGTAATAATCGGGGTTTTCTCTCTGGCGAATCTAAAATACACCGGCCCCGGCCGCTCCACCGCCGCCAGTGTCAACTTTTTAGTCTCAATAGCGTCGCATGGTACTACAACTGTCATATTAGGTAAAACCCGCGTGATCGCGATGTCCTCCAGCGCCTGGTGCGTCGCCCCGTCCGGCCCCACCGATACTCCGGTATGTGCTCCGGCTATCTTTACGTTGAGGTTCGAGTAGCAAACCGAAACGCGCACCTGGTCCCACGCCCGCCCCGGCGAGAACACCGCGTATGACGAGATGAATGGAATTTTACCCGCCGCCGCCAGCCCCGCCGCGATCCCCGTCATATTCTGCTCCGCCACTCCGCACTCAAAGAATCGCTCCGGATATTTCTTGCCAAATTCCAATACTCTTGTCGACTCCGCCAAATCCCCGGTCAGCACTACTACATTCAAATTCTTCTCCCCCAATTCCAATAGTCCTTCCCCATAACCATGGCGTGTGGGTTTTGTCTCCACATCTTGATCAAATATTTGGGGGTTTAAAAAATTTGTCATTGGTGTTCACTTAGTATTTTACCCTGCAGTGTCCGCAGTTCCGCTAAGGCTTTCTCACCCTCATCTTTATTCGGCGGTTTGCCGTGCCACTCGTACTTCCAGTCCATAAAATCAACTCCTTTGCCGGGAATAGTGTGGGCGATAATTACCGTCGGATTTTCAAAAATTGCCATCGCCTTGTTAAACGCGTCCACAATCTCCCGGACATTGTGCCCATCCACCTCGATTATCGACCAATTGAACGCTTTAAATTTATCCGCCAAGGGCTCAATTGGCATGACATCCTCAGTAAATCCGTCTATTTGGATATTATTCCGGTCGATAACCGCCGTCAGGTTGTGCAAATTGTTTTTCCCGGCAAACATGATCCCTTCCCAATTTTGCCCCTCCTGCAACTCCGCGTCGGACATAAAACAATACACCCACGGCATCCTCTCACCGACAGGCAATTCCCCCGCTGCCACATCCATTCTTACAGCCAGAGCATGACCAATGGCCTGCGACAGTCCCTGCCCCAGCGGCCCACCGGTATTTTCCACTCCCGGTAGTTCCCGAAAATGAGGATGCCCCTGCAACCGGCTGTTCAATTTTCGCAAGGTCATCAATTCTTCTCTGGGAAAAAATCCGGCGTGCGCCAAAGTCGGATACCACACCGGACAAATATGCCCATTCGAGAGTATTACTCTATCTCTGTCTTCTTTCCAGGGATCTTTCGCGTCATAATTCAAAACTCCCCCAAAATACAGCGCCGCAAACACATCCGCCATTCCCAATGGCCCGGCGGAATGCCCGCTCCCCGCCGCTAAAAGCATCTTAATAATATCCTGCCTAATTTCGTTTGCTTTAAGCTCCAATTGTTGAATTTGACTATCTGTTAACATGTTTTGAATTTTGAAAAATTAGGATTTGTTTAGGATTTAGTGCTTAGAATTTAGAGTTTATAACTCAAACGGTTTCTCAGCTGGATTAAATGCCTGGTGTTTATGTTGCAGCATCAGCTCAAACAGTTCAAGTGATTTAATCACTTCGTCCGGACTGGTCACCACCCGGTACACCTGAAATTCCTCCGGCCGCATCCGCATGTTGGCGAGATACGCCGCCATAATATTCTCCCAGAATTTGCCATAAAGTATCAGCGGCTTGTGATGCCCAAAATACAATCGCGCCAGCCCCCACGCCATCCCGAATTCCGAAATCGTCCCCGTCCCTCCCCGGAAAAACACATACGCCTGGCCCACTTCCAGCAGTTTCAGCGTCCGCTCCAAATAATTGGCCCCCTTTATCTCCTCATCAATCGGGTTGTTTATATCCCGGCCCTCAAATATCGACACGTCTTTGGGATAAAACGTCACCCCGATCACATGTCCCCCTGCGGATTTTGCTCCCAGCGTCGTCGCCCGCATCACTCCCGGCCCTCCGCCGTTGGCCACCGTGTATCCCGCCTCTGCCAACGCTTTCCCCACCCCGAACGCTTCCTCAAACAGCGGGTCGTCCTCATGCGCGTCCGCGAACCCCAGACACGTCACGACTTTTATCAATTTATCAGCCATGTCACCATGATAGCACCCGCTTTGCCCCGATCGCCACTTCATCTACGCCTATCTTTTCCAGTATTTCCAAATGCTCCTTATCCACCCCCCCGTCCACGCAAATTTTGTATTTATGCTCCCCGATCTCCCTGATTTCCCGGAGTTCCCTGACGTGTGTTATTGCCATGTTCACAAATTTTTGTCCTCCGAACCCCGGCTCCACGGACATCACAACCACATATTCCAGTTTCGGCAAATAAGGTTTAATTGCCGCAACCGGCGAGTGCACATCCAGCGCCAGCGCCGTAA
>METE01000017.1:3177-7740 GCA_001771275.1 candidate division Kazan bacterium RIFCSPLOWO2_01_FULL_48_13
ATGGGCATCAAATTTAAGCGGCAGGTAAGGAACCAGGTCACACTCCGAAGGCTTAAAAGTCCTGTTGGCGGCAAACTCCCCGTCTATAAAATCAATCTGCACCCTCTCAAATTTCTTGCTGTCCCTTATCTCCCGCAACAGTCTGTCCAACTCCTGCGGATCATCAGTCAATATCGCCGGAATTATTTTCATTTTTCATTTCCGAACATAATCACCTGCTCCACCAGCCGGTTCGTATACCCCCACTCATTGTCATACCACGCCAGCACTTTTACCAAATCCCCGTCGATCACCTGCGTGAATTCCGTGTCCACAATCGCCGAATAACTGCTTCCGATAATATCCGAGCTTACCAGATGTTCGGGTATTCCCGATCTCCCCGAGACCCCCAAGATCCCCGAGTAAATTGGGTTTTCGCTCGCCTCTACAAACGCTTGATTAACTTCATCTCTTGTAACTTTTTTCTTTGTTACAAAAACAAAGTCAGAAATCGACCCCGTAATCACCGGTACCCGCAAAGAAATCCCGTCAAATAGGCCTTTCAGCTCCGGTATCACTTCCGTTGTGGCCACCGCCGCCCCCGTACTCGTCGGCACCACATTCATGGCCGCCGCCCTGGCGCGCCGCAGGTCTTTATGGCTTCCGTCCTGCAGCACTTGGTCATCGGTATACGCGTGCGCCGTTGTCATCATCGCCTTGGCTATCCCGAATTTGGCATGGATGACCGCCGCCACCGGCGTCACGCAATTTGTCGTACAGCTGGCATTGGAAATTACTTCCGCCTTCCCATCCGCTTTATTAACTCCTAATACGAAAGTTCCGACGTTTCCGCCTTTGCTGGGAGCCGAAATTACCACTTTCTTCGCCCCCGCTTTGGCGTGTTTCAGCGCCCCCGCTTCGTCCGTAAACCTGCCCGTGCACTCCATAACCACATCCACTCCGTATTTGGTCCACGGCAGCAGTTCCGGATCTTTCTGCCCCAGCACCGGAATCTTAAGCCCCATACTCTCAATCACCAAAAACTCTCCCTCGGCCTTGACATCTATTTGAAATCTTCGATACGTCGTATCGTTCATTAATAAATGTGCCCAACCAGCTGTATCCATCGACCCGGAAGTGTTTACCGCCACCACTTCCATCTCACTCGCGTGCTTCAGCAGCCAAATCCTAAACGCCAACCGCCCAATCCTCCCAAAACCATTAATCGCCACTTTAACCATCACCAATATAATACCCCACCTACCCCAACAATTGTACTAACAATTCATAAACGTCTTTTCTGTGTCCAATTACCAATATGCACACCTCATCAGCGGTTTTCCTATATACAATCCTATAATCACCAACCCTAGCCCTGTATGCATTTTTATAACCGCTTAATACTTCCACGTTAGAAATCATCTCACCCATTGCCAAGGATCTTATCTTTTGACTTATTATCAGTTGCTTGAATTTCGGTAATTTTTTAAGCTGTTTCTTCGCCGAACCCAAAATCGTTAACTTCATATCCCCAATTTTTTAGCCACCTCTTCAAAATCTTCGGCTGTAGAAAAATCAGCCGACTCTACTGCCCGCTTATCTATAAAATCTTCCACATATCTCTCCAGCCTCTCAAACAGATCCTTTCCCACCAGATATGCCTCCACTTCACCCCTATTTTCAATTGCCACCGGATAGTCTCCGGATGCCAAAATCGCCTTTGCTGGGTTCACTTTCAGTTGACTTATAGACAAAGAGGTCATGCACTGATACTAAACTCAAACAGGGCTTTTGTCAAGACCATCAAACAGGTCTCTCAATCGCTTCAATCCCGGGGAGAGTCCCCGTGGACAGATACTCCAGCATGGCGCCGCCACCAACGGAAATCCAGTCAAATTTATCCGTCAGCCCAAACATATCTATTGCTCTTTCGATATCACCTCCCCCGGTCACTTTATATGCGTGGCTTCCGGCAATCGCATTCAAAACTTCTTTCGTACCTCTACTCGAGCTTTCATCCTCATACTTTCCCATCACCCCCGCCGCCAGGATTACCTCTGCGCTGGAGATTTCATGGACATAATTGTTTATGGCCTCGTCAGAAATATCCAGTCCATCCGGCCGCAAATCCACTCCGGCAAGCAGTCCCCCTTTCAAAACAACCGCAAACTTGTCTCCCATCTTGTCCGCAAACTTTTGTTTCTCCTCCACTTTCACTCCTCCGATCACCAAAATTCTTTTCCCCGGCTTTCCCCATATTTGATTCAATTTCTCTATCTCTACCTCAAATCTCAAACCCACCACTACTTCTTTACCCTGACTTCTCATCAACCTGGGAAGAGCATCAATAGAAGCGTGTTTTCGGTGAGACGTGGCAAACGCTTCGTTTACATAAACATCCCACCCCTCGGCCAATTGTCCGGCAAATTTTTCACTATTTCCTTTTTCACCGGGATTCATTCGCAAACTATCATCAAACTCCATCCCCGGAAATTCCTTCCGCAAATCATCTACCACCCGGTATTGCGTCTCCGTGTGTCCTATTACCTTGATTTTTTTCGCGCCGTTTTCAAGCAAATATTTCACCACTTGTCTCACCGACTCCGTCCGTGGATTATCTTTGTCGTCCACATCCAAGTCTCCTCTTACCAAAACATTTTTCCCGGCTACCTCACCGTCCCGAATGCTTTTCAAAGACTGCCCCTTCATACCTGGCTATTTTCTCAATCCTCCTCATATAACGCTCGCTCTCCACAAATTCCGTCTCCAAAAACCGCTCCACGAGTTTCAGCGCTTCCTCCTCCGTCACGTTATCCGCAGCGAGCGCCAGGACGTTGATATTGTCGTCCTTTCTGCCCGCGTATACCTGGTCCGCTTCAAACCCCAGTCCGCACCGTACCCCCTTCACTTTATTCGCCGCCACCTCCGCCCCCACTCCGGATCCGCACAGCACAATCCCCATATTTTTATCCGGTGCCCGGGCCACCTTCTGTGCCACTTCAATCGCGAAGTCCGCGTAATCGTCTCCGTGGTCATAATCAAATGCCCCCACGTCCTCAAACTCATATCCCCGCCCCTTCAGCCAGCGGTTGATCGTTGCCTTCATCTCAAAACCCCGGTGGTCCGTCCCGATATAAATCATTGGCTCATTCTACCTCAATACATAACCCCCGTTAATATCCAAACACGCCCCGGTGATGTGCCCCGCATCTCCACTGGCCAAAAAATATATTCCGTTCGCCACATCCTCCGGCTTAGCCACTTTTTTCAAAAGCACAGCATTTTGCAATTCTTGGAACCTCTCCTTATTCATACCTTTTATTAAATCTGTCTCTGTAATTCCGGGAGCTACGCAATTAACTCTGATTTTCGGCGCCAATGCCTTAGCCATCGCCTTCGTAAATCCCAAAACCGCAGCCTTCGTTCCCGCATACACCGGATCCGTGCTCCCGACTTGCGCCGCCGTCGAACTGATATTCACAATCGCCCCCTCTTGCATAAATTTCAAAACTTCTTTTGTACACCAATACATCCCCACCTCATTCACACCAATCACTTTTTGCATCAACTCCCAATCGTAATCTGCCAAGCTTTTATAGCCGAAAACCCCTGCGCAGTTTACCAGGCAGTCCACCCGGCCGAAATCAGCAAACGCCTGTTCAAATGCTTTTTTAATGCTCTCCGGCTCCGCTACATCCAATTGGTAATAATTTTGATTATTAGAATTTTCTATTTTATTTTTTTGATAGAAACCCGCCACTTTCCAACCATTATCAGCGAATTTTTTAACAGTCGCCGCCCCTATTCCCCTGCTCGCCCCCGTAATAAAAACCACTTTATCCATAATCCGATTATAACTCACCTCTTCCGTTCCCCTCTCTTTAATTAAAGAGAGGGGTTAGGGGTGAGTTATTTAAATGCTTCAGCAAGTTTGCGCAATCGATATTCGGGATCTTCTGCCAACACCACATCCGTCGCCAGCAGCACTCCTTTTGCTCCAAATTTTAACCCGACTTTTACATCCCCCGGACTATGCACCCCCGCCCCAATTAATACTGGGTTCTGAACGCTAGTCACTAGACGCTTAATTATTTCTGGTTTCTCACTACTCACCGACTTATCCCTACTCCCTATTAATTCCGGCGGTTCGTAAGCAATATAGTTCGGCTCCAGTTTATCCAATTCCGCCGCTTCATTCTCATCCGCCGCGCAGATACACAGTTCAAACGCCATTCCTCTGGTTTGGTCGGCGATACTTTTAACCAGCTCATTCCCCAACTTATGCTCCGAATGATTGAGAAGCGTTCCCCTCGCCCCAGCTTCTTCCACACCTTCTACAGTTATCCACCCCGTTTTTTTACCTTGTTCCACAGTATCTACGTGCTGCACCCAGCATTCCGCCCCGGTTTCCACGCAATTGCGTAAATCCGCCACCTGCGGCACTGCTACAATCCGGCACTTCGTCTCCTCCTGCACTCTCCGGCAAATCTGCGCCAGCCGGACAGCGGCAAACCCCGTCGCTTCCCTATACGTCTTGAAATTAACTACAATCATGTTTGCGTAATAAGTTGTGGGTTGTGAGTA
>METE01000018.1:0-4225 GCA_001771275.1 candidate division Kazan bacterium RIFCSPLOWO2_01_FULL_48_13
GGCTTTGGGAGCGGATTTTGACTACTATCAGGCTGATGGACTACTACTACGATCTACACAATAAGCTCCGAGTGCACCTCAGGCAAAATCGCCTCGATTTGGCAACCAACTACGAACACTATTGGCGTCGCGAGAGGTCTGAGATCCCCCTGCCCCAGCCCAACTATTTGGTTAGAGAATATTCCGAGTTTGAACCACCAGCCGATAATTTTAAGCTGGGTAATGGATACGGTTTCGCCGGGGGAGTTCACTTTCCCACTGAACACTACGCCATAACTTTTGACGGCGAGCGTTTGACCGAATATACCACTTACGCCAATCGGGCTACCAATCTTTACGCTCAACTCCTACTGGTACCCCAAGGGGTTAGTTTAGTGCATGCCGCAGGCATTAGCCTCAATGGACGTGGTATTATCTTCCCCGCAGCCGGGGGGGTGGGCAAAACTACACTAGTGTCTCAACTCAAAGACCTACCTGGCTTTTCCTTTTTTGGAGACGACTTTGTGATGATGGATCGATCAGGCGTAATGTTGGCCTATCCCAGCGACTTGTCGGTTTATCCATACCACTTAGAGATAATGCCAGAGTTGAAGAGAACCATCTACCATCAATATTTGATTGGCCGACAGTGGCTAAATGCATTTACTAACATCATCCCGGATGGACGCCTTCGTTACTACGTTCGGCGGGGCTTGAGCAAACTTATTGCAGTGATAATTGGTTGGATCAAGTTATCGGCTACCCCGATCTGGCATCAGGATTATGCCAAGGTGCCGGTAGAACAGCTGGTGAAAGCAGAGAAGATTGGGAACCAGGTTAAACTAATCGCAGCCGTCTTTTTGAGACGACATAGCGGAAACGATTTCCGGGTCAGTAGTCTAACTTCCGCGCAACTAGCCACCATAATCGCTGCTGTTCTGGGGATCGAATTCCGTTATAGCTGGGTCTACTGGGAGAGTTTAGCCATTGCCAGCGGGCGGGACGTCACGACTTTTTTGAACCAACAAAAACAAGTACTCGAGAGTGGATTAGCCGGCATATCCATCTATCAAATCGATATTCCTATGTCGGCCTCTTCTCAAGCCTATATCGAATTTATGAAAAAATTTATCCAGCAGAAGCTAACTTAGCATGAGTCAGATCGTAGACAATCCGGCTATCCCCCTTCAGCGGCTCCCCAAAGTTTCCGTAGTTATGTCGGTTTACAACGGCGGGTCTTATGTCGAGGAGGCGATGAACAGCATCCTCGGCCAGACATTCACTGATTTTGAGTTGATCCTAATCGATGATGGCTCTACTGACCGAACCCCGGCCATTATCGCCTCTTTTAGTGATCCGCGGATAGTTCGAATCAACCACCCAACCAATGTCGGGCTAGTCACTGCACTACGAGAGGGGGTGGAGCGGGCCCGCGGAGAGTTAATTGCTCGCATGGATGCCGATGATATCAGTTTGCCTGAACGATTTGCTAAACAGGTAGTTTTTTTCGATACCCATCCCGAAGTAGGTGTGCTGGGCACTGCCATGCGACAGGTGAACAGTGCTGGACAACTATTAGCCATTATATCTCCCCCTACTGACCATGCCTTAATTGAGTGGAGCTCGCTATTCGAATCCACGGTAATGCATCCCACCGTCATGATGAGAAGGTCGGTGGTGCTCCAGGCTGGCAACTATAACCCCGACTACATCCATGTGGAAGATACCGAACTGTGGAGTCGAATGATTCTAATAACTAGATTTGCTAATTTGTCAGAGCCGCTGTGTATCCGCCGTTGGAGAGTTGGTTCGATATCGTACCAGAAATCATCGCTCCAGCAGCAACGCAGTGCTGAAATCCGGCTCCAACTACTACAAAAAATACTGGGCCGAGAGCTGCCCAAAAATCTCGCCACCACCTATATCCGCGCTTGGGCGAACCCGGCAGCTGCCCTCTCAATCGACACCGTTAGTCAGGTCATCTTACTGCTAAGTGAAGCCAACCAGAAGCTGATTGCTGCTAATCAATCTGCGCCGAACTTTAGCGCCATCGCCCAGCAACTTCAAACCGACCTAGCGCATCGAATCATAACTCTCAGCCAGCGTGATAGTCGGCTGATAACCAAATTGATCTACCGTTGGTTTAGAACCCATACGCCGTATACCGTTAAAAACTGGATTAATCGACTGCTTGCTCAGCGCCACAGTTCCTGATACTGTCCGACTATGTGATGAATATCGTAGTCGGCAGATTTTTGGGTAGACCACTGCACTACCCCATCGATGAGCCGTTGCCGCAATAACGGATCGGATAGTAGGCGTTGCAGCTGGTTGGCCAACGCCAAAGAATCCCCTGCCGGAAAGAGTAGCCCATTTTCTCCATCAGTGATCAGCTCTTTGATGGCAGACAGGTCAGCAGCAACTATCAGTTTACGGGCGACCAGCCCCTCTAGAACCACCAAGCCGAAGCCCTCGGCCAATGAAGGTATCACTAAGATATCGATCGCTTGTAGGGCAGGCACGACATCCGCCACCTCGCCCAAGAATTGCAGGTCCAACTCGCTAGTTCGCGCCACGGTTTGTAACTGACTCTGCAGACTACCACCGCCGGCCAGTAGGGCAGGAGGAGTTTGGTCACCTAGACGATCTTTTAAGACAGAGAGGGCCTCCACAAAATTGGCCGGGCCTTTGATCGGCTCCAACCGACCGATCATGCCGATCACTAAAGCTGTTCCGTTCATCAATTTACCGCCCTTGGCAAAACGATCAGTATCAATGCCATTGGGAATGATAACCAACTTTTCGGCCGGTACTTTAAAGTAATTTTGCAAAAAATATCCGACCGCTTGCGAATTGGCCACTACCCGTGTGGCGCGCGGGAGAGCCAGGCTCCGCTTGGCCCAAGCGATAAACCAAGGCAATTTTTCAACATCGTGATGAATAACTATACGCTGGGGTACCTTGAGTGAGGCGGCAGCCAACATCCCCACGATATCGGCATGGTAGAGCGAAGTAACTACCACCGAAGAGCCGTGCCGTTTGAGCACCCGAGTGAGCCGACTTAAGATAGCTGGCAAGCTAACCAGCCAGTATAATCGGTATAGGCCCGATCCGGTGATGTACCGCCGCGGGCCAACAAATTCGATTGGGATTCCCAGGCGCTGAAAATCCGGCAGTAGTGGTCCACCTCCTAGCACAGTAACTACCCGTGGTTCCCATTGGTTACGATCAAGATGAGTGATAATATCAAGAATCAGTCGTTCTACCCCACCGACCATTAAGGTGTTAGTAATAAAGAGTATTGTCTGCTTCATAGATGGAATCGACCACTCTAAAAAGAACTATGTTCGTGACCTCTTATGCCCCACCCGCCATTGGGGGAGGGCCACAGGTGTTATATACCTTAATTAAGGACTTGCCGCCGGATATCTATTGTATTCTAACCAGCTTTTATCATATAGATAATATCTCAGCTCAAAATGGCAGCTGGCTTCCTGGAGGATACATCTTCTATGATAACCCGAAGGCCACTAAAGCAACATCTCGAACCCCAGGTGGCAGCCGGCAAGGTGGGGGGATCGGCCGCGACCTGGCTGCCCGGCTAAAAACTGCCATCAGACGACTGCCTTGGGTAGCAGCTATAACCGGTGTTCCAGTAGCCATCGGACAGGTTCTCACTATAGTACGCCGTGGCCGTCGAGCGATCAGGGAGAGAGCAATTGAGTTGATGGTAGCAGTGTCCGATTATGGACCAGCGCTGATCGGCACTTACCTGCTGCACAGACAGACCAAACTGCCATTCCATGTGATTATGTTTGATGTGTATCAGGGGAACTATTTTTTCTATCCTGGTGGCAACTTATTAGCTCGCATCTTTGAACCAAGATTGATCTCCGCGGCTACCATAGTTATGGTTAATAATCAGGGCACTAAAGATTTTTATATCCGTCGCTATGGTCCGGAAATAACCTCCAAGATTAGGATCATTTACAACTCAACTGAGTCCGCTCCCTATATCGAACACCAGAGCCCATATGATCCGAAATCGCCCTATACGATTATGTTCACGGGGAGGATTTACTGGCCCCAAATCGGAAGCCTAAAGAATCTCATCAAGGCGATCGAGAGGATGAACGATTTGGATATCCGTTTGACGATATATGCCCCGCACCCGCCCAAGTACATCAAATCATTGGGGATTGATAGCCCCAAGCTGACATTGGCAGTGGCTCCCCCGTCGGAGATG
>METE01000018.1:4244-4993 GCA_001771275.1 candidate division Kazan bacterium RIFCSPLOWO2_01_FULL_48_13
GATATCTTGTTTCTGCCACTCGCTTGGCACACTAAGTATCCCGATATCATAGAGACCGCTATCCCCAGGAAGATGACCGATTATCTGATTGCTGGACGACCAATATTAGTTCATGCGCCCAGTAATTCTTATCTGGTAAGATATGCCAAAGAGAATAACTTCGCCGAGATAGTTGATCGGGAGAATATCGCCGATCTTCAGGCAGCTATCCGCCGGTTATTGGCCGATCCCGCTCACGCCCACCAACTGATGGTCAACGCTCAACGCACTTTCTTTGCCCATCACACTGTTGAAAAAAATGTAGCTATGTTTAGAGCATTATTTAGCGATCAACTCCAATCGCGATGAGTCGATCGTTAAGTTATCCCCAGTCAGGCATATAACGCTTCTACGCCAGCCACATACTTCGAATTTTTGGTAATCCGAAAGGGCAGCTGACCAGCAATCTGATCAGCCAAATCAGAGTGCTCACTGCTGTATTTAAGTTCGACCACCAAACCTGATCGACCGCCATATACCGACAACCCCCTCCCCCGCCTATTCGACAGTCGGTAGAACTTTAAACGCGAATCAATAGTCAACCTAAACTTGTGGTCAAACGATTCAAAATACTTACGGCGGTAAGAATTAATAAACACAAAATGCATAGTATTAAACTCTGCCAAGATGGCCGCTGGTAGCTGGGACCTGAGAAAAACCGATTGGATAGTGTCGAGGGAAAAGTCGTCACTGATCACAAAATCGGCCAG
>METE01000019.1:0-398 GCA_001771275.1 candidate division Kazan bacterium RIFCSPLOWO2_01_FULL_48_13
AACAATATTTTTTTCTTTAGCGTTACTTAGTGACATTTCTTTTAGCGTATTTTAGTTCCTGTTCGCGTAATTTCGCGCGTTGATTACAATCACCCTGTCCAATTATAGAGCAGGATAGAAAAATCAACTAAATCAACGGCGCCGGACCCGTCAATGTCTGCTCGCGGATTGAGTCGCAAGTCTCCAGCTCCTTCCCAAAAATAAAGCAAAATTGAAAAATCTATTAAGTTTACTCGTCCATCGCAGTTTAAGTCAGAAAGGACGCAAGGCTGCTTTTCCCGAATGACAGACCTGTCGCCCACGCTGAATAAAGTTTTTAGACTGTTGGGACTTGGAGCGCCTTGAAAGGTGGCGGCGGCGTAAGTTTCGTATGGACTAAGCGGTAAACTACTGGTGTT
>METE01000019.1:499-5749 GCA_001771275.1 candidate division Kazan bacterium RIFCSPLOWO2_01_FULL_48_13
AATCGCGTAGTCTGTGGTAATCGTCGGACTGACTAAGAGATCAGATTTGGTCAGTGCCACCCCTCGAGCTAAAGTTCCGGTGAAGGTTAAACTGGCTGATCGGTTACCGTCTTGATCAAGCGCGTACAAAATAAAGACGTAATCACCGGCGGGTAAATAAAGCATTGAGATTCGAAACGCGCCACTGCTGTCGGCTACAGTCGTGGTGATGCCCAAGGCGTCATAAACTAAAATCACGGTGGCGGAAGGATAGGCTTGGCCTAAGATATTTAAGGAGGTCCCTGGTCCGCCGCCTCCCCCACCACTGCCGCCGACGGGGTTGGCGGCGGCTTGGTTAAAATAATATTGAAACCCGCTCCAAAGCTGAAAATTGGTGGAGGTGGATTTGCCAATGGCGGTTTGGCCGACCGATTGGCCTAAACCGAAATTAAGAGACGAGGCCGATGTTTGTCCCTGGTCAATCACTGGATCCTTGACCTTAAAATTAGTAGATGAATAGTCCGTGGCCAAAACCGACTGACTAAACAAAGTCAAGCCTAAAATGGCAAACATGGTCAGTAATTTTTTTGTTTCTAACCCTGTCATGTTTGTTTATATTATAACACAATAACTCTGCTTGCGCAGAGTTATTGTTCTTTTTTCCTAGATTCTGTTTTCTATTTTCTAGATTCTATTACTTCGTTTCCTGATACTTCTTTATGGCTTCGACAACTTTGGAGTCATCCTTCATGTTCTCCCAAAATAAGACCTTGTCTTGCTCCAAGTACATTTCATCTTGTGGTCCATGAAGTTCTGATCCAAGTTTCACCAGTTGAATATTTGGCTGTTGAGTGGCGGTTTCATCGTCATTGGCTGGTTGCAGCGCCTGGGTGACTTTCAAATAATAAATATCACGTAAGACCAAAGCGTCGTCAGTGGCAGCTTCCAGTTTCCCAAAGTACACCTGACCGTTGACCAAAAATACCGCCTGGTAACCCGAACTGACTCCTAAAACCTCGCCGCCTGACTTATTAACCAAATCACTTCCCCCAAAATACCAAGCCGCGCCTCCAATCACCACCAATGCGGCTACAATTAACCCTGCCTTGGTCGTGGTGCTGGATATAGTTGGCTGGTCTGGCTGCGGCATTGGCTTCGGATCCGCGCCTCCGTCTCCTAAATTATTGTTTCTCATAATTTTCAATTAATTTATATCTATCCACAATATACAACAAGATTAAAACAATAGCAAATTATGGTGCTCCGCCGCCAGGAGGCGCGGCACCACCACCGGTTTGGCCAGTGCCACCCCCAGAACCACCATCATCTCTATATTTATATAACTCTGCGATGTCTGTAGATGAAAGGACTCGACTGTAGATACGGACATCATCCATACTTGCATCAGATGAGCCACTGCCAGAATTATCCCCACCAATTGTTAGGTTATTGTCTCCATCAGAAATGATATCAGTCCCATCCGTTGAAAAATCTCGGCCCTCTAGTACGCCATTGATATAGGCATTCGCTCCACCCTGAACCACAGTGCCATCCCAAGTCACCACTACATGTATCCATGTGTTTGTGGGGAGCACGCTATTCCAGCTGACATTTAGGTCATTCGCGCCAGTACTATCTTTATAAAAGGCTAACCGTGCGGGACTGGTAGCGGAACTTTTGTTAATTTTCCAAGTGCCATTGGCCCCCGACTTAGCTACCAAAGGTTTAGTGGTGTTGGAAGCAACGTTAACCCAGAACGCCACTGTCATCCCGCCGCCGCCCTGACTTTGGATGTTATCAAGCGAAGCAGCAGAACCAGCGCCCACGTAATCATCTGATCCGTCAAAGCTAATTCCCACGCTATTGACCTTGCCGGCAGTCCAGGTTGGGCCACCAGTCAGAGTTCCTGTATTCCCATTCCCGGATGAATCAACAGTAGTAGTCCCTGATGCTTCATCAAACTTCCAGTGGCCGACTAAGTTGGTAGTAATATCCGCAGCTCCTCCCGCTCCGCCGCCGGTTTGACCACTGCCGCCGCCAGATGTATCACCGGCACCCGGAGTGCCTGCACCCCGAGATACCAGACTCCAACAAGTACCATTGTTGCCGTTGTTCACAGAACTTTCACCAACTGTGACGCTTAGGGAACCGCCGTTGCAACCGGAATCTTTAATGCGCAAATAAGTTATGGAGGCTGTTCCCGAAAGATTGATCAACCACTGACTGCTGGCAGTGTCGGAGCTTAAATCCATAAATTGGGCTTGTGTGCCATTCAAAGTTAAGGTCCCGGCAAAGCCGTAGGTGTTAGTCGCTTTAAATTTCAAGGCTTTGGTCGCCTGGTTCATGGTCAAGCTGTAGAAATTGGTCGTGGCCGTTGAGCCATCAATGGTTGTCGTGGCTCCGGATGGGGTAGCAATGACTGTGCCGCCATTGGCATTAAACGTGCCGTTGTTTGTGAAATTCCCGGAGAAAGTCAGAGGATTGGCCGAAGAGGCATCAAAGGTTCCGGCGTTGGTGATATTGCCAGTGACCGAGGTTGTCGGATCATTCGTATTCAGATCAAAAGTCCCAGCAGTGACGGTTAAAGTCCCGCCAATGTTTAGAGTGCCGCTTGGCGGCCGGAAAGTAGAACCGGAACCATTGAAAGTTAAATTATTATAACTTTGCGCTGGGAAAGTTATGGTACCTGTACTTGCCGGGACAAACGCCACTGTACCCGCAGAAGCATCAAAGGTCCCGTTATTGACGAGGGCCGCGCCATTGGAGGTAAAAGTAAGAGTCGTGCTTGCCGCGACCGGCCAAGTTTCGCCATTATCAATTTCGAGAGAGGTTAACTTGATGTCACTGGCCATATCGATGGTTGTCGGCGAACCTGGATTAAGTTCGGAAATTCTGACAATTCCCAAGTCCTGCTTGGTGGCATTATCATCTTGGATACTGGTGCTACCGCCCTGATTTTTTATAGTGAGTGTTCCTGATCCTTTAGTAAAGGTGGTGCCGGAATACAAGTTTATATGCCAATCAACATTAATGGCCGGACTATAAGTGGCGGCATCAATGATGACGTTTCCTGTGCCGGACATCTGTAATCGGCCAGTGACGTTTATCGTTTGCGAACTGGCTGTGCCTAATATCAAAGTACCAGTTCCTGCGGTCGAGCGTAGCGTTAGGTTGTTAGGATAAGTCGTATTTTCTACTTCCGCCGTACCCGCAATGTCATAGATCACGGCACCGGTAGCACTAAAAGTACTGCCTGAACCAATTCTTAGTGGTCTGCTGGATCCGGTCCCTGCGCCGGTTAGTTGTAAAGTGTTGGCAGAAGAAAAAGTTTGGGAATCGTCAATCGCCAAATAAGAAACAGTCATGGCTGTGGCCGGCGCCAGAGTGGTATCCCCGCCATTGACAGAGATCTGAACAGCGCCAATATCCTGAATTGTCCCGCTGTTTGTATAAACTTGGCCCGCGGCTCCTTTGCGGAATTGCACGGTGGTTGTGGTATTCGCGCTCTTGGTAAATGTTGCGTTATTGGCCAAGGTTAAATTCCCACGCAAATCCAACAGTGGATCATTCGTATTCATATTAAAGACCATGGTTGTGCCGCCACCAATGACCATGTTGCCGTCCACGCGAATCGTGCCGACATCAGGAGTATAGGTTGGATTGCCTGATGCTGGGGTCAACGACAAATGATAATAAGTTGTATTTTCAATATTGGCCGAAGTGGTGTGGTTATAAACCACGGTGGAATTGCCGATGTTAAATGTGCCGGCCGCCGTAAACGCATTACCCGTGCCGGTTAAAGTCACGGTGGAATTATTGGCGGTCAGACTGCCGCCCGTGGCGATATTAATCGCCGCCGCGTTTAGAGCATGATGAGAGCCATTGGTGCTAAGTGAGGAGGTCGCGGAATTAGTGCGCTGAATAGTCAAAGTTCCGGTCACCGTAGTTGCTCCGTTTAAGATCACACTTAAGTTAAGCCCTGAAGCGGCGTCAGGGTTGATGTTCCAGTTGCCGCCCACGGCAAAAGCCCCAGTGCCAATGTTATAGCTTTTTCCTGAAACAGTTTGTAATGGACTGAAGGTTAAATCGTTATAATTGACGTTCGCCACAGTAATGTCGCCATTGCCTTTGAAAACCACCGTAGAGGAGGAGGCGGTAAAGACGCCCCCTGTTTCCACAACGAACGGACTGGTGGAAGCGATTGGCTTATAGGAGACAACTCCGGCCACCCAGGTCTGACTGGTTATGGTAAAGTCAGCATCATCCGTCACTGTCCCGACAACTACTTTGTCCTCGCCAGCAAGCCGGCCGTTAGCATTTTCTTCGACGTTAGCGTAACCCACGCCGAGAGACGCTCCTGGAGTTCCGGAAGTTCCGACAAAGCCAACTAATAAATCACTCGCGACAGTGGTGGTGATGTTTCCGCTGGAAGCTGCGGTTCCTGGTCCGCCGGTGACGTCAACTGCTTGATCCACTCTTGAGGCAGTGGCCACCCCGCTAAACTCTTTGACAATCAAACCTAACCGCTGCGCGGAGCCGTGCGATAAGGTGATGGTATTGGAACCGGTTGAACCGGCAATGGTTGAATAAACCGATCTTTCTCTGGTGTCAAAGTTCTGGCCCAAAAAATCCAACTGATAAGTGTTGCCCTGGGTGTCGGATACCGTGGGCGTAATATCTTGATTGGTCGTGACAATGGCGACCAGCAAATTTCCAGACGTCACGTTTAGGGTCACGGCGGTTGAGGTACCGGAAGCTGTGCCGTTAGAACCATCTTGCACAAAGTCAATTACTCCTCCGGTAGGCGCGCCGTTTAAGTTCCATGTTCGGGCTCCGGCGCTTAAGGTCTGGTTGGCTTTCACAGTCATGATGTTGCTGACATTGATCGCACCACCGCCGGATGCTGTGGTGGTGGTCGACCCGGTCCCATCCCCAAACTGCAAATTATTAAAAGTCCAGGCTGTGGCCCCACCAAAACTGCCAGCGCCATCAACTTTGAATATGCCTCCGGTGAGATTAACAGCGCCATCCCCGGTGACTCCGCCACCATTAACACTCACGTTGTGAGTCCCAATTAAAGTGGCGTTAGAATTTAATACCAGATTCCCCGAAACTGTTATGGGGTTAGCCGGCGTATAGTTTTCAACCACGCCGCCGCCGAGTGTCAGATTGTTAAAAGTCGCGTTTTCTATGGTCACATCTCCACCATCATTATCGCCGCTGTAGACAAATGTGGACGAGGCAGCAATCAGAGTGCCTGGTCCTTGATCA
>METE01000019.1:5780-6473 GCA_001771275.1 candidate division Kazan bacterium RIFCSPLOWO2_01_FULL_48_13
ATAAAGTCCAAGTCGCATCACCGGCGTTGAGGGTAATTCCTGGCCCATCCGCTGTTTTAGAAACCAAAAGCGTGCCGGTTATGGTCACATCGCAAGTTGCGCAGCTCTGCTTGGTGATGGTTAGGGTGTCGGCGAAACGGGTAAAGGTCAGGTTATTAAAAGTCCAATCGGTGTTGGCAGTGGTCGGGCCAAAATCTCTAGATGCGTTGCCAATCCGCTGTTCAAAGGTCCCGCCAGTTAAAGTAATCAGTCCAGCAGTGCCAATGACGTCCGTCGTGACAGTTAAATCGGCGGTGCCAGAAAGCGTACCCGCGGTCATGGTCAGAGCACCGCCTAAGATCACGGCATTAGAGAATGACCAACCCCCACTGGAACCACTGAAAATGACTGAATCAAAATTATTTGTGCCGTCATCAATGGTGTGACCAGTAGCCGTAGCCGCAAAGGTTGTAGTTTGGCTACCAGCAGTGTAACTATAGGTGCCTGTTGCGGCAAAATCACCGCCCACGGAAACCGCGTTCGCAGCCACTGTCATAGTCCCGGCCACTGAAATATCACCATCAACCGCGGCTGCCGAGGCTGATGGATCAGTAGTGACGGTTGCTCCTGGGGTCCAACTGTCGCCCGACGGAACCATAACTTTTATATTATCCTCAACCACTATATTATTAGAAGCATCCACAGTGTAAACTA
>METE01000020.1:0-2757 GCA_001771275.1 candidate division Kazan bacterium RIFCSPLOWO2_01_FULL_48_13
CCAAGAAGCGCTGGTTCAAGAAAAAGTAACTTACCCCCCAGTAGTAGAATTCTGTTAACACAGAATTCACTACGGGGCAGGCTTTGGGCGGCGCCCAGTAGTGAAATGGGTGTTGCCAAATGGGTCGGATGAAATCCCACCCATTTCTACTTCTGGGTTGGCCTTGTACCCCCCGACCATTCGGGGGGTCTTTTTTATCCACTTTATATTAATACATTTCTGCTTATTCTCATTCGCCATCGGAATCCGAGCCCGTTTTTTGGGACCCATGGAGCCAATTGCGCTTTATTCCTCCCGCCATTGGAGGAGGGGTGTACTGAAATGAGCTAAATCTTTTAGGGGGTGAAGGAGGTTATACCTCCGAGAACGCCCAGAAGATTTAGCCATTGAATAGCCCCGACGACTGGCGAGCGACTTTGGTTACTTTCCTCAAGCGGAAAGTAACAATTAAATTAAGAAGGGATGTTGTAAAGATTCTGGTCAAGCCAGAATGACGAAACGGAAAGATTATGGGGCCCCAGCATCCGCGGGGCTCGCAGGGCAGACAAGTCAGAATGACGGGGTAAGAATTGGGTATTCACCGTATAATATAAATATTATGGCTTTCCCCCGTAGAGAAATTTCGAAATGATGGCATGCCATCATGGAACTATGGGAGCGTTGTGGTGGGATATGATGTTGCTGGGGTTTTTACGGCTAATAAACATGGGTTATGGGTGAAATGATTCGAAATTCTTCTACGGGGTTTGCGGATGAAGTAAAAATTCATGCTAAAGCAGGCAACGGCGGCGATGGCCTGGTCTCATTTCGGCGTGAGCGCTATATCTCCAAAGGCGGTCCCGATGGTGGCGATGGCGGACACGGGGGCAGCATTATTTTATTGGCTGATCATAACGAAACCAGCCTGATCTCTTTTTTGCGGGATAAAAATCTTCGGGCGGAAAACGGCATTGGCGGCGGTCCGCAAAAGAAGGCTGGCAAGGCCGGGAAAGATCTAACCATCAAGGTGCCGGTGGGTACCCAGGTGGTGGTAGTTAGTACCCCCAAGCGAGGCAAGCCAGTTGAGTTGGTCTTAGCTGATTTAGACCGTTCGGGCGGTCAATTTGTGTTGGCCAAAGGTGGCAGCGGAGGACTGGGCAATTCGCATTTTGCCCGGGCTTCGTTTCAGACCCCCAAATTTGCTGAGCTGGGCGAACCGGGCGAGGAGCGCGAAGTAGTTCTGCGCCTAAAGATGATCGCCGAAGTAGGTATTATTGGTCTGCCTAATGCTGGTAAGTCCACTCTGCTGTCGGTGATTAGTAAGGCGCAGCCGAAGATCGCCGACTATGCTTTTACTACACTCGTTCCTAATTTGGGCATAGTCGATTTTAAGGGCAAGCGGTTTATGGCCGCCGATATTCCCGGTCTAATTGAAGGCGCTCATCTGGGCAAGGGTCTGGGAATTGATTTTCTTAAGCATATCGAACGCACCAAAGTAATTATTCATGTGCTGGATGCCACTCACGGTGATATTAAAAAAGACTTTAAAGATATTAATGTCGAATTAAAAAAATACAATCAGGCATTGGCGGCCGAGCCGCAGGTGATTGCGATCAATAAAACCGATATGCTGACCCACAAAAGCTTGGTGGAACTGCGTAAATTAAAATTCGGTTCCTACCCGGTCCAGCGGATCTCGGCCATTACCCACTTGGGGCTGGAGCCGTTGCTCTACGATGTGCTGAATGCGCTTCGATCAGTACCAAAGGCATCGGCGGCCATCCCCACTTATACTATCGCCGACATTCCCAACGAGCGGTACGAGGTGGGCAAGCGCCGGGGTGGTGGCTGGGTAGTAAAAGGCGATAAGATCGAGCGGATGCTTATCAAGACCGACTTGCGCAATGAGCAGGCCTTGGGCAGATTGTATAAAATTCTTAAACGGATGGGAGTACAGGCCGAACTTAAAAAGATCGGGGCCAAAGAAGGGGATAGCGTTAAAATCGGCCGATTTACGATAGAATATAGAATAGTTTAAGGGCGATTAGCTCAGTCGGTAGAGCGCTACATTCGCATTGTAGAGGCCACCGGTTCGAATCCGGTATCGTCCACCAATAAAAAATCAGTTGTCATCCTGAACCCTTTCTGTCATTCCTGCCCATTCGACTCCGCTCAGGATAAACTCCGGCAGGAATCTATTTTTGTCTCCGCCAGCCGTCATCCTAACTTGCCCGCCCTGCGAGCCCCGCGAATGCAGGGCGACTGCTGGGGTCCAGGATCTTAAGATTCTGGAGTCGGCCGATAGAAATCGGCTTCCCCAGAATGACGAAAAAACTTAGGATGATGAGGATTGACTGGGGGGCGGTTTTTTGGTATCTTAGTGGGTCGCTCCCAGGGAGCGATTTTGGGTGGAGAAAGGGGTTGGGTAAATGAATGTTTTCCAGCTGTTGGGGGGCATAGTAATGACGGTTTTCCTCTCCAACGCCGCTTTGGCCCCGGTCCTTCCAGTGGACCCCAGGTTAGCGCCGTTAGAGCAGTTTTTGGAAGAGAAAGGTAGCCCTTTGCCGGCGGCCGAGCTCTTAAAATACAATAACTGGCGAATGATAGTGGCGCTGTCTTGCGCCGAATCTGGTTACGGAAAAAATATGGCCGGCACCTTTAATGCGTGGGGGATAAAAGATTTTCAGGTCGGTAGTCCGAAGTACAACGGCACCCGCGATTTTGCTTCGTGGGAGGAGTCGATTAAATACACCTCTAACCTGTTATATAAATATGATG
>METE01000020.1:2819-8413 GCA_001771275.1 candidate division Kazan bacterium RIFCSPLOWO2_01_FULL_48_13
GAAGGCTCGCGAGATGGGGTATAGCTGGAAATACGTTCGGCCCTACGAGCATTGGGTCGGCAATGTCAACTATTCGCTGTGGGAAATGAATAAAGTTCTGCCGATAGTTACCGCCTAACCTCACTCGTCATCCCCGCGAAGGCAGGAATCTATTTTTGTCATTGCGAGGAGTCCGTCGGCGGACATGGCCATCTTTTTTACCGTCATTCTGGTAAGCCCAGCAGGGCGCATCCGGAATCCTTATTATAAGATTCTGGAGTCTTCTGCTGTCCAGCAGAATCCCCAGAATGACGAAAAGAGAGGGTTAGAAGATGACAAGGTGAGCAATAAACAAAACCCGCGCCATTCGGTAGTTGTGCTATTGGCTGACGCAATTGGTTCTATGGGTCCCGTAAAACAACTTTATTCTCCGATAGTGCGAGTAGGGGGCGGCGCCCCGTAGTGAAATTGGCGTATTAGTTATACGGACAAAGTCCCGCCAATTTCTACTTCGGGGTATAATGTTTATATGAAAATAAAATCGAAACTCGTTAATAAAGATTTGGCATTAGGAGCTTTTGCTCAAGCCATCGAAAGATATTACAACAGCTGGAGCACATTAATCGCCCGTTCGTTTGTGGCCGGCCTGTTTACTGCGCTGGGGGCGACCGTTGGATTGGCCTTGGTATTGGCGCTGACGGGCGCTATTTTAGGCTGGTTGGGGGTGATACCGGTGGTCGGCGGTTTCTTTGCTCGGCTTAACGAAGTGATCAGCCACGCCTTGCCGACTCTTAAATAGTTATGCTAATCACCCCACATTTCTTAACTGGGGTGGTCATCGCCTCGCAGGTGCCAGAAGTAGCCCCCGCAGCTTTAGCGGCTATAACTTCTCACTACATTTTAGATGCTATCCCGCATCGAGATTATTTTGATAAACAATATCTGACTTGGCGTAATATTCTGCTAACAATAACGGATGGCATTATCTCGCTCGGATTATTCTACTGGTTAGTGCCTGATGCGCATTGGGGCTACTATTTTGGAATTGGCGCTTTAGCGATGCTCCCCGATGTCTTAGCTCTCCCCGGTGTTTTTTATAACCAGTTTTGGCAGTGGCCGATCATCAAACAGATGCATAGTTGGCATACCGAGATACTTCAATATGCGTGGGGCGAACAAGGTTGGGGGATAGGCCTACTGCCACAACTTATTATCATTAGCGTCGCCATCTATTTTTTGCGATAAAAAAGCCCCCTATTGGGGGCCTCCGAGGCCGCATAATACAGAATCAATTGGCACAAAAAATAGAATGCCATCTTTGTAATACATAGTGTCGTCTCTATACATCAGGATTAGGCCAACGATCTTCCCATCTTTCAGCGCGAATCCGTTATAAATCTCCTGTGGTGGCAAAGGACTGCTTATGTATACCGGATGGTAATTAGTCGTTTTGTCGAGGGGAAGCAGAGTAAATTCTACCGACTGGATGGATAACGGCTCAGATTCGATTGAATTTCCACCCGACATCAGCAGTATTCCATCAAAAACATCGTCGGGCGCCGGCTGGTAGTCGTAAACTATCTCGGGTGGTTGAGGGTCGATCGGCAATAGTGGCTCATCGCTGATGGAAATCGTGATTCCTTTGGACTTAGAATAGTGCCGGGAATCTTGTTCGAGATTATCGCTCGAGAGCACTTCGTGTTCAGCAGTAAACACGATGATCTGATAAGCTGAAACGAGCTGATTGCTCTCGCTCGCTATTAGCGCGCGCTGGGCCGAGAGAATGGTGTTGCTGTATTCATCCCTAACAACCCCAAGGGTGTAGATAGTAACCCCCATCCGGCCCGATACTGTGGTCCGGAACAGGCTGACTATTAACACATACCCATCGGGGATATCTACACCGGGCAAGGTGTCTCCCTCATCCTGCCCCATCGCCGGATGGGCGAGGGACAGTGTCAACATCAAACAGACAAACAAAATCAAAGAGCGCATCTTACATCCCTCCTTAAGCTAGCCGAGCTGGCTGCCCCCCATCTTATCAGGCCCTAAGGGGGCGTCAACCTTTGTCATTCCCGAGCCGAGTGCCGTAGGCAACTCGACATCGGGAATCCAGGCCTGGATCCTGAATCCGAACTTGGCCTTTGGCCAGTCGGTCCAGGATGACAGTACGAGGAGACAGTCAGACCGTCATTCTGGGGAGTGAAACGACTCCGGAATCTTGTGATAATTATAAGATTCTGGATGCGTCCGTCAGCTGACGGACTTACCAGAATGACGATGAGTTGGTCGGAATGACGAGAGATGGGGAATTATCAAAAACCCGCCTTTACTTAGTTTCTCCCCCTTAGATAAGGGGGAGGTAGAGGGGGTTAGCTATTTTAAAATCAAACCACCCCCCAACCCCTCCTTATCCAATGAGGGGATAAGGCGAAATTGAACAGTTCAAAATTATTACCAAAAACCCGCCTGTTAAAGAAGCGGGTTTTTGTTTTTTACTACAGATACAGAATCAAACAAATTGGGTACCTGACCCACGCACTATGAAACCACCTGTGTCAGTTCGTATTTATGGTTCCAAGTGCGGGATTCCGCTTCGCCGATAACGATACCTATATTATTGACGATAGCTTAATCTTGGGCGAAGCTTCACTTGCGAGGCATAAATACCTCGTACAGACCAAAGATAACATAGATGATACCTAACACAACGGCTAAGGTCCACCCCCATTCACGGTTAATGAAGACCAAGATCAGGTCGACAATACCGATTAAAAGATAAAGATACGGCATGTGCTTTCCTCCTTTCTTTTATTGGATTACCTTGTTGTAAAAGTTAACACCTTAATTATATCAACCCCGATAGCAGGGAGGGGTAACCCTTTAGAAAATCAGCTCCAGAAGTGGATTTTTTACCCTCTAATTGGACTTGCAGTAATTTAAGCGAACCATTATTCGCAAACACAGCCGGGTAGCCATCGGCCGTCTGCCAAACCCTACCTACTGCGCCAGTTTCTGTTAAAAATTCGGCGCGCAATATTTTTAATAATTTATTATCGAATTTAGTAAATGTTGATGGCCATGGATGATATGCTCTGATTTTTCTTTCGATCAACTTTGCCTCTTCTTGCCAATTAATTAAGCCGTCTTGTTTGTTAATTAATTTCACCATTGTCGCTTGGGTTTCGTCTTGTAGCTGTGGTGTAATTTTTTCTTCCAAATAATCTGACAGATATTTTATTAACGCATCTGCCCCGATTTGCGATAACTTTTTAGATAGGGAAGCGGTGGTATCATCAGCCTCCATATTTATAACTTCACTAAATCCAATGATTGGGCCAGTATCCATAGAGAGTTCCAGCTGCATAATGGTTACGCCAGTTTTTGCATCACCATTTAAAATTGCGGCGGCGATGGGTGATGCGCCCCGATATTTAGGCAGGATCGAACCGTGCACATTAACGATGCCCTTTTTTGGAATATCTAAGAGTTCCTGCGGTAGAATCTTGCCATAGGCGACCACTATAATTACATCTAAATTCAGTACCTTTAATTGCTCAAATAATTCGGTATTTCCCTTGATTTTGACTGGAGTTAATATGTTTAAGTCGGCTGATAAAGCTGTTTTTTTAACTGGGCTGGGGATTAACTCCTTGCTTCGACCAACTGGTTTATCGGGCTGGGTAATCACTATTTTAATTTCATAACGCCCATCATTAATTAGCGCCTGCAAAGAGGCAACTGCAAATTCTGGTGTCCCCATAAACCCTATTCTGTATTTAGTATCTAGCATCTAGTATCTGTCATTCCCATCTTTTTCTTTGTCATTCCGGACTTGATCCGGAATCTAGGCCTGGATCCTGAATAAGTTATTTATAATATACCTACGGCAGTCAGGTGTTTTCAGGATGACAGTGAGTGGAGTTGAGATGACGCTGTAGATTATTTGTAGGTATAAAGTCTTTTATCCTTGCCAAGCCTATCCACAAACAAAATTCCATCAAGATGATCAACTTCATGTTGGATAACCCTCGCCTCTAACCCCTTGGCTTCAAATTCGATGTGCTTACCCTCGATGTCCAGCGCCTTAACTTTAATTTTTTTTGAGCGGCGGACATCGCCATATAGGTTGGGGAAGGAGAGGCAGCCCTCCTCGCCGACCTCCGTGGTTTTAGAAAAATGAACGATCTCCGGATTGATCAGCGCGCGTAAGGGAATATTCGGAAAGGTTTCTAAGCTACCAGACGGCCTCCGGCCCAAGGGCTCCGGTCCGGAGGGGTTAATGTATTCGTAGGTAATCACCCGCTTAAATATGCCGATCTGCGGGGCGGACAGCCCCACCCCAAAATCCGTCCGCATGGTGTCGACCATATCACGGACCAGCTTTTTGGTCGCAGCATCAACCCGGGCGACTTTAACGCTTTTTTTGCGTAGCAACGGACTGGTGTATAGCACGATCTTTCGCTTCACCCCGTAGAAGAATTTAGGATATATGTTTCTGGTGATATCGGTAATCTTTCAGGCGTCGATATAGCAATCTACGACCCTGGGTAGTTTTGAGATACTTTTCTCTCCGCATAGCATCATTTTCGTTCAAACAGGCCTCATAGTAAATTAGTTTCCAGGGTCGATACGGTTTTGTGGACGGGCTGAGCCCCTGGTTATGTTCTATTAATCGTTTCTTCAGGTCTTCAGTAAACCCCACATAAATCTGGTCAAATTGGATACTCTCAAGGACGTAGGTGTAGAACATAACCATCCTAAATTTCTCTACGGGGCATATATTCATTTTATCCCGTTAGAGATAGGGAGCGCCACCGCTCCCGTAGCTTGTTGTTAGTGCTGATCAAATTATAGCTGAGTTAATTGACTTATATCAGGATGTTACTATTTACCCCGGCATCTCTAACGGGATTAACCTTATCGGTGATTTTACCCTCTGGAAGCTGATTTTGTAAAGTATAAAAAACAGCTCTTGCCTAAGGAGCTGTTGTGCGATGGAGGTTTTGGCAGGCTATAATACTGCCAGGCATAATGGGTTATTGACGAATCGCCAGCGTCTCCTCTCCGTACTCGATGTTTTTGGGGAGGATCGCCACGCTTTTCTGCTGGGCCGCTTCGACATGTCCCGCGTTAAACGCGCGAAAGCCCAAGTTCTTGATGACGGATATCGCATCTTCGGCGTCTTCCCGGGGGAGATACAGGGCGAACCCGGCCCCCATGTTAAAGGTGTCGTACGCCTGCTCGTCGTCAATGCCGCTATGCTCTTGGAGGAAATCGAAGATCGGGAGTTGAGTCGGCAGCCGTTCGATGACATAGGCGTGGGGCTGTGGCGCCCGCATAAACTTACGCCATCCGTGACCCGTCACATTGACCCCGTAGTGAAGACGCACTCCAGCGCCGAAACAGGCTTCGATCGCCCGGACGTAGATAAGGGTGGGATCCAGCAATGTCTCGCCGTATGTTCTGCCGTCGGGTAGTTTGGTTAGATAGCCATCTGGCAGTTTATCGGCGATAGCTCGGGCCAAGGTTAGGCCATTGGCATGAACGCCGGAGCTCTCGATCACGATGATCGCGTCTCCATTCTGGATCTCGTCTGGCCGCATGGCGTGTTG